>JAHRWZ010000065.1 GCA_019104865.1 Castellaniella sp. | reverse complement strand
ACTAAATCCTCCGACAAGACTAAGCGATTCAATTGCCACAGCATCCACCGATGCCTTGACCTTTTCGGCACTATGCGAACGGCTGGGTACTCCACTGAAGAATAAACTGGATCGATGGTGCGGCATCTCCGACACTGATCGCCGTGCCGTATTTACCGTTTGGGCGGATCGGTTGATAAATGGGAGGTATGTATATTGGAATAATGTCGAATCACCCAAAAACACCAAAATCGGCGCACGAGAACTGCACAGAACGATTCAGCAAGCTATAACTGGTCACTATGATACGTATGGCATTCTGTGTGAAGCAGAAGATCCAAAAGCCAATCCAAGAAAGCGCAGATTATCTATGGATCACAAAGTCCTTGTCCTTCGCTTTGCAGTCGAACCTCCAGGGCTAGTCGCATATGTTTCGGGTGAGGTCGCCGTTGACGCCATCATAAATAACTCGGTTTCCATAATCGACCCCTTTCCAAGTGCAATTGATGATATTGGCCTCGCTCCACCCGGAACAGCGCACCCTAATCGAGTGGCGATAGCAACAACCGGGTATCGTCGTGATGATGCCGTTCGCAAACATGTATTGGAGCGAGCACAGGGTCATTGTATGCATTGTGGTACACCAGGTTTCGAGTTACCCGACGGGACTCGCTATCTAGAGGCGCATCACATCATCGCATTGGCCAATGACGGTCCGGATACGGTGGACAACGTCATTGCGCTGTGCGCGCACCACCATCGAGAGGCCCACTATGGTCGTAACGCGGAAGCGTTGGAGGCAGCGTTTCTGACCAAACTCAAACAACTGGCAAACTAAGTTCCAGTACGTATCAGCCATTCGCCCGAATCTTTCCTTATTGGTCCGCGGATCATTACTGGCAAGAGGCCATGGATCTTGCCAATGCACTTCAAACCGTTCTGGTGTAGAACTCGGACCCTTCAAACAGGAGTATACAAGCAGGATTGGCAGCATCGGAATCCCGCGGAGACGGGCGGTTTGAGCGATGTGCGAATGCTTATCCAGCCTTGCTTGTGTGGCAGTTTGATGACCGTTTTTTCGCCCACCAAAGATTCAAGCTGTTCATCGCGCAAAAAGGCCACTTTCAGGTGGCCTTTTCGTCGTGCACAGCCCTGCCCGACTCACCAGAAACCGTCGCGCATTTCCCGCGCGTGCCGGATTCCGCTGCGGACCAGGCGGCGCCCGCTCATGTCCAGGAACCCCGGCAGGATCCCCCGCCTGCGCCGTTCGGCGATGAACCAATCGCGCGACAGACCCATGTCCTCGAGCAGGTAGTCGTCCAGCTCGAGCAGATGGCGCAGATCCTGGCGGCGGCCGAGCCGGCGTCGAACGCTGCGCAGGATGGCCGAACACCCATCAATCACGGCCCGCCTCCAGCAGGCCGGTCTCGTCGAATCAAGACCATCATTCATCATCCGCATCCATAAGTCCGGTTGAACAAAACAAGCAGCAGGTCGATCTCCCGCCAGGCCAGGAACGTCCATCCCAGCGCCCAGGCTCCTGCCCCGGCCAGCAGAACGCGCCCGAACACGCCGCGCCGCGCCGCCCTCATGACCGCACCGCGCGCAGGCCCGGCCTGTCCGATGCCGCCAGAGGCGCATCGTCGATCAGACAGTGCGCGGCGGCGGCGACGCACCCGATGACGATCGCGCCGATCCAGAGCCAGTCATAGGAATGGGTCAGGTCGTAGACCCACGCCCCCAGCCACACGCCGAAAAAGCCGCCGACCTGGTGGCCCAGGAACACGATGCCGAACAGGGTCGCGATGTAACGCAGGCCGAACATCCGCAACACCAGTTCGTTGGTCATCGGGGCGGTGCCCAGCCACAGGAACCCCATGACCAGGGCAAAGGCGTAGGCGCTCGCCGCCGTCACCGGCATCGACAGGAACAGCAGCATGGCCGCCACCCGGACTGCATACAATCCCGCCAGCAGATGCTTGACGCGCCATAGCCCGGCCGACCGGCCGCAGGCATAGGTACCAAAAATATTGGCCAGCGCGATCAAGGCCAATGCCGTGCCGGCCTGCTCCAGGCTCAGCCCATGCTCCAGCAAGTAGGCGGGCAGATGGGTCGCGATGAAAGCCAACTGGAAACCGCAGGCGAAGAACCCCAGATTCAGCAGCCAGAACCCCCGTCGACGCATCGCGTCCCGGACGGAAGCGCCGACGGGACGGTCCGGAACGCCCTCCAGCCTTTCCTGGGGGCGCGCCCGCAGCGGCACGGCCAGCGGCAGGCTCGCCAGCACGAGCAGGCCAAGCATGATCGCGGTGTTTCGCCAGCCCGTCTCGGCGAGCAGGCGCTGAACGAAAGGCACCAGGCAGAACTGCCCCAGGCCGCCGATGGCGCCGGCGACGGCCAATGCCCAACTGCGCAGCCGTGGCTCGAAAATACGGGACAGGGCGCCATAGACGGTGCCGAAGGCCGTGCCCGACAGGGCGATGCCGACCAACACGCCATTGGCCGCCATGAAGCCTGCCGGTTCCCGGGCCTGCGCCATCAGATACAGGCCCAGGCCGTACGCCAGGATCCCGAGACACAGCACCTTGCCGGAGCCGTGGCGGTCGGCCACCAGGCCGGTCACGGGCTGCGCCAGACCCCAGACGAGGTTCTGCAAGGCCAAGGCCAGCCCGAACGTTTCCAGGGACCAGCCATGGCCGGACGTCACAGGCTGCATGAACAGGCCCTGCGTATGCCGGATTCCCAGCGACAGGCCCATGAGGATCCCGCCGGAAATGACGACCATCCAGCGGGTCGCGGGAGTCAAGGAAGCATCGGCGGGCGTCAGGTCGGTCGAAGACATCATGTTCCGTTCTTGTGGACGATCGGCCCCCGTGGACCGACGGAACCATCTTCACGGATCGCGCCTGTGTATTGAATACACAGTCATAATCGTTTTTTTCGATACACAATGGACATATCACCGTCTGAATTGCTGAAAATTCCTGAATCTGTATCTTCTTCCAGGGCCAGAACACCCCTACAGTGATGGACGATCCTTCGGGATCCCATGGCACGGACCACACGATCGATGAGCCGCTATCTGAATCTCGCCGACACCCTCGGCGACCGCATCGAACAGGGCCTGTACGCGGCAGGCAGCCGCCTGCCCTCCGTGAGGACCCTGAGCGCCGAGCACGGCGTCAGCCTGACGACTGTCCAGCAGGCCTACCGCTGGCTTGAAATGTCGGGCCTGGCGGAGGCGCGGCCCCGTTCCGGCTGGTACGTGCCGACGGCTCGTGCGACGTCCGGACTGCCCAGCATGGGCAAGCCCACGCTGCGACCGATCGATGTCTCGGATTGGGGGCAGGTCCAGGACCTGCTGGAACTGGAGCGCGAAGGGAAAACGATCCAGCTGGGCCGGGGCATGCCGGATGTCGAGAGCCCCAGCCTGCGCCCTCTGCAGGCGGCGCTCTCCCGGGAGGGGCGGCACGCCGGGATCGCCAGCCTGCACTACAACGACATGCAGGGGGTTCCCGCCCTGCGCGAGCAACTGTCCCGGCTGGCCGTGGACGCGGGCTACCAGGTCGGGCCAGACGCGCTGATCGTCACGACCGGTTGCCAGGAGGCACTGTCATGCGCGATACGGACCCTGTGCGCGTCGGGCGACATCGTGGCGATCGCCTCCCCCAGTTATCACGGCACGATGCAGATCCTGAAGGAGGCCGGCGTCCAGGCATTCGAGATCCCCTCGGACCCCGTCCAGGGAATCAGCCTGGAGGCTCTCGAACTCGCGCTGGAACGCTGGCCCGTCAAGGCCATCCTGGTGATTCCCAATGCCAGCAATCCGCTCGGCTACACCATGCCCGAACATCGCAAGCGGGGTCTGATCCGGCTGGCGCAGCGCTTCGACGTTCCCATCATCGAGGACGACATCTACGGCGACCTCGTCTATGGCTGGCCCCGCCCCCACGCCCTGAAGGCCCTGGACGAGGACGGCCGGGTCCTGCTGTGCAGCTCATTTTCCAAGACCCTGGCGCCCGGGCTGCGGGTGGGCTGGATCGCGCCAGGACGGTATTTCGACAAGGTGCTGCGCATGAAGTACACCAGTTCGGGCCCGACCGCCCCGTTGCCGCAGATCGCCGTCGCCGAGTTCCTGCGAAAGGGACACTATCCGGTCCACCTGCGCCGGATGCGGCGCCAGTATCAACGCCAGCGAGACGTCATGATCGAATGGGTGCGGCGCCATTTCCCCGAAGGCACCCGCATCAGCCACCCGCAAGGCGGCTTCACCCTGTGGATCGAGTTGCCGGAACCGTTCGACACGCACGCGCTCGACCCGATGCTGCGGGAAAACGGCATCGTCATCGCGCACGGCAACATCTTCTCGGCTGCCGGCAAATACAGGAACTGCATGCGCCTGAGCCATGCCTCGGTTTTCACGACCCGCACCGAATGGGCGGTCCGCAAGATCGGCTCGGCCATCGGTGAAATGCTCGACGCCCCCCACTGAACACCAGAACACGCCATGCCGGAATCCATCGAAATCCCCGCGGCCGACGGCTATCCTCTGGGGGGCCATCTATGGCGCCACGCACGGGCGGGCGGCCTCCCGCCCCCGGTGGCGATCATCAATCCCGCGACCTCGGTGCGCTGCCGTTACTATGCGAGATTCGCCGAATACCTGCACGCGCAGGGCTGGGATGTCGTGACCTACGACTATCGCGGCATCGGCGAATCGCGCCGGGGCTCCCTGCGCCGATTCAAAGCCGACTGGGTCGACTGGGGCTTGAACGATTTCGAAGGGGTGCTGCGCTACACCGCCCTGGACTTCCCGGACCAGGCCATCGACGTGATCGGGCATTCCATCGGCGGCTTCGTCATCGGCCTGGCGC
>JAHRWZ010000022.1 GCA_019104865.1 Castellaniella sp. | reverse complement strand
CGTCATCGGACCGTGACCGAACGACTCCAGCAACTCTGGAGCAATGGTCGGCAGCGCGGCTGGCTGGGTTCTTGGTTTGCGTGGCATAGACACTCCTTGGCGTCATGTTATGCCTCAAACACGAAATTAATGACAGCCCCGGGCCAAGGAACAGGCCCTCTCAGGCGCAGGCGCACTGGACCAGCACCGCCCATTAACCAAACTCTCTTTGCTGCAGGAAATGGCTACCTGCAGCCCCAGTCACGGAAAAAAATTCCGTGGCGCCGCCGGACGCGTCGCTGGTCCCGGCGTTTTTTGTGACAAATGAATTCACACATCAGACCGCCTTCATACCAACCTCGGGGTGTGTACAGTCTGCGCAACCGATGTCGTGTAGAAGCCTTCGATACCAAGTGCCGGGATTAGTCCTCGAGTCAGCTTTGCCACGCTTCTTCGCGTTTGACGCGTTACAGAGTGATAATCTATTGTCATCAAGTTTCATTTGAGGTGCCAAAAGATGAGAGTGGGGAGATGCGGGGCCGTGCTCCTGGCCGTCGCTGGCATTAGCGGATGCGCTACCAACTGGCAGCATTCATCAATCACGGATGCAGGGCTGGCGGATCGGCAACTTAAGCTGGACGATGCGTACTGTCTGCAGGTGGCCTACGGAATTGCACCGATGCCACCTATTCCGATAGCGCCGATGAACACAACCAGCTACGTCTCTGGCCAGATACGAACCTACGACACCTCAACGGGTAACACCTCCTCTGGTTTTTACAGTGGGTCGGTCACGACTTCGCCGGCCAATAGCTTCGCCTCTGGTTTCTCCAACGGCCTGGCACTCGGTGCGGCCGTCCAGGCGCGGAGGGTTCAAGACGAGATTCATGATGCATGCATGATGCGGAGAGGATGGAAGGAAGTGCCGTTCGGAGCATCCCATGCGGCCTCAGCGAAGCCGGTGCCGACTGCGGCACCTATGGTCACTTCAACGACGCAAGGTGCCTCAACGGGCGGTAACACGCCAGCCAGATCATCGGACGCGATTTACCCGAACGCGCAGGATGCTTGGTTGGCGGAAGTCAACGAATTCATGGTGATCTACCCAAGGTACAAGGAAAGCCCCCCACTATGGGGCCGGTTGGATGCCGCAGTACGAAAGATCGCTGAAGAGCAGCCACTCGCCAGCGGGCCACAGATTCTGCTCGCGGCACATGACAGTCTGAACAGTAAGGGCGAGGGGGTACCTGAGCCGGCTAAAGGCGACCCGACGTGGCTAATCGCGACGATATATCGGCAGGCGGTAAATGGCAGTGTGGCGGATCAGAACGCGCTGGGGATAGGGTTCATGAGCGGGAAGAATCCGTTTCCCCGGGACTATCAACGCTCACGATACTGGTTTCAGAAGTCTGCCAGTACCGGTGACCCAACGGGGCAAGTAGGTTATGGCACCCTGATCTTCGAGGGGAAGGGTGGTGCCGCAGACAGATCGCGAGGCTATTGGTGGGTCGAGAAGGCAGCGGCAACTGGCGACAAAAGTGCTACTGCCATGCTGGCCGTGATGAAGACCAAGATGAGTGCCGCCGAATTGAGGGCTTCCGAATAAGTAAGAGCGGGACATGAAGTATATTGAGCGCCACCCCAGGTTATCTGCAGTCGTGTTGCTAATCGGCTCCTCCGCCTTACTCTATCCAGCAATCGCATATCTTGCAGATATAGCAAAACCAATCGACCGGAATACACAGGCTCGTATCGAAGCGCACTGCGCTGAAACTGTTGAAGCCACTCGCAATACTGATGAGAGGAAACGTCTGTATATCGCATGTATGGACAGCACATGGCAGACCGTCCAACGATTGCTGACATCTCGCAAGTATGACAAGCAGGGGGGACACGAAGGCGGCGGGAACTGGGGTGGACCAGGTGTAAGCCGTTACTGGTAGTGGCCCTCCACCGGATCATGGTGCATGGGCTCACCGACCCCACCGCTTGAAGGCGGGATGCCCTATCCACCAGCCCGATCCTGCCTTGAGCCTGATCCCGCGAGGTGTCCATTGCCATGGGCTTTCGAACCAAGCCCCCGTTTCCATGTGCACCCAACCGCCCCCGACCATGCGCCTCGCGTGCTCACCATACGGAATCAGGCGAGTCAACCAAACCGGCCAGCCACTACGTCCTACGGCGTATTTCCCAGCGAGGTCCAGGCCACCGTACCCGTAAAGGCGCGCCCCTGCCGGAAATACGGCACTCGTCGCCTTCGTGATGTAGCACACCCAATTTCGCAGGTTCCTACAGCGCTCAGTCCACGTCGATCCGTGGGACCACCAGCGGGCGAGCCGATCATGCTCCAGGCGGAACCCCCGCGGCAGCCACAGCACCAGATGGTAATGAAGCATGCCATCGAGGGTTGAATCACGCTCGGCGCGATCCAGTGATGACAAATATGGAAACGGTACACCTGGGTAGAGGCGCTGGATCTGTGCACGTACCCGCTTTAAGAACTTGCTAAGGTCTCTTGCCTGATGCATATGTGCGGCCTTGTACGTTAACGTCAGGCAAACTGCATATAGGTCATGCGCGCGTGCCAGACGCTTTACCTGCGGTAGAACGGCTAGCAATTTTCGGCGAGCAGCCTTCCTGGCCTTTTTTCGGAGTGGGAGTAGCGTGCGTCGCGTGCCACTTGTTTCGATCCCCTTGACGAGTTCAGGGCGGGCAAGCGCCCTGGTGCCCGAGCCAGGAAGAGGGTGAGGCAATCGGCCACTGGAAGCGGTCGGAGTGATACAAGCTATTGATCCGCCGATAGGCGGGGGAACCGTGGCCATTGCCACGGTGGGTGCGGAGATTTCCACGACGCGTCCTTGGGACGTGTCGCGAGATCAGCAAAAAAATCCTCGTCTTTGACCTGTTACAACAAACTGCACAAAATATGCCCTCCGCTGACCTCACGGCGGAGTTGAAGTTGGTGCCTATATACTGATTGTCAGTGTAGGCTCGGGGCTGCGGGTTCCTCTTTTTGCGGCTGAATGTCGAGAGCCGGGGAGGGGCGTGAGGGGTCGGGTTTGAACCCGTTGGCCGCGAATCTGTTTATATCAGCCTCGTTCCAGCGGGAGACCTTTTCGCCGAATTTTGTGGGGTTCGGGAGTCGACCAGCTCTGATCCACGCGTAGAGCGTAGTACGGCAGATCTTTAGGCTGTTCATGACCTCTTGGGCGGTCATGAGCTTTATGGGAGCGACTGCCTGGTGAGGGTGATGGGGGGTGTTGACAATCTGGTTTTGCGTATTGTGGTTGTCCATGGCTGATTTGCCTCTTTTGGACCAGCCGACGGAAATGGGCTGTACGCAGTCGTATAGGAGAAGGCGTCAGAATTCTGTTTTTATTTCTTTTGCAGAGAGGTTTCCGAGAATTGCGGATCGTCCGCCGGAGTTTTTTCCCCTGCCAAGATCTTCTCGATGGCGGCTCCAAGCTTGTCCCACGCCTCTTGTTTCTGCGGCCAGTACTTCCACAATAGGTAGACCTTATCCAGCGGGTCCACGCCGGCTATTGCGTGGCCTTGGCAGCAGTTGATGTGCTCACTGGGGACGTCGAGCGCTTGCATGAGGGTTGACCCGGTGCGCCTGAGGTCGTGAGGCGTCCATGCACCGCGCGTTCCGTTTGCGAGCACTAGAGAGTTATCTGCGGCGCGGTGTTTGAGCCGCTTCGCCCTGTTTTTGAACCGAATTTGTCTGTCACCAATCTGTTTGCTGACGGTTTTTAGGCAAAGATGCGAGCCGTCTCCCTCGGGTGGGCGCTTGTTCTCTGGAAAGCACCAACGGCTGCCCCCTGTGATTGTGTGCAAGGCCGCAAATTTCCTCCTTGCGAACAGGCTCAGGTGGACCTTGAGATCCTGAGCCATCATCCGTGCTTTTTTCCCGCTGCCGACTCGGACTTTCTTTCGGTTTGAGGCGGGGATATCCCAAATGCCTTTTTCCAGATCGATGTGCGCCCATTCTGCTGATAGCAGTTCACCAATGCGGCAAAGTGTTGAGAGACAAATCCACACTGCAATACGGGTTTTCTGATCTACAGGTCGCTTGGCCTTACGGCGGTCTGGAGCTGCTGCGTATTCAGCATCCATGCGTTGAAAGATTTCGGAAAGCTCCCGGATTTCTGAGCCCGATAACACTCGGCTCCGTTCCTCGACGTAATCTGCGGGTAGCAGCCTGCCTATTTCGATGAGGTCTGCAGGGTTACCTTCCACGAGCAGACGACGCCATGGCGCGCGGTCTTCCGCCCAGTGAAGCATTTGCAATAAGCTGTCGTGGACCATCTGCATTGTGCGGATGGTTCCGGCGGCCCGAAGTTTTCGCAGCATTGCGAGGATATCGCCCTCTGTGAGCTTGCGAAGTTCAATGCCTCCTATGGTGGGCAAAACGTGCCGGGCGAACAGGGCGATTAGGGCGGCGTTATTGTTCTGGCGCGTTACGGTGGTGATCCACTTGTTGTAGAGGTCCTGAATGCAGTAGCGCTGTTCAGCTTCGGCTGCGAGCACGAGCGTGGCTTGCTTCCGTAGCTCGGCGTCCTGGACCTGGAAGTCAATTCCTCGACGTGCAAGGGCACGGATGCGGGCAGTTTCGGTCCGTGCTTCTGCCAAGGTGAGGACGCCATCGGCTGGCTTTGATCCGTAGGGAGCTGCCAGGCGGGCATCTCGCTGTTTGCCTGCGACTGTGTACCTGACCACCCATTTTTTCACGCCGTTTGTGGCTACACGCACTGATAGTCCTGGGCTCGCGGTCACCTGATAGGCAGATTTTTTTGGCTTGAGGGCCTCTATCTCCCTGACCGTTTTCGTGTTTGCCATTTCCCCTGCATCCTAGTCAGATTTTCAATGCACACTAATCGTACACTAAAAATCGGCGGCTGAAGGCGCATGTAAGCGAACTATAGCGCACAACGCAACCTCTTGAGGTTCATGTAATTGATTGAGTTTAAAAGGATTATTTGTTCGCTCTTGTGCGTTTTGGTTTGGTCTTGTGATTGATATAAACGCATGGGGTGCAAGGGGTAGCGAGTTCGAATCCCGCCGTCCCGACCAGCATTACCAAGGGCTTACAGATTTTTGTCTGTAAGCCCTTGTCCTTTTTTGGCCCCGAAGCACGGATTGAGTCCACCCCGGTAGCCTGATCACCGGGGTGGGCAGTTCCTGCAAGCTGAGCTGACCGACCGTATCGACATCACTTGCGTCACCCATGCCGCATGGTAATCTGACTGACGTCGTGACGTTCTAGCGAGGCTTATGGTGCAAGATCCGTATACAGTGCTTGGGGTTGCGCGAACCGCGTCGCTCAGCGAGATCAAGAAATCCTATCGGCGCCTGGCCAAGAAGCTGCACCCGGATCTGAATCCGGGCGACAAGGCTGCGGAAGAAAAATTCAAGGAAGTCTCGGTGGCATACGGGTTGCTGAGCGACCCCGAGAAACGTCTGCGATTCGACGCGGGCGAGATTGATGCCGGCGGGGCGGAGCAACCCAAGCGCGAATACTACCGCGACTTTGCCTCGAATGATCAGGCGAACCGCTACACCAGCGATGCGGCCTACGCGGATTTCTCGGACGACGACATTTTCGCCGAGATCCTGCGCCGCGGACGCGAGGCCCACGCCAATCGGCGCGGCGAAGACCTGATGTATAGCTTGTCCATCCGTTTCGTCGAGTCCGTGACCGGGGCCAGCAAGCGGATCACACTGCCCGATGGCAGCACGCTGGACGTGACTATTCCGCCGGGCATGCTGGATGGCCGAATGCTGCGCCTGAAGGGCAAGGGCGCGCCCGGGCACGGCACCGGTCGTCCGGGCGACGCACTCATCCAGGTTGAGGTCCTGCCCGACCCGCGCTTCAGGCAGGAAGGGGACGACGTCATCCTGGAACTGCCGGTATCGCTGTCGGAAGCAATCCTGGGTGGTGAGGTACGGGCTCCGACACCCACCGGCGACGTGATGCTGATGATTCCCGGACACTCCAGCAGCGGTACCACACTGCGGCTCAAGGGTAAGGGTGCGCCGCGTCGCGAAGGGGGATTTGGCGACGAGCTCGTCCGGCTGAAAATCGTGCTGCCCAAGCGGCCCGATCCCGAACTCGACGCGTTCATCGCCCAATGGGAAAGGGGGAAGACTCACAATCCGCGCGCAGGTGAAGCATCATGATCATGACCAAACACGAATTTCTGATTAGCGCGAACCTCCAGGAGCAGACCCTGGAGTTCTGGCTGGAGCAGCGGTGGCTCATTCCGGACGAGGCGTCCTCCGAGGTTCTGTTTTCCGAGTGCGACATTGCGCGCGTGGAGCTCATCCAGGACCTGCAACAGAATTTCGGCGTCAATGATGCGGGCGTCGAACTCATCCTGCATCTGGTGGACCAGTTGCATGGCGTGCGGCAGGCCTTGAGCCTTCTGCAGGAGACGACGCACCTCAAATAATGGGCGACTCAGTCGCCGCCCAGGACGATCTTCCCCAGCTGTCCGTTGGATTCCATGTAGGCAATGCCCGCCGCTAGTTCGTCGAACGGGAATACCCGGTCGACGAGGGGAGTCAGCCGCCCGTCGGCGAGCAGTGGCAGGATCCGGTCGGCGACCCCCTGGACGATGCGCTGGCGCTGCTCGGGGCCGTAGCCTTTGCTGGACACGCCAAAGACCGTCAGGCGTCTGGCGTGCAGGGCGGCGAGATCGAGCCGGCCTTCCAGTATGCCGTCCATGTAGCCGACTGTGGCCAGCCGGCCTTCGAAGGTCAGGGATCGGATGCATTCGGCGAAGACCGAGCCACCGACGATGTTGACGATCAGGTTCACCCCCTTGCCGCCGGTCGCGTCCATGACGGCGTCGTGGAAGTCGGCGTCGCGGGTGCATAGGCCCACGTCCAGCCCCAGCGGTTTCAGGGCCACCAGTTTCTGTGCCGAGCCCGAGGTGCCGATGACCCGGACGTCCAGCGCCTTGGCCAGCTGCAGGGCGGCTACGCCCACGCCCGAGGAAATCCCGGTGACCAGCAGCCATTCGCCCGCCGACAGGCGGCCTTGTGCTATCAGCATGTCGTAGACGACCATGGTGGCGATCGGGATGGCCGCCGCCTGTGGCCAGGACAGGCGATCAGGTACGGCCAGGGCATCGTGCGCGTCCAGCAGCACGTAGTCGGAAAAAGCGGCGCCGCACCGCCCCATGACGCGGTCACCGGCTTTGAAGGGCAGGGCGTCGGTCCCGGCCTGAACGACTTCACCCGCCGCTTCGATGCCCAGGCTGGCCGTCTGCCCGGGTGGGCGAGGCTGCGCATGCAGCGCCAGAAGTTCCCCGCGATTCAAACCCGCCGCCCGCATGCGGACCAGCAATTGCTGTGGTCCGGGCTGAGGAATGGGCGCATCCTGCGGTTCGATGTGGATGTGGCCGTCGATGAGTTGGGCGCCGTAAGTGCGCATGCGCGGGCCTCTTGATGGATTGAAACGCATACGGTAGCACGCGTACGTTTCAATCCCAGTCGTGGTGCCGGTAGCCCCCATGGCCCCGATAACCCCGATGGCCCCAACCGCCCGACCTGAAGCCGAAGAACAAGCTCGGGGGCGCCACATAAACAGGGGGCGGGCCGTAGTAGGCGGGTGGCTCGGCGTATACCGGTCCGCCGTCACCGTAGTAGTAGGCGGGAGCAGGCTCGTAGACGGCGCATCCGCCCAGGGCGGATATTGCGGCCAGCAGGAGCGCAAACTGGCCGATTCGGCGTGCGATGAAAGCGTTCATGATGGAAATTATGGGCCCGGAATCCGGGCCTGGAATCTGGATCTTGCCAGCGGTTACACAGATCCTCAGGTTTTCCATCCTTGGGTGCTTTCCCCATGGTTTGTCACATAATAGCGGGTGGGGTGTGGCGCCGGGCCAACGCACAATGCGAGAACGCCAGCGGATTGGTTGTCAGTAAGCCGGCGTTTCACCTTGCGGACACTGCTTGAATCGGCGGTGCACCCAGTCGTGTCGCTGGTCGGGGACAACTGCCCGTTCACGACAGCAGCTTCATTCGCTGCTTCTTGCCCTTGATCGGGATGTTTTCCAAGCGCGGAAAGGCGCTGCGCGCGATGGCGCGGCTGAGCGCAACGTAGGACACCTGGTCCGTGATGTTGATCTTGCCGACTTGTTCCCGCGTCAGCCCGCCGTCGCCCGTCAGTGCGCCCAGCAGATCCGCCGGACGCAGCTTGGCCTTTTTGCCGCCCAGCACCAGCAGTGTCATCATCGGCGCCTGGGTGGGCCGTCCAGCGGACTGCGGGCGGGGCAGCGGCTTCAGGTCCAGCGGGCGCCCAAGCTGCTGCGCAATGCGCGACGCCACATAGTGTTCATCCGGGGCGCATAGGCTGAGCGCCATCCCTGATTCTTGCATCCGGCCCGTGCGGCCCACTCGGTGCGTGTGCACCTGAGGATCGCGGGCCAGCTCGACATTGATCACCATGGGCAGCGAAGGAATGTCCAGCCCGCGCGCCGCCACGTCCGTGGCCACCAGGATGTTGCTGCTGTGGTTCGAAAACTGCACCAGCACATCGTCCCGGTCGCGCTGATCCATGTCGCCGTGCAGCGCCAGCGCGCTGAATCCCGCCCGTTTCAGATGAGCGGACAGCTCGGCGCAGGCCGCCTTGGTGTTGCAGAAGGCGAGCGCCGATTCCGGCTGGAAATGACGCAGCAGCAGGGCGGTCGCGTTGAAGCGCTCTGCCGCGTCGATCTCGTAAAAATGCTGTTCGATCTGCGCTTCGCTATGCACCGCGTCCACCTTGACGAACTCGGGGTTCGTGAGCAGGTGCTCGACATCCTCACGGATGCTCTCCGGGTAGGTGGCGGAAAACAGCAGTGTTTGGCGCCGGTCCGGGCAGGCGCGGGCGATTTCCATCACATCGGGGAAGAAGCCCATGTCCACCATGCGATCCGCTTCGTCCAGCACCAGCGTGCGCACGGCGGAAAGGTCCAGCGTTTGGCGCGCCAGGTGGTCCAACAGGCGGCCCGGCGTGCCGACGATGACGTGGGCGCCGTGCGCCAGCGATTCGTTCTGGGGGCGTGCAGAGGCGCCGCCCGTCAGCGTCAGCACCTTGATGTTGCCGTCGGCGCGGGCCAGGCGGCGCAGTTCGGTGGCGACCTGCTCGGACAGTTCCCGGGTGGGGCAGACGACCAGCGCCTGCGGTACCCACCGCGCAGGGTCCAGGTGATGCAAGATGCCTAGACCGAACGCCGCCGTCTTGCCGCTGCCGGTCTTGGCTTGCGCGATCAGATCGCGGCCTTCCAGGATGACGGGCAGGCTCTGCGCCTGGATCGGCGTCATGGTCAGATAGCCCATATTCGCCAGGTTATCGAGCTGGGCGGGGGAGAGCGGCAGATTGGAGAAGATGGGTGTGGTCACAGAGTAGTCGGAAGAGGGATGAGGAAAGCAGTCTAACGGTTTTATCGTTTGCGATACGCGCAAGGACTTGCGAGCGCTGCTGACAAGACGGTTGTTGAAGCGTTGAACTCTCCGCGCCCAAGGTCTTGGGTCAATCGTCCTGCACGAGCATCGCAAAGATCTGGCTTTCGGTAAATCGGCTTTTTCGCATCGGAGGTCAATACTAGCGTCGTGTTTGATTCATTCGACTCGGATCACCCCCGGCCGAGTCCGAGTGCGGCGGATTGAGCTTGAAGTGGCCAAACAGCAGTTTCCAGGCCATGGCCGCCCCCAGTACGGCTCCGATGATCAGTAAAGCGCGGCCCAGGCGCTGCTGATCGTCCAGCAAATAATTGCTGCACAGGCGCTCGGGCGAGATCAGATAGAGCCAGCCAATGCGAAAACAGCTTGCCACCAATTCCAGCATGACAACGCCCCTGGCGACGAACCCCGCACGCGGCCAACTAATGCCCAAGGGTAGGCCAATCAGCAAGGGCACCGTTACAAACTTAGCCAGCGCTACCCAGGGGCTGTTGATCGAAGCGTCAAGGATGCGCGGCAGCATCCAGGCCATGGTGGCCAGGCTGGACAGGATCAAGCCCGTCACGCCGCCTTCGTCCCAGCGCTGGGTGGATCGCAGGAACCGCACCGGCATCAGTCGGCCCAGAAGATAGCCGGTGCAGGCCAGCAGGGGAATCTGCACCAGCATGAGCGCCGTCATTGAAGCCTGCATCACGTGGCGCACCGGCGGCAGCAGTAGTACCAGCCAGAGGATCGCGATCGTGGCGACGCGCCGATCCGGCAACCGCCGGATCATTTTCGCGCCCCCGGAAACAAGAGCCCTGGAATGCGCGCTGCCTCGCCCCGATCCAGGATCCGTACGAGCCGCCCCTGTGTGTCCACGATCTGCAGGCTGGCGTTATGCTCGTAACCGCCCAGACCATCGGAAATCACAATCACTCCAAAAGCCTGCTTGATTCGCTGCAAATCGCCGGCAGTGACCGGGCGCGCCGCCAACCAGCCTTGGTGGTGATTGCCAAATCGATGCAGATATCGAGTTAGTTGCTTTGGCGTATCGTATTGCGGATCGAAGCTGACACTCAGCAGCAGTACGTCACCCGATGCCAGGGGCGCTGCCAACAGATCCTGCAGTTGCGTAAATTCAGCGCCCAGCGCCAGGCAGTAGCTCTGACAACGGGTGTAGATGAAATCAACCACCAGCCAGCGGCCGCGCAAATCCATCAGATCGATGCGTTCGCCGGTCTGGGTTTCGAGTGCCACGGCAGGCATCTGTGGATGCTGGGTCTGAACCTTGAGACGCCGCGCACTTTCAGTTGTGAAGGTCGTGTAGCCATCGGTCAGCACAGCGAGGGCCACGCCACCCGCCAGCAGCAGGACGGCACTAGCCAGTAGCGTGCGAAGGATCCGCATCCAGTGGCTCCCCAAGGCGATGGCGGCCCCCAGGATCATCGCTATCGGACGCACGCAGTAGCCCTACGACAATACGTCCGGCGAACCACAGCATGCCCAGGATCACAAACATCGCTGCCACCGCGCCCCCCTGGTCATTGGCTACCCATTCGGGCAGGTGGCTGGCAAAGCGCCGTGGTACGCTGCTGTGGCCGCCTTGTAGAAAAAACAGGGCAAATGCCATGGCGCCCAGAGCGAAACTGGCCAATCCCAGCCGGTCAACCAGGATTTCGTCGGTACCCGGGGCGCGGCTGCCGATGACGTGATACAGCAACGCCAGAATCATGGGCAACACGCCTAGCAGCAGGTAGAAATGGAAATGGCCCGGCACCCACTGGGTGTTGTGCATCACCATATTGACACTAATCGTGCCGTCAATAATGGCCGGCACAATACCGGCGGCCCAGCCGAACACGGCTAATACCATCAGCCTGGAGGGCATGCTCCAGCGCATGCCGGAATGGTGGATGTTCGTCAGCACCCCGTAGGCCGTCACTAGAAAGACCGGAAAGCCAGCGCCAAAGGATACCAGCTGGCCCATGATCGCAAGCCAGCGGGGCTGTGCGTAGTCCATCAGCAGATGGTGCGGGAAGACCACGATGACAAAAAGCGTGCTGACCGCCCAGGACCATAGAAATGGCCTCGAGATCGGGTAAGGTCGACCGCTATAGCGCGCCAGTAGTTCGTAGATGACGATGACCCCCATGTAGATTGCCGCATTGATGTACATGTGGCCAAACCAATAGATCAGGTTTTTGGCGAGCAACGCATTGAGCACAATATCCGGAAAATACGCATTGATCAGGCTCATGACCAACACCACGGCACCCATCAGAATCCCTAGTGAATTGGCAATGATGACCATGGTGCTGGCCACCACAGCTTTAGGGTGGTCAGGATCGATTTGCCCGCCAAAAAGCCACTGTAGGCCCAGCCCCCGACTCAGGTTGCCAAAGACCCGGATGATGGCGGCAGCCGCATCCAGATAGAACAACAGCATGCCGACGCCAATCAGCAAATAGCCCAGCATGAACAGTGCCGCTGCATGGGTGCCCCAGAGGCCCATGGAATGCACCGGCAGCGGGTATAGAAAGGTCCATGCGCCCGCATAGCCACCGATAAATACGGATGCCACAATCGCCAGGGCACCCAGCAGAAAGAGCACATAGTTGGCCCTGAAAGCCCATGGGCTCAGTGGTACATATTTGCGCAGGAAAAACCACATGACCGCGAGCGTCCCGAGCCCCATGGTGCCCACCATGCCCGCACCGTGCATAGTCAGGATCCGGTAGAAGAAGACCGGATGGGCATCAATCCATTGCCCCTGCATCATGCGCATGATCAGGCCCAGCGTCATCATCAGCAGAAACAGCGCCAACGCCGTCAGAATGTACAGGTTGAAGGAAATCCGCTCACTGCGGGAAAGGCGTTCGTTTTCAGGAAAAAGCGTCAGTGTGCTCATGATCCTGCCTCCGGGTTGGCCAGCACTTCAATCTGACTGACCATACCGTGATGTGCCACCCCGCAATACTCCAGACAGAGGATCCGATAAATGCCGGGTTCCTTGAACGTATGGAGAATCCGGTTCTCAAAACCTGGCATGGCCTGAGTTTGCACGATGATCCGGTCATCGGGCCCGTAGAGGGCAAAGCCGTGATTGACATCGGCGCTGGTGATGCGGAATTCGATCGGGACGCCGGCCTTGACCTGTGCCGTGCTGAGTTGCCATTGCCATTGGCGCCCAACCACTTCGACCACTTGCTCGGCCTTGAGCGCCGCGTGCTGTGGAGGAATGGGAAACGGCCATAGGGTTTTGTAGGCCACGGCGATACCCAGCAGCAGCAGTGCAATAAACAAGCCGCGCCGTACCGTATTGAAGATTTGGCTCGAACGTTGGGCGGCTGCGGGTTCGGCCTGCTTGCCGGCCTGACTGATCACATAAAGGAAGCCCAAAGCAACCAGCCCTATGCCGATGAGGGCAATCAGCCAGATCTTGTCTTGTAGAATCACAATGCGCCTCCGTGGGAAATTCGAAGACAACAATTGAATGATTGAAAACGGTAGGCCCAGCGACCTGTTTTGATTTCAAGCGAGCCTGGCGCTGGCTCGTACCCTTTGCGTCGGGGCGCCTGAAGTGGCAAAGGAAGTCATTTATAAGCTAAATATGTAATTTTAAACCTTCACTTCTTCACGTTACGGATAATAAATGCAATTTATCGAGGACACAATACCCCTGGTGTTGTGTCTGATCAGTTAGGTTGGTTTGAGTGCCGTCATAGCCCCGGCCCCGCGAACTGTCCGCTCTTTGTCCCGGTCCAGACAGGCACCAATTCTACAATTGGAAAGTTGAATGGGGTCTGTTACTCCAGGAAACTATCCCGATAGGTCAGCGTGGTCGGCGATGGCCGATCACCTTTGCCCGTGGCCTGGTCGATCAGAATGCCCAGGCTCTAGACCTGCGGCGCATAGGCACCCCTCCAACTTCCGGGGGCACTTCACAACCGAGGCGTCCCAGGCCGGCAGGTTCAGGTCGCGCAGGCGTTTGAGCGTCGTATCCAGCGATTCGGGCCGCAGGCTGAAGAACAGCTGGTTCAGATCCTCGCGCTGCAGCCGGCCTTGGGGTCGGCCAGTTCCAGAAGCACCCACAGCAGCAGACGGGCGGTCGCCTGGCCGCCAGACAGCGGATCGCGCAAGGCATCCAGCAGATCCAGCCTATGCCCTAGTTGCCAGGCCGAGGAGATTCGGTGGCAAATGCCGAGTCGCGGAAATGGCTCTCGAGCGAACAGGCGTCGGGGTCTTTGGGGGGAAGTCTGGGGTAGTGTGGATGCGATCATCCGCAGGATGACACTTGGAAACAGCTTTGAGCTGCGAGCGACTGGGGCATGAAGCGAAGGATCTTGGAGGAATGGGGGCTGGGCTTGCTCCGTTCATGAGTGTTCTGCCCGCGCACACTTCCGTGGCGGAGCAGGTAAGAACCAGCGCTATTTCCCAGATTGCCTCGGTGAGGGGAGGGATACACTGGCGACGATTCAACTTATGCCTTGCTCCAATGAATCGGATCGTATGTTTGTGATGCTTTCGTCACGTAATCACTGATTGGGTCCATTCCGTTTGATCTGTGGGTAAGGCCTCGAACAGGCCTGATGCTCCCGCAGGCGTTCGGTATTGCCGCTGATAACCTTCAATCCCATTCGTTATATGGTCCGCCCTCTACCTCTTGCGCTGCGCGCCGTCCTGCTGATCGGAGGCTCCGGGACGCGTCTTTGGCCGATGTCCCGGGAGCAGCACCCGAAGCAGTTCCTACCCTTGTTTGATGGGGGCTCTCCGCTGCAGGAGACGTGGCGGCGGGTCTGCAGTTTCGCACAGACGTCACCGATCGCCATCGCTAATGAGGCACATCGATTCCTGGCTGCTGAGCAACTGCGCCAGGTTGGCTTTCCTGCGGATGGAACACTCATCCTGGAGCCTGAGGGCCGCAACACTGCACCTGCTATCACGCTAGCAGCATTACAGGCCAGTAGTGACGGTGGGGACGCCATGCTGCTGGTTCTGCCATCGGATCATGCCTTGCAGGACTGTGATGCTTTTGAGCAAGCGGTACGGCTGGCAATGCCGGCCGCGCAAGATGGCTGGCTCGTGACTTTCGGAGTTGCGCCAGATCGTCCCGAGGTAGGCTATGGCTATATCCGGGCACACACGGATCTTGTTCCGGGGGCTCCCGGGGTCCATCCGGTAATCTCCTTCGTCGAGAAACCGGACGCGCAGCGTGCCCTAGCCTATACGCAATCTGGGGATTATTGCTGGAATAGCGGTATGTTCCTTTTCAAGGCGTCATCCTATATCGACGTCGTGGGGCGCTTGCACCCGGAGATGCTCGAATCGTGCCGGGCGGCGATGGTCGGGATCCGGAAGGACGGCGATTTCATCCGCGTAAATGAGTGCTCTTTCCGAGAGTGTCCGGCAATTTCCATTGATTATGCCGTCATGGAGCATGTGCAGCGAGTTGCGATGGTCAAATTTGCTGCGGGGTGGAGTGATATCGGTTCCTGGGATGCGCTGTCGCGCATTACACCTTCAGACGATGATGGCAATGTACTGCATGGTGACATTCTGGCGGCAGGATGCCGGAACGTGTATGCACGCAGCGACGGACGCCTGGTATCCCTGCTAGGGCTGGAGGACGTCGTGGTGGTCGATACCGCGGATGCTGTATTAGTGGCTGCCCGAGAGCAGATCCAAAGCGTCCGGGGGCTGGTCTCGACGCTGAAGAACTTGGGGCGAGACGAGGTAGTCATGCCTCACCGGGTGTCTCGGCCGTGGGGGCACTATGAATCGATCGATGCTGGGGAGAGGTTTCAGGTCAAGCGCATTGTGGTGTCTCCTGGGGCGAGCTTGTCCTTGCAATTGCACCATCATCGGGCAGAGCATTGGGTAGTCGTCAAAGGCACTGCCCAAGTAACGCGAGGGGAGGATGTGTTCCTTTTGACTGAAAATCAATCCACATACATCCCCGTGGGGGTCCGGCATCGCCTCGAGAATCCGGGAGCGATTCCTTTGGAGCTGATCGAGGTGCAGTCTGGGGCTTATCTGGGAGAGGATGATATTGTGCGTTTTGATGATACGTATGGACGCGCAGATGCCGGCTTTGTAGTCCGGGTAAATGAATGACGAATTGGTGAATAAATGATTTATATAAACATCCAGGGCGGTCTTGGGAATCAACTGTTCCAATCCGCCTTCGGCTTGGTGGTCAGGCACGTCACTGGTGAGGAAATTCGATTCCTGACACAGAGTTACGTCAATTATACTTATGGTTTCAAGTACGAGCTGTCAAGTAATTTCCCCTCTATGAAGGAATATGTTCACACCTCTGGAAATATTCCGAAGGATACTGTTGTTTTGACCGAGCCGACCTCGGGCGCTGCCGCTGAACAAGTCATTGCGGAGGTGGTGGAGAGTGTCAGGAAGCATAGAGACGTCATTCTGAACGGATATTGGGCAAATGAGGGGTATTTTGAGGATCATGAGGATCTGATTAGACAGCATCTTTCTCTCACGACACCCAGTGCTGATCTTCAAAAATATGGTGAAACCATCCAGCGAGAGAACGTCATTGGGGTTCATGTGCGTCGTTCCGAATATGGTCACCACGGCATCGCCAGGATGGACTATTACAGGAACTGTATCAAGGAGATTCGCCGGCGGTTCGGAGATCTCCCGGTCCTTGTGTTTACAGACGAATATAACGTGTGTTGCTTCGAATTCTCGAAAGTAGGTAATCTTCAGGTCATCAAGGGGGATATAAAAAATCCTTATGATGAATTTTACCTGTTTTCAAAGTGTCGCCATTACGTACTGTCCAATTCCAGCTTCTCCTATTGGGCTGCATTCTTCGGGGAGCGGCCGGATTCCATGGTTTATATGGCGTACCCAATGTGCGTGTTCAGTCCGATGGATATCTTGAGGTCCAGACATGAACGGTGGCATATCATCGATGGGGCAGTCCAACGGGCCTGAGCCCGTGGCCGCATTTGTGTTTTAGGTGGGGGTGGTCGGAAATGAAAACTGCATTGATCACAGGGGTGACCGGGCAGGATGGCGCTTATCTGGCAGAACTTCTACTGTCGAAGGGTTATCAGGTGCATGGGATCAAGAGAAGGGCATCCTTGTTCAATACGGACCGTATTGAACACCTGTTTCAGGATCCCCATGAAAAGGATCTCAGGTTTACTCTGCATCACGGAGATATGACTGATTCCAGCAGTCTGGTGCGGATTATCCAGACCGTGCAGCCTGATGAGATTTATAACCTGGCCGCGCAAAGTCATGTCGCAGTGTCCTTCGAAGAGCCGGAATATACCGCCAACTCCGACGGCATCGGGGTTCTCCGCTTGCTCGAGGCAGTCCGGATCCTGGGGATGGAAAAGAAAGTGCGCTTGTACCAGGCGTCTACCTCGGAGCTTTACGGTCTGGTGCAGGAATCCCCCCAGAGGGAAACCACTCCTTTTTATCCCCGCAGTCCATATGCCGTTGCAAAACTGTATGGGTACTGGATCGTTGTCAACTATCGTGAGGCATACGGAATGTATGCCTGCAATGGAATTCTGTTCAACCACGAGTCTCCGGTGAGGGGGGAAACCTTTGTGACTCGGAAGATTACCCGGGCGCTTGCCAATATCAAACTGGGTTTTCAGGACCAACTCTATCTCGGAAATCTGGATGCCCTGCGCGATTGGGGGCATGCGCGAGATTATGTCGAGATGCAGTGGCTGATGCTGCAGCAAGAAAAACCTGAAGATTTCGTGATTGCAACCGGGGTCCAGCATTCCGTTCGTGACTTTGTGAATGCGGCCATCGGGGAACTGGATATGGCCATTACGTGGGAAGGTCAAGGGGTCAACGAAAAGGGATATGACGCGGCAGGGCGCGTCATTGTGTCAGTTGATCCTCGATATTTCAGGCCGACCGAGGTTGAAACGCTGCTTGGGGATGCTTCGAAAGCCCGGCAAAAGTTGGGCTGGGTTCCCAGGACCAGCTTTTCAGAACTGGTTGCGGAAATGGTCAGAGAGGACTTTCTCCTGGCTCAGCGCAACCAGCTGATTCGCCAGCACGGTTATGACTCTCTTGGTACACGCCGATGAGTCTTGCCCAACGATCCGGCCTTCATGAAAACGCCATTATGCGGATCCTCTTGACGGGGGGTAGTGGTATGGTGGGATCGAATATCCTGGATCATCCGCTGGCTTCCGGATATGAAATTCTGGCGCCTTCCAGCTGTGAGCTCGATCTGTGCAGATCCTCTGATGTCGAGGCCTACATGGCTAGGTGGCAGCCAGATCTCGTCATTCATGCGGCTGGCAAAGTAGGGGGCATTCAAGCAAATATGCTAGATCCTGTGGGTTTTCTGAGCAGGAATCTGGAAATGGGCCACAATGTGGTTCTGGGGGCGAAGAAAATCGGGGTCGCCAGACTCATCAATCTGGGAAGTTCCTGCATGTATCCGCGTGGCCGGGAGCATGCCCTGCATGAGGATGATCTGCTATCGGGCAAGCTGGAGCCAACGAATGAAGGCTATGCCCTCGCTAAGATCTTGGTGGCCAAATTATGCGATTTTGTCAGTGCGATGCAGGATGGCTTCCAATACAGGACTATCATCCCTTGCAATCTGTATGGTCGACATGACAGCTTTGATCCGGCGCGTTCACATATGGTGCCCTCGATTATTCGTAAGCTGCATCAGGCGAAGATTCAAGGGCATGATTCTGTCGAGATATGGGGAGATGGCCAGGCACGGCGTGAGTTCATGTATGCGGGTGATCTAGCAGACTGCATCTGGCGTGCAGTCGCCCGGTTCGACACTCTGCCGCAAATGATGAATGTCGGTATCGGGCGTGACTATACAGTCGATGAATACTATACGGCCGCTGCTCGGATTATCGGTTATCAGGGTCGGTTCCTGCACAATTTGAACAGACCGATTGGCATGCGCCGCAAGCTCCTGGACATAGCGCGGTCTGAATCATGGGGATGGCGGCCCCGTACATCACTGGATGCGGGGCTGGCTGCGAGCTACGATTTCTATCTACGGAATGGCATTCAAGAGGGGCGGCCGTGACTCAATTCAGGTTTCCTCTAGCGACGATGACGTGGGACCGAGCTGAATATGATGCCATCCAGCGCGTGATTGATTCAGGTCGGTTCACCATGGGTGATCGGGTGGCGGAATTTGAGTCCCTGTTTGCAGACTATGTTGGTAGCCAATATGCAATCATGGTCAATTCGGGTTCCTCTGCCAATCTTCTCATGGTGGCAGCCTTGTTTTTTGTGCAGGACGACCCCTTGCAGCCGGGAGACGAGGTCATTGTCCCCGCTGTTTCCTGGAGCACGACCTATTTCCCATTGCATCAATATGGCTTGAAGCTGCGTTTCGTGGACATCGACCTCGAAACGTTGAACTACGATCTCGACGCGCTGGCTCACGCCATGACGGAGCGCACGCGGCTGGTCATGGCGGTCAATCTGCTTGGAAACCCCAATGATTTTCACCGCATTCATCCTTTGATTGCAGGTAGGGGTATTCGTCTGATCGAGGATAATTGCGAGGCCATGGGTGCGCAATACCAGGGAAAGATGGCTGGCACCTTCGGGGCCATGGGCAGCTTCAGCTCGTTCTTTTCGCACCATATTTCCACGATGGAAGGTGGCATCGTCGTCACGGACGACGAGGAACTCGCTCATATTATTCTATCCCTCCGCGCACACGGATGGACCCGGAATCTTCCGAGAGTCAATCGTGTTTGTGGAACCAAGAGCGATGATGCATTCGCGGAATCCTTTCGCTTTGTTCTGCCCGGCTATAACGTCAGGCCCATGGAACTGTCGGGGGCAATCGGAGTAGAACAGGTCAAAAAGCTTCCTGCCTTAATTGCGGAACGGCGCCGCAATGGCAGATTGCTTCAGGATCTGATGGGCAGCCACCCGGACCTGATGATTCAGAGAGAAATCGGTCAGAGCAGCTGGTTCGGCTTCAGCCTGATGATTCGTCCCCAGTCCTCCTGGGGTCGGGGGGAACTCATCCGACGGTTGAATACGCTGGGCTTCGAGTGCCGTCCTGTTGTCGCTGGAAATTTCGTCCGTAACGAGGTCATGAAGTATATCGATCACAGCGTTTCCGGATGTCTTGAGAATGCCGATTATCTGGATCGTCATGGCCTTTTTGTGGGAAATCATCATTATCCGATTGATGACGCGATCCGATGTTTGTCAAATATTTGATCAAGAATGTTTTTGTTTATGAATCGGATTTTCCCATGTCACTCCGTGAGGGTGGCATTGTTATATAGATAATGGATCTGTCAGGGGCATGGGGAAGTCGATTATGGATATGATCTTGCGGCTTGCTCCAAGGTGAATTTGGATGAAATTACCCATTAATGATCTCAAACGCCACAATGGTCCGCTCGACGAGATCCTGCGGGCGGCGATTACCCGTGTGCTGGATCGGGGGTATTACATCCTTGGTCCTGAAAATGATGCCTTCGAGCAGGAGTTCGTCACCTATCTGGGGGCCGGCTGGGCGATCGGTGTTGGCAATGGAACCGATGCCCTGGAACTGGCGTTGAGAGCCTTGGGTGTTGTGCAGGGGGACGAAGTCATCACGGTCGCCAATGCCGGAATGTACGCGGGGACAGCCATCCGGGCTGTTGGCGCGGTTCCGTGTTATGTCGATATAGAGCCTCAGCATTTGCTCATGGACCCAGCTGCTCTGGCGGAGGCTATCACTCCTGGGGTAACAGCCATTGTCGTCACGCACTTGTACGGGCGCATGGCCGATATGTCAGCCATCCTGGCGATCGCTCGCTCCCATGGCGTTCCGGTGATCGAGGACTGTGCCCAGTCTCACGGCGCGCGCAGGGCGGGACGGCGAGCAGGGACCTGGGGCGATCTCGCGACCTTCAGCTTCTATCCGACCAAGAACCTGGGGGCCTTGGGTGATGGCGGTATGGTGGTGGGGTTTGATGAGGTTCTGCATTCGCGGGTCAGAAGCATCCGGCAATATGGTTGGGAACGGACAAAGTACGAATGCCGCCATCCTGGTGGGCGCAATAGTCGGCTTGATGAGGTTCAGGCGGCTGTCCTGAGGGCAAAGCTGCCGTTGCTGGATGGATGGAATGCACGGCGTCGCGAGATAGCCCGCCGTATTGGTGCAGCCGTAAGAGGTCTAGGCTGGGATTTTTCTGAGGATCTGGACGAGAGCGATGTGGCGCATTTGTGCGTGGTGCGCACAGGCGACCGTGACATGGTACGCGCCGCCTTGAATGCCCAAGGTATTGGTTGTGATGTGCATTATCCGATTCCGGACCACCGTCAGCCGGCCTATCCGGATGGGCATAATTATATGTTGCCTGTGACTGAAACCGCCTGTCGCACGGTCCTGACCTTGCCGTGTTTCCCGGAGATGCGCGATGAGGAGGTTGATCGGGTGATTGCTGCTTGCCATCAGTCAGCGCTGCGTCGGGAGGAAGGATGAATTATTTTGTGCATGCCCTTGGACTCTGTGAAAGTCCTTCGGTCGGTGCAGGTACCCGGATCTGGGCCTTCGCACATGTTCTGCCCAACGCCAGGATCGGAGTCGATTGCAATATCTGCGACCATGTATTCATCGAGAATGATGTGGTCGTCGGGGATCGCGTCACGATTAAGTGTGGTGTGCAGCTGTGGGATGGCATCAGTGTGGAGGATGATGTGTTTGTCGGGCCTAATGTTACCTTCACCAATGACCGATTTCCCCGTAGCAAGCAGTATCCCGAGACCTTCCTGCGGACCAAGGTCGAGTGGGGGGCATCCATCGGGGCCAACGCCACGATCCTGCCCGGTCTGACGATTGGCCAATCCGCCATGGTTGGGGCCGGGGCAGTCGTCACCCGGTCGGTTCCCCCTCATGCGATCGTGACTGGGAATCCTGCTCGTATCGTGGGTTATGTCACTACGCAGCAGACTGCTGAATCGGTTCACGGCGATCAGGCTGATGCGGGGCGGGAAAGATCCCTGGTGCCTGGAGTGTTCCTGAAGGAATTCTCGTGCTTTGAGGACATGCGTGGCAGTTTGACGGTCGGGCATTTCGGGCAGGAAGTGCCTTTTGTGCCCAAGCGGTATTTCATGGTGTTCGACGTGCCCAGCAAGGACGTGCGTGGTGAACATGCTCATAAGGAATGTCAGCAGTTCTTGATCTGCGTACGCGGCAGCATCCGTGTGGTGGTTGACAACGGTAGCGTGCGTCAGGAGTTTGTCCTGGACCAGAACAACAAGGGCTTGTTTCTTCCCGCCATGGTGTGGGCCAGTCAGTACGCTTATACTCAGGATGCGGTATTGTTGGTTTTTGCGTCGCATGAGTATGATCCGGATGATTATATTCGCGGCTATCAAGAATTCATGGTCTTGATTAAGCCCGAGAGGAAGAAGGTGTGAAACGCTCCGTTTATTTTTTATTATCATGCGTCCCACGTCCTCAATCTGGGGCAGATTCCTTCCCTGATACAGGCCAATGGCTGGAAAGTATGTTGACTCTGTACATTTTCCGCAGAATCCTATCCATTGCAGTACATGGCGTTCCTGCAGTCTCAGATCTCTGATTTTTGAGATTGGCTCGTCGTCAACCCGGATGAAAGCGAGCGGTATTTTTCATCAATCGTTCATTCACTGTCTTCCAGTCAGCTGCCGGTTGGCTGGGTAAAAGTATGATTTCAGGATCCAGTATGTCGAAGCATTCCGCAGTCGAAGTCACTGTTGCCATCATGTCCTACAACAATAGTGGTTTCATTGGCGAGACGATCGAATCGGTATTGGCCCAGACAGGGGTCTCCTTTGAGGTCGTTGTTTTTGATGACTGCTCCACTGATGACACACTGTTGGTCCTTGAGCGATATGTGAACGACCCCCGCTATTCGTGCCATGTCAATCCGGGGAACTTGGGCATGATGGGCAACTATAACCGGTGTGTGGATTCCGGCAGTGGTGCTTATGTCGTGGTTCTCGGGTCTGACGATGTCCTCTATCCGGGGCACCTGGCATCCCTGTATTCCGCGCTGGAGCTTCATCCTGAGTCAGCGCTGGCTTACGCTCAGTGCAACTGGATTGATGAGCACGGCCAGTTCATCCGCTTCGCCGAACATCCGGGACACCTTTCACATTCCTATTTTGGCCATCGCAACGAGATTGGCGACCTCCTGTCTTATGACAACTACATTACACCGTCGGCCGTCATGCTACGCCGAAGCGCCTTGGACACGGTTCGCCTGCCGGATGGATCTATTCATGACCCTGAGCTGATGGCAGGCGATTGGGAATTGTGGACCCGGATTGCCAGGTCTTATCCGGATTTCATATTCCTGAAGCAGGTTACAGTGGGGTATAGGATTCACGGGGGGCAGGTTTCAAAGAGCTTCTATGGTTCGGAGCGCCCATTGGCGGAACATACAAAGATTCTTGAACTCAATCTGGCTGATCCGAACTCCAGGATGCAGTTGCGGCACTCCGCGTTGTCCGTCTGGGACCTATATCAGCGGCGCTTCAATGCCTACACCAGCGAGATTCGGGACACCTTCCGGCGACGTCATGAATCGATCCGTGAAGCACTGTTCTCCACAGATCAGGATGCGGGTACCGGGCCTCTCTTTTCAGTCGTATTGACGACCTATAATCGGCCGGATCTCCTGGTTGATGCATTGAGCAGTCTTGAAGCACAGCAGTGTACGGATTTTGAAGTTCTCCTCGTTAATGATTGCGGCAGCCCTGTCGAGCATCTGCTGAGCGCTTGCTCCTACCCTGTGAGCTATATCCGGCAGGGCAGGAATCAGGGTCTTTCCGCCGCGCGCAATGTTGGCTTGAAGTTGGCCTGCGGCCGCTATGTTGTATATCTGGATGACGACGATGTTTACCTCCCGGACCATTTGCAGCGGCTGGCTGAGGTTTTTTCACAGTATCCTGATACGCTGGTCTACACCGATGTCGTCTACGTCCAGGAAAAACTGGAGAACGGCCGCCGCATCGAACTGGGTCGGTCTTTTCCGACTGCACATGAGGCTTTTGATCGCGACAAGCTTTTTGTCCAAAATTACATTCCCGTCAATACCTGGGCACATCCTCGCGCGGCGATTGCGGAAGTCGGCTATTTTGATACGGGGCTGACGGCGTTGGAGGACTGGGACATGCTACTGCGTCTGGTGCAGCACTACCCAGTGCACCGCATTCGACGGGTGACAGCTGAGGTGCGTCAGCGGGTAACGGGGGGAAGCGATCACATGCTGTCGCGAGAACGCGACCGCCTGATTCCGTTGTACCGCACACTCTACGCTCGTTATCCGGAGGCGGATAATCAGCGGGTGCAGGCGGGCCGCCAGGCGATACTGGCCGGACAGGCGGACACTAGTGCTGTCGGCCGCTGGGGTGTGCCGGAATGGATGGACAGTCGGGTGCCCTCCGCAGCCCGTATCCTCGCCATTCAGACCATGCTGCAGGCCAATCCGGATGTGGGCACTTTAGGCGTCGTCGTGATCATGGATCAGGACGCAGAGCTCGAGGCCCTGGCTGATACGCTGAAGAGCCTAGGCAGTCAGCATCGGCCTTTGGATAGCGTCTGGTTGCTTGGTAATCTGGTGCCTGATCAGGCAGTAGAGGATGAAGGCATCGAGATCCTCCGCAGCGACGAGTCCTGGCCCAGGTGCCTGTCCAATCGTATTGCGCAGGACAAGGTGCCTGATTTCCTTTGGATTGTCTATGCTGGTGACCAGTTGCTGCCACAGGCGTCGCTGCTGCTGGGGGAATACCGCCTGCGCCACCCTGATCCCCTGATCTGGTACGCAGACGAGGCAGTGCTGAAGGACGGCCAGCCTGCCGACCCCATGCTCAAACCGGATTTCAACGTGGATCTGCTGCGTAGCTACCCTTATGTGGGACGCAATCTGGTGCTCAGCACGGCTGCGATCAAGGCGGTGGGCGGCTTGGATGATCGGGTGGGGGATCTGGCACCTATTGATCTGCTCTGGCGTTTGGTGGAACAGGTTGGGCCACCCGTGGTCGGCCATGTGCCAGAGGTCCTCTCGTATGGTGCCTGCGGCCTGATGCGCTGGGTAGGGGAGGCTCAGACCATGCTCTGGGCTCCGGTGGTGACTCAGGCTCATTTTGAACGGATGGGGCTGGATGCGCTGGTGCAACCGGGGCCGGATCTGGGGGTGTGCCGAGTGGATTATCCCCTGGGTTCGCGGCCGCTGGTATCGATCATCATCCCGACTCGCGATCAGTTGCCTGTCCTGCAGTCTTGCATCGAAGGATTGATGGCGCATACTGATTATCCGCATTATGAATTGTTGATAGTGGACCATCAGAGCTGCGAGCCTGGGGCGGTTGATTTTCTGTGCCAGCTGGAATCGTCCGGGATGGAGCAGATCCGTGTTCTGCGTTGGTCTGGAGACTTCGATTTTGCGGCACTGAATAATTTTGCAGTCAATCATGCTCGTGGCGATGTGCTGCTGTTTCTGAATAATGACATTCAGTTTTCCGACCGTACTCGTCACGACTGGCTGGCTCGCCTGCTGGTCCAGACTCTGCGTGCCGAAGTGGGGGCTGTGGGGTCGCGACTGGATCTACCATCGGGAGAAGTCGACCACTGCGGTTTGGTGTTGGGTATGGACAATAGCGTAGGGGCCGCGTTTCATGGGCTGGAAGTCCACCGTCGTGGCTATATGAACCGCCTGATTGCCCAGCAGAATGTCAGCGCGCTGAGCGCCTCCTGCCTGATGATGCGCCGAGCGGTATTCGAGGAACTGGGTGGCTTTGATGCCGAGTCCTTTCCGGTCTATTACGCTGACGTCGACCTATGCATGAAGGCGACGCGGGCCGGCTATCTGCTGGTGCAGGAACCGGATACCGGCCTGCTGCACATGGGCGGTGCGACACGGTTGTTAACCGGGAAATTTGGTCTGAAGGCCACACCCGACGATAAACAGCGTGACCGGCTGTATGCGCGTTGGCTGCCGCAGCTGGCGCGCGATCCGAATTACCATCCGGCGTTTGATAAGACGATTCCGGGTTTCGAGCTAAGTCGCGACGCATCTCGAATTCATGAGCCTTTGCCTGGACGTCCGTTACCAGTGGTGATGGCAGTTCATGCGGATTGGCATGGATGCGGTCATTATCGGATCCTGCATCCCTTCAAGGCAATGTCTAATGAGTTGCGCCTCGAGGGGGGGCTTAAAGATGGCAATTTCCATTTCACGGATGTGGCTCGTATCCAGCCGGACGTCATCATTCTACAGGGAGCGTGGTTAGTCGATGGCATTCTCGAGGAGATCCGTCGATATCGTGAAATCACGGGCGCCAAGGTTGTCTTGGAATTCGATGACTATTTACCTAATATTCCTACCCGCAGTATCTACCGGAAGAGGATGTCTCAGGGGTTGATCAAGAATATGCGCCGGGCCATTGAGCAGGTCGATTGGCTGGTGGTTTCAACCCCGGCATTGGCCCAGGAATATGCGAAGTATCACGAGGACATTCGTGTGGCGCTCAATGGTCTGTACCCTGGCTGGTGGGGCAACCTGTCTGGTCAGCGCAGGGCCGGGCGGAAGATGCGGGTTGGCTGGGCGGGCGGAACCAGCCATACGGGCGACCTAGCGGAAATTCGCTCCGTGGTCAAAGACCTGGAACGTGACGTCGAGTGGGTGTTCATGGGGATGAAGCCTGACGGTGTGCAGTGTGAGTATCACCCAGGGGTATTGATTGATCAGTATCCAGAGAAACTGGCGAGCCTGAACCTGGATCTGGCCGTGGTGCCTTTGGAAATGAACCAATTTAATCGTTGCAAGAGCAACCTGCGTCTGTTGGAACTGGGGGCCTGCGGGGTCCCGGTCATTGCTTCCGATATTGAACCTTATCGTGGAGCACTACCGGTCACGCGGGTGCGCAACAGGCATCAAGATTGGGTGGAAGCGATTCGCGCGCATTTGGCGGATCCCGGTGCGCTGGTTCAGACGGGAGACGCGCTGCGCGCTGCCGTGTTGGGGGGCTGGATGCTCGAAGGCGCTTTTTTGGATCAGTGGGGCTGGGCCTGGGGCGTGTCGTCAGACAGCGCCGGGGATGCTCAAGGCTGAGGGTGGGAATCGCCGGCGGGGGGCAATGGCGCGGTGGCATCATTGCCCAGCTAGCTGGTGGGTCGTATGCGATGATGACAAAAAGCCGCCGGAGTGATCCGGCGGCTTCCTGAAACGGGGCCGCGCGATGCGCCGCCCCGGCAAGCTCACGTGATTAACGCAGCAGCGACAGCATGCTCTGCGGGACCTGATTGGCCTGAGCCAGCACGGCGGTGCCGGCCTGCTGCAGGATCTGGGCACGCGTCATGTTGGAGACTTCGGTCGCGTAGTCGGCGTCTTCGATGCGCGAGCGCGAGGCCGACAGGTTGGTGATGGTGTTGTTCAGGTTGGCAACGGTGGATTCGAAGCGGTTCTGGACGGCGCCCAGGTCGCTGCGCATCGAGTCGACCTTGTTGATGGCGGAGTCGATTTCAGCCAGCGCGCCGGATACAACCGCGCCGCTGGCCGTGGCCAGGCCGCTGGCCGCGCTGAGGACGGTCGCGCCGCTCAGCAGGGTGGATGTACGGGCGTCGGTGCCCTTGATGTTGATGGTTTGGCTGTCGTTGGCGCCAACCTGGATGTCGATGCCAGCACCCGTCGTGGAGCCATCCAGAACCTGTTTGCCGTTGAATTGGGTCTGGCTGGCCACGCGGTCAATTTCAGCCATGCGCTGCTTGATTTCCGCGTTGATCGAATCCAGGTCGGCCTGGGAGTTCGTGCCATTGTAGGCTTGCACGGCCAGTTGGCGGACGCGTTGCAGGTTGTTGTTGATTTCGTTCAGCGAACCTTCCGTCGTCTGGGCGATGGAGATGCCGTCGTTGGCATTGCGGGCTGCCTGGGTCAGACCGTTGATGTTGGACGTGAAACGGTTGGCGATGGCCTGGCCGGCGGCGTCGTCTTTGGCGCTGTTGATGCGCAGGCCCGAGGACAGGCGCTGGATGGCCGAACCCAGCGAATTCTGGGACTTGAGCAGGTTGTTCTGGGAGACCAGAGCAAGGTAGTTGGTGTTGATAACAGCCATGAGAGACTCCTAAATTGATCGGCGGAGATCCGCCCTTGTTGCCCAGGATGACAAGTGACCTCCTGTTCTGCCTGATTAACGGAGGGGTAGTGGGGAACTTTAGGGTTTCGCCAGAAATATTGCGGTCTATCTCATGGTCGTTCCTCTTCATCCCGGAGTCCGGCCCGGCCGCCCCGGTGCCGATCGCTGATCGGACGGCTGCATCACCCGCACCAGCGTCACCGGCCAGACGAAAAACGTGAGAAGAAAACAGAGCGGCAGCCCACACATGCTGCCCATGACCAGGTCGTCCACCGGAATGCGGTAGGGAATGTACACCAGCCCGATGACGATGCCGATCAGGATCCAGATCAGAAAAACGGTCGTCATTTGGAAGCCCCTCGAACAGGTTGTGAGAGTATTGTTTGCCTTGGATTGAACATGGTCAACCGCCCCGTGTTGACCGTGTGACCCTTTCATCCTTTCGCACTTTTCCGATTGGCTGACCCGCGAAGCAGCACCGCCAGGCGCGCACGGGATCATGACTGCGAATTCAGGGAAACGACAGTGAATTTGACTTATCAGTGGCTTTACGACACGGTGCGCGCACGTTTTGATTCCGACGACGCCATGGAAGCCTTCTTGCCCCAGGCGCTTGCGCCTGAGGAATTGACGCGCAAAGGCGACGACCGGTACCTGTCGGCGATGACGCAGCGGATATTCCAGGCGGGCATGCAGCATTCCGTGATCGACGCGAAGTGGCCCGCCTTCGAGGCCGCCTTTTCGGGCTTTGTGCCAGAGGCCATGGCTTTGCTGAGCGACGTGGATATCGAGCGGCACATGCAAAATCATCAAATCATCCGTGACCGCGCCAAATTAAGGACCATCCCACGGAATGCCCAGTTCGTTCTGGATGTCCGCCAGGAACAGGGCACCAGCTTTGGCACATTCATCGCAGGCTGGCCGGTCGCCAACATCATTGGCCTGTGGCGCCTGCTTGCCAAACGCGGCGCCCGTCTGGGCGGACGTTCGGCGGCCGGGTTCCTGCGTCTGGCCGGCAAGGACACATTCCTGTTGACCAGCCACGTGGTTGCACGCCTGGTGGCGGCAGGCATCATTACCCGGGAACCGACCAACCAACGCGATCTGCAGGCCGTGCAGGATGCTTTCAACGCCTTGCAGCAGAGTGGCGGCAGGCCGCTATGCCAGCTGTCGTCCATGCTGGCGCTGAGCATCCATCCCGCCTTCTAATGAGTACACTGACGGCATGCTACACATCGATCGACTCAGCAAGCGCTACGACAACCATCTCGTGTTCGAAGGCCTGACCCGTACGTTTTCGCCTGGGTGCGTCGCGCTATGCGAGGAAGACAGCACAGGCAAATCCAGCCTGCTGGGTATCATCGCAGGCACCATCGCGCCGGACGCGGGAGACGTCTGGATCGACGGGCATTCCCTGGCCCGCACGCCACGACAGGCTAAAGCACGGCTGGCCTATGTGCCGGACGATTGCCTGGCTTTCCCCTTGCAGACGGGGCGCGGGCTACTAGAACACGTCGCCCTGGAAAAGAACGCGCCGCTGAGCGACGCTGTGCTGGATCTGGCCTACCGGCTGGGGCTGGAACCCCACCTGGAAAAACGGTTCGAACAGATGTCGACGGGTACGCGCCGCAAGGTCTTTCTGACGGCCGCCGCCCTGGGCGATCCTGCGGTCATCGTCGCGGACGGCCCCAGCAACGGGCTGGATGCGCAGGCTCGCGCCGTGCTGGCGGATCAATTCAAGATCTGGTCCCGAGACCGCGTCGTGCTGTTCGCCAGCCACGACGCTGAACTGGTGCAGGCCTGCGGCGCCGCAGTGACCCTGGTGACGGCGCTGCGCTAATGACACCGCCGTCGGGTCCATCCCCTGTCAGTGGGTAGGGCCGACCGCCGCCTCATCCTTCCGCATCCACATACATCCATCGCCCGTCTTCTCGTACGAAGCGGCTGGTTTCGTGGATGCGCGAGGCCCGGCCGTGGATCCGGACTCGTGCGACGAACTCGACGATCGCGTGATCCACGTCCAGGTGGACGTGGTGGCGCACCTCCAGCCCCAGCCAGCGTGTGCCGGGTTCGTTGGGCTCCAGCCGGGATGGACGGATATCCGGATGCCAGGTCTGCATCAGATAGTCGATCTCGTCGAGCACGTAGGCGCTGTAGCGCGAGCGCATCAGCGTCTGGGCGTCGGGGGCCTGCAGGTGTTCGGGGCCGTGATGCCAGCGACCGCAGCATGCCGCGTAAGTGGCGGGAAGACCGCAGGGGCAGGGCTGATCGGGGCCGGCCTGAAGGGATTGCTTTCGCATTGGGGTAGGAATTCAATTCTGGTGGGCCCCCCGAGAGTCGAACTCGGCACCAACGGATTATGAGTCCGCTGCTCTAACCAGGCATGAGCTAGAGGCCCACGGACTGCCGGCGCGAATGGCTGACGGCAGCCGAAGAAGCGGAATTATCGCATAGTGGCGCCGCCGGAATCGGCCCGGTTGCGATAAAGTATCTCGATGAGAACAGGAAGAGGGGCTTCATGATGAAGGATAGGCCTGGATGCCGGAGACAGGGAATCCGGATGACTGGGATACGGACGGGGCGCGGGATTGTCGTCGGATATCGGATGCGGCGTATGGCTGTGATTCTGTCGGTATTGGTGCTGGCTGCCTGTCAGTCGGTCTCGCTGTCGGGGCCAGCAGCCGGTTCGGCTGGCGCTCCAGTGTCGCGGCCCGCAGGGCCCCAGAGCCCTGCTGCCGCGCAGGCCGTCGCGATTCCGGTTCCGGGTCCGGGGTCTGTCCCCGATCACGCGCCCCCGCCCACGGATCGGATGGCGGATACCCCGGTCCGCTCGGATCCCGTGCAGCCGCTTGCCAATGACCGCCAGGCAACCGATCTGAGGGTGTTCCTGGCCGATGTCCATGATCATCCGGGCTGGACTCCTGTGCCTCTGAAGCCTTCCGGCATTCTGTATGTCCGCACCGATGCCATCATCGACCGCGGTGATCTGATGGGTATCCAGTCGGCGACCGACCAGGCGGGCGGCGGCCTGCTGGTGCTGATCCTGAAGGACGAGGGCCTGGCGAAGCTGCGTGCCGCGACGTCGGCCCACCCAGGGATGCGCCTGGCCTTGGTCGTGGGGCAGATCATGCTGGCCGCACCGGCTTATGCGACGCCCATCAGCGAACAGAAACTGGCTTTTGCCGTCGGCTCGCCGCGTAACGCCGAAATCGCGGCCCGTTCCGTGGCGGGGGTGCCGTAGCGCGGTTCCGTCCGTGCCGGTGCCTTGCGGATCGAACCCCGGACGATTGTTGCGGTTCCTGTGGATCGCCAGGGGAAATCAAATTTCACTTGCGAATCTGGTTGTATTGGATTAAAAATCTACGCATTGCGTATATTGGATCTGATCATGGCCGTTTCCCAGCAAGTTTTCCTGCGCGACGCGATGCGTCGCCTGAACCTGACCCGCGATGTGTTTGCCGCCCGCATCGGTGTCAAACGCCGTGCCCTGGATACGTGGCTTCTGCCGGAGGGCTCCCAGGAAGCCCGCACGATGCCGGAAGTGGTGTCGCGTTTTGTGACCGAGATCGTGGAAAACGGCGCACTCACGGAAAAGTATGCGCAAAGCGCACAATCCGGCCCGTTGCGGGAACGGATCGCCATCGACAACAAGCATCAGCTGCTGTCCGTCGATCAGTTCAGCCGCGAGTCCGTCGAGGATCTGTTTCGGGTGGCCGACCTGATGCAGCCCATCGCCCGGCGCCAGAAGGTCTCGCGGGTGCTGGAAGGCGCCGTGCTGGGTAATCTGTTCTTCGAGGCCAGCACGCGCACCCGCGTGAGCTTCGGCGCGGCGTTTTGCCGGCTGGGCGGCTCGGTATGCGATACGACGGGCTTCACGTTTTCGTCGATGGCCAAGGGCGAATCGATTTACGACACCAGCCGCGTGATGAGCGGCTATGTGGATGCCATGGTGATCCGCCACCCCGAAAAGGGCTCGGTGGCCGAGTTCGCCGCCGCGACCAACATCCCGGTAGTCAACGGCGGCGATGGGGCGGGTGAACACCCCAGCCAGGCCTTGCTGGATCTCTACACGATCCTGACCGAGTTTTCCCGGCTGGGGAAGCTGCTGGATGGCGCGCATATCGTCATGGCGGGCGACCTGAAGTACGGCCGCACCGTGCACTCCCTGATCAAGCTGCTGGCCCTGTATCGTGGCCTGAAATTCACCCTGGTGTCCCCGCCGGGCCTGGAGATGCCGGGATACCTGCTGGAGCAGGTCGGCAAGAATGGCCATGTGCTGGAACAGACCCACGATCTGGCGGCCGGCCTGAAGGGGGCCGACGTCATCTACGCCACCCGGGTGCAGAAGGAACGCTTCACGGGTGAAAACCTGGAAGGCTACAGCGCCGATTTTCAGGTCAATCGCGCCATCGTGGACGCCAGCTGCGGGCCGGATGTGATCGTCATGCACCCGCTGCCGCGCGACAGCCGCGAGGGGGCCTATGACCTCAGCACGGACCTGAACCATGATCCGCGTCTGGCGATCTTCCGCCAGACCGACAATGGTATTCCGGTGCGCATGGCGATCTTCGCGGTGCTGCTGGGGGTGGAGAACCTGGTGCAGCATTCGCTGCGCGACGTCACCTGGACGCCGCCGTCACATATCGGCCCGGACGATAGCGTGTTTCACGGGATGTACTAACTTTTCATTCCACCCAGCGCCGCCACCAGGTCGTCGAGCATGCGGGCCAGTTCGCCGGCCATCAGCGCGAAATCGGCGTCGAACCGTTCGGCGTCGTTGGCGGCCTGGGCGTCCTGGTGTTCTTTCAGCACGTCCAGCGGGGCGACTCGCTTGATGTCCAGATTGTCGGTCAGCACGAACGACACGCGGTCGTTCCAAGTCATGGCCAGGCGCGTGCATTGTTTGCCCGCCTGGATGTGGCGGCGCACCTCGTCGGTATCCACCGTCTGGCGCACGTAACGTACCGTGGCACGGGATTCGCCCGTGGAGCGCAGTTCCGTATCCTGATCGATGGAAAAGCCCGCCGGGGGTTCTTCCTCGGTCAGCCAGAGCGTCATGGCGGCGGCCGGTGACATCTCCACGTGCAGCGGCAGGATGGGAAACGGCGTCAGCGTCTTGGCCAGCAGACCCAGGACTTCGTCGCTGCGGGCTGTAGCGGCCGCGTCGATTGCGACCCAGTGATTGACCGTGTCGATCCAGACACGCGTGTCATGGGCGATGACGAAGGCGCGCGGCAGCAGCTCCATCGTCATCTGCTCCTTGATTTCCTTCATCTGCTTGCGGCCGGGTTTGTAGCCCTGCTGTTCTTCGATCTGCAGGGCGCGGGCGCGGCTGGCCTGATTGATCACGGTGGTCGGCAGCAGTTTTTTTTCCGTCTGCAGCCGCATCAGGATCTGGCCATGCTGGGCATAGACTAGGCCGCTGTCCTCACGCGGGGGCATCCATCCCGACACCTGGCTATCCTGGCTGCCGCCTGGGCGAAAGGCCAGGGGTTCCAGCGCCGCTTCCAGGGCGGCGGCGGTCAGGGATGCGTTGGGGGCGAGACGATAGAGCTTGAGATTCTTGAACCACATGGTCTTGTGCGGGCGGGCCGGCGGGCGGCGGTGGAAATGGGACTTGATTGTACGCGATGACAGTTCCGATCTTGTCCGGCCAGGTCGGCCGGTTGCGCACAAAAAAATGGCCCGGATTGCGCCGGGCCTGGAGAGGCAGCCGTCCGTACACAAAAAGGCTCGCGGGGGGTGCACGGACGGTGGTGCATCGATTGCCGATCGGCCGGGACAACAAGGGGGAACAAGATATCCGGGCCGTCAATTGATGCACATCAAGATTCTAGGCGAGAACCGCTGACGATATTCTGAACGATTCAAGGCGCGTTCAAGTCGTTATGCCGTGTTTCCCGGACGAACAACACGCCGACGACCAGGGTCATCGCGCTGATGACGACCGGGTACCAGAGACCGTCGTACATGTTCCCCGTGGTGGCCACGGTCGCAAAGGCCACGGGCGGGACGAAGCCGCCAAACCAGCCGTTGCCGATGTGGTAGGGCACACTCATGGACGTGTAGCGAATGCGGGTGGGGAACATTTCCACCAGCATGGCGGCGATCGGCCCGTAGACCATGGTGACCTGCAGGACCAGGAAGAACAACAGCAACAGCACCATGGCGTAGCTGATCTGCGAGGGATCGGCGAAAGCGGGATAGCCGTGGCTGCGGACCGCTTCGCGGAGTGTTTGCTGCAATGCTGCATTGCGGCGGGCGAACTCGGCGCGGGGCAGGTTCCCGCCTTCGAAGGCATCGATGCGTTGGTCGCCCACCAGCGCGTAGGCGACGGTGCGGGCCGGCGCGGCCTGGTTGACGTAATGCACCGAGTGGCTGGCCATGAAGTCCTTCAGAAGGTCGCAGGAACTGGTGAACGAGGCGATCCCGACCGGGTTGAACTGCAGCGAGCAATTGGCCGGATCCGCGATCACGCGTACGGGCGCCCGGGCCTGTGCGCGTTCCAGCGCCGGGTTGGCGTAGTGTGTCAGACCCTTGAAGACCGGAAAATAGCTGACGCAGGCGATCAGGCAGCCCGCCATGATGATGGGTTTACGGCCGATCCGGTCGGACAGCGCACCAAATACGAGGAAGAATGGGCAGGCCAGCAGCAGCGCCAGGGCCACGAGGATATTGGCGATGCTGGCGTCCACCCTGAGGGTTTCCGTCAGGAAATACAGGGCGTAGAACTGGCTCGTGTACCAGATGACCGCCTGGCCGGCCGTCAGGCCGATCAGGGCCAGCAGGATCAGGCGCAGATTGCGCCAGTGGCCGAAGGCTTCCTTGATCGGGGCGCGCGAAATCAGCCCTTCGGACTTCATTCGGGTAAAGGCGGGGGATTCGTGCAGGCGCAGGCGGATCCAGACCGAGATCACCAGGAGCAGCACGGAGATCAGGAACGGCACCCGCCAGCCCCAGGCATCGAAACTTTCCTGGCCCAGTGTGGCGCGGGTGCCCAGCACCACGACCAGGGACAGGAACATGCCGGTGGTGGCCGTGGTCTGGATCCAGCTGGTGAAAAACCCGCGCCGGTTCGGGGGGGCGTGTTCCGCGACGTAGACGGCGGCGCCGCCGTATTCCCCGCCCAGCGCCAGCCCCTGCAGCAGACGCAGCAGCAACAGGATCATCGGCGCGGCCGTGCCGATGGATGCCGAGGAGGGCAGCACGCCTACCAGGAAGGTGGACAGGCCCATGATCAGGATCGACACCACAAAGGCGTATTTGCGCCCGACCATATCGCCCAGCCGGCCAAACACCAGGGCGCCGAACGGGCGCACGGCAAAGCCGGCCGCGAAGGTGAGCAACGCGAAGATGAAACCCGTCGTGGGGTTCAGGGCCGAGAAGAAATGCTGGGCGATGATGGCCGCCAGCGAGCCGTAGACATAGAAGTCGTACCACTCGAACACGGTGCCCATGGACGATGCCAGGATGACCCGGCGCTCTTCGTGCGTCATGGGGCGGTTGGCCTCGTCCAGCGCGTCGGGCGTCACGGAATGGGCTCGATTCATGTGCGGGTCCTGGGGACGTTGTCGCGGGGGAATGAGACCCGCAGCCGGGTCCCGGCGCTGACCGGGTCATGGTGGTTGCCGGGGGGAGGGAAGTCGATCGTGGCCTGGTGGTGTTCGGCGACTTCGCGCACGATCGCCAGCCCCAGGCCGCTGCCCTCGGCCTCGTGGCCCAGGATCCGATAGAAGCGGTCGAAGACCCGGGATTGTTCATCGGGCGGGATGCCGGGTCCCGTATCCTGGACTTCCAGGCAGACCCGGTCGCCGTCGGGCAGTGCGCGGACGGTCACCTGGCCGCCCGCCGGTGTGTACAGCAGGGCGTTGTCGATCAGGTTGTTCAGCAGCTCGTGGATCATGGTGCGGTTGCCGAATACGGGCAGCGGCTCGCCGGAGGATTCGAAACCCAGATCGATGCCGCGCGCCAGAGCCGTTGCCACCCATTCCCCCGTGCAGTCTTCGGCCAGCGCGTACAGGTCCAGCTGTTCTGTGGTGCGCGATTGATTGGGGTCCAGGGATTCCGCGCGCGCCAGCAGCAGCAACTGGTTGACCAGACGCGTGGCCCGCTGGGATCCGGTGATGAGCTGCTGCAGGCTGTCGCGCATGCGGGACGGTTCGCGCTCGCGCAGGGCAATTTCGCATTGTGTGCGGATGCCCGCCAGCGGCGTCTTCAGCTGATGGGCGGCATTGGCGACGAACCGCCGCTGCGATTCGATGGACGCCGACAAGCGCTGCAGCACGTTGTTCATGGCGTCGATGAGCGGCACGATCTCCGCCGGAGCCAGATCGTCGCGGATGGGGGACAGGTCGCTGGGCTTGCGCCGGCGCATGTGTTCCTGCAGCAGGCTGAGCGGCTCCAGACCCTGGGTCAGACCCAGGCCGGCCAGCATGGCGGCCAGCGGCAGAATGATGAGCTGGGGCGTCAGCATCCCGGTCAGGATTTCCTGTTGCAGCGTGGCGCGGGCCTGTGCCGGTTCGGCCACAACTGTCAGGAAGCCGGTGCCGTCCCGGTCGCGTCCTCCCCACAGGTAGGCCAGCCGGATCGATTGATGGTCCAGCGTGGCATTGCGGAAGCGGATCTGGTCGATGTCGTAGGTCCAGTTTTCCGGGGTGGGGACGTTGGGATTGCCGGCCATCAGGTGGCCGTTGGCGTCCAGGATCTGCCACGTGGTCGGGGCCTCGTCGCCGTTGCCGGACAGGACAGTCCGCGCCGATTCGGACAGCGTGACGCCAGCGGTCAGGCGCTGCTGTTCGACCTCGTGGCGCAGCAGCCGCAGATGGCTGGTCAGCGTTTTGTCGTAGGGCGAGTTGGCGATATTCAGGGAAATGAAGTAGGTGATCACGATCCCGATCGACCACAGGACGAACAGGGGGACGATCATCCACAGCAGGATGCGGCCTAGTAGAGTTGGGTGGCGTCGGGTGCGACGTCGGCCATGGGCGGGACGGGGATGGTCGAACATGGCGCGCCGTCAGTCGACGGCTGCCGTATCGGCCGGCTGGCTGCGGTTTTCGGGTTCGAGACAGTACCCCAGCCCGCGCACGGTGAGGATGCGCACGCCGGCCGGTTCGATCTTTTTTCGCAGGCGGTGAATGTAGACCTCGATGGCGTTGGTCGTGACTTCCTCGCCCCATTCGCAGAGCAGGTCGACGAGCTGGTGCTTGCTGATCATGCGACCGCTGCGCGACAGGAAAATTTCCAGCAGGCTGGTTTCCCGGGCGGACAGTTCAACCGGGGATTCGTCGATGGTGGCGACCCTGCCGTTCAGGTCGAAGGCCAGCCGGCCATGGCGCAGCACCGATGCGCGGGCGCCACCGTGCCGGCGGATCAGGGCACGCACGCGGGCTTCCAGTTCGCTGAGAGCGAAGGGTTTGGACATGTAGTCGTCGGCCCCCAGGTCCAGGCCTTCGACGCGTTGTTCGACCGAATCGGCGGCGGTCAGGATCAACACCGGCAGGGGAGTGCCGCGCTGGCGCAGTTTGCGCAGAACGGACAGCCCGGACAGCCGCGGCAGGCCCAGATCCAGGATCAGCAGATCGAACGCCTGCAGCTGCAGGGCGGAGTCGGCGCTGGAGCCGTCGTGGACCACATCCACGGCATAGCCGTCGTAGCGCAGGGATCGGGACAGCCCGTCGGCGAGAATACTGTCGTCCTCGGCAATCAGGATACGCATGGCGGGAATGACATCCAGGGGGGAGCGGGTGGTGGGCGCTGACGTGCGCCTTTTCCCCGGTGATTTTCTCATGGGCGGGGAATGGCGTCATTTAGGGTTAACGATGGACCTTTTCGGGGAGCGCGTCGGGATTGTCACATCTGTTTTTTTATACAGTATAATTTAGTGCCATAATTTCCCCTGCACCAGATCCCAAAGATCCCAACGAAAGGAACCCCCTCATGGACGAACGCACCGGCAAGGCCAATCCCGAACGCGCCAAGGCGCTGGCCGCCGCGCTGTCGCAGATCGAGAAGCAATTCGGCAAAGGCTCCATCATGCGCTATGGCGACAACCAGGTCGAACACGACATTCAGGTTGTGTCCACCGGGTCGCTCGGGCTGGACATCGCCCTGGGCGTCGGCGGTCTGCCGCGGGGACGCGTGGTCGAAATCTACGGTCCCGAATCCTCCGGCAAGACCACGCTCACCCTGCAGGTCATTGCCGAAATGCAGAAGATCGGCGGCACCTGCGCATTCGTCGATGCCGAACATGCGCTCGACGTCCAGTATGCCTCGCATCTGGGTGTCAACCTGGAAGACCTGCTCATCTCGCAGCCCGACACGGGCGAACAGGCGCTGGAAATCACCGACGCGCTGGTGCGCTCCGGCTCGGTCGACCTCATCGTCATCGACTCGGTGGCCGCCCTGGTGCCGAAAGCCGAAATCGAAGGCGACATGGGGGATTCGTTGCCGGGCCTTCAGGCCCGCCTCATGAGCCAGGCGCTGCGCAAACTGACTGCCACGATAAAACGCGCCAACTGCATGGTGATTTTCGTCAACCAGATCCGCATGAAGATCGGCGTGATGTTCGGCAACCCCGAAACCACCACGGGCGGCAACGCGCTGAAATTCTATGCGTCCGTGCGCCTGGACATCCGCCGCATCGGCTCCATCAAAAAGGGCGACGAGGTCGTCGGCAACGAAACCCGGGTCAAGGTCGTCAAAAACAAGGTCGCGCCACCCTTCAAACAGGTGGAATTCGACATCATGTATGGCACCGGCATCTCGCGCGAAGGCGAGATCATCGATCTGGGTGTGCAGGCCGGCTTCATCGACAAATCCGGCGCGTGGTACAGCTATAACGGCAACCGCATCGGGCAGGGCAAGGACAATGTCCGCGACTACCTGAAAGAACACGCCGACCTGGCGTTCGAAATCGAAAACCGGGTGCGTGAACACCTGGGGATCACGCTGCGCGCCGAGTCGGCCGGTGGCAATTCGGGTGGACTGTCCGCCGCCGTGAATGAGTGATGCCTCCCGGTCCGGCCCCAGCCTCAAGGCCAGGGCCGTGGCCTATCTTTCCCGGCGGGAACACTCCCGCCTTGAATTGCGCCGAAAATTATCCGCATACAGCGATGATCCCGCGGAAATCGAAGCCGTCCTCGATGACCTACAGCGCGAACATTGGCAGTCCGACGAACGATACGCCAAGGCCTATGTGCACCGCACCGCGCCGCGCCAAGGGGCGCGGCGCATCGTGCACGCCCTGCGCCAGCAGGGCGTGGATGCGCAGCAGCTCTCCGATCTGCAACACGAACTGCAGGGGTCCGAACTGGGTCGCGCGCAGGGTGTCTGGCAGCGCAAATTCGGACAGCCCCCCGCCGATGCCCGCGAATATGCCCGTCAGTACCGCTACCTGGCCGGCCGGGGGTTTACCACCGACTGCATCCGGCGAGTGCTGTCCGCCCGCTTCGAGGGCGCGGGCGATTTGCCGGATGACGATCCCGTCTGATCCTGTCAGGCCACGGTGCGGATCCGGGGCAGGGTCTCAAAACAGGTCTTGCTCGCCTGTTCCAGAAACGCCTGCACGTAGGGCGTGTCCGCGTCCTCGATCCGCACACCCGCCTGCAGCGTGCGCCAGATTCCCAACCCCAGCGGTATGATCCGGACGCCAGGCAGATTCCGGTATTCGTCCAGCGCCCAGCTGGGCAGGGCGGCGACCCCCCGGCCGCTGGCGACCAGTTGTACGATCATCGGGGTCAATTCCGCCGTGCGCACGCCGGCCGGCTCGATGCCGGCCACATCCAGGAAGGCCGTAAAAATATCCAGGCGGCTGCGGTCCACGGGATAGGTGATCAGGATCTGATCGGCCAGGTCTTCGGGATCGATCCGCCGGGCCGTGCCTAGCGGCCCCTGGCTAGGTACGGCCAGAACGAGTTCATAACCGAACAGCGCCGTATATCGCACCGCATCCATCGGTTCCGGGTCCGAGGTGATGACGACGTCCAGATCGCCGCGCGTCAGGGCGGGCAGGGGTGCGAAAGAGAACGCGGCCGACAGGTCCAGCGAAACTTCTGGCCAGTCCTTGCGGAACGCATCCAGCGTCGGCATCAGCCACTGAAAGCAGGAATGGCAGTCGATGGCTACGTGCAGCCGTCCTGCGCGCCCGGCCGACAGGCGGCGCAATTCCAGTTCGGCGGCACGGATGCGCGGCAGCACGTCTTCAGCCAGGGAGACCAGGCGCAGGCCGGCCGTGGTCAACCGGGCGGGGCGGGTGCGCCGGTTCAGCAGCGATGTCTTCAGCCGCACTTCCAGATCGCGCAGTTGGTGCGACAAGGCCGATTGCGTCAGGTGCAGCCGCTCGGCCGCTTCCTGCAGGCTGCCGCCGTCCCGGATTGCCAGCAGGGTTTCCAGATGGCGGACTTCAATCATGTGGGTGTTCTTTTATCATGAATTTTTTTCAAGTTATCCGTGCAGAATTTGATTTTTTATTTGAATAAAACCCATGCACAATACCATTCATTGAATAATTTTAATGTTATCAGGGTTTGTCATGACGATCATTCATAATCTGGGTTTCCCCCGTGTCGGCGCCGCCCGTGAACTGAAGCGCGTCCAGGAAGCCTATTGGGCCGGCAAGGGCGATCAGGCCAGCTTGCTGGAGACGGGGCGTGAACTGCGGGCCCGGCACTGGGCGGTCCAGGCACAGGCCGGGCTGCAATGGGTACCGGTCGGCGATTTCGCCTGGTACGACCATATTCTGGAGTGGACGACGTTGTTGGGGGCTGTGCCCGCGCGCTTCGGGCAGGCCGATGATGCGCCGGTCGAACTCGACACCCTGTTTCGCATGGGGCGCGGCCGTGCCCCATCCGGCACGCCGGCGGCGGCGTGCGAGATGACCAAATGGTTCGACACCAATTATCACTACATCGTGCCGGAGCTGCATCCGGGGCAGACCTACCGTATTGCACGTGAATCCCTGTTCGAACAAGTCGCGGAAGCGCAGGCGCTAGGGTATCGCGCCCGCCCCGTGATTCCGGGGCCTCTGACCTGGCTGTGGCTGGGCAAGGGTGACGCCTATGCGAAGGGGGCTTCGGACGACGCCAAGCTGGCGCTGCTGCCAGCCTTGTTGTCGGTCTACGAACAGGTTCTGCAACGCCTGTCGGCGCAAGAGGTGGACTGGGTCCAGATCGACGAACCGATTCTGGTGCTGGATCTGCCGGATGTCTGGAAGCAGGCACTGGCGGGTGTTTATGATCGTCTTGCCGCGCAAGGGCCGAAGGTGCTCCTGGCCACGTACTTTGGCGGCATTGATGCGAATCTGGACGTTGTGCGGACGCTACCCGTCCATGGGCTGCATGTGGACCTGGTCCGTGCCCCCGCGCAGCTGGACTCCGTTGTGCAGGGACTACGTGCCGACCAGGTTCTGTCCCTGGGGGTGATCGACGGGCGCAACGTCTGGCGTGCCGATCCTGACGCCATCCAGTCGCGGGTGAATCCGGTCGCTCAGCGACTGGGCGATCGGCTTTGGCTTGCGCCGTCCTGCTCTCTGCTGCACGTGCCGATCGATCTGTCCCTGGAAACCGGACTGGATGCCGAACTGCGCAGTTGGCTGTCCTTTGCCATCCAGAAGCTCGACGAGTTGCGCTTGGTGCGTGCCCTGGTGGATGGTTCGGCCGACGAAAACAGCCTGCACGCATTGGAACAGACCCGACAGGCAGTTCAGGATCGCGCCCATTCCGCCCGCATCCATCGCCAGGACGTGGCCTGGCGGCTGGCCGAGTCCGCCACCATCAGCCGTGCCAGGACTCCCTTTGCCCAGCGCATCCGCAGTCAGCGGCAGCGGTTGGGGCTGCCGGACTTCCCCACGACCACGATCGGGTCCTTTCCGCAAACGCCCGAGATCCGCGCCCTGCGCCGCGACTGGCGTGCCGGTGCCCTGGGTGATGCCGCCTACGAGAAGGCCATCCGCGAAGAAATCGAGCGCGTCATCCGCTTCCAGGAGGACATCGGACTGGATGTGCTGGTGCATGGCGAGCCGGAGCGCAACGACATGGTCGAATACTTCGGCGAGCTGTTGGCCGGCTTTGCCTTTACCGCCTATGGCTGGGTGCAGAGCTACGGCTCGCGCTGCGTGAAGCCGCCGCTCATCTACGGCGACGTCGCGCGTCTGGCCCCCATGACGGTCGCCTGGTCCTCCTATGCACAGTCGCTGACCGACAAGCCGGTCAAGGGTATGCTCACCGGACCGGTCACGATCCTGCAATGGTCCTTCGTGCGCGACGACCAGCCGCGCGAACAGACCTGCCGTCAGATTGCCCTGGCCCTGCGCGACGAGGTCCTGGATCTGGAAGCGGCCGGCATCACCGTCATCCAGATCGACGAACCCGCGTTTCGCGAGGGCCTGCCCCTGCGTCGTGGCGACTGGCAGGCCTATCTGGATTGGGCCGTGGACAGCTTCCGCCTGTCGACCAGCGGCGTGCGCGACGACACGCAAATCCACACGCATATGTGCTATTCGGAATTCAACGACATCATCCAGGCGATCGCGGCCATGGATGCCGACGTGATCACCATCGAAACGTCCCGTTCGAACATGGAGCTGCTGGGCGCTTTCGAGGACTTCGCCTATCCGAACGACATCGGTCCTGGGGTCTACGACATCCACTCGCCCAATGTCCCCAAGGAGGACTGGATGGTCGATCTGATGCACAAGGCGGCGCAGCGCCTGCCGGCCGAACGCCTGTGGGTGAATCCGGACTGCGGCCTGAAGACCCGCGGCTGGCCGGAAACGCGCGCGGCCCTGGAATCCATGGTGCACGCGGCCAGGGCGCTGCGCAAGGCTGCCTGAATCCCCACCATAAGCGGATCCACATGCACTGTATAATCGAAAGCTTAAACAGATTTCGACTCCTGCATCCTCATGCCTTTGTCCGCTGCGGCGTGTCCCCGTGAACCCCTTCATCATCGATCGATACGCGTCCAGTCCTACGCCCGCGAAGACGGGCTGTGGGACCTGGAAGCCGAGCTCATCGACACGAAATCGTACGATTTCCCGATTCGGGACGGGCAGGTGCATCCCGCGGGTGCGCCGGTCCATCACATGCATCTGCGCGTCACCATCGACGACCGCTTCACCATCACCGATGCCGAGGTGGCCTATGACGCCGCCCCCTATGGCGAATTCTGCAGCGCCATCGCGCCGGACTACCGCCGGCTCGTCGGGCTCAATCTCCTGAACCAGTTTCGCAAGCACGTGCGCGAACGCTTCGGCCGCACGGCCGGGTGCACGCATGTCACCGAACTGACCAACGTCCTGCCGACCGCCGCCGTCCAGACCATGGCCGGGCGTCGGCGTCAGAATCCAGACGGCCAGCGCCCCTTCCAGCTGGACGGCTGTCATGCTTTGCGGGTGGACGGCCCGGTGGTGCAGCGGCATTACGCACCCTGGTACGAGCCGGCGCAAGCAGAGCATCATGAAGGCTAGACTTCCGGGCCTGGCCCAGGTCGGCACGTCGAAACGGCGCGTCGGCGGTTTTCTTTTCTCTTCACCCACAGGTAACTCATGAAAATTCACGAATATCAAGGCAAGGAATTGCTGAAGAAGTTTGGCGTGACTGTCCCGCGCGGCATCCCCGCGTTTTCGGTCGACGAGGCCGTGGCGGCAGCCGAGAAATTGGGTGGTCCTGTCTGGGTCGTCAAGGCGCAGATCCACGCCGGTGGGCGCGGCAAAGGTGGCGGGGTGAAGGTCGCCAAGACGCTGGATGATGTCAGGTCCCTGGCCAGCCAGATCCTGGGCATGCAACTGGTCACGCACCAGACCGGCCCCGAAGGCCAGAAAGTGCGCCGCCTGTACATCGAAGACGGCGCCGACATCCAGAAGGAATATTATCTGTCCGTCGTGACCGACCGCGCCACGCAGAAAGTGGCCTTCATCGCTTCGAGCGAAGGCGGCATGGACATCGAGGAAGTCGCTCATTCCTCCCCTGAAAAAATCATCACCGTGCAGATCGATCCCCTGCAGGGTTTCACCCAGGCCGACGGTGAAAAGCTGGCCAAGGGTGTTGGCATGCCGGCCGATTCCGTCGCCCAGTTCATCGACGTGTGCCAGAAGCTCTACACGTGCTACATGGAAACCGATGCCTCGCTGGTCGAGATCAACCCCCTGAACCGTGACAGCAAGGGCAACATCGTCGCCCTGGACGCAAAATTCAACTTCGACGCCAACGCGCTGTTCCGTCACCCGGAAATCGTCGCCTATCGCGACCTGGACGAGGAAGATCCTGCCGAAATCGAGGCCAGCAAGTTCGATCTGGCCTACATCCAGCTCGACGGCAACATCGGCTGCCTGGTCAACGGCGCCGGTCTGGCGATGGCCACCATGGACACGATCAAGCTGTTCGGCGGAGAGCCGGCCAACTTCCTGGACGTGGGCGGTGGCGCCACGGCGGAAAAGGTCACCGAAGCCTTCAAGATCATGCTCAAGAACAAGGGCGTCAAGGCCATCCTGGTGAACATCTTCGGCGGCATCATGCGCTGCGACGTCATCGCCGAAGGCGTGATCGCGGCCTGCAAGGCCGTCAACCTCAGCGTGCCGCTGGTGGTGCGCATGAAGGGCACCAACGAAGAACAGGGCAAGAAGATGCTGGCGGCTTCGGGTCTGCCCATCATCAGCGCCGATACCATGGCCGAGGCCGCGACCGCCGTCGTCGCCGCCGCGAAATAAGCATCACAGGGAATAGAACATGTCGATTCTGATCAACAAGGACACCAAGGTCATCACCCAGGGGATCACCGGCAAGACCGGCCAGTTCCACACCCGCATGTGCCGCGACTACGCCAACGGTCGCGCCGCCTTCGTCGCCGGCGTGCACCCGAAGAAGGCCGGCGAGGACTTCGAGGGCATCCCCATCTACGCCTCCGTCAAGGACGCCAAGCAGGCCACCGGTGCGACCGTTTCGGTCATCTACGTGCCGCCCGCGGGCGCCGCCGCCGCCATCTGGGAAGCCGTCGAGGCCGATCTGGATCTGGCCATCTGCATCACCGAAGGCATTCCCGTGCGCGACATGCTCGAAGTCCGCAACCGCATGCGCGCCGAGAATCGCAAGACGCTGCTGCTGGGCCCCAACTGCCCGGGCCTGATCACGCCCGACGAAATCAAGATCGGCATCATGCCGGGCCACATCCACCGCAAGGGCCGCATCGGCATCGTCAGCCGTTCCGGCACCCTGACCTACGAGGCCGTGGCGCAGGTCACGGAACTGGGCCTGGGTCAGTCCAGCGCGGTCGGCATCGGCGGCGACCCGATCAACGGCCTGAAGCACATCGACGTGCTGAAGATGTTCAACGATGATCCGGACACGGACGCCGTCATCATGATCGGCGAAATCGGCGGTCCCGACGAAGTCAACGCCGCGCAGTGGGCCAAGGACAACATGAAGAAACCCGTGGTCGGCTTCATCGCCGGCGTCACGGCGCCTCCGGGCAAACGCATGGGCCACGCCGGCGCCCTGATCTCGGGCGGCGCGGACACCGCCGATGCCAAGCTCGAAATCATGGAAGCCTGCGGGATCCGCACCACGCGCAACCCTTCGGAAATGGGCAAGCTGCTCAAAACCGTGCTGTAATTGAAGGTCGGCGCGTACGGTTTGGAACCGCGCGCCGATCGTCCAGGCCCCCGGCGTGGGGCCTTTTCTTTTTCATTGTTTCATTCTCGATCGACCGGGAGGCGGGGCCGGCATGCTCGAATGGCTTGGGCAGATGCATTGGGGCACGGTCCTCCAGATCGTCCTGATCGACGTCCTGCTGGGCGGCGACAATGCCGTCGTCATCGCGCTCGCCTGCCGCCGGCTGGAACCCCGACGGCGCCTGCAGGGCATCCTGTGGGGCACGGCGGGTGCCATTGCCTTGCGGGTGGCCCTGATCGCCTTTGCGCTGACGCTGCTGACGTTGCCCGGGCTGAAGATCGTCGGTGCGTTGCTGCTGTTCTGGATCGGTGTCAAACTGCTGCTCCCGGGCGATGACGCGCATGGCAGAATCCAGGGCGCCCGCTCCGTCTGGGCGGCCGTTCGCACCATCATCATCGCCGATTTCGTCATGAGCCTGGACAACGTCATCGCCATTGCGGGCGCCGCCCACAATGCCATCGCCGATCACCGTCTGGCCTATGTCGTTTTCGGCTTGACGCTGAGCGTGCCCATCATCGTCTGGGGCAGTACCCTGGTGCTGAAGCTGATCGACCAGTATCCGCTGGTGGTGACGCTGGGCGCCGGCCTGCTGGGCTGGATCGGCGGCGGGATGCTGATCACCGATACCGCGCTGGCTGGCTGGCTGGACACCGTCCGGGGACCGATACGCCTGATCGCTGAAATCGCCGGGGCCCTGCTCGTCATGGGCCTGGGCATCTGGCTGGGCCGGCGCGCGGCGACCGCCCGGACTTCAATGTGAAAATCATGAACCTGAAACGTCCCACCCTGTTGCAAGGCCTGGCCGTCCTGGCCGCGCTGGGCCTGCTGCTTCGTCTGCTGCTCTCGAGGTACACCGCATGACCGATGCTCCGGCTCCCCGAACCCTTGTGATCGCCACACGGGCCAGCCGTCTGGCGCTGTGGCAGGCCCGCCACGTGCAGGCCCGCCTCCAGGAACTGTATCCCGGTTGCCGGGTCGACTTGCTGGAAATGACCACACGCGGCGACCAGATCCTGGATCGGACCTTGTCCAAGGTTGGCGGCAAGGGCCTGTTCGTCAAGGAACTCGAAACCGCGCTGCTGGACGGGCGCGCGGACCTGGCCGTGCATTCCCTCAAGGACGTGCCGGTCGACCTGACGCGGCCCTTCGCCCTGTCCACCATCCTGGAACGGGCCGACCCTTGCGACGCGCTGGTGTCGAACACCGCGGCCTCCCTGGACGAACTGCCCCCGGGTGCCGTCGTCGGCACCTCGAGCCTGCGCCGCGAGGCCCAGTTGCGCGCCCGTTATCCCCATCTGGTGGTCAAGCCCCTGCGTGGCAATCTGGACACCCGCCTGTCCAAGCTCGACCGGGGCGACTATGCCGCCATCGTGCTGGCCGCCGCCGGCCTGCGGCGCCTGGGACTGGCGGAACGGATCCGCTCTGTCCTGCCCGTGACGCTGAGCCTGCCGGCGGCGGGGCAGGGCGCCCTGGGGATCGAGATCCTGGCGGACCGCTCCGACCTGCGGGACTGGCTGGCACCGCTGGCCTGCGGCGGGACGACCGCCTGCGCCCTGGCCGAACGCGCCGTGTCGCGTGCGCTGGGAGGATCCTGCCAGGTGCCCCTGGCAGCCTACGCCGAATTGCGCACTGGCCGCCTCCATCTGCGGGCGCTGGTGGCCGAGCCCGATGGCGGACGGGTCCTGCGCGCGGAAACTGAAGGCTCGCCCGATGCCGCCGAGGCGCTGGGGACCGATGTTGCCCGGGAGCTGCTCGATCAGGGAGCGGACGCGATCCTGGCCCGCCTTTCCAGTCCCGCCGCATCCTGACCGGTCCTCGGATGGGTCCGTACGCCACCGTCGTGCTCACGCGCCCCGCGGGACGCAACACACCGTTGGCCGACGCTCTGCGCGCAGCCGGCTTGACGGTGATCGAAGCGCCCGCTCTGGCGATCGAGCGGCTGGATGAGGCCGCGCCAGCGCTCCGGGCAGGCGACCTGTGCATATTCGTCAGCCGCCAGGCGGTGGATGCCTGTTTCGACGGGCGCGCCGCCGCACCCTGGCCGGACGGCGTCCGGGCCGCGGCGGTGGGGGCGGCGACCGCCAGGGCGCTGCGGGACCATGTCCCAGTGGATGCGATCCTGGCTCCGGGCGAAGGCGTGTCCCCCGATTCGGAGTCGTTGCTGGCCGTCATCGAGGCCGCGCGCCTGACGCCTGGCCGTGCGCATATCCTCAGGGCGCAGCGGGGGCGGGACTGGCTCGCGCGGCAGCTCCGGGCGCGGGGCTGGCAGGTGCAATGTCATGCTCTGTACCGTCGCGACCCCGTGATTTGGGACCGCGCCACGTGTGCCGCCCTGGCGGGGCCGCACGGCTGTACGCTGCTTCTGACCAGCCTCGAAGCCGTTGACGCCGTGGCCGAGAGCCTGCGCAGGCAGGACATGGACTGGCCGGCCGCCCTGAAGGCCGTCACCCTGCACGAGCGGATCTCGCGGCGTTTACAATGCATCTATGCCGATCGCCCTGCCGAGGCGCTGACCGTGCGCCTGAGCGCGCCCGATGAAGCCGCCTTGTTTCAGGCTATATTGGCATCTGCGAGATCAGCCTAGAAGGACCCGTACGCCGCCATGACCGATACCGATCACAGCTCGCCCGCACCGACACCCGAATCGGCGAAGCCCGCCTCCGCGCTGGCGACGGCCCAGGCGGGCACGGAGCGGAAGCGGTTGGGAGGGGCCGCCATGGCGGTGATTCTGTTGGTCCTGCTCGCCCTGGTTCTGGGGGGCGCGCTGTTCTACCAGAACCGCCAGTACCGCGCCTTGCGCGCCGACCTGCAGGAACAGCACCGGCAAAGCATCCAGATCGTCCAGGAAACCCGCGCCCAGGCGGGTCAGGCCCTGTCGCTGGTCCAGGCGCAGGCCGCCCGGCTGCAGGAACTGAGCGACGATCTCGATGCCACCACAGGCCAGGTCCAGGAACTCGACCAGGCCCTGAGGATGATGACGGACAGCGGCTCGGACCTGTTGCTGCTCAACGATATCGACCACCTGGTCACTATCGCCCAGCAGCAGCTTGCCCTGGGCGGCAACGTCGCCAACGCGATCATCTCCCTCGAGGCCGCGCAGGCCCAACTGGCACGCGCCAATCGTCCAGGGCTGGCTGCCTTGCAGCAGTCGATCAACGGCGATCTGGACCGCCTGCGTGCCGTGGCGACCATCGACCTGCCGGCCTTGACGGCGCGGATCGACCGTCTGTCCGACCTGGTCGGGAGCGCCCCCTTGCTGATTCCGGACGCCGCCGCGCAGCCGGCCGGCGATGTCGCTTCGGCTCCCGTCGCCGGGGCGCCGGTCGTGGCTTCGAATCCGGGCCAGCCTCCGGCGGAGCCGGCGGCCGAGGGCTGGCGCGCCGTGGCCGCCGAGGCCTGGCAATGGACGCGCGACGTGGCCGGCATGGTCTCCCAGGATCTGCGCGCCCTGTTCGACGTGCGCCGTGTGGATGACGCGGCCGCGCTGCTGATGTCGCCCGATCAGGCCCTGCGCTTCCGCGAAGTCCTGAAGCAGCGGGCCGTGACCGCCCAATTGGCCCTGATGATGCACCAGTCGCGCATCTGGCAGGCCGAACTGGACCAGTTGTCCAAGGCCATCGACCAGCGCTACGACATGCGCGCCGAATCCTCCCGAGAGGCCCTGAGGATCGCCCGCGATTTGCGCGACACCGCGATCGAGCTCAAGCTGCCGACCGTTGACAACAGTCTGGCCGCGATTGCAGCGGCTCGGGATGCCGCGGCGGCGGAAGACGGACAGGATGGGAACATGCCGGACGATCCGGCTCCCGACGACTCGGCCCCTGATGCCTCCGGTCCCGACGGTTCCGGCCAGGGCGACACCGCGCCGGCGGCGCCGTCGCCTGTCGTGGCGCCCGCCGGCGCCGGCACGGTCTGAGGAGCGCGTGATGCGATCCTGGATCTGGACCCTGATTCTGTTTGCGGCCGCGGTGGCGCTGGCCCTGGTCTTGCGCGATCATGGGGGCAACGTGCTCATCGTCGCCCAGCCGTGGCGCATCGAATTGTCCCTTTCGCTGGCCGTCGTGCTGGCGCTCGCGGCCTTCCTGGCGCTGCACTGGCTGCTGCGCGCGCTGAACTGGCTTGGGACCAGCCCCGGCCGGCTGCGCGCCTGGCGCGGGCGCCGTGCCCAGAAGCGCGATGTCGAACTGCTCGAACGCGGCTGGATCAACGTCCTTGAAGGCCGTTACGTCCAGGCCGAGAAAGACTTGTCCAATCTGCTGTCGCGCACCCGTTCGGCCGACCGCAAGGTACTCGCCGGGCTCAGCGCGGCCCGTGCCCTGCATCTTTTGGGCGAAACCGCGCGGCGCGACCAGGTCCTGCGGCTCGCCCAGGAGGGCGCCGGCCAGGATTCCCGGCTGAGACAGGCCGTGGACACGGTGACGGCGGAAATGTACCTGGACCAGAACCGCGCCGAGGAGGCCCTGGCTCTGCTCGAACCCCTGCAGGACGCCTCGTCGCGTTTCCTGCATGGCACCCGTCTCCTGCTGCGGGCCCATCGCCAGCTGGGCCATGCGGAACGCGTGTACGCACTCACACGCCTGTTGCTGCGCCGGGGCGCCATCGATGAGGCTCAGGCACGCCAGTTCATTCGAGAGTCGACGGCCCAGCGCCTGGCCGTGGTCGAGGAATCCGGCTGGAACGACGTCTGGGGCGACCTGAGCGCCGACGAGCGGCTGGACCCCGATGTGGCGCTGGCCGGTGCCCAGGCACGTGCGCGACTGGGACATCCGGCCGAGTCGGCCCGTATCCTGGAGGCCGCGCTCGACCGCCATCTGGACGATCGCCTGCTGCGTCTGTATGCGCAATGCGACGCGGCCCAGGCGGGTCAGCGGCTCGGGCACGCCGAGCTCTGGCTGAGGTCCAATCCCGAACATCCCGGCTTGCTGGCGGCGCTGGGCCAGCTCTGCCTGGCGGCCCAGCTCTGGGGGCAGGGTGAACATTATCTGGAACGCAGCCTGGCCCTGCGTGCCGACACCCACATTCACGCCCTGCTGGGCAACCTGCACGACGCGTTGGGCCACCCCGACCAGGCCTTGCGCAACTGGCGGCTTGCCTGCCAGGCGGCGGACGCCGAGATTCCATCCGTCAACCGCCTGCTGCCGGCCGCCGATACGCGCGGCGATCCGCGTTTCAGCGAGACGGACGATACGACGCCGACGGAACCGGCTCCGCCCGCCCCCTATGCGGCCAGCGGCGTCTATGTCCAGGACGAGACCGACGCCGACGCGCTACCCGTCTCCGCTCCGGCGCCCGAACCGCGCGCCGCGGCGACCACCATGTCCGGATCCGCGTCCGCCGAGGACGAGTACTTCGATACCGCGCCCATTCCCGGGGTGGATATGTCCCAGACCTCGGACGGCGGCGCGCGCAAATAGATTTTTCTGTCTGACCTATCAAGGAACCCCATGAGCCTAGATCGAGTGCCGGCCGGCGACAAGCTGCCCGAAGAATTCAACGTCGTGATCGAAATCCCGATGAACGCGGATCCGGTCAAGTACGAAGTCGACAAGGCCAGCGGCGCCGTGTTCGTGGACCGCTTCATGCTGACCGCCATGCACTATCCCTGCAACTACGGCTACATTCCCCAG
>JAHRWZ010000010.1 GCA_019104865.1 Castellaniella sp. | reverse complement strand
TATCACGGCAAAATGGAGCCGTTCCGCCCATGACTGGAAGCAGGCCATGAACCAATTCGCCATCCTCTACGAAGAGCGATTTAGCTGCCGTTCCGTGTAATGCTCAACCCGCCTCAAACACGGAATTTCTGACACACCCGGCGCTTACGAGTACCGGTATACCCGAAGGTATCCCCGCCACTGCCGCCCAAAGGAGACATGGCACGCGGAAACAAGAACGCCACCATGAATAGGTGGCGGTTGATCCGCCGCAAGCTACACAGGTCGCCAAACCCGGTGCCGGTTGTTTTCGGCACAGGGATATTCTGAGGCACCACGCTGGGTTGTGCAAGTCGCGTCATTGCAGACCCCCCGGTGCGTCATGGGTAGTCACCGCGCTGGCCCGGATCGCCTGCAATAGGGAATCAGGGGTATAGCCACGGGTCAGCAGCAGCGTACCCAGCGACATGAACACGGCCAAGGCCGCCTCCAAGGGGTCGCAGTTCACGGCACGGGCCTGCCCCATGATGACGGGCAGCACCACATCCAAAATAAAGGCTTCGTGATTAGTAGTAGCGTTGTCCATCACACACCCCCCAGCGAATACAGCGCCACGCCGTGATGCGGGAAGCCGTCACGGTCGGTCAGGGTGATGCGGTCAGTTTTGATGAAGTGCCCCATCATCCGCAGTTCTTTGATGCGGGCTGACACCTGAAAAATTCCCGCCTTGCGCAGGTCTTCAGTGCTATGGGGGCGGGCCGCCAGCAGGGCCAGGATGCGCTGATATTGCGCTTCGGTTGCGCTGCTCTTAGAATTGATCCCACGCCGCCCAGCGTAGGCCCCTTTCGAGGGGCTTTTCCGTTTATGCATGGTCAGGCCCCCATGTGTGCGGCCTGCCAGGCCACGGGATCGGCGGCCCATTGGTGCAAATCTTCGTTGCGCCAGACCGTGACACGGGGGGACAGCTTCACGCCACGCGGGAAGCGCCCCTGACTGATCCACAGATAGATGGTCGATCCGGCTGCATTTCCTGCAAACCCGCGTACAGCAGGCAGGCGAGAAAAGCCGGATTGAGGGATAGGGGCGGGTGCCCCTTCAGGTTTCGCCGCCTGTACGGCTTTGGTGTCGCTCATGTGTCCTTGTCCATATTGGTTGAACATGGACACAGACTACTGTCGATTACCTCAGTATTCCGCCCCTCGTGCTTGCATACTGCCCCGCTTTGCTAGCAGGATGTATACCGCTTTTGTATTTCCAGCCGCCATTTTCCAATTGTGCGCAACGTCTTGCCGGTTTTGTCGGAAAGCGCCGCATCGAAAGCGGCCTTGTTTTTGTACAAGCTAGGGTCTGCCTGCCATTTGTCCCACCATTCCCTAACGGTTGTCTTGTCAGGTTCAGTATGAATAGCGTGTTTTTTTTGCGCTCCTGATTTCCGAGCCTCTTTAATCCTATACCCTACCCGCGCTTCTCCCAAAGCCAAAATCAGCACTGTCAGTGGGTCTAGTTGCCCTTCTGCCTGTATTGCCTTTAGCGCATCTTCCATTCCATTATCATTGTTTTCGCATGCAGCCCTTATGCGTTCTGCTATATCCCTACAGCTTTTATAATGCGCCAGCGCATTCAGAACTTTCTGTGCCGATAGCTCACCCCATATCAGCTCACTCTTGGTGCCATCATCCATACACGCCGCCCAGCATGTGCCCATGAATAGGTGCCAGCACCGGGGCCGCAGGGCTTGCGGCTTTTCGCCCCGTCGGGCTAGGTGCTGGCCTTGCTCTGTTATGCCCGCCGCATTTCGATGATGGTTTTCTGTCCCGCCTGCTCGTGCAGGAAATCGGCCCATACCTGCATCACCTGCCGCCGCTCATCCTCGAATCTGGCCCGGTCGTAGGCCGCTTGAATCTCGTCCTTCTTCGCATGGGATAGCTGGGCTTCCAGCACGTCCACATCGATCTTCAGCCGCTCCCGCGCCACAGTGCGCAGCATGGCCCGGAAACCGTGCGTTGCATGCCGCCCCTGAAAACCCATCTCCCGCAGAGCTTTACTCAGGGCATCCCGGTGCATGTGGCGGTTGCTCTGACTGCCGGGGAACACATATTCACCGTCGCCGTACTGGCGAATATCTTGTAGCAGCACCACCGCCTGGGCGGGCAGGCTGACGATGTGTTCATGGCGCATCTTCATCTTGGCTGCTGGGATGCACCATTCAGCCCGGTCCAGATCGATTTCCTGCCACTGGGCCGCAGCCACCACACCAGGACGGCAGGCGGTATAGGCCGCCAGCAGCAGGCCCGCCCGAACGATCACGCCTTGGTAATCCTGAATCGCCCGCATCAGCGGCCCGATACCCTGTACCTTGGTGATGGCTGGAATATGCCCGCCCTCAGCTTTGGGCAGCACCCGGCCCAGCCTCAGTACCTGGTCATCCTGCCGGATGCCGCTCTGTATGCAGTACTCGATGACACCATTCAGGTACTGGCGGGCCTTGCGGGCCAAGGATGGGACACTCGCCCCCATCGTCCGCAAAGTCTCAACGACATCCTTGCTTGCCATGGTGCGCATGTCAGCATCCCCGATGGCGGGCTGAAGGTACTTGGTGATGATGTACTGGGCTTTGTCATAGGTGGCCGGTGCCCATCCAGGCCTGCGAGCCTTCAGCCAGGCATCAGACAGCACTGTGAAGGAATGCGCCCGCGCATCCTTGGCCGCCAATTCCGCTTCAATTTCTTCCTGGGTGCGGGTTTCCTTCGCCGCCTTGATCCGATCGCGCATCCCTTCGGCCTTGTTGCCTGCCCTGACGCTCAGATGCAGTTCCTCAGCGGCCTTGTGCGCATCGGCAATGCTCATGCCGGGATAGGTGCCGACAATCTTCTTGCCGCGCTGATTGTCCGGTGTCCTGTACCGCACCTGCCATTGCTTTTGTCCGGTGGGCTGAATCACCAAATGCACCCCATTGCCGGACGCCAGCGAATAGGCCGCATCCTTGGGGCGGGCCTTTTTGGCCGCCAGGTCGCTAAGTTGCTGGGCAAGTTTCGGCATGATCCGCACCTTTTTGGGTACTTTCGTTCGGGTCTCTGCTCCACAAAGTACCCAAAATGGTACCCAAAAACAATAGCTTGAACTGGACGAACGCCGGACGCTATTGGATGCGCTGATAGCAAAAAACCCGCAGAACCTAATGTTCATGCGGGTTTCGCTTTTTGATGTCGGATCACATCGGACAAACTTGGACCTGCCTGATAAGGCAAGTGGTGCCCAGGAGAGGACTCGAACCTCCACACCTTGCGGCACATGGACCTGAACCATGCGCGTCTACCAATTCCGCCACCTGGGCACGGCATAACGTGTATGCTATTGCTTTCGTCGAATCGCTGCGTTTTTGTTGCGTTGTTTCGGCGAAGACAGAACTATACAATACATTTTTTTTGGATGCAAACAGCCTTTGAAAAAGCGAATCAACAACGACAATAACCGCGACGCTTCCAACCCGCCAGCGAACAGTCTCCCCTCTGATTTCGACCCCGACGTCCCCACCCGCGAACAAGTGCTGGACACCCTGCGCCAGGCAGGCAAACCCCTGTCCCCGGAAGCGCTGGCCGACGCCACCCACGCCACGATCCCCCTGTCCACAGGCTTCATCCGCCGTCTCAAAGCGATGGAGCGCGACGGCCAGATCCGCTACAACCCCCAGGGAAGGTTGCAAATCTGCAACAACACGCACTTCATCACCGGCGTCGTCCAGGGCCATCGGGATGGCTTCGGCTTCCTGGTCCCGGACGAGGGCGGCCAGGACCTGTTCCTTTCGCCCCACGAAATGGCCAAGGTCCTGCATGGCGACCGGGTGCGGGTGCGGGAATCCGGCGAATTCCGCGGCCGTCCCGAAGGCACCATCGTCGAGGTCGTCGAACGGCGCACGCTGAAGCTGGTCGGTCGCTTTCTGAAGGAACACGGCGCCTTCATCGTCGCGCCCGAGGACCAGCGCATCAAGCACGACATCCTGATCGCGCCCCAGGACACGGGCGGCGCCGAACCCGGCCAGGTGGTCACGGTACAGATCCTGCGCCAGCCCGCCAGCCACATCCAGCCCCTGGGTCGCGTCACCGAAGTCCTGGGCGAAATCGACGACCCCGGCATGGAGATCGAGATCGCCGTGCGCAAGTTCGACGTGCCGGTGGAATTCTCCGACGCCGCGCGCCGGCAGCTGGAATCGATCCCCGACCATGTGCGCGCCGACGAACGGGCCGGGCGGGTCGACCTGCGCGACGTGCCTTTCATCACCATCGACGGCGAGGACGCGCGCGACTTCGACGACGCGGTGTTCTGTATGCCCGCCGACCTGGGCACGGCCAAGCGCGCGCGGCCCGGCTGGCGGCTGCTGGTGGCCATCGCCGATGTCAGCCACTACGTGCGGGCCGACTCGTCGCTGGACGAGGACGCCCTGAACCGGGGCACCAGCGTGTATTTCCCGCGCCGAGTCATCCCCATGCTGCCGGAGGCCCTGTCCAACGGCATCTGCTCGCTGAACCCGCACGTGGACCGCCTGGTGATGATGTGCGACATGATGATCCCGGAGGGCGGCGCCAAAGCGGGCACCGTCGCGGCCTACCAGTTCTACGAGGCCGTCATCCACTCCCACGCCCGCACCACCTACACTGACATCTGGGCGGCCCTGCAGCAGCCCACCGGTCCGGCGGCGCAGAATCTGGGCGATCTGCTGCCTCACGTGCAGACGGCCTATGACCTGTTCCAGGCCTTCGAGCAGGCCCGGCGCAAGCGCGGCGCCATCGACTTCGACACGATCGAGACCCGCATCGTCTGCAACCCGCTGGGCCGCATCGAGCGCATCGAGCCCTACGCGCGCAACGACGCCCACCGCCTGATCGAAGAATGCATGTTGGCGGCCAACACCTGTGCGGCGGATTTCATCGTGCGCAACAAGGCCCAGGCGCTGTTCCGCGTGCATGACGGGCCGACGCCGGAAAAACTGCAGACGCTGCGCGAATTCCTGCGCCACCTGGGCCTGACGCTGGACGGCGGCGAGGACCCCTCGACCGCCGACTACGCCCGCCTGATCCAGGCCAGCCGGTCTCGGCCGGACTTCGCATCGATCCAGACGATGTGCCTGCGCTCGATGCAGCAGGCCATCTACAGCCCCGAGCAGACCGGCCACTTCGGCCTGGCCTACGAACATTACGCGCACTTCACTTCGCCCATCCGGCGTTATCCGGACCTGCTGGTGCACCGTGTGATCCGGGGGATTCTGCACAAGCGCCGCTACCAGCCGACGGCGCCGCCGGGTCAGGCCGCCGACCCCGCGCTGCCCGCGAAAATCCGCGAACGCGACGCCTGGGAAGCGCTGGGCACGCTGCTGTCCGCCCGCGAACGGCGCGCCGACGAGGCCTCGCGCGACGTCGAGGCCTGGCTGAAATGCTGGTTCGTGCGCGAGCACGTGGGCGAGGTCTTCAGCGGCCGCATCAGCAGCGTCACCAGCTTCGGCGTGTTCGTCACGCTGGACACGCTCTATGTCGAGGGGCTGGTGCACATCTCCGAGCTGGGCGGCGACTACTTCCAGTACATCGAGGCCCAGAACGAACTGCGCGGCGAGCGCACCGGCCTGCGCTACCAGTTGGGCGACGCCCTGCAGGTGCAGGTGTCCCGCGTGGACCTGGAGGCCCGGCGCATCGATTTCCGTCCGGTCAAGGGAGAAGACTTCAAATCCCTGCAGGCCGAAATCGAAGGCGAGCCCCGGCCCGTCGCGCGCCCCCGCAAAAAGGCGGCGAGCGCCAAGCCGGTCGCCTTGCGCGGCACCACGGCCCGCCAGCGCCGCGCCGAGGCCAAGCGCGCCGCACGCCAGGAAACTCCGCGCAAGCGGCGGTCCTGATCCGGCCGGGCGGGCGCCCGCCGCACTACAATCCCAGGCGGCCGCCGCCTCGCGCGGCGGGCCGCCCCGCTTCATCCTTGATAGGCACACGATGTCATCCCAACAGATCCTGGCCGGCTTCCACGCCGTGCAGGCGCGCCTGCGCCACGCCCCGGACTCCATCCGCGACGTCTACCTGGACACCACGCGCCAGGACGCCCGCATGCAGCGCTGCATCGAACAACTGGAGGCCGCGAACGTCCGCTGGCACGCCGCCGACACCCAGCGACTGGAGGGCCTGGCGCACGGTGTGCGCCACCAGGGCATCGTGGCCCTGGCCCGCCCCCGTCCGCTGGCCGTTTCGGTCGACGAAGTGCTGGACGCACTGGAGGATCGCGGCGAACCGGCCCTGCTGCTGGTGCTCGACGGCGTCACCGACCCGCACAATCTGGGCGCCTGTCTGCGCACGGCCGACGCCGCCGGCGTGCACGCCGTCATCGCGCCGAAGGACCGGGCCGTCGGCCTGAACACGACGGTCCAGCGCGTGGCCTGCGGCGCGGCCGACACCGTGCCCTACCTGACCGTCACGAACCTGGCGCG
>JAHRWZ010000073.1 GCA_019104865.1 Castellaniella sp. | reverse complement strand
GCCGATACCGGGGCGAACCTGCTCAGCAACGACGAGGTCCGGAAGGCGTACCTGGGGGCTTAGAGGGGGGGCGCCCTGCAGGGCGCTCCGATTCCCACCTCGTCGCCTGCAGGCGACTCGGATTGGTCTGTATACAAAATCAGCCCGCAGGGGCTGATTTTGAATCAGACCAATCCCTGTGCTTTCAGGGCTGCCTGGACGCCGGGGTCGGCCTGCATGCGCTTCTGGAAGCGACGCAGGTCTTCCATGCCGGGCAGGGCGATCTGTTTGGCGTCGGCCCACATCAACAACACGAACAGATAGGGGTCGGCAAGCGAACGCTGGCCGGTGAGCCAATCGCGTCCCTTGAGCTGATGATTGGCGATGACGAAGAAGCTCTTGATCTTTTCGGCGGCCTTGGCGGCCAGCACTTTGCCTGCGGCCTCGTCGCCGCCGCTGAAGTAGGGGGCGGCAAACAGCAGGCCAAAAGTGCGGTGGATGTCCGAATTGCACATGCTGAGCCAGCGGCGGGTTTCGGCGCGGGCGCGCGGCGTGTCGCCGACCAGCTTGGCTTCGGGGTGCAGTTCCCCCAGGTAATCGAGGATGGCGGCACTTTGGGTCAGTACGAAATCGCCGTCGACCAGTGTTGGTACCGCGCCGGTTGGATTGAGTGCCAGATAGGCAGGTTCCTTGGTCTGTTCGGGGGTCAGGCGTTCCGTCTCATAAGGTTTGCCAATCCATTCCAGAACGATATGGGTGGCAAGCGGGCAGGCACCCGGGAAGTAGTACAGTTTCATGTGACTTCCGTCGAAAAAGAGGGTAAGTGTTTGCCTTCGTGTTATACCACCTGACGATGGCAGGGCGGCGATATCCGGCGGCGTGCTCGCGGGTATCCCGGCGCACGCGACGACCAGGTTCCGGCTGCTGAAGCCGGGGGCTTGATCGCCCAGGTGTTCGCAAGAATACGGGAATCGATCCGAGTCATCGGGCCACAGGTTCGTCGGGCTGGGCATGGGGTAGACTTACAGCAGCCGGCACAACAATATTCGGGGAGAAGCTCATACATGGATCCGCTGCGCATCGTTTTTCTGGACCGGGATACCTTGCCGGAATCGATCGACCTGCCTTCCCCGCAGGTCCCCCATGAACTGGTCTGCCATGCTCGCACCGCGCCCGATCAGGTGGTCGAGCGCATACGCGAAGCCGATATTGTCGTCACCAACAAGGTAATCCTGACAGCCGACATGCTGCACCAGGCTCCACACTTGCAGATGATCGCGGTGGCGGCCACCGGGACCGACAACATCGATCTGGACGCTTGCAATCAGCGCGGCATCGTCGTGTCCAATGTGCGGGATTACGCGGTTCATACCGTGCCGGAACATACCTTCGCCCTGATGCTGGCCCTGCGGCGCAGCCTGCTGGCTTACCGCCAGTCCGTGGCCGACGGTCATTGGCACGAAAGCGGCCAGTTCTGCTATTTCGACTTTCCGGTACACGACCTGGCCGGATCCACGCTGGGGATCATCGGCCGGGGCGCGTTGGGCGAAGCCGTCGCCGAGATCGCCCGCGCTTTCGACATGAAGGTGCAGTTCGCCGCGCGGCGTGACGCCGATTCGCCGGCCGAGGACTACACGTCCTTCACGCACGTTCTGCGCACGAGCGACGTGATCACCCTGCATTGTCCGTTGAATCCGCAAACCCGGGGCATGATCGGGGCCAACGAATTCGCCCTGATGGAGCGCAAGCCGCTGCTGATCAACACGGCTCGGGGTGGGCTGGTCGACGAATACGCGCTGGACCACGCCTTGCGCACGGGTCAGATCAGCGGCGCCGGTTTCGACGTGGCCTCACAAGAGCCGCCCGCTCCCGATCATCCTCTGATGAAATTGCTGCGCTATCCCAATTTCATTCTGACGCCACACGTGGCCTGGGCCAGTCTGGAAGCGATCCAGGCCATGGCCAATCAGGTGCGCGACAACATCGAGGCATTCTGCCGTGACGCGCCTCGCAACGTCGTGGCGGGCTTCCATGCCTGACCCGCGCGCCATGACTGTGTTTGCCGCTCATCTGGCCAGCCTGCTGCCATATCGCTGAAATTCATGTCCGCTCCTCTTCGTCTTGCCATCAATGGGTACGGCCGTATCGGCCGCTGCATCGTGCGCGCCCTGATCGAGTCCCGCTACCGGGAAACCATGCATATCGTGGCCATCAACGAACCCGCGGACCTCGAGTCCATGGCCTACCTGACCCGGTTCGACTCGACGCATGGCGTGTTCCCGGGCGAGATCCAGGCCATCGAATCCGGACTGCGCATCGACGGGCGGGACATCCCCGTCTTTCATGAGCGCGAGCCGGCTGCGGTGCCCTGGGGGCGGCTGGGTCTCGATGTGCTGCTGGAATGTTCCGGTGCTTACGCGACACGCGAACGCCTGCAGGCGTTTCTGAACGCCGGGTGTCCGCGTCTGCTCGTCTCGAACCCGGGGCGCGGCGCAGCCGACGTGGACTGCACCGTAGTCCACGGCGTCAACGACGCCTGCCTGAGGGCGGACCAACATATCGTCTCGGCCGCATCGTGCACCACGAATGCCATTGTGCCGGTGCTGGATCTGCTCGATCGGCAGCTGGGGGTGCGCAGCGCCTTTCTGACAACGCTGCATTCAGTCATGAATGACCAGCCCATGATCGACGGCTATCACCATTCCGACCTGCGCCGCACACGCTCGGCCATGCAATCCATCGTACCGGTCACCACCGGGCTCGCCCAAGGGGTGGAACGCCTGCTGCCGCAGCTGACGGGCCGGGTCCAGGCCAAAGCGGTGCGGGTGCCGATCCTGAACGTCTCGGCAATCGACCTGACCGTGAACCTGACTCAGGCAACGTCCGTGGATGCCCTCAATATGCTCTTTACGGATGCGGCGAGTACGTGTCCCGGCCTGCTGGCCTGCACCCGTCAGCCCCATGCATCGATCGATTTCAACCATGATCCACACTCGGCCATCATCGATCTGGGGCAGACCCGTGTGAATAATGGACACTTTGCGAATCTGATGGTCTGGTTCGACAATGAATGGGGCTTCGCGAACCGCATGCTGGATATCGCGTCTGGCTGGTCCGACCTGTTCAGACAGATCGCCGCGCCCTCGGCCTGAGCGTCCGGATCCGCTCGATTCTTCACTATTTCGCCGATACGACAAGGAGCATGACATCATGGCTGACAGCCGCACCGAAACCGATTCCATGGGCGCCGTCCAGGTGCCCTCGGCACATTACTGGGGTGCCCAGACGCAGCGCTCGATCCAGAATTTTCCGATCGGCGTGGACCGTTTCCGCTGGCAGCCACCCGTCATCCATGCCCTGGGGGTGCTCAAGAAGGCGGCCGCCCAGGCCAACGCCGAACTGGGCGAGCTGCCGGCCGATATCGGCAACCTGATCGTGCGCGCCGCCGACGAGGTCATCGAAGGCAAACTGAACGGAGAGTTCCCCCTGGTGGTGTTCCAGACAGGGTCGGGTACGCAGTCCAACATGAATGCGAACGAAGTCATCGCCAACCGGGCCATCGAGCTGGCCGGTGGTGTGATCGGTTCGAAGGCCCCTGTGCATCCGAACGACCATGTCAATCGCGGGCAGTCGTCCAACGACACGTTCCCGACCGCCATGCATATCGCCGTGGCGACCGAACTGCAGCGCCGGTTCTTCCCCGCGGTGGGCAGGCTGCGCTCCACATTGGACGCGAAAGCCCACGCCTATCGGGACATCGTCAAGACCGGTCGCACCCATCTGCAGGATGCCACTCCGATCACATTGGGGCAGGAGATCAGCGCCTGGGTAGCCCAGCTCGACTTTGCCCTGGATGCGGTCCAGGCCGCGCTACCAGGCATCTACGACCTGGCGATCGGGGGTACGGCGGTGGGAACCGGCCTGAATGCGCATCCCCGCTTCGGCGATCTTGCGGCCGCCCGCATCGCCGACATCACAGGTCTGCCGTTTCGCGGCGCCCCCAACAAGTTCTTCGCCCTGTCGGCGCACGATGCCCTGGTGAACTTGTCGGCGGCCTTGCGCACATTGGCCGGCGCCCTGATGAAAATCGCCAATGACGTGCGCTGGCTGGCCAGCGGCCCGCGATGCGGCATCGGCGAGCTGAATATTCCCGAGAACGAACCGGGCTCATCCATCATGCCGGGCAAGGTCAACCCCACGCAATGCGAAGCCATGACCATGGTCTGCGTTCAGGTCTTCGGCAATGACGCGGCCGTGGCGTTCGCCGGATCCCAGGGTAACTTCCAGCTGAACGTCTACAAGCCCGTGATGGTCCACAATGTGCTCGAGAGCATCGGCCTGCTGGCCGACGCGTGCCTGTCGTTCGACGAGCACTGCGCCACCGGCATCGAGCCCAACACCCAGCGCATCGAACAGAACCTGGAAAAGAACCTGATGCTGGTGACGGCGCTCAACCGCCACATCGGCTACGACAAGGCCGCGGCCATCGCCAAGAAGGCCCACAAAGAGCACAGCACCCTGCGCGAAGCGGCGCTGGCGCTGGGCTTTCTGACCGATGCGCAGTACGATGAATGGATCGTCCCTCTGGATATGACGCATCCCAGCAAAGGCTGAATCATGTCAATTCGCGTGCGGATCAAGCGGGTCTACGAGGCACCCGATGCCTCGGACGGCCTGCGGGTTCTGGTGGACAGGCTCTGGCCACGCGGTCTGTCCAAGGCCAATTTTCAGCACGATCTGTGGTGCAAGGATCTGGCGCCCAGCACGGATCTGCGCAACTGGTTCGGACACAAGCCCGAACGCTGGGAACAGTTCCGCCGCGATTACACGGCGGAACTGCAGGCCGATACGGCTCAGGCCATGCTCGGCGACGTGGTCGCCGCAACACACGCCGGAACCGTGACACTGCTGTATGGCGCGCGGGATACCGAACATAATCAGGCTGTCGTATTGGCCGATGCACTCAGGGCATATGCCAGCCACCACGCGTCGAAGCCGGGGTAATCGATCCCGATAGGATCCGGAACGTCTTAGGCCGTATGTGCCGTGGGTGCCGGCACGGAAATGCGCACCATCGCCCGGCGCGACCGCCGGGCGCGAGCGACAGAGGGGGAAGGGATGCTGCTGGTCTATTTCAGTTCGCAGTCCGTCTGGGCGCTCGGGTTGCTGGGCTTGGTCATCCTGCTGACGGTCGTCATTGCGGTCCAGGCGCACCGCAGCCGGGCGCAGGGTGGCAACGAAGAACTGCCTGGCATGACGGGCGAGGTCACAGAACCTTCCGATGCGCGCGGCCGCGCATGGGCCCTGGTGCGCGGCGAGGTCTGGCAGGTGCGTGCCGACGTGCTGCTGCACCCCGGACAAGGGGTCCGGGTACTTCGCGCCCGCGGGCTGATTTTGTTGGTCGAACCCATCCCGGAACGGGATGATTCCTTGGGAGAATCCTCATGATGTTCCTGGATCTGGGCTCTGGCGTGAGCCTGCTGGTACTGATTTTCCTCATCATTGTGCTCTTCAAGCTATTCCACATCCTGCGGGAATACGAGCGCGCGGTGATCTTCACGCTGGGACGCTACACCGGAGCCAAGGGGCCGGGCCTGATCATCGTGATTCCGTTCCTGCAGCAGGTCGTGCGGGTTGACCTGCGGGTAGTGACGCTGGACATCCCGCCGCAGGACGTGATCTCGCGCGACAACGTGTCGGTTCAGGTCAATGCCGTGGTGTATTTCCGCGTCGTGGACCCGGGCAAGGCCATCATTCAGGTCGAACATTACCTGGAAGCCACCAGCCAGCTGGCGCAGACGACGCTGCGCGCCGTGCTGGGCAAGCACGAACTCGACGAGATGCTGTCCGAGCGGGAAAAGCTGAATCTGGATGTGCAGACCATCCTGGACGCGCAGACCGACGGTTGGGGCATCAAGGTCACCAACGTCGAAATCAAGCACATCGACCTGAACGAGACGATGGTGCGCGCCATGGCCCGCCAGGCCGAGGCCGAACGCGATCGGCGCGCCAAGGTGATCCATGCCGAGGGTGAGCGTCAGGCGGCCCAGGCGCTGGCCGAGGCTGCCCACACACTGGCCCAGGAGCCGTCCGCGATGCAATTACGTTATCTGGAAACCCTGACCCAGGTGGCGGGCGACAGGTCGTCCACCCTGGTGTTTCCGATTCCCATCGACCTGATGGCGGGGTTCATCAAGCAGTCGAGTCCGTCTCGGCCATCAACTGACCAATGACGGCACCCACCTGCAGATCGTCCAGCTGGCCGAAATGATGCAGCCGGATGCGGCCTTCGGAATCCAGGATGAACAAGGTGGGGGTGCCTTGCATGCGCCAGGCCTGCATGGTCAGCGGGATCGGATTGCCGCGCGGATCGGCGCGATCGATGCCGACCGGAAAATGGATGCGGTATTCGTGCATGAAGGCCCGTAGTGCCACTTCGGTCATGGCGGCGTGGTGTTCGAACACGGTATGCAGGCCCACGACCTGGACCCGCCCGGGCGGGAAGGTCTGGTGGATGGCTTTCGCCTGCGGGATGCCGTGCGAGACGCAGCCCGGGCACAACATCTGAAAGGCATGCACGACCACGACTGAGCCGCGCAGGTCCTGCAGGGATAGCGGGGCATCCGTGTTCAGCCAGGTTTCGACGTCCCATTCGGGGGCTTTGTCACCCGTGATCATTTTCAACGCTCCAGATCCATTGATTTACATCATAGGCTGACCACACCGGCAAAGGAAGACCTACAATTTATGGCGTTACTTTTGTTCCCGACCCCAAGCTATGGTGTAATGAGTCGCTTGCCGTGATCGGCTTGCCGCTTGTGTCCGGCTGGCGTATGCCGTCAGCCGGCTCTGGAACCGAACCTCCTTTTTTCTGATCCTAGGAGACTTGCTCATGAAACTGTCTGCACTGGCCCTGTGCATTCCCCTGCTGGCTTTGGGCCAGGCCGCCCATGCCGCGCCGGATTTTGCCCAGGTCAAAGAAATCCTGGCGAAGAACGCCTGTCTGGCTTGCCACGCCGTCGACAAAAAAGTCGTCGGCCCCGCTTATCAAGACGTTGCGGCCAAACACAAAGGGCAGGCGAATGCCGCCGAACTCATGACTGCCAGCATCAAGGGCGGCAGTTCCGGCAAGTATGGCCCCATCCCGATGCCGCCGAATGTCGGTGTTTCCGATGCCGACATCAAAGTCGTGGTCGAATGGCTGGTTGCGGGCGCCCCGCACTGATCGTCATGACCCGATGAACCCTGCGCGCGGCCGTCGGCTGCCGCAGGGTTTTTACATGAATCATTTGTCCGACCGTTTGGAGCCATCATGAAGCGCGCGGAGATTACTCAGGGGCTGGAGCCCCAGTCGATTTCGACAGAAGTCCTGCGGGAAAAATACGCCAAGGGCGCCGAGACCACGATCACCGAGATCCAGCAGCGGGTCGCACGTGCCCTGGCTGCGGTGGAAAAGCCCCGACAGCGTAAACACCATGAGGCGCTGTTCCTGGATGCGCAGCAGCGCGGCTTCATCCCCGCCGGACGGATCAACTCAGCCGCCGGCACCGACCTGGCGGCGACCCTGATCAATTGCTTCGTCCAGCCGGTGGGTGATTCGGTCTCCAGCGCTGTGGACGGCCGTCCGGGCATCTACGACGCGCTGCAGAAGGCGGCGGAAACGATGCGCCGAGGCGGGGGCGTGGGCTACAACTTCAGCCACATCCGCCCCGCGGGCGCCGCCGTGAAGGGCACGGCCTCGAAGGCCTCGGGACCGGTGTCCTATATGCGCGTGTTCGACCGTTCCTGCGAAACCGTGGAATCTGCCGGTTCGCGGCGCGGCGCGCAGATGGGCGTGCTCAGCGTCAGCCATCCCGACATCGAGGCTTTCATCCTGGCCAAGCAGACGCCGGGCGAACTGACCAATTTCAACGTCTCGGTCAGCGTGACGGACGAATTCATGCGTGCGGTCGAGACCGACTCCCTGTTTCCGCTGACGCACGCCGCGGCGCCCAGCGAGGAACTCAAGGCAGCCGGCGCGCATCAGCGCGAGGACGGCCTGTGGGTCTACCGCGAGGTCCGCGCCCGGGCTCTGTGGGATCTGATCATGCAGTCCACCTACGATTACGCGGAACCCGGGGTGCTGTTCCATGATCAGATCAATCGCGAAAACAATCTGCACTATCTGGAAACGCTGGACGCAACCAACCCCTGCGGCGAGCAACCGCTGCCGGGCTATGGCTGCTGCTGCCTGGGCTCCATCGATCTGACGCGATTCGTGCGCAACCCCTTCGGCTTTGGGGGCGATCCGGAGGTCGACTGGGAAGGGCTTGCCGAGATCACCGCCGTCGCCATCCGGATGCTGGACAACGTGCTCGATGCGACGGTCTGGCCATTGCCGGAACAGGCCGCCGAGGCCGCCCACAAGCGCAGGGTGGGGCTGGGCGTGACCGGCCTGGGCGATGCGTTGATCATGCTGGGGCTGGCCTACGACAGCGACCCCGCTCGTGCGATGGCCTCGCGCTTTGCACGCGAGGTCGCCCATGCCGCGTATCGGGCCTCGATCGCCCTGGCGCGCGAACGTGGCGCCTTCCCCGGATTTGTCGCGAGCGAGTACCTGAAGAGCGGATTCGCGCAACGATTGCCCGAGGATATTCGCGCCGCGATCGCCGAACACGGCATCCGCAACAGCCATCTGACATCGATCGCGCCGACCGGCACGATTTCGCTGGCGTTCGCCGATAACGCATCGAACGGCATCGAGCCGGCGTTTTCCTGGACCTACACGCGCACCAAGCGCATGGGCGATGGCTCCAAGCAGGACTACGTCGTCGAGGATCACGCCTACCGGCTGTATCGCCTGATGGGGGGCGACGTCTCCGGGCAGTTGCCACCTTCGTTTCGCACCGCGCTGGAGATCTCCGCCCGCGATCATGCCTTGATGGTGGCTGCGGTGAAGGACCACGTCGATGCGGCGATCTCCAAGACCGTGAACGTCGCGGTGGACTACCCGTACGAAGACTTCAAGGACTTGTACCTGCAGGCCTGGAAGCTGGGACTCAAGGGCATCACCACCTATCGACCCAGCGGCAAGCGCGGCGCTGTGCTTTCGGTTACGCCCACGCCAGAAGCGCCGGCCCAGCCGGAGGCCATTTCGCTGTCCGAGGCGGACCGCCGGCTGGTGCTCAAGCGCACCATCGAGCCGGTTCTGAACAGCCTGCGCTGGCCTAATCGTCCGCGCCTGCCGCGCGGTGCGTCCTGCTGGGCGTCGGACGCCATCGAGACGCAGGACGGCAGTTTCGTGGTGTTCGTCTCGGACCTGCAGAACCGGCCCTTCGAGATCTGGGTCAACGGCGCCCGTCCGCCGCGCGGTCTGGGTTCGGTGGCAAAGATGCTCAGCCTGGACATGTACACGGACGATTTTCCGTGGCTTACCCGCAAACTGGAAGTTCTGGCACGCACCAACGGCGGGGCTGATTTCCAGATCATCGATCCGGAAACGGGCGAACCGACCTGGATGCCTTCGACGGTCGCGGCGCTGGCCCGCCTGGTCGCCTTCCGCCACCGCACGCTGGGAATCGCCGCGTCGGCGGAGTCCCATTCCGCGATGATGGAGGCCTTGATTGCCCCGCGCGAGCCCAAGACCGGTCCCGACGGCACGATGGGCTGGATCTGCGACGTGCTCAATCCCGTCACCGGCGACGATTTCGTCCTGATGGTGAAGGAACTGCGCATGCCCGACGGTTCGACCCGGCCCTATTCCGTCTGGGGCGCCGGCAAGTTCCCGCGCGCCTTCGAGGGCCTGTTCAAGCTGTTGAGCCTGGACATGCGCATCGTGGATCCCGCCTGGATCGCCATGAAGTTGCGCAAGCTCACGAAATATGCCGAGCCCCAGGGTGATTTTCTCGCGCGGGTGCCTGGCAGCGAAAAGTCCCGCTCTTTCCCGTCCACCGAGGCCTATATCGCCCGTCTGCTGATCCACCGCTATGCGATGCTGGGCATTCTCGATGAGCAGGGCGAGCCGATCGAGCAAATGGGCGTGGTCCAGGCCGAATCCGAAGCGCCCGTGGCGACCGGTGTATCCTTGCCACCAGTCGCCCCCGCCATCCAGGGCAGCGAATGTCCGGAATGCCACCTGCATCGGGTGATCAAAAAAGACGGCTGCCAGTTCTGCACGAACTGCGGCTACACCGGCGCATGTGGGTGAGATCGGAGTGGCCTGCAGGCCACGACGTGGAGGGATGCCAGAGGGATGCCACAATGCTAGAAATGTCATATAGGGTGAAGTTCCTGCAATGACTCAAAACTACGACGTTCTCATCATCGGCAGCGGCTTGGCCGGCCTGACCGTGGCCCTGCATCTGGCTGCGGAAAAGAAGGTCGCCGTCCTGTCGAAAAAGGCGCTGCTGGACGGCGCCAGCAACTGGGCGCAGGGTGGCATCGCCGCCGTGCTGGATTCCCAGGACAGTTACGAGAAGCACGTGGCCGACACACAGGTGGCGGGCGCGGGCCTATGCGATCCGGATGCCACGCGCCACATCGTGGAACAGGGCCGTTCAGCCATCGATTGGCTGATCCAGCTGGGTGTTCCGTTCACGCCCGACCAGGGGGCGGAACTGGGCTTCCATCTGACCCGGGAAGGCGGCCACAGCCAGCGGCGCATCATCCACGCGGCTGACGAAACCGGCCATCTGGTTCAGCTGACGCTGGAACAGCAGGTCAGGGCACATCGCAACATCACGCTGCTCGAACACCATTCCGGCGTCGAGCTGATCACCAGCCGCATCCTGGATGCCCGGCCTCCAGCCTTGCCGGACGCGCCGGCCCGATGCCTGGGAGCCTACGCCTATGACGAGCAGGCCGACCGGGTCCGCACGATTCTCGCCAGCCAGGTGGTGCTGGCCACGGGCGGAGCGGGCAAGGTCTATCTGCATACCAGCAATCCGGACACATCCACGGGCGACGGCATCGCCATGGCCTGGCGCGCCGGCTGCCGGGTCGCCAACATGGAATTCATGCAGTTCCACCCGACCTGCATGTATCATCCGCAGGCCAAGTCCTTCCTGATCTCGGAGGCGGTCCGGGGCGAGGGCGGCGTGCTGCGCCTGCCGGCCAATGCCGGCGCCCAGGCGGGTGAGCGATTCATGCAGTGGCATGACGAACGCCTGGAACTGGCCCCGCGTGACGTGGTGGCGCGCGCCATCGATTTCGAGATTAAAAAGCGCGGCTTGACCCACGTGGATCTGGACATTAGCCATCGGCCCGCCGAATTCATCCGCGAGCATTTTCCGACGATCCACGCCCGCTGTCTGGAATTCGGCATCGACATGACGCGCGAGCCCATCCCGGTGGTTCCGGCCATGCACTTCACCTGTGGGGGCGTGGTGATCGACCTGAACGGCCGCACCGACATTCCCGGTCTGTACGCGGTCGGCGAGACTGCCTATACCGGCCTGCATGGCGCCAATCGCCTGGCCAGCAATTCCCTGCTGGAATGCCTGGTCATCGGCCGCAATGCGGCGCGCGACATCGATGCGCAACCGGCTTGCGCGCCAATGGCCGGTCCCGTGCCGGACTGGGATGACAGCCGCGCGCGCGATGGCGCCGAAGCGGTGCTGGTGGCCCACGCCTGGGACGAGGTGCGTCGTCTGATGTCCAATTACGTAGGGATCGTACGCACCCAGAAGCGTCTGAACCGCGCGCGCCAACGCATCAGTCTGCTGGAGCAGGAAATCGATGCCTATTATCAGGAATACCGCGTCACCAGCGACCTGCTGGAATGCCGCAATCTGATCCAGGTGGCCGGGTTGGTGGTGGCCGCCGCCCTGTCACGCAAGGAAAGCCGCGGCCTGCATTACTGCCAGGATTACCCCTGGACGCTGCCGCGCGCCCTACCGACCGTGATGACGCCGGAAGACGGGTTCCGGTAGACGATATCAGACGATCCGCATCGAATAGTCGGTCGCCTTGACGTCCTTGGTCAGGCTGCCGACCGAGATGCGGTCCACGCCCGTCTGCGCGATGGCGCGCACGGTCTCGTGCGTAATCCCGCCGGATGCTTCCAGCAAGGCGCGCCCGGCGTTCAGCGACACAGCCGCCCGCAGGTCATCCAGCGCAAAATTGTCCAGCAGGACCGAGGCCGCACCGGCATCCAGCGCCTGGGTCAGTTCGTCCAGGCTCTCGACCTCGATCTGCACGGGGACGTCATATGGCAGAGCCTGGGCGGCCTTCAGGGCTGGCGCGATGCCGCCCGCTGCCGCGATGTGGTTTTCCTTGATGAGCACGCCGTCATAGAGCGCCAGCCGCTGGTTGCGGCCGCCGCCCACGCGCACGGCGTATTTCTGCCCCTGCCGCAGGCCTGGCAACGTTTTGCGGGTATCCAGCACGGCGGCCTTGGTGCCGCTGATCAGATCCGCGTAACGGCGCGTTGCGGTCGCCACGCCGGAAAAGAGCTGCAGGAAGTTCAGAGCGGTGCGTTCGGCCGTCAGCAGGGCCCGGGCAGGCCCATGCAGCCGGCAGACAACCGAGCCGGGTTCCATCCAGTCACCCTCGGCATAGGCCCAGTCCAGCAAGATCCGGGAGTCGACCCGATGCATGACAGCTTCGAACCAGGGGGCGCCGCATAGCACGGCGCGCTCGCGCACGATGACCCGCGCGGCTTCGATCTGATCCGCTGGAATCAGCAGGCCGGTGACGTCGCCGGTACCGATGTCCTCGGCCAGCGCGCGGTCGATGTTGGCATCGAAAGAAGCCTGCAGGGCAGGGGGAAAAGGGGCGTGGGGATTGCGTAGGGTGGACGGCGAGAGACTCATGCCGGGCCCACCTGCGAGAAGAGCGCCTGTTCCTGTGCCAGATCCGGCCCCGGCTGCACCTTGCGCTTGCGCGCGGCTGCGAAATCCAGCATGCGGTCGATGCAGACTTTTGCCTGACGACCCAGCGCGGGATCCAGGTGGATCTCGTTGGTGCCGAATTCGAGGGCATCGGCCACACCCTTGAGCGAGTTCATGGCCATCCAGGGGCAATGAGCGCAGCTCTTGCAGGTCGCCGATTCGCCCGCTGTGGGGGCGGCGATGAAGGTTTTGCCGGGGGCCGCCAGCCGCATCTTGTGCAGCAGGCCCTGATCGGTCGCCACGATGAAGGTCGTCGCGGACGATTCGGTGACGGCCGCCAGCAGGCGCGAGGTCGAACCCACGACATCGGCCTGGGAGACGACCGCCGCAGGCGATTCCGGGTGCACCAGGATCAGCGCATCGGGGTGGTCGCGGCGCATCAGGTCCAGCTCGATGCTCTTGAATTCGTCGTGCACGGTACAGGAACCCTGCCACAGCACCATGTCGGCACCGGTTTGCCGCTGGATGTAGGAGCCCAGGTGGCGGTCGGGTGCCCAGAGGATCTTTTTCCCCTGACTGTGCAGGTCGGCGACGATGTCCAGGCCGATGGAGGACGTGACCATCCAGTCGGCTTGCGCCTTCACGGCGGCGCTGGTATTAGCGTAGACCACAACGACGCGGTCGGGGTGCTGCGCGCGGAACTGGGCGAAGGCCACCGGGTCGCAGCCCAGATCCAGGGAACAGGTGGCATCCAGGTCCGGCATCAGGATGCGTTTTTCCGGACTGAGGATTTTCGCGGTCTCGCCCATGAAGCGCACCCCTGACACCACCAGAGTATCGGCGGCGTGATCACGGCCGAAGCGAGCCATTTCCAGCGAATCCGACACGCAGCCGCCAGTTTCCTCGGCCAGATCCTGGATGTCGGCGTCCACGTAATAGTGCGCGACCAGGACGGCATTGCGCGATTTCAGCAGGCTGCGGACACGGGCCTTCTGAAATTCGCGTTCTTCGGAAGACAGGGGGGGATTGACCCGGGCCCAGGCCTCGGCAACGCTCAGCGTTCCGCTGGCCATGTCCGGGCGGTCGAATTCAACGATTCGGTTACCTGAAGGCATGATGAAAGGGGATGAAAATGAAGGATAGATACTGAAATCATACGACAAAGGCACCCCTCGCGCGCTCGCGGGACGGACAAGGCGCCCGGGACCCGCAAAGTCAGCAAAGATAGGGATTGGCCATTCGACATCGGGAGCCGCTATAATGCCGCACCCGTCACCGGGGAGTAGCCAACCGCGCGTCAGCGCGGGGCCGATGTCAACACACTTGGTCATCCGACCATGGCATCGGCAGCCGATCCAGGCCTGGCCAGACCGCTGACTGCGTTTCCCGTCGCAAGGGGCCGGCGGGGACGTGGTCGCGTCAGCCCCGGAAATCAACTCCATGAATAATGCGTTTCTCGTGTCGACCGGTGTCGTCGCCCTGGGAGAAATCGGTGACAAGACTCAATTGCTGGCCGTGGTGCTGGCCGCACGCTATCACCGCCCCGGCCTGATCTGTCTTGGAATTCTGATCGCCACACTGGCCAACCACTTATTGGCGGGCGCGGTCGGACTGGTGGTGGCCGACCTGTTGAATCCGACCACCCTGGAATGGGTGCTGGGTGTCTCGTTTGTGCTGATGGCCGGCTGGCTGCTGATCCCCGACAAGCTGGACGAGGACCCAAAGCCTTTGCACGGACTGGGTGTGCTGGCCACGACAATCGTCATGTTCTTTCTGGCCGAGATGGGCGACAAGACCCAGATCGCCACGATGGCGCTGGCCGCGCGCTATGACAGCATTGCGATGGTGGTCGCGGGCAGCACCCTGGGGCTCATGCTGGCCGACGTGCCGGCTGTGTATTTCGGTGCCAAGGCCGCGACCCGGCTGCCGCTGAAACTCGTGCACGGGATTGCGGCCGCTCTGTTTGCGGGGATCGGCCTGCTCTCGCTGGCCAGCGCCGCCGGGTTGATCTGGGCGTGATCGCGCTGCTGATCTTCCTGCTGACGCTGTTGCTGGTCATCTGGCAGCCGCGTGGGCTGGGGATCGGCTGGAGCGCAATGGCCGGCGCGGGGTTGGCGTTGCTATTCGGCGTCGTCCGGCCGGCCGACATACTCGTGGTGTGGCACATCGTCTGGAACGCGACCGGGACCTTCGTCGCTGTCGTCATCATCAGCCTGCTGCTGGATGCGGCGGGATTCTTCGAATGGGCCGCGTTGCACGTCGCACGCCATGGCAGGGGGCGAGGATGGCGGCTGCTGGCGCTGATCGTGCTGTTGGGCGCGACCGTGTCGGCGCTGTTCAACAACGACGGCGCCGCCCTGATCCTGACGCCAATCGTCGTGGCCATGCTGGCGGCGTTGCGCTTTTCGGCGAAGGCGACCCTGGCATTCATCATGGCGGCGGGCTTTATTGCGGATGCCGCCAGTGTGCCGCTGGTGGTGTCCAACCTGGTCAACATCGTGACCGCCGATTTCTTTGGCATCGAATTCGCGCGGTATGCATCGATCATGGTACCGGTCGACCTGGCGATCATCATGGCGGCGCTCGCCGTCCTGGCCTGGGTCTTTCGTCGGCATATTCCTTCGCACTACGACGCGCAGCGTCTGCCGTCCCCGGTAACGGCCGTCCGTGACTTGGCGGTTTTCCGGGCCGGCTGGTGGGTTCTGGCCTGGCTGCTGCTCGGGTTTTTCGCCCTGGAACCGCTAGGCATTCCGGTCAGCGCAACCGCGGCCCTTGGGGCGCTGGTCCTGATGGCGGTGGCCGGTCGCGGCAAGCGGATCCCGGTTGCCCGGATCGTGCGCAACGCACCCTGGCAGATTATCGTGTTTTCGCTGGGCATGTACCTGGTCGTGTACGGCCTGCGCCATGCCGGCTTGACGCAGGGGCTGACCCACATTCTGAACTGGCTGGCTGGGCAGGGGGTCTGGGGAGCAGCGCTGGGCACCGGTTTCCTGAGCGCCGGTTTGTCCTCGGTGATGAACAACCTGCCCACGGTTCTCGTCGGCGCTCTGTCGATCGACGCATCGGTCGCTCAGGGACCCGTGCGCGAGGTGATGATCTATGCCCACATCATAGGCTGCGATCTGGGGCCCAAGCTGACCCCGATCGGTAGCCTGGCCACCCTGATCTGGCTGCATATCCTGCAAGGGAAGGGCATCCGGATCGGCTGGGGACTTTATTGCCGCACCGGGCTGGCGTTGACGCTGCCTATCCTGACAGCGGCCCTGCTGGCGCTGGCGTGGCGGCTGGCGTGAAAGCGTCGGGAATCCCCATCGTCGCGTCAGGGACTAGAGGGAATCTCGATGAACTGTCTATACTGGTCATGTGCGAGGCAGATCCTGATCGGGGTATCCGGCCTGTCGGCGGTACCCTTGAAATCAAGAGCGGTCCAGGACTGCGACGCGATATTCGATACCGGGTTCGCCATGACACTATTCAAACTCGAACAACATCCAGCCGTCTATTTTGCGGACTTCGTCCTGTATCCGATCGCCATCGCCGCCGGCTTGGGGGCTTTGCTGCTGCGGGCCAACGGCCCCATCTGGGTCCTGGCATCGGTGGCCATTCTGGGGTTCCTGAGCTGGAGCCTCGTGGAATACATCCTGCATCGCTTCGTGCTGCATGGCGTGCAGCCCTTCAAACGCTGGCACGCGGAACACCATCAGCGCCCCTTTGCACTCATCGGCTCATCCACGGTGGTCAGCATGGCGCTGTTCGTCCTGCTGGTGTTCTGGCCCCTGGCGCTGTTGTCCAATCGCTGGATCGCGCTGGCCGCGACGTTGGGCATCACGTCCGGCTACCTGCTGTATCTGGTCGTGCATCACGCGACGCACCACTGGAAGGCCCGGTCCGGGTCCTGGATGCATGACCGGAAGCGCGACCATGCGCTCCACCACAGGCCGGGCGCGCACGGCTGGTACGGCGTGACGACGACGTTCTGGGACCGTGTATTCCACACGGACGGGATGACGCACGACCACTGAGCGGATCGGTGCAGCCAACAAGCCGGATGAATTCGGTGATAGAACGGAACACCATGCCCGCGATGGGGGCAGGCCTCACAGGTATATGGTTTTCGGTATCTTTAATAGGAATATTTCATTAATAAAATCATGTGAACACGGCGCTTGAACTTTAGAATAACCAGCAGTCCTTCTCGCGAAAAGACCTCACATAATCCTTCAGGAGACTGCTTTGAAATATCATCATCACGGGTATGTGTCGTGTGACCCGCGCATTCAAGATCCCGCAGGCGTCGGCATCGGTCGCCCGGACGATCTTCCAGACGAAGTCGACATCCTGATCGTCGGGGCCGGCCCCGCAGGCATGATCGCCGCCGCCCAGCTTTCGCAATTCCCCAACATCGTCACACGCATCGTCGATCGCAGGCCTGGGCGCCTCGAGATCGGTCTGGCCGACGGCATGCAGAAGCGCAGCATCGAGACCTTTGAGGCATTCGGCTTTGCTCAAGAGCTGATGGCGGAAGCCTGCCACGTGACCGAGACCGCGTTCTGGAAGCCGGACCCCCGGAAACCCGAGAACATCGTCCGGGTTTCGCGAGTCGACGAAGACCCGCATGATGTCAGCGAATATCCTCATCTGACCGTCAACCATGCCCGGGTGCTGGATTATTTCGCCGAATTCATGGCCAATGCGCCCACGCGCATGCGGCCGGATTACGGGTACGAATTCCATAGCCTGACCGTGGCGGACGAGGGCGACCATCCGGTCACGGTCAGGCTGCTGCGCACCGCGGGTGATCGAGCCGGGCAAGAGCACGTCGTGCGCGCCCGCTATGTGCTGGGGTCCGATGGGGCCCACAGCGGCGTGCGCAAGGCGATCGGCCGTACGCTGCGCGGCGTATCGTCCAATCACGCCTGGGGCGTCATGGATCTGCTGGCGGATACCGATTTCCCGGACATCCGCACCAAATGCGCGATCCAGTCGGAATCGGATGGCAACATCCTGCTGATCCCCCGCGAAGGCGGCTTTTTGTTTCGCGCGTACGTCGATCTGGGCGACGTCGCACCGGACGATCAGGGCGCCATCCGCAAGACACCCGTCGAGCAGATCATCGCCCGCGCGCAACGGATCTTTCATCCCTACCGGCTGGACGTGCGCCACGTGGCCTGGAGCAGCGTGTACGAAGTGGGCCATCGCCTGTGCGAGCACTTCGACGATGTTCCGCTGGATCAGGTCGGCCAGCGCGAGCCGCGCGTCTTCATCGCCGGGGATGCCAGCCACACCCATAGCGCCAAGGCGGGGCAGGGCACGAACGCCTCGATGCAGGACGGCTTCAATCTGGGCTGGAAGCTCGGTCATGTCCTGGAAGGCCGTAGTCCGGTCAGCCTGCTGTCCACTTATTCCGCCGAGCGCCAGAAAATCGGCCAGGACCTGATCGATCAGGATCTGCGATGGGCGACGCAGATGGCGAAAGCCTCGGAAGCCTTCGCCAGCCATGCCGAATTCGAGCAGGCGTATCTGCGGATCACGGAATTCGCCCAGGGGTTCATGACCCAGTACGGACCGTCCATGATCACCGCATCGGGACGTCATCAGCAGCTGGCCTCGGGCTACCCGATCGGCAAGCGCTTCCGGTCCGCCGAAGTGATGCGGGTGGCCGATGCCAACCGTCTGCATCTCGGGCATGAGGCGAAGGCCGACGGCCGCTGGCGGATCTATGTCTTCGCGGACGCCGCGCGCGCCGGCGAGAATTCCGCAACGACCTCCCTCGGGCGCTGGCTGGACGAATCCGCCGAATCTCCCATCCGGGGCTATACGCCAGCTGGTCAGGATGAAAACGCGTGGTTCGATGTTAAGGTAATCTATCAGCAGGCACATTCTGATGTGGACATCGGGCAGGTTCCTCGGGCGTTCCTGCCGCGCGTCGGACCCTACAAGCTGACCGATCTGGAAAACGTCTACGCGGCGTTGCCGGACCAGGACATCTTCAGTCTGCGCGGCATCGACCGGCAGGGTGCGATCGTGATCGTGCGCCCCGATCAGTATGTTGCCGAGGTACTGCCTCTGAATGCGGTCAACGAACTGAGCGCATTCGTCCAGGCATTTGCCAAGCGACAGCAATAATTTTTCCAACAAGGAGCGAGACAATGCAATTTCACAAAGCCTTGGGCGCGGCTGCCCTCACTCTCGGTGCAGCCGCGCTCGCGCTGCCAGCCCAGGCCAAGGATCTGAAGATCGGCCTGGTGCTGTCGGTATCAGGTCCTTTCGCCGATTATGGTCGTCAGATCCAGAATGGCATTCAGGTCTACATGGCACAGCATGGCGACACCGTGGCGGGCCGCAAAGTCAAGCTGATCGTCAAGGACGACACCGGCATCGCTCCCGCCGTGGCCAAACGCCAAGCCCAGGAACTGCTGATCAAAGACAAGGTCGATATCCTGGCTGGTTTCGATCTGACGCCCAATGCCTTCTCCGTGGCGCCCCTGGCGACGGAGGCCAAGGTCCCCATGGTGGTCATGAACGCGGCCACGTCCTCGGTCACTGAAAAGTCCCCTTATATCGTCCGCACGTCGATGACCCTGCCGCAGAGTTCCTGGGCAATCGCCCAGTGGGCCTACAAAAACGGCATCCATTCAGCCTATGTCATGGTGGCGGATTACGGTCCGGGGCATGACGCGCAACTGCAATTCAAAAAGACTTTCACAGAACTGGGCGGCAAGGTTCTGGGCGAAGTCCGGACCCCCGTCAATACGGCGGATTACTCGCCGTTCCTGCAGCGCGTGAAGGAAACGCATCCGGATGCGCTGTTTTTCTTCGTCCCGCCGGGCAGCTCCATGATCGCGCTGGCGAAGAACTTCCGCGAAATGGGTCTCGACAAGTTGGGCATCAAGGAAATGGGACCTGGCGACATGACGGATGAAAATTCGCTGGCCGCCCTGGGTGACAATGCGCTGGGCATGATCACCGCCTTCCATTATTCGGACGCCCACTCGTCGAAAGAGAACGAAGCGTTCACCACAGCCTATGCCAAGGCCCACCCCCAGGACCGCGCCAACTTCATGTCCGTCGGCGGCTATGACGGCATGCAGCTGATCTACAAAGTGCTGGAAAAAACCGGCGGCGATGCGAGCGGCGATGCCTTCATCGCAGCTGCCAAAGGCCTGAAGTGGGAAAGTCCGCGCGGGCCGGTGCAGATCGACCCGAACACCCGTGACATCATCCAGAACGAGTACATCCGCAAGCTGGACCGGGTGAACGGCAAGCTGCAAAACATCGAATTCGCCACCTTCGAGGCAGTCAAGGATCCCGGCAAGTAAGTCGCATGGACCCGTTTTTCTCGATTCCGGGCCGAGATATGGCATGAGCAGCGACTGGACCGACCGCATCCGTCTGCGGCATCTCAGGTTTCTGCTCAGCCTGGCCCAGACCCGCAACCTTAGCCATTCGGCGAGCGTCCTGCACACCACGCAGCCCGCCTTGTCGAAATGGCTCAAGGACCTGGAAAACGACGTCGGCCTGACGCTGTTCGAGCGTCATGCCCGGGGGCTGACCCCGACGGTGCATGGCCGGGAATTGATCGCGCATGCCCGCCGCATCGAAGCGCAACTGGATCGGGCAGCGGCCGACATGGGGATCCTGCGGCAGGGTGGGGCGGGCCATGTGGCCCTGGGCGCGTCGGGGGTTGCGGCGACCGAGGCTGGCCCGCTCGCCATCCTGGAGATGACCGCTCGCATGCCGGACCTGCGGATCGATCTGGTCGAAGGCACCATGGAGGTGCTGCTGACGCGGCTGAGCCAGGGCGATCTGGACATCGTCATCGGCCGCACGATGGAAAATGGCGAACGGCTGGCAGGTTTCCACTCGGAACCGCTATACACCGAACCAGTCGATCTGGCGGTCCGCTACCACCATCCCCTGACCGAGCAACCGTCGGTCACCTGGGAAGACGTGCTGCGTTACCGCTGGATCGTCTGGCCTCGGGGATCGCCGATTCGCAAGGCACTAGAGGCCGCCCTGGCCGCGCTCGGGCGCGACCTGCCATCGATCTACATCGAGTCCAATTCGGTCATCGCGAACATCACCTTGCTGAACAACAGCGACCTCATCGGCGTGGCGTCGCACCGTTCCGCGAGGATCCTGTCGGAGATGAATCTGTTGCGCATTCTTCCCCTGCAACTGGAGGGGGTCGGTTCGGTCACGATGTACTGGCGCAGAAACGAGCATCACCCTAGATCGGTGGAACTGGCCATGGAATGCATTCGCGGCGTCGTCCGCGACAGGCCATCCCTCAGTCAGCAGACAGTGCAGCCGGCCGCCGAAGCGCGATAGCACGACCAACCACCATGCGGATCAAAGGCCGGTGGTAGCGAGAGTGCGATCACCACATTGACGGCTGCCGATAGGCGGCCGCAGCCTTTTGTTCGAGCAGCTTGCCCACAGTGCGGCGAGATTTCTGCGATCCGGCTGTTGGGATGCGTGGCGGCAGGCGCGTGAGCCCGGCCATTGCCCGAAGAACTCCTGGCCTGATGCAACACCATCCGCCAAACTGTTGGATGTCTCGCCGCCCCATCCCTTCTATTAAAAGTAAATCTGTTTACTTATGATCTTTCCAGCCAGGAAAGTTTCATTCATCACTTCTGCATAAGAACAAGACATACAAGCGATCTCTAGCGATTTTGACTAAAAATGAGCTTGACTCATAAAATCCTAAGTCATAAGATACGTAAACACATTGACGTATATTGCGATGTGCAATTTACAGCTGATATGACAGCGTGCAACGTATTAAGGGGCGTGGAATGCGCAATTTGAGCGGTAAGACCGTAATCGTGACGGGCGGCGGCGGAGGCATCGGTGGTGCGGCATCACGTCGCTTTGCCGAGGAGGGTGCCAAGGTGGCGGTCTTCGATATGAATCTCGACGCGGCACAAAAAGTCGCCGATGCCATCCGGGAGGCTGGTGGCACCGCCAGGGCATATCGGTGCGACATCACCAATCGCGCCGATGTGGATGCCGCGGTTGCTGCCGCAGGAGCGGAGCTTGGTTCTATCGATGTTCTTGTCAACAATGCGGGTTGGGATATCTTCAAGCCCTTCGTCAAGACGATACCGGCAGAGTGGGACAAGCTGATCGCCATCAATCTGACTGGTGCTCTGCACATGCTGCATGCCGTCCTTCCAGGCATGGCTGAGAGAAAATCCGGTCGCATCGTGAACGTCGCCTCGGACGCCGCGCGTGGCGGATCTTCCGGCGAAGCCGTTTATTCGGCCTGTAAAGGGGGCCTGGTTGCCTTGTCCAAAACATTGGCACGTGAACATGCGCGCCAGGGAATCACCGTGAATGTGGTGTGCCCCGGCCCTACCGACACCGCTTTGCTGGCGGGCGTGGCCGAAGGCGCACGGGACCCGGCCAAGCTGCTGGAGGCTTTTCGCAGCGCTATTCCGTTGGGGCGCCTGGGCCAGCCAGATGACCTGGCGAGCGCAATCGCCTTCTTTGGCAGCGACGACGCAGGTTTCATCACCGGTCAGGTCATTTCCGTATCCGGCGGCCTGACGATGCACGGTTGATCAACGGCTTCCCCCACATCCAATCAACGCTGAAGGAACTCACATGAATTTCGAAGACATCCTGTACGAAGTCCGCAATGGCGTCGCGTGGATCACGATCAATCGCCCGGACAAGATGAACGCCTTTCGCGGCCAGACCTGCGATGAAATCATCAAGGCGCTGAACAAGGCCGGTTACGACCGCGAGGTGGGGGCGATTGTCCTGGCTGGTGCTGGCGATCGCGCCTTTTGCACAGGCGGCGACCAGTCCGCCCACAACGGTAATTATGACGGACGCGGAACCATTGGGCTGCCGATGGAAGAACTGCACACCGCCATCCGTGATGTACCCAAGCCGGTGATCGCCCGTGTGCAGGGTTACGCCATCGGTGGTGGCAACGTGCTGGCCACGATCTGCGACTTGACGATCTGTTCAGAAAAGGCAATTTTTGGCCAGGCGGGCCCAAAGATGGGTTCCGTGGATCCAGGTTATGGCACCGCTTTCCTTGCCCGAGTGGTTGGCGAGAAGAAGGCGCGTGAAATCTGGTACCTGTGCCGCCGTTACTCGGGGGCCGAAGCCGTGGCGATGGGCCTCGCGAACGTGTGCGTACCGCACGATGAGCTCGATGCGGAGGTCCAGAAGTGGGGCGAGGAAATTTGCGAACGCAGTCCGACCGCCATCGCGATCGCCAAGCGCAGCTTCAATATGGACACCGCGCATCAGAGTGGCATCGCGGGAATGGGCATGTATGCGCTCAAGCTGTTCTATGACACCGAAGAATCGCGCGAAGGAGTGAATGCACTGAAGGACAAGCGCAAGCCCGACTTCCGGAAATACGCGAAGTAAGGCGAGGAGCCACGCAATGAACCCGAATCCCTACATTAACGAAGATCTCCAGGCATTGGCTGATGCGGCTCGCCGCTTTGCCGAGGAACGTGTAAAGCCTGGTTTTCTGGAGCGTGACAAATCCCGAAATCTCGATCGCGCCCTGTTGCGCGAGATGGGGGAGCTTGGGTTCATCTGCCCCGAATTGCCCGAACAGTATGGCGGGCTCGGCATGGGTTGCATCGCTGCCGGTGTGATTCATGAGGAGATCGCTCGCGCCGATCTGAGCTTTTCTTACCTCAATTTGCTCGCTTCGCTCAATAGCCAGATCCTTTCCCGGTACGGCAACCCGGAAGTCGTCGGTCCGTGGCTGCAGAAGATTGTTCAGGGCGAGGCTATCTGCGCCATTGCCCTGACGGAGCCACGCGGAGGTTCGGACGCAGCCAATCTGCGGCTGCGCATTGAACACGACGGCGATGACTACGTGATCAACGGGGAAAAGACCTCGATTTCCGCTGCTGACCAGGCCGATATTACCGTCGTGTTCGGCCGCACGGGCAAGCCCGAAGACGGCGCCCATGGCGTGACCGCACTGTTGGTCCCGATGGATACACCGGGCGTGACCACCAACCGTTTCGACTGTCATGGACAGCGTGCGATCGGCCGCGGCTCGATCTTCTTCGAGAACGTGCGTGTCCACGCGAATCATCGCCTCGGGGAGGAAAACAAGGGTTTTGTGCAGGTGATGCATGGTTTCGACTTTTCGCGCTCGCTGATTGGTCTGCAATGCCTTGCGGTCGCGCGCGTGGCATTGCAGGAAACCTGGGAATACATCACCCAGCGCGAGGCCTTCGGCCAGCCTTTGTCGGCGTTCCAGGGTGTCACGCACCCGCTCGCGCAGTTTGACACCGAGGTCGAGGCTGCGCGCCTGCTTTGCTTGCAAGGACTGTGGTTGAAGGACAAGGGCCTGCCGCATTCCGCGGAAGCGGGCATGGCCAAGTGGTGGGGACCCAAACTGGCCTACGACGCCATCCATCAGTGCCTGTTGTGCTTCGGGCATGGTGGTTATGACCGTGGACTGATGGAGCAGCGACTGCGCGACGTGCTCGGTTTCCAGATCGGCGACGGCACTGCGCAGATCATGAAAACCATCATTGCGCGTGCGCGCGCCGGACGCCGATTCGTACCGGCCTGATCTTGTTTTAGCCATCACCAATAAAATAAGGAGACTAGTATGGAATTCGATGCCGTCCTCTTGCCCGCCCGGCGCGCCCGTATGATAGAGCAGGGCTTCTGGCATGACCGCACCATCAATCAGGACCTGGATGCCTGTGTACAGGCCTGCCCCGACAAGCTCGCGCTCGCCGCGTTCGCTGTGGAAAAGAGGACGACAAGACGCTTCACCTACCGGGAAATGGCTGCCATGGCAGACCGGATCGCGGTCGGTCTGTCGCGTCTTGGCGTTGGCAAAAATGATGTCGTCGCGTGCCAATTGCCCAACTGGTGGCAGTTTTCCCTGACCTATCTCGCCTGTTCCCGCATCGGCGCCGTGATGAATCCGCTCATGCATATCTTCCGCGAGCGCGAGTTGAGCTTCATGCTCAAGCACGGAGAAGCCAAGGTCCTTATCACGCCAAAAGTTTTTCGGGGATTCGACTTCGAAAAAATGGTGACAGCGTTGCAGCCAGACCTGCCTGATCTCAAGCATGTGGTGATCGTCGATGGAAGCGGCTCCAACAGTTTCGAGGCGCTGCTGAGCGGCCCTGCCTGGGAGCAGGTACCAGATGCGGCAGAAATCCTGAGTCGCAGCCGCCCCGGGCCGGATGACATCACGCAGCTGATATACACGTCCGGTACGACCGGAGAGTCGAAGGGAGTCACGCATTCGGCGAACTCCCTGATGGCCAACATCATCCCCTATGCCCACCGTCTGCGACTCGGCGCGGAGGACGTGATCCTCATGGCGTCACCCATGTCCCATCAGACCGGCTTCATATACGGCCTGATGATGCCCGTCATGCTCAGAGCAACCGCTATCCTGCAGGACATCTGGGAACCGAAGAGGGCCATCGAAGTGATTCGTGAGGAGCGTTGCTCGTTCACGATGGCCTCAACCCCTTTTCTGACGGATCTCACGCGCACCATATCCGAGACATCGACATCCGTTCCGTCCTTGCGTACGTTCTTATGCGCCGGGGCGCCTATCCCCGGGCCGCTGGTGGAGCAGGCGCGCAGCGTCTTGGGCGCCAAGATCGTCTCTGCATGGGGAATGACCGAGAACGGTGCCGTGACGCTGATTCATCTCGACGATGATGACGAGCGCGCCTTCACCACAGATGGCGTACCGCTGCCCGGTGTTGAGCTGAAGATCATCGATGGTGACGGCAACGTCGCGCCGCCGGGGCAGCCGGGAAGCCTCTTCGTGCGTTCCTGCTCAAACTTTGGCGGTTACCTCAAGCGGCCCCAGTGGAACAATACGGATGCTGATGACTGGTTCGATACGGGCGACATGGCGTGCATGGACGAAGCGGGCTATATCCGTATCACCGGCCGCATCAAGGACGTGATCATTCGCGGCGGCGAAAACATTCCAGTGGTGGAAATCGAGTCCATGCTGTACCGCCATCCGGCTGTCGCCATGGCTGCCGTCGTGGCCTATCCGGACGAGCGGCTCGGAGAGCGGGCCTGCGCGGTGGTTGTTCTCAAGGAGGGGCAATCGCTGGATATGGTGGGCATGGTCGACTACTTTAAGTCGCTCAAGATGGCAATGCAGTACATCCCTGAGCGCCTCCAGATCGTGGATGCCATGCCATCCACGCCGTCCGGAAAAATTCAGAAATTCAAGCTGCGCGAACAGCTGAATCACTCGAAGTGAACCAACTGGCAGTTCGCAGCTAGCGTCCAACGACACAAGGAAACAATCATGCCCGAAGCATTGGTCCGAAGGGAAGCCCGCGGACGGGCAGGTCTTATCACACTCAACCGTCCGAAGCAGCTCAATGCGCTTAACGATGCCGTGATGGATCAGTTGGGCGCGGCGCTGCTTGCCTTAGAGGAAGATGCTGGTATCGGTGCCATCGTCATTGCCGGCGGGACCAAGGCGTTCGCCGCGGGCGCCGACATCGACGTCATGGCGGACTGGTCCTTCATGGACGTCTACCAGACCAACTTCATCACACGCAATTGGGAAACGATCCGGCAGATTCGCAAGCCAGTCATCGCCGCAGTGTCAGGTTATGCGATGGGCGGCGGGTGCGAGCTGGCATTGGCGTGCGATATCGTTATCGCCGCCGGGTCGGCACGGTTCGCACTCCCCGAAATCAAGCTGGCCATGCTGCCGGGCGCAGGAGGTACCCAGCGGCTTCCACGCGCCATCGGCAAGGCGAAGGCCATGGACATGTGCCTGTCGGCGCGCATGCTCGATGCCGCCGAAGCCGACCGCTATGGTCTGGTGTCTCGAGTGGTCCCGGATGCTGAATTGCTTGACCACGCCTTGACACTTGCCAGCCAGATTGCCGCATTCTCCCTGCCTGCGCTCATGGCCATCAAGGAGTCGATCAACCGTGCCTGGGAGAGCCCGCTCAGCGAAGGCATCCTGTTCGAGCGACGAGCACTCTACGAGCGCTTTGCCAGCGATGATGCCCACGAAGGCATGCACGCGTTTCTGGAAAAGCGCACACCCACCTTTCACCATCGTTGATTCACGGACGGCATACCATGGCACTTGACCACGAATCCTTTGACATTCTGCTGCCCGCTATCCAGCGCTTCGTTCGCGAGCGCCTGGTGCCGGCTGAAAACTACCTCGAAGAGCACGACGAGGTTCCGGTCGACATCATCGATGACATGAGGGAAATGGGCCTGTTCGGTTTGACCGTGCCTGAAGAGTACGGCGGCATCGGCCTGTCAGTGAGCCAGGAAATCCTGGTGAACTACGAACTCGGCCGCACCGCCTCAGCGTTTCGGTCGGTCTTCGGAACAAATATCGGTATTGGTTCGCAGGGCATTCTGATGGACGGCACTTCCGAGCAGAAAGCCGCGTACCTGCCCAAGGTGGCCAGCGGCGAACTGATCATGTCGTTCGCTCTGACTGAGCCAGCCGCTGGTACCGATGCGGCTTCCCTCAAGACCAAAGCCGACCTTGAGGGCGACTATTACACGCTCAACGGCACCAAGCGCTTCATTACCAACGCACCGCGCGCGGGCGCCTTCACTCTGATGGCGCGCACCGGGGGCCCGGGTGCCGATGGTATTTCCGCTTTTATTGTCCCGTCCAGCTTGCCTGGCCTGATTCTCGGCAAGATTGACAAGAAAATGGGGCAGCGAGGTACCAAAACCTGCGATGTGATTCTCGAAAATGTGCGTGTACCGGCAGAGAACATCATCGGTGGCGTACCTGGACAGGGGTTCAAGACGGCGATGAAAGTGCTGGATCGCGGCCGCCTCAACATTTCGGCTGTTTCATGCGGTCTGGCTTCGCGCATCATTGACGAATCCCGCCGCTATGCACGCGACCGCAAGCAGTTTGGCAAGGCCATCGGCGAGTTCCAGCTGATTCAGGCCATGCTTGCCGACAGCCAGGCCGAACTGCTCGCGGGCTGGTCGTTGGTGAAAGATGTCGCCCAACGCTTCGATGGCAAGCCGCCTCATGTATCAGACCCCGATATCTCCATGCGCGTCTCGTGTGCCAAGCTGTTCGCCACTGAAATGGTGGGCCGGGTGGCCGATCGCGGGGTGCAAATCCACGGAGGAGCGGGTTACATGAATGAATACCCGGTGGAGCGGTTCTATCGCGATGCCCGTTTGCTGCGTCTCTACGAAGGCACGACGCAAGTTCAGCAACTGATTATCGGTCGTGAGCTGCTTCGCCAGGACTGAGGCACAAGAGAGCTCCGGTTAGTCCAGTTCCGCGTCGGACGCTTCCTCGATCCCGGAGTCGAGCCGCTTCATGTTTTCCAGCAGCTTGAGAAGATAATGCAGTGTATGGGCCAGGTCGCCCACCGAGAAATCGTCAAGCGCCTGGTCGTAATAAGCATGGATCTTGGGCTGCGCCCGGAGTAGCCAGATGTCGCGGCCAGGATCAGTCATCCTGACAAGCCGCGAACGGCGATCTCGTTCGTCGGGCGTGATGCAGATGTGGCCGTCGCGCTCCATCCGGCGGATCACACCCGACAAGTTCTGTCGGCTTACCATCAAGTAGCGTGCGAGGTCGTTTACGCTCATCCCGCCTTTGGACTCGGGACGCGATAGCGCCCCGAGGACAGCCCATTGTTGGGTGGTCAAACCTTCGCTTTCCACCGCACGCGAACCTGTCTTGTGCAGCATGTTTGCGCATTGATACAGCCGGAAGAACAGCCGGTTAGCGAGCTCCATTCTTGCGATATCGACACTATTTTCATCTTTTTTATCCGAATTTGATGTCTCGCGTTCGCCTTGCATACTGATTCCAGTTTGTCCTAACATAGGCAAATATATTTACCTATAATTCTTGATTTGTCTATCTTTAAAGATAGTAGTTCCGCGCTTTGCGCGGGAGACGGCACAGCGAACAATGGTATCCCCCTTGGAGACAGACCATGAAAGCAGCATGGATTACCGCACACGGCGGCAACGAGGTTGTGATGGTCGGAGAACATGCACAACCGATCCGTGAGCGCGGCGAAGTCCTTGTGCGCTTGCGCGCTGCGACTCTCAACCGGGTGGATCTCTACATGCGCGACAGTGGTGCCGGCATCACCCACCGGTTGCCACAGATTCTGGGGCTCGACGGCGCTGGCACGGTCGAAACGGTGGACAACGACGAAACGCGGCTGACTCCCGGACAACAGGTGGTCGTTCACCCGGGGATCACCTGCGGCCGCTGCGAATTCTGTTTGCGGGGGGAAAGAGTCCTGTGTTCGCACATGAGTCTGCTTGGCGAACATCGGGACGGCACCTTCGCCCAATATGTCAGCGTTCCCGCCCGCAATGTATTTCCCATGCCGGCGGGGCTTTCGTTCGCCGAGGCCGCCGCTCTGGGCGTGAACCACTTGACCGCCTGGCGCATGCTGTTTTCAAAGGCCCGTCTTAAGGCCTGGGAAACGGTCTTGGTGTTCGGTATCGGTGGCGGCGTATCACTTGCGGCGCTGCAGCTGGCCAAGCGTGTCGGCGCGCGCGTCCTCGTGACTTCGCGTGATCGCCAAAAGCTGATGCGGGCGAGCAAGCTTGGCGCCGATCACACGATCGATGGAAGCACCCAGGATATCGCGAAGGCAGTCATGGCAGCCACCGATGGGCGTGGCGTCGACGTCGTCATCGAAAACGTCGGCGCCGCAGTCTGGTCCTCGGCCATGAAATCGCTTGTGCGTGGTGGACGTCTGGTTACCTGTGGCGCGACAACGGGCGACCAGCCGCCAGCCGACCTGCGCCGCATCTTTATCCGGCAGCTGCAAATCTTCGGCTCGACGCACGGAGAGCTCGGCGAGTTTCAAGACCTGTGCGGCTTCGTCGAGCAAACTGGACTCAAACCGGTCATTGACCGCGAATATCCTCTTGACCAGGTTCACGATGCGCTCGACCGGCTTGAGTCCGGTGCGCAGTTTGGCAAGGTAGTCCTGCGCATCGATTGATGGTTGTTTCGCATCATCGGGCGATACCGTCACGCGACGGCTTTCCCAAAATGCCGTCAACAGACCACTTCCCGGGCCCCCAGGCCACCATCGCGAGCAGCATCATTGCCCACACTTTGTGATCGGTAAAGTCCCCCACGATCATCAATCCACTCCAAAAGCCGTGCGGCCAGAGATCCGGGTATGAAATCACGGCGGTCAGGTTGTAGATGAATAAAAACAGCGCCGTGGCCCGGCCGGCGATGCCAAGCCCGAGCAGCCACGGAGTGATCAGCTCGATCCAAGTCCCCAGCACGGCCGCAATCCCCGGAGCCAGAAGTGGAACGTGATAGAGGCTATCAAACAGCATTTGTGTGCTCGCCGGGTCGGTAAACTTGACCACGCCGGCACGCCAAAACGCGATCGCGACCCAAAGACGCATCAACAGCAGGGCGAATGGGCCGACCCAGCTTTCCAGCCACTGCGTGGTGCGCGAATAGCAACTATTCATGCAGGTGATCAATGCGGTGCTTGTCATGGTGGAGGCCTCGTGTCTCTATAACGGGGTAGGGCAGAACGCGCGTTATCAAGTGGTGCCTGATAAGCTCATTCGTTACCGTCCGGCGAACACACATTGACGGCCGCCGGCAGGCGGCCGCAGCCTTTTAGGTGTGTGCGGAAGCACTGACGGTGGGTCAGATTTCAACCGACGATGATCAACAGCTTTGGGCAGGCTGCCAGCGATGCGGCA
>JAHRWZ010000041.1 GCA_019104865.1 Castellaniella sp. | reverse complement strand
ATGAACCTGGCTGATCAGTCCGGCCAGGCTGCCATAAGGCCCGTTTGACAGCATGTCCTGGAGCCGGGCGCCGCGCAATTCGCCGTTGCTGCCCGGACGATTCGAAAACTCCAGGATCCGATCCTGTCCGGGATGGGCCGGATCGCGGAATGTGGCATGGAAGATGTGCTTCCCGGAGGTTTCCGGGTCAGGAATCGTGATGCCGACGAAATTCGCGTGACTGAATGTCGGATCATCCAGCCGATTCCTCATGGCCTCTTGCAGTTCAGACCCGTCGACCATGTCTTGCACGGCATCCAGGATGGCCTGATGCGGGTCTTTTTCCGAGAGCGTCAGGTTCAACCCACGCAGGATCATGCTCTGATTCAAGATCAGCGCATCGGTGAGTTCTTCACGATTATTCAAGGGAATCGTGCTGATGTTCTGCGCGCCGATGCCAAGCGAAGCCTGCAGGCCTCCCCGCGCATGGGAGACATCCAGGTTGCATGTGACCGAAGTGCCATATTCCTTCAGGATCGCGTTGCCGATTGCGGCCAGTTTCTCCAGGCGGGCGCTATTCTGACCAATGGCACCTTGGGGCCCACTGTGCATGGCATTCATCTCGGTCAACTGCTCTTGCAAATGATCCAGCAGCGCCTGAGGATCTGTCCGAGTCTGGTCATGCAAAGCCACGCCAAGCTGCATGAGCATCTGGGCATCCCTGAAAGCCTCCAGGGTGTAGCCATTGCCGACCGGCAGATCCTGGCACTGGATGATCGTGTTTTCATCGATCCGCATGCTGTAGGACCAGGTCTGCGCGCTTTCATCCACGTCGACCTGCAGCGCGTAGCGGTCGCTGAAGGGCGCCTGGGTGGCGCCGCGCAACAGAGTGAAATGCTGCAGCAGGGATTCCTGCTTGGCCAGATTGGCGGAATCTCCCAAGTCGATATTGGGCTGCTTGAGCAGGTCGAACGCTTCCTTGATCGCTGCTTTCTCGACCCCGCCCCGGAACCAGTCCTTGATCTTGTCAAAGAGGCCCATGCGCTGCTGGGCCTCCTCGGCGGTATTGGATTGCATGATTGCATCAATACGGGATTGATTGAGCGTCTGTCCGTTGAATGAGATCGCCATGCTTTACTTGCCCGTTAAAGAAGGTGAGTGTTTCGTAGCCGGCCGATGCCGAATGGTCTCAGCGACTCAGGATCTGTCGGCAACAATTCCTTCCAGATGAGTGCCAATCAGGCGGGTAAGGTTCCCTCGGCACCGTCTCCGTATGTCCGATCGCCGGCCATGCATCATGATGCGGTGCGCTCGCCGGCAAAACAGTGTCCGCTTGAAGTGGACGGCGCAAGAATGGTACCGTGCCGCTGCATGCCGGAAGAGCCGCATGACGAAAGGTGAAGGGTCGCTGTCACGCAGATGATCGCTTTGGTTTCAACGAGCTGGATAAATTCTATGGATCTGGGTGACGTTTTTCAGACAGTGACGCTGACGGCCTGCAATCGCATGCTGCCCGATCGGACGCCGATGAAAGGCGCCTTGTGCGGCGGCCTCGCCATCGCCGGCCACGTGGCGGGCGACCTGGCACAGCCGGCGCTCGTGCGGGTAGCGGGCAGCACACTGGTCAGCATCAGTCAGCGCGGCCAGGATCTGGCGGCGGCGGACAACGCCACCCCGGAGCAGGAAGCGTCCGGAGAAGGGCTGACCGACGTGCTGGTGGAGATCGGCAGCGGCTGGGTGGGCCAGGAACTGGCCAAGGCGCCGTGCGATATCGCGGCCGCCACCCTCCCGCCACCGTTCTCGACGGCGGCCAGCCTGGCCTGCGAGACGGTCGCCAGCTATACGGCGGGCAAAGTGCTGCCCGGCATCGTCGCAGCCTATCTGGATCATTTCCATCCACCGCTGCAGGCCTGATCACCGCTTCGGCGCCGTTCGCGTGGAACCCCTGGCGCGTACCGGTCACTCATTCGAAGATGACGGGGCTAAGCGTCGCTTCTCCCGATCCAGGTGAATGCTTATGACAGGGGCAACTCAATGACCATCGATATTTCCGCAGGCCGCTTCGGGCCAGTCTCCCTGGCCGCGCAAGACGTGCAGAACGTCCGGCAAGCCACCGACCGGGACCATATCGGCAGCATCTTTTCCCGGGCCTGGGACAAGGTCGCGGACTGGTTCTGCAACACGAACCGGGCGGAAGCCAAGAAATGCCTGTTCGATTTGTATTCCGAGACGACGACGCATCATCAAAAGGTCGAGAGCTTCCATGCCCTGAAGAACATGGCGGGGGCTGAATATCAGAGCCGTTTCCAGATCGAGGAAAACGAAACGGGCGTGCGCTATACCCTGGACCTGTCCGACACCCAGGAACTGTCCGAAAACCAATGCCCGGGTTTCTCCCTGAGTTTCCAGAAGCTGCCGGTGGACCGGGAGGCACTGGGCCGGGAACTGAACCGGGACGACTATTGGGGTCAACAAGTCGGACCCGCCCGGGACCAGGTCAAGGCGGATATCTGCCGCGCCAGCTACTCCGTATCGGGGAAGCCGCTGCGGGAGGGCAGCCCGGACGAAAGAATGGGGCATTTCGACGACGCGCTGACCGCGCTCGGGGTCACCCCCAACCAGCGGGAAGCCCTCATGGAAGTCTGCAATCAGTCGGTGATGGCCGTCTTCATGAAAGCATCGGATACCGCCATCGCCCCGGGCGGGCAGAACGTGCTTTACGATGTGCGCATGGTCGAGGGAGAGCTGCGCGTCCAGGCCGTCTGCATCAAAGATATCGACCTGAACGATTCCGATAGCCCGGCTGATCCGGAACTTCGCCAAAGCAAGCTCGACATGGTCCTGGCGGAGGGGGATCACCCCTTCTACAAATCCCAGTACATGGAAATGGATCTGCGGATCGTGGACGGCGACCCGCGCGCCAAGATCGAAATCGTCGGAGCGCAGCACCTGACCAGCCGGGACAATGACACGATCCGGTAAGGCTGCGTTTCTCACACAGGACGGGGCCCCGCGCCCCGCGTCCCGGCAGCGCGTCTTCATCACGGGCGCCAGCAGCGGCATCGGCGCCGCCCTGGCGCGCCGCTACGCGGCGCGAGGCGACGAACTGGGGCTGGTCGGCCGGCGCCGCGACGCCTTGCAGGCGCTGGTCGACAGCTTGCCGGGGCAAGGCCACCGCGTCTACGCGCTGGACGTACGTGATCGCGCGGCGCTGCATGCCGCGGCGCAGGATTTTCTCGCCGCCGGACCGGTGGATCTGGTCATCGCCAGCGCCGGAATCAGCGCGGGCACCCTGACGGACGCCCCCGAAGACTACGCGGTCTTCGAAGCGATTTTCGACACCAACGTCCTGGCCATGGTGGCGACCTTCGAGCCTTTCATCGCGCCGATGCGTGCCCGAGGGCTGGGCACCCTGGTGGGCATCGGCAGCGTCGCGGGCGTGCGCGGCCTGCCGGGCGCGGGCGCCTACAGCGCGTCGAAGGCCGCCGTGCGCGCCTATTGCGAAAGCCTGCGGGTCGAGCTGCATGGCACCGGGGTGCGCGTGGTGACCCTGGCGCCCGGCTTCATCGCCACGCCCATGACGGCGCACAATCCTTACCGCATGCCTTTCCTGATGCCGGTCGAGCGGTTTGCCGAAAAGGCGCAGCGGGCCATTGATGCCGGCGCGTCCTATCGCGTCATCCCATGGCCCATGGCCTGGGTGGCGAAACTGCTGCGGCTAGTGCCCGACGCCCTGTACGACCGGATCGCTGCCCGGCGCAAGCGCAAGCCGCGCTCGGGCGAACGCACCTGAAAGCGGAACGCCGGGCGGCATAGGCCGGCCCGGCGGAGAAGTTCTGGACACCTGCATCCAGCGACACAGGTTGGCCGTATAGGCTCAGCGTGCCCGGCGCGCGTCCAGGCTCAGCGCCCCGCCGCCGAAGGCCGCAAGCTGCAGCAGTCCGCCCGCGATCGCCAGGTTCTTGAAAAAGTGGATCGACTGGTTCATGTCGCCCAGCTGGTTGTGGAAAAACAGGGCGGCCACGATGCTGAACAGCGCCAGAACGGCGGCGCTGAGCCGCGTGCGCCAGCCCAACACCAGCAGGATCGGCAGCACCAGCTCGACGAATACCGAAACGGCATACGCCGCGGCGGGCAGCGGCATGCCACTGGATGCGATATACCCGATGGTGCCCGCCGGCGCGGCGATCTTGCCCGAGACGCCGACCAGGAACAGGACGGCGATCAGGACACGGCCGATGAGGGAGAGGATGGCAAGGTTGCGATTTTCCATGATGTTCAATGAAAGTTGAAAAGATCTGTTGAAGAACAGGAGTTGGGAAACAAAGTGGGAAACGCCCGGGTTCAGGCCGATGCGTCGACCAGGACCAGTTCGGCGTCCTCAAGGGCGGTGATGCGCAGCGCCGCCTCGTCACGGATCGCCGCGCCGTCGCGGGTGTCCAGCGCGACGCCATTGACCTCGACCCGGCCCCGGGCGGGCACCAGATAGCCCACGCGTCCGTCGTCGAAGCGGTATTCCAGCGTCTCGCCGGCCTTGATCGTGGCGCCCAGCACGCGCGCCCGGGCACGGATCGGCAGCGCCTCGTCATCGCCCTCGAGACCGCTCGCCAGCGTCACGAAACGCCCGGACCGGTCGCCCTTGGGAAAAGGCCGCGAACCCCAGCCGGGCGCCCCGCCCTTGCGGTCGGGGAAGATCCAGATCTGGAAGATCCGCGTGACGCCGGGTTCCAGGTTGTACTCCGAATGGACGATGCCGCTGCCCGCGCTCATCACCTGCACGTCGCCCGCCTGGGTGCGGCCCTTGTTGCCTTGGTTGTCCTGGTGGGTGATGGCGCCTTCGCGCACATACGTGATGATTTCCATATCCGCGTGCGGGTGCGGCGGAAAACCCGTGCCCGGCTGGATCGTGTCGTCGTTCCAGACGCGCAGCGCGCCCCAGTGGACCCGGGCGGGGTCGTGATATTCGGCAAAGGAAAAATGATGGCGGGCGTCGAGCCAGCCGTGTTGGGCGGCACCAAGGCCGGCATAGGGGCGGTGTTCGATCATGACGGTCTCCCGTGGGTTCCAGATAACGATGAGGCAGTGTAGGGCCTGACGATCATGACGAGAAGATCAAGAATTGAATTTCATTCTTTCCATTTTTGATATGATGGGCGTATGAAGAAACTGCCCGACCTGGAAGCCTGGGCCCTGTTCGCCAAGGTGGCGGAAACGGGTTCGTTCGCGCGCGCGGCGGCGGCCTGCGAACTGTCGCAGGCCACGGTGTCCAAAGCCGTCACCCGCCTCGAGGCCCGGATGAAGACCGTGTTGTTCCACCGCACCTCGCGCCGCCTGTCCCTGAC
>JAHRWZ010000012.1 GCA_019104865.1 Castellaniella sp. | reverse complement strand
TCTGCGCAGTGAGCAGCGTGCCGCCAACCCCGCTCCCTTGGCGGATTTCAAGGGTAGCGGCCCAGGCGGACTCGCTGGTTGCATAGATGTGGGCTTGGATCGCAGTCAGGAAGCCATTTGTGCCTGCGGTGAACGACTGCCAGACCGTGGTTTGGTTATTAAAATAGTTGCCAAAGTTATCATTTTGCTGCTCTAATGCCATTGATTCGGTTTGCCCGTAGCTCAAAGCCGAGAAACCTGCTGTGAGTGTGGCGATTACAGCAACTTTGAGAGTGATTATCAGTTTCATTTCACGTGTTCTCTTATCAACTTGAGAGTGGCGGGTTCTCGGGGAGTTCATGGTTCGCACGAACGCATTTTCCGCTCCCCGCGGACATCCTTGAACTCCACCGCTCCATGACGGTGTGAAGTGTATGCGATTTGATCGGGGGCGTCAACCGCCGATTCTGCGATTCGTGGGCGCTCGTGGGCGCAGTCCATCCTGCGGTGCGTTTCAGGAAGACGCAACCAGGCGTTGGAAGGTGCGGTTTTGGCGGCGCGTGTGACGCCGGCGGCGTCACGAGGCGAGTTTCAAGCCTTCGGCCCGCCCCAGATCGATCCGTTTGCGGATGAATTTCGCGAGGATTGCGGTTTTGGCCGTATCCGCGAGAAATTGAGGCAGGGTATGGCGCAGGGCGAGCGCGACGACGCGCTCGGAGGGTGCGACTCCGATCCGGATCGTACGCAGCCATGAACCGTATTGGCGCCAAACGGTGACGGGATCGAGAACGGCCAGGGTCTGCAGCAGCCCCTGTGCGACGATCCCAAGCTGAATGTGCGCGTGATAGGCACGTAGCTTGCGGCGCACGGCATCCCGGTAACGGTCCGACTCCCTGTGCAGGTACTGATTGCCTGAACGGCGGGGGCGAGGCTTCATCATGGCCATCCAGAAGTGATAGGCGTAGGTGCCGAGGGTATGGATGGCCTGCTTGAAGGAGACCTCGATCTTGAAGCGGATGCCATAGGTCTTGATGATGTCCAGGGGCTCCAGCGACCGGTCGGTGCTCATCAGGATTTTGCGTCCCCGCGTGGGATGGCTGACCAGGACGAAGCGCACGACGATTCCGACGGGGCGCCAGACCAGATCGAGCACGCGGTAGCGCAGGGTGACGCCCGTCTCGCCATAGAGCGGACTGGATGCATCGGTGAAGGCGTCGGCCTCGTCGTAACCTGTCCGCAATTGAACTTTTTCGCCGTAGAGACGCGGCCGCCCCCGTCGGCCAGGCACGGGCGGAGGAGGCAGCAGGTAGGCGACGGCGTTGAATCGGACGCCGACGATCAGATGCCAACCCGCCCGCAGCAGCGGCAAAATGATCTTGGCGGCGGCGTAGTAGGCGTCGGCAACCAGCAGGCCGGAAGTGGGAAACTCCAGCGCCAGCAGCATGGCCGCCAGTTTGTCCAGCAGCGTGCGGCGGTCGCGGTTGCTGAAGACGACGCCCTCGTGGATGCCGCCGACCAGCGGCAAGGCGCAGGTCCCGCGCGCGGCGCGCACCGCCAGCGCAAGGACCTGGCACGAATGGCCGAAAATGTATTCGGGCTTGGTGTTGCTTTCCGACTCCTGGTGCAGTTTCTTGACCCCGGGCATTTTGCGGCCGGCCTTGGGGATTTTGAGGCCGTCGGCGATCACGACGTTTCGCCGCCCCACCTGCAACAGGTGCCGACGCAGCATCAGCAAGGCCGTTCGTGTCCAGAGACGCGCCAAGCGGTGCGCATCGAACCCCGTGCTGTGGAAAAGCCTCAGCAGGCTGCCATAGCCGGACGCTTTCAGGCCCAGCGACCGGACCAGGCTTGTGACCCCGGCCAGATCGGGCCGCACGCAAACTGCGGCCAGTGCCAGGGCGAACCACAAGAAGGTGCGAGATCGGCTGAACGCGGGGCGCAGCCGCTCGACACAGGACCACCAGACGGACCATAAACCCATGAAAATGGCTCCTTCCGTTTTCCGCTCGACAGTATAGCATATACATGCTATATTGCAAGCCGAAAGGAACCATCATGTCAACGACGCTGGCCACACTGGAAAAACAAATCGCGCGCCTTCAGCGCGCGCTCGCGGAACTGGGTCCCATGCGCCCCGGCGCGCTCGGCCATCAATACAAGGAACCCAAGGAGAAGCGGGGCGGCTACTGGCAGATCAGCTACACGCACCGCATGCGCAGCCGATCGGAATACGTCCGGCCGGAGCACTTGCCGGCCGTGCGGGCGGAACTGGCGAACTTCCGCAAGTTCCGTCGCCTCACCGAGCGTTGGATCGAGCTGTCGCTGGAAGTCTCGCGGCTGAAACGGAAGACACCGCAGCCAAAGGAAAAGTAGGCCGGCCGGGCGATCAGCAGACTACCGGGGGGCAATTGAAAACGCGGACCGCTGACGAGCAAGAGAGCAGCCCGCGAGAGGCGGAATGCGCTCGCGCGCCACCCATGAACTCATCGCGAACTCGCCACTCTCAAGCTGCAACGTCTTCTGAAATTCTGGTCGTCCCATGTGTCAATGATCCAGCATGAAGCTACCTTAGTCAAGTGCACAAGCATCTGTTGTTGATAGTAACATATCTGGTGCATCCAAACGTCATTATAACTGACGCAATCACAATGAGCAATGTATTGCTGTTCATGCTTTGCCGCCTT
>JAHRWZ010000050.1 GCA_019104865.1 Castellaniella sp. | reverse complement strand
TCGCCGCCGACGCGCTGCGCCTGCCGCCCTGGGACGCGGTGGTCGGCAATCTGTCCGGTGGCGAAAAGCGACGGGTCGCCCTGTGCCGCCTGCTGCTGTCCAAGCCCGACATGCTGCTGCTGGACGAACCCACCAACCACCTGGACGCCGAATCGGTGGAATGGCTGGAAGTCTTTCTGCGCCAATTTCCCGGCACCGTCGTGGCAGTGACCCACGACCGCTATTTCCTGGACAATGCCGCCGAATGGATCCTGGAACTGGATCGCGGGCATGGCATTCCCTGGAAGGGCAACTACAGTTCCTGGCTGGAACAGAAGGAAGACCGCCTGAAGCACGAGGAAGCCGCCGAATCCGCCCGCCAGCGCACGATCAAAAAAGAACTGGAATGGGTGCGGCAGAACCCGAAGGGCCGTCAGGCCAAGGCCAAGGCCCGTCTGGCGCGCTTCGAGGAACTGTCCTCGCACGAATACCAGAAGCGCAACGAAACCCAGGAAATCTTCATTCCCGTGGCCGAACGCCTGGGCAACGAAGCCATCGAGTTCCGCAACGTGTCCAAATCGTTCGGCGATCGTCTGCTGATCGACGATCTTAGCTTCAAGGTCCCACCGGGGGCCATCGTCGGCATCATCGGGCCTAACGGGGCGGGGAAATCCACGCTGTTTCGCATGATTGCCGGCCAGCAGACGCCCGATTCCGGCGAGGTCGTCCTCGGGCAGACCGTGAAGCTGGCCTTCGTGGACCAGTCGCGCGATTCCCTGCCGGACGACGAGACCGTGTTCGACGCGATTTCGGATGGCGCCGACCTGCTGACCGTGGGGCGCTTCGAGATGTCCTCGCGGGCCTATCTGGGCCGCTTCAACTTCAAGGGCGGCGATCAGAACAAGCTCGTCGGCAAGCTGTCCGGTGGCGAGCGCGGCCGCCTGCACCTGGCCAAGACCCTGATCGCCGGTGGCAACGTCCTGCTGCTCGACGAGCCGTCCAATGATCTGGACGTCGAAACCCTGCGCGCCCTGGAAGACGCTCTGCTGGAATTCGCCGGCTGCGTCCTGGTCATCAGCCACGACCGCTGGTTCCTGGACCGGATCGCCACCCACATCCTGGCCTTCGAGGGGGATTCGAAAGTCGTGTTCTTCGATGGCAACTACCAGGAATACGAGGCCGACAAGCGTCAGCGCCTGGGCGAGGAAGCCGCCAGACCGCACCGGATCCGCTACAAGGCGCTGAAATGAGGACCGCATCCATGTTGACCGCATCCGCCAGCCTGCTGCTGATTGTCGACATGCAGGACAAGCTGCTGCCGGCGATCCATGACACAGATGCTCTGCGGGGTCGTGTGGCGCGCCTGGCGCAGGCGGCCCGTCTGCTGTCCGTGCCGGTCTGGGCGACCGAGCACTGGCCGCAAAAGATCGGCGCGACCCATGCCGATCTGGCCCTGCATGTGGATCGGGTCGTTTCCAAGACCCATTTCAACGCCTGTCGCGAGGTGGACTTCCTGGCGCATTGGCCCGCAGGCCGCACCCGCATCCTGCTGACCGGCACCGAAGCGCACATCTGCGTGCTGCAAACCGGCCTTGGGCTGGCGCAGGCCGGGTATGAACCGGTCCTGGTATTGGACGGCATCGGTTCCCGGCGCACGTCCGACCAGCTCGCCGCCAGCGAGCGCTGGCGCCATCATGGTCTGGAGACCGTCACCTCCGAAATGGTCATCTACGAGTGGCTGGAAACCCCCACCCATCCGGCATTCCGGGATGTGTTGAAACTGGTGAAGTAGGGCACAGGAATACCTGTCGCGGACTGAAACGGGTTTTTTTACGACAGATCCCTGGATCTCCCTGTTACAGGCGCATGGACAGGCCAGGCACGGGGTCCGGCGTGTCGCTGTTACAAGTCTCATTCCTGGTCATCAGGGTTCACAGTTCTCACAACCGTCATGGTTTATAAAAGACTTAATGGCACTGTAGGGTGCTTGACATCCATGGCTGCCGGCGGCCCGATCAGTCCAATGGCTGATGCACCGACCTGGCAGGGAGCACGAAAAGGAGAATCCACCATGCAAATCACGACGATTGGAAAACTGGGTGCCGTTCTGGTATTGGCCGCCTCTATGGCAGGCTGTTCTTCCTGGGACAACATGAGCCATCGCCAGAAGTCGGCCGTCACCGGCGCGGGTCTGGGCGGTGTGGCGGGTGCCGTGATCACGGGCGGCGGCATCCTGGGTACGGTTGGTGGTGCCGCCATCGGCGGCGTCATCGGGGATCAGATCGGCAAGAACCGCTGATTCCTTCCGGAAGGGGCATTGCCCGCGCCCTTTTGATATTGTGCTGACAGCCTGATTCAGATCCGGCTTTGCACCACGCCCCAGCAGGTGGATTCCGATCCGGCCCGCTGGGGCGTTTTTGGTCGTCCACGAAAAATCCGTCCCTTGACTTCACCCCTGGCTTCCCCTTAAATTCAAACATTCGTTTGAATATTGATGGGCGCCGGCCAATTCCGGAGCCATGTCGCAAAATCCCCCAGGAGACACTGCCATGCCCGATTACAAAGCCCCCCTGCGCGAAATTCGTTTCGTGCGCGACGAGGTTCTGAACTATCCCGCGCACTATCAGGCCCTGCCGGGCTGCGGGGACGCCACGCCGGACATGGTCAACGCGATTCTGGACGAAGGCGCAAGGTTCTGCCAGGAAGTCCTCGCGCCCTTGAATCAGGTGGGCGACCGCGAGGGCTGCACCTGGTCGGCTGAAGGCGTGACCACGCCGAAGGGCTTCAAGGAAGCCTATGCCCAGTATGTGGAAGGCGGCTGGCCGGCGTTGTCGCACGACCCGGCGCACGGCGGGCAGGGGCTGCCCGAATCGCTGGGCATGGCCATCAGCGAATTGATGGGCGAAGCCAACTGGGCCTGGGGCATGTACCCCGGCCTGTCGCATGGCGCGATGAACACCCTGCAGGCCCACGGCACGCCCGAACAGCAAAAGACGTATCTGGAACCCTTGGTCGCCGGGAAATGGACTGGGACGATGTGCCTGACGGAACCCCACTGCGGGACTGATCTGGGCATGTTGCGCACCAAGGCCGAGCCCCAGGCCGACGGAAGCTATAAGATCAGCGGGACCAAGATCTTCATTTCCGCCGGCGAACACGACATGGCGGAAAACATCGTTCATATCGTGCTGGCCCGCCTGCCGGACGCGCCGGCCGGCACCAAGGGCATTTCGCTCTTCATCGTCCCGAAGTTCCTGCCTGGCGCGCAGGGCGGGCTGGGTGCGCGCAATGCCGTCAGTTGCGGTTCCATCGAGCACAAGATGGGCATCCACGGCAATGCCACCTGCGTCATGAATTTCGACGGCGCCGTGGGCTATCTGATCGGGCCGGTCAACAAGGGCCTGAACTGCATGTTCACCTTCATGAACATGGCCCGTTTGGGGACGGCGATTCAGGGCCTGGCCCATGCCGAGGTTGCCTTCCAGGGCGCCAGCCGCTATGCGCATGAACGCCTGCAGATGCGCGCCCTGAACGGCCCCAAATTCCCGGACCAGCCGGCCGATCCGATCATCGTCCACCCCGACGTGCGCCGCATGCTGCTGACGATCAAGGCATTCGCCGAGGGCAACCGCGCACTGTTGTACTACGCTGCCCAGCAGGTGGACATCGCTCACTACAGTCAGTCTGCCGAGCAGCGCGAACTGGCGGAAAAGCTGCTCAGTTTCCTGACGCCGATCGCCAAGGCCTTCATGACGGAAACCGGCTTCGAGGCCGCCAACCTGGGGGTTCAGGTGTTTGGTGGGCATGGCTACATTGCCGAGCACGGCATGGAACAGAACGTGCGTGACAGCCGGATTTCCATGCTCTACGAGGGCACCACCGGCGTGCAGGCGCTGGATCTGCTGGGCCGCAAAGTCCTGCTGACTCAGGGCGAGACCCTGCGCGCTTTTACCAAGGTCGTGCACCAGTTCTGCAAGGCGCAAGGTGGCAACCGCGCGATCTCCGAGTTCGTCAAACCCTTGGCGGAGCTGAACAAGGAATGGGGCAGCCTGACCATGAAGATTGGCATGTCGGCCATGACCAACCGCGAAGCGGTGGGGGCTGCATCCGTCGATTACCTGATGTATTCCGGGTATGTGACGCTGGCCTATTTCTGGGCCGACATGGCCCGGGTTGCGGCCGAAAAACTCAAGGCGGGCGAGGGTGAAAAAGCCTTCTATCAGGCCAAGCTGCACACCGCGCGCTTCTATTTCGCGCGGATCCTGCCGCGCACTCGCGCCCATGTCGAAGCCATGTCCTCGGGCCCGGGTGTGCTGATGGACATGCCGGCCGAGGACTTCGCGCTGGGGTATTGATCGGTTCGATCCGCTTCATATTCTGCAGGGCGGGCCGCGCTTCCCAAAGGGGGCGCGGCCCGCCCTTTGTGCTTTCTCACCCTTGAGAAAATATCTCGAAGTTGCACAGGTTCCAGCGTCGACGCACCGGCGGGATAGTCCGTTAATCAGGGTTTTCTCTGATATAACGGCGCCTTATGGTGGACTCATGAAAAGGCACTCGTCGATGCCAGGGATTGCGCTTAGTATTTTGACCAGTGGCAACTATCCGACTTCATGCGGTTTTCGGGTAGATAAACAGGAGACGGGAACACCATGTTTGATCTGACGATACGGAATGGAAAAGTATGCACCGAAGAAGGTGTGGTACAGACCGATATCGGGGTGACGGACGGCGTCATCGTGGCACTGGGCACGGGTTTGCCTGCGGGGCACAAGGATGTGGACGCCTCCGGACTGATCGTCCTGCCAGGCGGGATCGACAGCCATTGTCATATCGAGCAGTTATCCGGCATGGGTGTGATGACCGCCGATGATTTCCAGACAGCGACCCGGTCTGCGGCGTTTGGCGGGACGACGACCGTGATTCCGTTTGCGGCCCAACGCCGTGGGGAAAACCTGTTGCAGGTGGTGGAGGACTATTCGCGCCTGGCCCGGGAAAAGGCGGTGATCGATTACGGGTTCCACCTGATCCTGTCCGACCCGACCGAACAGACGCTGGCGGAGCATCTACCCCGCGTCATTCAGGATGGAATCACGTCCTTCAAGGTCTACATGACATATGAGTCCTGGAAGCTGGATGACTTCCAGTTGCTGGACGTGCTGCATGCCGCGGGCAGGCATGGGGCCATGGTCATGGTGCATTGCGAGAACAATGACATCATCCGCTGGGTGACCCGTCGTCTGTTGAACGATGGATATACCCATCCGAAATACCACGCGGTGGCGCATGACCCGCTGGCCGAGAGCGAGGCAACCTACCGGGCCGTGGCACTGTCCCGGCTGCTGAGCGTGCCGATTCTGGTTGTCCATGTGGCCGGTCTTGAGGCTGTCCAGGTCATCCATGCGGCACAGGCGATGGGAGCGCATATTTATGGCGAGAGCTGCCCGCAATACCTCTTTCTGACCGCGGAGGACATCGATCAGCCCGGTGTGGAAGGGGCCAAGTTCTGCTGCAGTCCCCCGCCGCGGGATCCGGCTTCCCAGCAAGCCGTCTGGGAGGGCCTGCTGGGCGACACCCTGCAGGTGTTTTCCTCGGACCATGCTCCGTATCGCTTTGACGAGACCGGGAAGCTGCCGCATGGCGAGGCGACGACCTTCAAGCAGATGGCCAACGGACTGCCGGGCATCGAACTGCGGATGCCGTTGTTGTTTTCCGAAGGTGTAAATACCGGGCGGATGAGCATTGAAAAATTCGTCGCGCTGACGGCAACCAATCATGCGGTCATGTATGGCCTGTATCCGCGCAAGGGGGTCATCCGGATCGGTAGCGATGCGGACCTTGCCCTCTGGGATCCGGCGCTGAAAAAGACGGTTCGCTGGGACATGCTGCATGACGCGGTTGGCTATACGCCCTACGAGGGGCGTGAGGTGACTGGTTGGCCGGTTGCGGTGTTCAACCGCGGGCGGCTGGTTGTTGAAGGCGGTGTGTTGCACGCCCAGCCGGGTGATGGTCAGTTCCTGCCTTGCGGAGAGCCGGCACCGATCGCACGGAACAAAAAGGAAATTCAGCAAGGCATCGTTGTCAAAAAAATCTTTGCAGTCTGAACTGCGATATACAGGAGACGGGTCATGGAGATCTGGAAGAAGAAATTGGTGGTTCTGGGGGTCATTGGGTGTGCGATGGCGTTTCAGGGGGTGGCAGCGGAAACCCTGACCACGGGTGTAGATCCGACCTTTGCACCCATGGCGATGCAGAATCTGAACGGCACGTTGGAAGGGTTCAATATTGATTTGGGAAATGCGCTGGCCAAGGAATTGGGGGGCACGATCAAGATCGAGCCGTCCCAGTTCTCGGCCATCATTCCAGCGCTGAATGCCGGGAAGTACGATTTCGTGCTGGCGCCGACGACAGCCACCCCGGAACGGGCTCAGTCCCTGCTTTTTTCTGAGGGTTATTTCAATACCGACTACACCTTCGTTCAGAAGAAAAGCGCGAAGCCTTTTACTTCGCTGGATGAGCTGAAGGGCAAGAAGATCACCGTCAACAGCGGGTCGGCCTACGAGGCCTGGGCCAAGGCCAACCAGTCGCAGTACGGTTTCCAGTATCAGGTGTTCAGCACGACGGCGGATGCGATTCAGGCCGTCCTGTCCGGGCTGGCGGATGCGGCTTTGATCGACAATATTTCCGGCCCGTGGGCGGCCAAGAAGAATCCGCTGCTGCAAACAAGCTACACGATCCGGTCGGGCAAGGTGTTCGGCCTGGTTTTCCGCAAAAACGACGTCAAGGGCCGGGACCGGTTGTCCAATGCCCTCAAGTGCCTGAAGAAGAAAGGGGTCGTGGCCGGGCTTGTCGAGAAATGGCTGGGCACCAAGCCGGGGCCCGACGCGGCATCCGTGAAGATAGAGCCGGGCGAGGGGGTGCCGGGGTTGCCTGGGTATGACCCCACGCCGGTCGAATACACCTGCAAGCCTTGATGGAAGATCAATGATGATGGCGGACGAAATGCGCGTGGGACGGACCGGGGGCGAGGCACCCATCCTTCAGCTTCGGAACTTGCATAAGATGTATGGAACCACCGAGGTGCTCAAGGGCGTCGATCTGGACGTGCAGGCGGGCGAGATGGTCTTCATCATCGGCCCATCCGGGTCGGGCAAGAGCAGCCTGCTGCGGTGCTGCAACCGGCTCGAGGAAACGACGTCCGGCGCCATTCTCGTGGACAGCGAGGAAATCACCGCGCCCAAGGCCGACCTGAATCGCATCCGGCAAAAGATCGGCATGGTGTTCCAGCACTTCAACCTGTACCGGCACATGACCGTCCTGTCCAATGTGGCGCTGGCCTTGCGCAAGGTGCAGAAGTTGCCACGCACGGAGGCTGAGGCACGGGCGAGCGAGGCACTGCAGCGGGTCGGGATGGAGCATCGGGCCGACTATTATCCGGATCAACTATCGGGTGGCCAGCAGCAACGGGTGGGGATTGCACGGGCCCTGGCGCTGAACCCGAAGATCGTACTGTTCGATGAACCGACCAGCGCGCTGGACCCGGAACTGGTCGGTAGTGTGTTGAAGGTGATGAAGGATCTCAAGGCCGGCGGCATGACCATGGTCGTGGTTTCCCATGAAATGAGCTTCGCGATGGCTGCAGCCGACCGTGTGGTTTTCATGGATGGCGGCAACATCGTGGAACAGGGCACACCGCAGGAAATCTTCGGCAACCCCCGCCACGAGCGCACGAAGGCCTTTCTGGCCAGCGTATCGCATCACTACTGAAGGGGGATTTCAGTATGAATCTGGATGCCTTGCGCGCCGCATTCTTCAATCTGGACATCGCCCGGCAGGCGGTGACCCCCGTGCTGCAGGGCATGGCGGTGACCGTGCAGCTCGGGGTGTTGATCACGCTGACCGGGCTGGTGGTCGGACTCGTGCTGGCGTTCGTCCGTGCCATGCGTGTTCCCGCGGTCAATTTCTTCATCATTGCCTTTGCCGATGTCATGCGCGCCATGCCGCCGCTGGTGTTGCTGATGGTCCTGTTCTTCGCCTTTCCATACATCGGCATTTCTATGACCGCCTTCTTCGCGACCTGGCTGGCTCTGTCGCTCGTGCTCAGCGCGTTTGCGGAAGAAATCTTCTGGGCCGGCATCCAGTCTATTCCCAAAGGACAAGGCGAGGCTGCCCGCTCCACCGGCATGAGCTGGTTTCAGTCCATGGTCTGGGTCATCGTGCCACAGGCCTGCAAGCTGGCGGTGCCGCCTCTGACCAATCGGGTCATCGCCATTACCAAGTCGACAGCGCTTGGGGCGATCGTCGGCCTGAGTGAAGTGCTCAACAACTCACAAACCGCCAGCAGCACGCTGGGAAACGCTACACCGTTGACCTTGGGTGCACTGGGGTGTCTGGTGATTTTCGTACCGATCGTGCTGGCCAGCCGCATGCTGGAGCGCCGGTTCCAGTGGAAGAATTAGGCGAGATATCCAGATGCAAGAATTACTGCAAAATTTCTTCAATCTTGACATTTACCGCAGTGTCACGCCCTATTTGCTGGAAGGCCTGCTGACCACGGTGTGGTTGTCCGCCCTGGTGATACCCCTGGGGCTCGCCTTTGGTCTGTTGGCAGCCGTCCTGTCGCAGGAAATGCATAACCATGTGTTGCGCGCCCTGCTGGTCGTATATATTGACGTGTTCCGGGCCTTGCCACCGTTGGTATTGCTGATTTTCATCTATTTTGGTCTGCCTTTTTTGAACATCGGCATTCCGAAGCTCGCGGCGGTCGCCTTGTGCTTTACCCTGAATACCAGTTCCTATTTTGGTGAAGTGTTCCGGGCAGGGTTCGAGAGCGTGCCCAAGGGGCAAATGGAAGCGGCCAGATCGACCGGATTATCGCGCCTGCAGGCCCTGATCCACGTACAGATCCCGCAGGCAACCCGGGCCGTGATGCCGGATCTGATCAGCAACATGCTGGAGGTCGTCAAGCTGACGACGCTGGCCAGCGCCGTGTCCTTGCCTGAGCTGCTGTATCTGGCCCGCAATGCCCAGGCGCTACTCTACAACCCGTCGCCGCTGGTTCTGGCTGCCATCCTGTATCTGATCATTCTGCTGCCGATCGTGCGCTATCTGAGCAAGCTGGAAAAACGCAAACTTGCCAGGATGAGTCACTAAGAAACCGGGATTAGCGGTATGGACGGCATGCCCGTGGCCTCGGGTTTCAGAGAAGGGCCGCTTCCTGCTCCACAATGTTTCCGAAGGCGCGGCCCAGCAGCGACAGGGGTTCGTAGCGGGAGTGCGCGAGATAGAGTTCCAGGGAATGGCGCGGGTTCAAGGGGCGGGCCACCAGTGTTTCTCCGCTCTGGCTGGCTGCGATGGTCTGGTCGACGATGCCGAATCCGAGGCCTTGCGAAACCAGGTCGCAGACGTTTTGCTGGGCGTCCACCTCGATGGAGACGTTCGGCTGTTTTTCCTGGCCTTCGAAGATGCCGTCGATCACCTTGGCCAGAGGGGACCCGCTTCGGTAGGACACGATGTTTTCATCCGTGAGTGTTGAGACGTCGATCGCATCCTGGACTGCCAGAGGGTGGTCCACGGGCAGTATGCAGACCATGGGGATGGTCCCGACATGAGTGGATTGAAGGTTGGGGTGATTCGTGGGAACGAAGAGCACGCCGAGTTCGCTTTCGCCATCCAGAACGCTGCGGACCAGCGAGTCGTAAGTGAGTGTCCGGAACCGGATGCGCACACCGGGGTGAGACAGGGCGAAGCGATGAATGCACCGGGGGATTAGGCCATGACCGATGCTGGGACTACTGACGATCCCGAGCAAACCCTGTTTTTTTTCGCCGAGTTGCGTGGCGAGGCTGGTGACGCGTGTGATGCCGTGATAAACGGTCTGGACCTCGTTGAAAAGAATCCGGGCTTCTGTTGTTGGATAAAGCCTGCCTTTGATCCGCTCGAATAGCGGGTAGCCGAGTTGTTGCTCGGTGTGGGCCAGCAGGCGGCTGACCGCGGGCTGTGAGACGAACAGAAGTTTGGCCGCCGAGCTGATGGAGCCGGTCACCATGATTGCACGGAACGTATTGATCTGTTTCAGGTTCACTGTTTTTTAGCCCCATAACACGAGGTTAATACTCAAGGACAAATCAGTATATCGGCAATGATCCTGCCCGACGATAGAATGAAATACCGCTGCAAGAGATCGCTATGGACAAGACTATATACGTCATCAATCCGAACTGTCTGGCCGAGGTTACACGAGGCTTGAAAGCCAGCCTGGCGCCTTTCGAGTGGGATGCCGGGCCTCGGATCGAGTGTATGACGCTGCGCGATGGGCCCCCTGGCATCCAGACGGAGCAGCATGTTGAATCCGCAGCGTTGCTCGTCGGCAGGTTGGTTGCCGATCTCGAGCAGACGCGGGGGGATCAGGTCGGTGCATACGTGATTGCTTGCTTCAGTGACCCTGGGCTCTACCTTGCACGTGACCAGACCCGTAAGCCTGTGTTGGGTATCCAGGAGTGCGGTCTGCTGGCTGCCATGAGTCTGGGGCAGCGTGTTGGGGTCATCGCGATCCTGAAAACGCTGATGAATCGGCATGCGCGTGCCTATGCCGCTGCAGGAATTACGTCGCGCATCGCTGGTGAACTGCCACTGAGCTTGGGCGTGGCTGAACTGCAGGATGAAGGGACGACTCGCGCGCGTCTTCTGGAGGTCGGAAGGCGGTTGCGCGATGAGTATGGATCGGAGGTTCTGGTACTGGGATGCGCGGGCATGCCGCAGTATCGGGCGTGGTTGGAAGACCAGTTGGTCGTGCCAGTCATCGACCCCACCAAGGCTGCGGTCGCCATGGCATTGGGCCGCGTGCTGGACGCGGGCTGAATCGATTCTTGAATCAGGAGCAAGTATGCATACACGGAATTTCTCCCGTAAATTTGGTCTGGCTGTCGCCCAGGTGGGAGGGATCGATCTGGCCGATAGTAGGGAAAGCGTCGTCAAGCGATTATTGGAAATGCTGCGCGAAGCGCACGCGCGAAAGTCTGATTTTGTGGTATTCCCGGAATTAACCTTGACCACGTTTTTCCCGCGCTACTGGGCTCCGCTCGAGGAAGTGGAAGCTCGTTATTTCGAGAAAAGCATGCCCAATGCGGCGGTGAAGCCGCTATTCGATGATGCCAAGCGATTGGGAATCGGTTTTTACCTGGGATATGCCGAACTGACCCCGGAGGGAAAACGTTTCAATACATCCATTCTGGTGGACAAGTCGGGCAATATCGTGGGCAAGTATCGCAAGATTCATTTGCCCGGTCATGTGGATTACAAGCCTGAAGCGCCCTTTCAGCATCTCGAGAAAAAATACTTCGACGTGGGCGAAGAAACCTGGCGCGTGTGGAACCTGGATGGTGTCCGTACTGGGATGTGTCTGTGCAATGACCGTCGCTGGCCCGAGACCTGGCGCGTGATGGGGCTGCAGAGCGCCGAGCTGGTCGTTCTGGGTTACAACACCCCGGCGCACAACATTCACTGGCATGAACCCGTGCATCTGCGCATGCAGTCCCACCTGCTGTCCATGCAGTCGGGCGCCTATCAGAATTGCGTCTGGGCCGCCGCCGCGGGCAAGACCGGCTACGAGGATGGTTTCCACCTGATCGGCGGATCCGTCATCGTGTCTCCCGCAGGGGAAATCGTCGCTCAGGCGGCAACGGAGGGCGACGAAGTCATCACGGCGTCGATCGATCTGACCATGGGTGAGAACTTCAGGAAGAACATATTCGATTTTGATCGGCATCGACGGCCGGAGCACTACCAGTTGATCGTCGATCGAGTGGGGGCTGGTGATTCGCTGTAAGGCGAGCATGCTGTCGACAAGGTAAAAGGGCTGCGCAGGCAGCCCTGTTTATTTATACACTGGTCGCCTTTGCGTCCGACGGTCATCCCCCCATGCTCTTCACACTGCTGAACATCGTCCTGCCGGTTTTCGTCGTCGCGGCCCTGGGCTTCGCTTTCGGGCGGCGCCAGGCACGCGTGCCGGACATGGAGTTCATCAATCATGCCAATGTGATGGTGTTCTGCCCGGCACTGGTGTTTTCCGCCCTGCTGGACAATCCGGTGAACCTGGCGCAGGGCTGGCCGCTGGTGGTGGCCGGGGTGCTGATCATCGTGATTCCAGGCCTGCTGTTGTCGCTGATCCGCCGTCCCGGGGTGATCCGGCCGGCGTTTCTGGTGCCGGGGATGTTCCGCAACACGGGCAATATCGGTATTCCCCTGATGATGCTGGCCTATGGCAAGGATCTGCTAGGCGACATTGTCGTGCTGTTCGTGATCTCGAACCTGTTGCAGTTTTCCCTGGGCCTGTTTCTGTTGTCGCGCGGCAGCAATCGCTGGCTGTGGCTGCGCAATCCGAATATCTGGGCGGCCGTGCTGGGGGCCGCGCTGGCCCCGCATCGGGACTGGCTGCCGCCGTTCGTCACCACTTCGTTCGATCTGACCGGACAGATCGCCATCCCGCTGATGCTCTTCGCACTGGGGGTGCGGCTGTCGCAGGACCGGATCGAGCGGCTGGGGCTGGCCCTGAGGATCAACGTTCTGTATCTGCTGGCCGGTGCCCTGACGCTGCCGTTCGTGCTGTGGCTGCTGCCCCTGACGCCGGAATGGTCGCGCCTGGTGGCGCTGTCGGTGATGCTGCCGCCGGCGGTGCTGAATTATCTGCTGTGCGAGCAGTACAAGGTGGAGCCCAGGACAGTCGCCAGCGTGGTGCTGCTGGGCAACCTGTTGTCCGTGGGCACGATCCCGCTGGTGGTCTGGGCGACGCTGACGTGGATTTGAGGAATCAGACCCGCGCTTCGGCTGGCGGCATCTCGATCTTGACTTCCAGGACTTCCAGCGAATCCTGACGGTCCAGGTTGACCTTGATGTCGTCGGGGTTGATCTGAACGTATTTCGAGATCACTGCGATCAGTTCCTGCTGCATCTGCTGCAGGAAATCAGGGCTGCGCCCGCTGCTGCGTTCATTGATCAGAATGAGTTGCAGGCGGTCCTTGGCGATGCTGGCCGACTTCTTTTTTTCGCCGCGCAGGAAATCCAGGAACGGGAACGACATGGTCATTTGCCTCCGAACAGGCGCTTGAACAGGCCCGGTTTTTCGTAGTCGACGAAGCGCAGGGGCTTTTCCTCGCCCAGATAGCGCGCCACCACGTCCTGGTAGGCCTGGGCGACGTCGGATTCGCGTTTGTGAATGGCGGGGACGCCTTCGTTGGAGGCCTGCAGTACGATCTCGGATTCGGGGATCACGCCGATGAGGCGGATGCGCAGGATGTCCTCGATGTCGTTGAGCGACAGCATCTCGCCATCGGCGACGCGTTTGGCGTTGTAGCGGGTGAGCAGCAGGTGTTCCTTGATGGGGGTGTCGCCCTTTTCGGCGCGGCGTGATTTGGCCGACAGGATCCCAAGAATGCGGTCGGAATCGCGCACCGAGGAGACTTCCGGGTTGGTGACGACCAGGGCGTCGTCGGCGAAGTACGAGGCCATGATGGCGCCGGTTTCGATCCCGGCGGGCGAATCGCAGACGATGTAGTCGAAGCCCATTGTGTCCAGGTCGTTCAGGACCTTTTCCACGCCTTCGCGGGTCAGGGCTTCCTTGTCGCGGGTCTGTGAGGCGGGCAGGATGTACAGGTTTTCCAGCTGCTTGTCGCGGATCAGGGCCTGATTCAGGGTGGCTTCGCCTTGGATCACGTTGACGAAATCATAGACGACCCGGCGTTCGCAGCCCATGATCAGGTCCAGATTGCGCAGCCCGACGTCGAAGTCGATCACGACTGTCTTGTGGCCATGCAGGGCCAGCCCGGCCGAAAAGCTCGCGCTGGTGGTGGTTTTGCCGACCCCGCCCTTGCCGGAGGTGACTACAACGATGCGCGCCATGGTGTCCGTATTCCCCTGATTTCAAAATTCATGACATCGTAAAGCAAAAAGACCCGGGAATCGTCCACTGCTGCACGATGTACGTATCCGGGTGTGACGGGTTTCCTACAAAGCCCGGATGTGCAGTGTTTCCCCGTCCAGCACCACCTGGGCCGCCTGATTATGCAATGAGTCCGGCAGCTTTGTCTCGACCACGCGGTAGACGCCGGCGATGGCGAGCAGTTCCGGGTCCAGCTGGGTCGTGAAGATCATGGCGTCGGTGCGCCCCTGGGCGCCCGCCATGGCCTTGCCGCGCAGTGGGCCGTAGATGTGGATGTGCCCGTCGGCAATGACTTCGGCGCCCTGGCTGACCATGCCCATGATGATCAGGTCGCCGCCTTTGGCGTAGATGCGCTGGCCGGATCGCAGCGGATGACGGATGACCAGGGTCTGGCCCGCCGGTTGGTCGCCGGGTACGCTGTCGGGAATGGATGCCGTGGCGGTGTCGGGGACGGATGTCGGGGCACCGTTGGCGGCCTGGGGCGCGGGCGTGGCGCCATGGCGCGATCTAGTGCCGGCGCCGATGTCGGTGCTGGATTCGGCGCCCGCGCTAACGGTGGGTTCGGAACGAGGCGCGGATGCCCTGCCGGCGGCGGCTTCCAGTGGCGCCAGACCGGCCTTCAGGGCGGACCCCAGCAGGTCGGGATCGGCCTGCACGCCGATCGGGTGCAGGTGATGCTTGCGCATCGCGGCGACCAGGGCCTTCCAGTCGGGTGCCTGGGACAGGCCCTGAGCGTCGAGGATGACGGGCTCGTTCTCGTAGAAGGCGCCGGCTTCCTGCATGCGCTGGTCCAGCGCCTGCAACAGGGCCGGGGTATCGTCCGTGTGCAGCACCGCGCGCAGTGTGTAGAGTGTGGCGCTCTTGAAATCCAGGGTGGTGGAGGTGGTGGCCATGGTATGTATCAGGCCCATGTGTCGCGCAGTGTGACGGCGCGGTTGATCACCGGACGGCTGGTGGTGGATTCTTCGCGGTCGGCGACGAAATAGCCGAGGCGTTCGAATTGCCAGGTCGTGCCAGGTTCAGCCTGGGTGCCGGGTTCCAGCCAGGCCTGCGTCACGTGGCAGGAATCCGGATTGATGGCCTGCAGGAAATCCTGGTCGCCGCGGTCGGGGTGTGCGTCGCGAAACAGCCGGTCGTAGAGCCGGACCTCGGCCGCGATCGCGTGCGCCGCGCTGACCCAGGTGATGGCGCCCTTGACCTTGATGGCGTCGGCGCCGGGTGTGCCGCTGCGGGTGTCGGGCAGGTATTCGGCATGAACTTCGGTGACTTCGCCCTGATCGTTTTTGACGCAGCCGGTGCAGCGCACGACGTAGCCGTATTTCAGGCGCACCAGATTGCCGGGGAACAGACGGAAGTATTTCTTCGGCGGTTCTTCGCGGAAGTCGTCGCGTTCGATCCAGAGTTCGCGCGTCAGGGGAAATTTGCGCCGGGCGCCGTCGGGATCGTGGGGGTTGAACGGAGCCGAGCAAGGTTCGGCATGGTCCGCCGGGAAGTTCGTCAGGACGAGTTTGACCGGATCCAGGACCGCGACCGTGCGGGCTGCGACCGGGTCCAGATCGTCGCGCAGCGCCTGTTCCAGCACGCTGTAGTCGATGCGGGAATCGGCCTTTGACACACCCAGCCGTTCGCAGAACAGGCGGATGGCGCCCGGCGTATAGCCCCGGCGGCGCAGACCCGCCAAGGTGGGCAGCCGGGGGTCGTCCCAGCCGTTCACGTGGCCTTCGGTGACCAGTTGGCGTAATTTGCGTTTGCTGGTGACCACGTAGCTGAGGTTCAGGCGCGCGAATTCATACTGGCGCGGCAGCGGTGCGGCCAACTGGTCGAGTTCGGCCAGGTGTTCCAGGATCCAGTCGTAGAAAGGGCGCTGGTCCTCGAATTCGAGCGTGCAGATGCTGTGCGTAATGCCTTCCAGGGCGTCTTCGACCGGATGCGCCCAGGCATACATCGGATAGATGCACCAGTCATTTCCCGTGCGGTGATGGCTGGCGTGGCGGATGCGGTACAGCACCGGATCACGCAAATTGATGTTGGGCGAGGCCATGTCGATGCGGGCCCGCAAGGCCATCCGGCCGTCGGGATGTTTGCCTGCGCGCATCTCGCGCAGCAGCGTCAGCGATTCGGTGGCGGGGCGGTCGCGCCAGGGTGAATTCGTGCCGGCTTCGGTCAGCGTGCCGCGAGTCGCGCGCATCTGGTCGGCCGACTGCTCATCGACATAGGCGTGGCCCGCCTGCACGAGGGCTTCGGCGAACTGGTACAGCGTGTCGAAATAGTCGCTGGCGAAATAGCAGTGTTGCGTACCGTCCTGAACCCAGTCGAAGCCCAGCCAGTGGACCATGTCGATGATGGCATGGACGTATTCGTCTTCTTCCTTTTCGGGGTTGGTATCGTCGAAGCGCAGATGGCAGATGCCCTGGTAGTCGCGCGCCAGGCCGAAATTCAGACAGATGCTCTTGGCGTGGCCGATGTGCAGATAGCCGTTGGGTTCGGGCGGAAAACGGGTGCGGATGCGGGCGGGGTCGATCGCGCCAGCGCGGCGGACCGCCGCCGGGCTGGGCGGGGGTGCCCACTGCCGGCCCTGGTAGCGACCCGATTTCAGATCGTTGTCGATGATGGTGCGCAGGAAATTCGAAACGGGCGCGGAGTCGGTGGTCATACAATCCGGTGCATAATAAACTAGCGCACATTATGACTCAAACCGCATGGGTTCTGTCGCTGACCCAGTTCTATCTCAGCCTGGGTTTCATGTTGCTTTTTCTGGCGCTGGAACTGGGGCTGGCCTGGGTACTGTTCGTCCTGCGCCTGCGTGCGCGCCGGGGCGCGGCGGTGCTGCTCGCCTACCGTTTCTGGGTGCGTGTGTACGCGCTGGCGCTGATCGTCGGCTTTGCCGCCAGTCTGCCGCTGCTCTTCCAACTGGGTACGCTCTGGCCCGATTTCATGGATCGGGCGGGCGAGGTCGCGGGGCCGTTGCTGGGCATGGCCATCCTGACCGCCTTTATCTTCAAATCCTGTTTCCTGGGCGCCATGCTGTATGGTCAGCGCTGGCTTTCCGAATCGGCGCACACGGCGGTGGTCGGGATGGTGGCGCTGGGGACATCGCTGACCGCCTGGTGGGTCGTGGTGCTGCTGGCCTGGCTGCAGTGGCCGGTTGGCGCAAGGCTGGCGGAAAATCATTACCAGATCCAGGATTGGTTCGCCCTGCTGGGTGGGGCGGCCCCCGCGCTGTTCGGGGTGCTGGCCAGTGGCGCTCTCATCCTCGCTGCGACCCTGATGCTGTCGCTCACGGCACAGCGCACGCGAGCCCGGCCCAGCGACGCGGGGGACCGATCGGTCTTCGCCGGCGGGGCATGGTTGTTGCTGGTGGCAGTGGTGGCGCAGGCGGTGCTGGCCGCCGGGCTGGGGCGCCAGCTGTTGCCCGTGCAGCCGGCCCGGGCGGCGGCGGTCATTCCGCAATGGGCGACCGGGCCGGCCGAACACGCATCCCTGCTTGCCTGGCTGGATGTGGCTGGCGGACGCAACACCTGGGTGCTGCCGGGGCCCAGTATCCCGCCAGACTGGCTGCCGCCGAAACCGGCACCAGATGGCGCGCCGCGTTCCGGGCCGAAGGAAGCCGCCGCTAAGACACCGGAATCACCATCCGGAAACCTCTCTGCCGTCCCGGAAATTCAGGGGCTCAATGACCTGATCGGCATGCGTCCGCCTGTCTGGCTGACCTACGCCTCGTCGCGCCTGGCCGTTCTGCTGACCGGGCTGCTGGGGCTGATGGCGGTGTGGGCGCTGTGGACCGGGCGCCGGTTGGGGTTCGAGCCCGACAGTCTGACGCCGGCCGAGCGCATCGGCCTGCGGGTCACGGCCTGGTTGGCCCTGATCCTGCAGGGGGTCGGCTGGGGGCATCTGCTGGTCGGCAGCCTGCCCTACGCGATCTACGGAACCGTCACGTTGCGCGAGATCGGCACGGTTCAGGGCGAGGGCGGGCTGTGGCTGGTCCTGGGGCTACAGGTGCTGGTGTATGGCGCCCTGGTGCTGGGCTTTCGCCAATTGCTGGGGCACACGATGCGCTATGGGGTCGTCCCCGTGGCGCGCTACCGGGGACGGGCATGATCGATTCGCTGGCGGCCCTGCTGGGTCTGGGGGCGCAGGATCCCGCATTCTGGATGCCTCTGGCGCTGATGCTGGTGTTTTTCTCGATCCTGGTCGCGGGGGTGCTGCTCGACGGTTTCGATATTGGCGTGGGGTGCGTGTCCCTGGTCGCACCGCCGGCTTTGCGGCCGCGCATGCTATCGCTGCTCAGCCCATGGCGCGATGCGAACGAATTCTGGCTGTTCCTGGGCGTGGGGCTGTTCGCGGTGGCGTTTCCCTATGCCTGGTCTCAGACCCTGGGGCGTCTGTACGTGCCCCTGTCCCTGTTGGGGCTGGGGACGTTGTTGCGATCGGTCTGCTTCGAGTGGCGCCTGCGTGCCCCGGCGGAACAGCAGGGGCGCTGGCTGTTCGGTTTTGGCGCGGGTGCCGTCCTGGTGGCGTTTTCCCATGGGTACCTCCTGGCTCAGGTGGCGGTCGCGTACCAGGCAGGTGCCGGTTATGTGGGTTTCGCAACCCTGATGGGGGTGTGCGCCGTGGCGGTCTACAGCCTGCTGGGTGCGGCCTGGCTGATGATGCGCGAGGCGGGTGAACTCCGCGTCCGGGCGGTCGGCTGGGCGCGGCGCACGCTGCGCTGGAGCGCAGTGGGCGCGGTGGGCGTTTCGGTGGTATTGGATTTTTCCAATGCCGGCGTCTTTCTGAAATGGGGAGATGGCCGTCACTGGCTGGCGGTCGGGATGGTCTGGGGCCTGCTGCTGCTGTGTTTCGTACTCACTGAAATGACGCTGCAGCGCATGATCGCCCATAGCTACCGGGCCTCGGCCTTGCCGTATGCGCTGGTGTTGGTGATCCTGCTGATCCTGCTGGGCGGGCTGGCCTACAGTTTCTTCCCCTATCTGGTGCTCGACGAAGTCACCCTGTGGGATGCGGCAGCGCCGGTGGCGACACTGCGTCTGGCGTTGTCGGCCACGGTGGTGGCGTTTCCGGTGGCGATCATCTTCAATCTGTGGGTGTACTGGCGCATGCTGGGCCGCTCGCGTCCGCCCAGCCCGCCGCGTTTCCGGGGTTAGGGCCTGATCATGGGACGGTATCCGCGCCTGAGGGCCGACGGGGTGATCGCCATGCTCTTCTGGGCGGCGTTCGCCGGCCTGGGTGGGGCGGTGGTGACGATCGCCTTTCATGCGGGCATTCATGCGATCCAGCGCCTTTTTTCCGATCATCCCGGTCTGATCACGCAAGTGATGGGCGGTCTCCCCTGGACCTTGCGCGTGTTGGTGCCGGCGGTAGGCGGTCTGTGCGCTGGCATTTTGCTGGTGGCGGCGCGGCGTGTGTCGCGCGATGCCCATTCCGGCTACATGGAGGCGGTGGCCATTGGTGATGGTCGCATGTCCATCGGGCAGGGGCTCCTGCGATCTCTGTCTTCGTTGTGCACCGTGGCCAGCGGCGGATCGATCGGTCGCGAGGGCGCCATGGTGCATCTGGCCGCTCTGTGGGCATCGGGTCTGGGGCGGTTCCTGAAGGTCGATACGGCGCATCTGCGGCTGCTGGCGGCCTGTGGCGCGGCAGCCGGGGTATCGGCGGCCTACGGGGCGCCGCTGGCGGGGGCTGTGTTCGTCGGCGAGATCATCCTGGGATCCATGTCCTTCCAGAATTTCGGGCCTCTGCTGGTGGCGGCGGCCGTCTCCAGCCTGGTCATGCACCTGACCGGACACTACGAGGCCCGCTATCCCTTGCCGGATCTGGCGGCTGCACCCGCCGACCTGCTGCTGCCCTGCCTGGCCCTGGGTGTCCTGGCGGGCGTCGGGGCGGCGCAGTTCCTGCGTGCGATTCATGGCGTCAAAACACTGTTCGGCCGCACAGGCCTTTGGCTGCCGCTGCAGCTGGCACTCGGGGGGCTGCTGCTGGGGGCATTGCTGACCCAGTTGCCCGAGATGGCGGGTAATGGCAATCGGGTGGTGTTGTCGCTGCTGCATGACGACTGGGCCTGGCAGACAGTGCTGCTGATGCTGCTGTGCAAGGTCCTCGCCACGGCGCTGACGGCCGGTTCCGGGGCGGTGGGCGGGGTGTTCACGCCGATGCTGTTCGTGGGCGGCGCCCTGGGGGTGCTGTTTGGTCAGTTGCTGGGCGATGCCTGGCCGGCGTTGGCGGGGCATGGCGCCGTGTTCGCCCTGGTCGGCATGGGGGCGTTCCTGGCGGCTGCCACCAGCGCGCCCTTCATGGCGATCTTGATGATTTTCGAGATGACGCTCAGCTATCAGATGGTGCTGCCGCTGGTGCTGGCCTGCGTGGTGGCGTATTACGTCTCGCGCGGGTTGGCCCAGGCCGTGATGTATGAAGTCACCCTGCACCACGAGGATAACCAGGCGCTGCGACAGCGCCTGCGCGAGGCGCGTCTGGACAGCCTGTTGCGTCCCGCGGAAACGGTGGTGCGCACCGATGCGCCCGTGCGCCAGGCCCAGGAAATGTTCCTGGATTATCCGGTCAAATACCTGTACGTCGTCGATGCCGAAGGCGGCTGGCAGGGGGTGATCGCCCAGCAGGATCTGACGCGCATGATGCTGGGAGAGATCGACGTCGGGTCCAAGACCTGTGGTGAGGTCCTGCGGCTGGATTTCGTCAAGCCGCTCTATCCGGACCTCAGCCTGGACGAGGCGCAGGCGCTGTTCAGCGCCTTTCAGGGCGAGCGTCTGCCGGTGATCAGCCGCGACCAGCCGGCCCGCCTGCTGGGGGTGGTCTATAAATCGGATCTGCTGGAACGCTATTCGCAGCTGAAGCGGGCGGTGGATAGCGAGGATGCCTTCGTGCTGTCGCCGCGTCGCCGGTCGTAAGATATACTGTGATTTTCCACAGCCAGGGTCCACGCCGAAGGTGTGACGGCCCTTTTGCCCCCAGCAGTCATGGCCATTGAACCCGATTCCCTGTCGTCCGGGGCCTTCGAATCCCGCCTGGTGGCGCCCGACGTGGCTTCGCACGCCGAGGACTCCATCGAACGCGCCTTGCGGCCTAAATCCCTGGGGGATTACGTCGGCCAGCAGCGCGTTCGCGAACAACTGGACATCTTCATCGCGGCCGCCCGCCAGCGCGGCGAGGCCCTGGACCATGTATTGCTGTTCGGCCCCCCGGGCCTGGGCAAGACCACGCTGGCGCACATCGTGGCCCATGAAATGGGGGTGCAGCTGCGACAGACTTCGGGGCCCGTGCTCGAACGCCCCGGCGATCTGGCCGCGATGCTGACCAATCTGGAACGCAACGACGTCCTGTTCATCGACGAGATCCACCGTCTGTCACCGGTCGTGGAAGAAATCCTCTACCCGGCCCTGGAAGACTTCCAGATCGACATCCTGATCGGCGAGGGCCCGGCCGCGCGCAGCGTCAAGATCGATCTGCAGCCCTTCACCCTGGTAGGCGCCACCACCCGCGCCGGCATGCTGACCAATCCGCTGCGCGACCGCTTCGGCATCGTATCCCGCCTGGAATTCTATTCGGCGGAAGACCTCACCCACATTGTGCGGCGCAGCGCCGGCCTGCTGGGGGCGGACACCTCCGCCGAAGGCGCCGCGGAAATCGCGCGGCGATCCCGGGGCACGCCCCGCATCGCCAACCGCCTTCTGCGCCGGGTGCGCGATTATGCCGAAGTCCGCGCGAATGGCCGGATCGATACGGCCACCGCCCAGGCGGCCCTGGCCATGCTGGAAGTCGATCCCCAGGGCCTGGACCTGATGGACCGCAAACTGCTGGAAGCCATCGTGCATAAATTCGATGGTGGGCCCGTGGGTGTGGACAGTCTGGCCGCCGCCATCGGCGAGGAACGCGACACCATCGAAGACGTCATCGAACCCTATCTGATCCAGAACGGCTATCTGCAGCGCACCCCGCGCGGGCGCATGGCGACGCGCCGCTGCTGGCAACACCTGGGGCTCAAGGCGCCGGCGGGCGGGGCGGAACCGGAACTGTTCTAATCCCGGATCTCCCGTACACAGGCCACCACGTCCGCCCCATAGGTTTCCAGCTTGCGCGCGCCCACGCCGCTGACGCCGGCCAGGGCGTCCAGGCTGTCAGGATTGCGCAGGGCGATTTCGCGCAGCGTGGCGTCGTGGAAGATCACGTAGGCCGGCACATTGTGCTCACGGGCCGTGCGTGCGCGCCAGGCGCGCAGGTGCTCGAAGCGCGCCAACGCATCGGGTGGCAGGGCGTCCAGCTGGGCCGCCGTGGTGGTGCGCTGGCGGCTGGTTTTGGCGCGTTTCACGGCCAGCGGGCGAAGCATCAGGGTGCGTTCCCCTTTCAGCACGGCGCGGCTGGCCTCGGTCAGCGCCAGGGTGCCATAGCCTTCCAGGTCGACCGTCAGCAGGCCCAGGGCCAGGGCCTGGCGCAGGATGCCGCGCCAGGCGTCCACCGACAGGTTTTCCCCCACGCCGAAGACACTGAGCGTGTCGTGTCCCTGCTGCTTCACGCGGTCGGTCATCTGGCCGCGCAGGATATCGATCAGGTGGCCGCCGCCGAAGCGCTGGCCGCGTTCGCGCCACAGGCGATAGACGGCCGACAGCAGCTTCTGCACCGCCACCGTGCCGTCCCAGGCGGCGGGCGGTTCCAGACAGGTGTCGCAGTTGCCGCAGGGGCCGATGGTCTGGCCGAAATAGGCCAGCAGGTCCTGGCGACGGCAGGTGACGGTTTCGCACAGGGCCAGCATGGCGTCCAGTTGTCGCATCTGGCGACGCTGGTGCAGGGAATCGCCATCCGAGTCGTCGATCATGCGGCGTTGTTGCACCACGTCCTGCAGGCCGTAGGCCAGCCAGGCGTCGGCGGGCAAGCCGTCGCGCCCCGCGCGTCCGGTCTCCTGGTAGTAGCCTTCGACGGACTTGGGCAGGTCGATGTGGGCGACGAAACGCACGTCGGGCTTGTTGACCCCCATGCCGAAGGCGATGGTGGCGACCATCACGATGCCGTCCTCGCGCAGGAACCGTGCCTGGTTGTCGGCGCGGGTCCGGGCGTCCAGCCCGGCGTGGTAGGGCAGGGCGGCGATGCCGCTGCGCGACAGGAATTCCGCCGTCTGCTCGACGCGCGCGCGCGACAGGGCGTAGACGATGCCGCATTCCCCGGCGTGCTGGGCGCGGATGAAATCCAGCAGTTGGCGGCGGACTTCGTGTTTTTCGATGATGCTGTAGCGGATGTTGGGCCGGTCGAAGCTGGCGACGAACTGGGGAGCCTCGTCCAGCGACAGGCAGGCGACGATGTCGGTGCGCGTGGCGGCGGTGGCGGTGGCCGTCAGGGCCACGCGTGGCACGCCGGGCCAGCGCTCGGCCAGCAGTTTCAGTTCCTGATATTCCGGACGAAAGTCGTGACCCCAC
>JAHRWZ010000021.1 GCA_019104865.1 Castellaniella sp. | reverse complement strand
GCCCCTGCAATGGCTATTGGCACGGCCGCGCCGGCCTGGACATGGTGACCCCCGGCGAAATCGTCGTGTCGCAGGCCCCTGATGCGCTCGCGCCGGGGGTAAGGGCGCGCAGCGCAGCCTGATGCCCGCTGTTTCAACCATTTTTTCCAAGAAACAGACCATGCAAAATCACTCGACCCCCGCCTACCGCATCCCCGACCCTGTGGCCCGGGTGCTCGGCCATCTGCCCCGCTATCCGGGCTCGGTGCTCTTCGCCACCGGGCTGAACCTGGTGCTGGCCCGTCATCTGCACCCCGACACCCTGCACATGCTGGAAGGCCGCTCCCTGCGCATCCACGTGGCGGACGCGGGCCTGCGCTTTGACTACACCTGGCGCGACGGCGCCTTCCGGGCGGCGCGCCACGACGTGGCCGAGCCCGATCTGACCTTCCGCGCCGACGCCTGGGATTTCCATTGCCTGCTGCAGCGCCGGGAGGATCCCGACACGCTGTTCTTCAGCCGCCGTCTGGTGATCGAGGGCGATACGGAACTGGGCCTGATGGTGAAGAACACACTGGATTCCATCGACATGGCGGTCTTTCATCCCAAGGCCATCCTGCGCGATCTGCTGGCGGGGCAGCGTCATCGCCTGCGGTTTCGGTAGCCTTACAGCGGCTCCGGCCGGTACAGCGCGAATCCCAGGCCGTAATCGAGGTCCAGTTTCTGCAGCTGGCGCAGCAGCCATGGAAACTCGACCGACTCGGCGACCGTCATGATGCCCATCGCGCGGGCGACTTTCACGACGGCTTTCACATAGTCGCCCCCGGTAGGCTCGGTCAGGAGGCCCTTCACGAGATCTCCGTCGATCTTGATGTAGTGCACGGAAAGACGCTGCAGATCAGACAGCGAAGACAGGCCGCTGTTGAACCGGCCCAGGGCGACGCTGAAGCCCCTTTCGGACAAAAAGCGGAAAATGCTGGCCGTGTGCGCCAGATTCGTTGTCGCCGCGGCCTCGGCCACTTCGAAACAGACATGGCGAGGCCGCACGTTGGCATGCTGCTCCAGTATGTGTTCGATGCGGGCCGCAAAGTCCGGATTGTGCAGCGTGGCCTCCGACACATGGATGAAGTAGCGGTTCTTGTCTCGGGTGTCCGCCGGCAACGCATGGATTTTCGAGAAAGCGGCGTGGATGACCTGATGATCCAGTTCTTCCATGAGTCCGAAGCGTTCGGCGGCCGGCAGGAATACCTGGGGCATGAGCAGATTGCCCTCTGCATCCAGCATGCGCACCAGCACATCGCTGCATTGCATGTCGCCATGGCGCCGCGCATGCAAAGCGGCGAAGCGCTGCTCGTACAGCACGATCCGGTTCTCCCGGATGCACTCCTTGATGAGCGCAACCCGGTCCATGTCGATCTGCCACTGAAAGATCTCCGGATCGCCGGGATGGCTGATCTGCACCCGGTTCCGTCCTTTCTCCTTGGCCAGAAAACACGCGATGCTGGCCATCCCCAAGGCCTTGGAAAACGAAAGCGCCGGATCCGCGCCGAACTCGACGAGGCCGATGCTCAAGGTCGACTGGTAGCAATGCCCGCCCACGGTGAACGAATGGTTCCGTACTTTGTCGCACAAGGCGAGGGCCCGTTCCATGGCGCCGCGCCTGGATGCGCCGACCAGCATCAGCCCATACTCATCGCTGCTCAACCGGGCCAGCAGGTCGTTCTCCCCGGCATGCTGGCGCAGGATGACGGCGATCCGCCGCAGCAGTTCATCGCCAGCGGCATAGCCGCCCTTGTCGTTGACGAGCTTGAAATGATCCAGGTCGATGTGCAGCAAGGCATGTGAGCCTGCGAGACTTTCCAGTTGCCGGCCCTTCCTTTCGAATTCATGGCGATTGTAGAGACCCGTCAGGTCGTCGTGCATGGTGCGATAGGAAATTTCCTGCGCCAGTTGCCGTGTTTCGGTGACATCGTGGCCCTGCGCGAAAATGCCCGTCACGCGCCCGTCCGCGCCGCGGATGGGCTGATAGACCAGGTCGATGTAGCGTTGTTCGAACGGAGCGCCGACCGAACGCTGGATTTGCAAGGGCAGGGCGTGGCTGATGAACGGCTTGCCGGTCGAATAGACCCGATCCAGTTTTTCCAGATACCCCTGCTCGACCACTTCGGGCAAGGCTTCCGCGACCCCGAGGCCCAGAATCTTCCGGTGGCCGATCAGTTGGTAGTAGGCGTCGTTGGCGAGTTCGAAAACGTGCCGCGGACCGTTCAATATGCAGACGAATCCCGGGGCCAGCTGGAACAACTGGCGAAGACGCTCGCGTTCGGAGTTCAGGATTTCCTGGACATCCCGGGATCTTTGGTTGATGAAGGCCTGTTCGATGTCCTTGCGCAGGCTTTCGTCGTCCCAAGGCTTGGTGATGAACTTGTAGATGGCGCCGTGGTTGATGGCTTCGGTCACGGATTTCAGATCGGTGTATCCGGAAAGGATCATGCGCATGGTCGTCGGATACATCTCCTTGACCTTGCCGAAGAATTCCGTGCCGGTCATCTCGGGCATGCGCTGATCGGATACGATCACCTGCACCTGATGCTTCGCAAGCAATTCAAGGGCTTGCGGCGCGTTGTTCGCGGTCAGGATGCGATAGCCGTCCCGGCGCAGCAATCGCGTGAGCGCGTTCAGGATGTTTTGTTCGTCGTCAACCAGCAACAGCACGTGTTCGGATGACTCCGTGTCGAGAGGCTGCGGGATGAAGTGGCCGCTGTTCTCGCTGAGTTTGGCGACCAGTTCGCTGAAGGGCATGGGCCGCGCAAAAAGATAACAGGTTCCGCATCATGTCCTTGTCGAAAAGAATTCATAACCATTCCGCCCGGTTTCCTTGACATGGTATAGGGCCTCGTCCGCGCGCCGCAGCAGCAGACGGGCATCCGTCGCGTGGTCGGGGTACAGCGCGATGCCCACGCTCACGCCCACCGTCAGTTCGTGGCGATCGACCAGGAACGGCCGCGAGATGGCGGCGACGATTTTTTCAGCCACGAGCCGCGCCTGTTCCGGTGAAATGTCGTCCGCCAGAATCATGGCGAATTCGTCGCCGCCGAGGCGCGCGACCAGGTCCGAAGCCCGCAGGCATTCCCGGAACCGGGACGCCACTTGTTTGAGCAGGCCGTCGCCGATGTCGTGGCCGTATTGGTCATTCACGGATTTGAAGAGGTCGAGATCGGCGAAGCACACCGCCATCCGCGTGCCCTGGCGCTGCGCATTCGCCAGAGCCTGCCCGAGGTGCTCCATGAGCAGGGAGCGGTTGGGCAGGCCTGTGAGCCCATCGTGCAGGGCCAGTTGTTTCAGGCGTTCCTCGTAGTCTTTCTGTGCGGAAATATCATTGAACACACCGACGTGATTGACCAGGTTCTCGTCCTGGTCGTAGATGACGCTCAGGCTGAGCAGGGTAGGGAACGCATCCCCGGTCTTGCGTTGGGCCCAGGCCTCGCCTTCCCAGTGCCCGGTCAGGGTCAGTTGGCCGACGATCCGGCGAAAGAAACGTTCGCCATGCCGGCCGGCGGGCCGGTACAGCAGGGCATCGAGCGTCCGATCCACGGCCTCGGCGCTCGAATAGCCCGTGATGCGGGTGAAAGCCGGGTTCACCTTCAGGATCGCGCCGGTTCGATCCAGGATCACGATCGCTTCGGCCGACTGTTCGACGGCGGTTGCCGTGAGCTTGAGGTTGGTCTCCAGCTGCTTGCGGGTGGTGATGTCGATGAACTGGACCAGAAAGCAGGCGCGTCCGTGCAGTTCGACGCACTCGACATTCATCAGCACATGGCGTGGCCGGCCCTGGCTCTGGGCAATGACCTCGTGGTTGCGCAAATAGCCGTGATCGAGCGCCCGGGACGCGATGTCTTCTCGCAGGCGCTGGCTCGACCAGATGCCGAGCTCGATGGAACTGCGCCCCACCACTTTTTCTTCGGGCAGCCCGAGCCATTCGAGCATTTCCTCGTTCGCAGCCAGGCAGGTCGCGATCTCCGCATCCGTGATGAAGGCGGGCAGGGGGCTGTTTCTGAAGATCACTTCCCAGCGTTTTTCAACGGCGCGCGTGCGGGATTCCTCCTGGCGGCGCTCGGTGATGTCCTGGATGGTGCCGTGAGCCTTGAGCAGCTTGCCTTGCATGTCGAACATCGTCTCGGCCCGGACGATGACGATCTGTTTTTCGCCATTGGCATGACGCAGGGCATGCTCGATCTCCAGCGTGCACTCGCCGGGGCTTCTGGCCGATTCGAAAGCGGCGATCAGCCTGTCCTGGTCCTCGCGCGGCACCATGGCCAGATATTCAGCCGCTGTCGTCGGCGGCCCGGGCTGGCTCAGGCCCGCGATTTCGTCCGGGCGCGCATCGATGTGCAGGTGTCCCGTCCTGGGGTTCCAGTGCCAGTGCGCCAGCCTGGCGATGCGCTGCGCCCTGCGCAATCGCGCATGTTCTTCCTTCAGGCGGGTTTCGTAGAGCCTGACTTCGATGAAGCGCCCGATATCGCTGCGCAGGGATTCGAAGAGGTCTCGCGTGCCTGCCTGCAGGTCGGCCGATGCGCGGCGGATGAGCTCGATGGCGCCGTAATAGGTGTTGCCGCAACGCAATGGGAAGGCCAGGGCGTTGTTGAATGGCAGGCCGGCGATTGTCCGCGCGCGAGGCAATCCGGCCCGGGCGGAGAAATCATCGGTCCAGACGATTTTGTCTTCCTGGATGGCAAGGCCCGGCAGTCCCTGGTCGGGTTCGAACCGCCAGGCGCGGCTTTCCGACAGGAACGACAAGGCCTCGGGATCGGGCACACTCCATTCGTACCGCTGAACCCATGTCCCGTCTTCCAGCACCCAGCCGATGACGATGTCCCACTGCTTGATTTCCCCGATCGCCCGCAGCACCCGCGGAATGGCGTCGTCGATGGTCGTGGATTGCGCCAGGATGCCTGCGACTTCATATTGCAGGCGCAGCCTTCGGGCAAGCACATGGGAATGTTCCAGCAAGGTGCTGAGTTCCGCCAGGCGCGCGGCATCGGCGCGTGTCCGGGCTTCCAGTTCATGGATACGGCGCCGCAGCGCATCGTGTGCCTGGGGGGGATCATCAGGCCCGGTCCGCGCGGAAGACAAGGATTCCGGGGGCGAATGAATCCCCGGATGTGGGGCGTGCTTCGAGGCCACAATGTACCGTCTGAAAGAAAAGGGTTGAACCTGAACAGGATGGCGGTATTTGTGACAGTATGGGGCCGATAAAGCGCGAGGCCTTTATTTCAAACGTTAACGTCAGGGTATTGGCCTGTCAAGCCGCACGCCGCAATTCGAAAAACGGAAACAGGGCGTCCAGGGCGTCCCGGATGGACGCGCCCGGCCAGTCCCGCAGGGACCGCCCGCGTGCATTCAGATCTTCGTCGGCGCAGCCCTGCGGGCGGAAGACCTGGACCGCGTAACGCCGAACGCCCAGGTCCGCCAGTTCGCGGCCAAGAGACAGCAGGGCGTCCGCGCCGATCAGATCGGGATGGGCAGTGGTGCGGCATTCGAAATCCACGCCGCTGTCCAGGACCGCACGCAGGCTCTCGCGGGCCGGCAGCCCGCTGTCGGCCACCCGCGTGACGCGCTCGTAATCCGAAAAAC
>JAHRWZ010000005.1 GCA_019104865.1 Castellaniella sp. | reverse complement strand
CCCAGGTCGACGAACGCACCGTAGTCGGTGATGTTCTTCACGATGCCCTTGACCACCGCACCTTCGTGCAGGTTCTCGAGCAGCTTTTCGCGTTCCTCGCCCATGCTGGCTTCGAGCACGGCACGGCGCGACAGCACGACGTTGTTGCGCTTGCGGTCGAGCTTGATGACCTTGAATTCGAGGGTCTTGCCTTCGTAGGGGGTGGTGTCCTTGACGGGACGCAGATCGACCAGCGAACCGGGCAGGAACGCGCGGATGCCGTTGGTCATGACCGTCAGGCCGCCCTTGACCTTGCCGGTGATGGTGCCGTTGACCAGTTCGCCGGATTCCAGGGCCTGTTCCAGCTGCAGCCAGGCCGACAGGCGCTTGGCGCGGTCACGCGACAGGATGGTGTCGCCATAGCCGTTTTCCAGGGAATCGATGGCCACGGACACGAAATCGCCGCCCTGGACTTCCAGTTCGCCCTGATCGTTCAGGAATTCTTCCAGGGGGATGTAGGCTTCGGACTTCAGGCCTGCATTGACCACGACGAAATTGTGGTCGACGCGCACGACTTCGGCCGAAATGACCTCGCCGGAGCGCATGTTCTGATCCTTGATGCTTGCGGCAAACAGATCGGCAAAGCTTTCGCCGCCCAGCGCGGCTTCGGTGGTAAGGGTGGACATGAACAGTAATCCATACGCCCCGAGGGGCAATCATGACACGCCAGGATTTCCCCGGCGGAGTGAGCAAAAATCCCGCATGACGGCAGCCGGAAGACCGACAGGATCCGTCAGGCGGGCCCGCGTGCCGACCAGAGGTCGAGCACCTGTTGGACAACATCATCGATCCCGGCATGGGACGAATCGATCGTCACCGCACCCGCTGCCGCAACAAGCGGCGCATGTGCGCGATCCCGATCCCGTGCATCACGGGCGCGAAGATCACTTAAAAGGTCGTCTAGATTAGCAGAAATTCCCTTGCCACTCAACTGCTTATGGCGCCTTCGGGCGCGCACGTGGACATCGGCGTCGAGAAAAATTTTCAGCGACGCATCGGGAAAGACGACGCTGCCCATATCCCGCCCGTCCGCGACCAGGCCCGGTGCCTGACGGAATTCGCGCTGACGCGCGAGCAGCGCCTCGCGCACCGCCGGCCAGGCAGCCACTCGAGAGGCCAGATTGCCGATCTCTTCCTGGCGGATCCGCCTGGAGACGTCTTCGCCACCCATCAGGATGGCGCCGGACTCGAAACGCACGTCCAGGTCACGGGCCAGGCGCGCCGCCTGCCTTTCGTCGGATCCATCGCCGCCCGCCCCCAGGATGGCCAGCGCCGTGAGCCGGTAGAGCGCGCCGCTGTCCAGCGTGTGCCAGCCCAGATGCTCGGCCACACGCTGGGCGATAGTGCCCTTGCCCGAGGCGGTCGGCCCGTCGATCGTGATGACCGGAGCACCGGATGCATCCTGCAGCAGGCCCTGAAAATCCCTGAAATAGGCTGGATAGGTCTTGGCGACGCAGTCCGGATCCAGGATCGTGACAGGCACGGGACCGAACGCCGCCAGCGAAAAGCACATAGCCATCCGGTGATCGTCGTAGGTACGGATCTCGGCAGCCCGCCACTGCCCGGCCGTCAGCGGATGAACGGTCAGGCTGTCCTCGTCGGATTCCACATGGGCACCCAGACGGGTCAGTTCGGCATGCATGGCCGCGATCCGGTCCGTTTCCTTCACCCGCCAACTGGCGATGTTGCGCAGGCGGCAGGGGCCGTCGGCGTACAGCGCCAGGACGGCCGCCGTCATGGCCGCGTCCGGAATGAGATTGAAATCCCGGTCGAATGCCCGCAGACGCGCGCCGTCGGCCACCACCCCGCCCTGGACGACCACAGCGTCGGATTCGTAACGAACATCGGCTCCCAGGGCCTCGACAACCTCGGCGAAGGCCAGGTCGCCCTGGATGCTGTCGCGGCCCATGCCTTCGATGCGGATCGGCCCGCCGGCAATCGCCCCCAGCCCGAGAAAATAGGAGGCCGAGGAGGCGTCGCCCTCGATGCGGTAGTGGCCGGGACTGCGATAGCGGGCACCCGCCGGGATCGTGAAGCGATCCCAGCCCTCGCGCTGGACGGTGACGCCGAAACGCGCCATCAGGTTCAGCGTGATGAGGATGTAGGGTTTGGAAATCAGGGGCCCGTCCAGTTCGATCACGACGTCGCGGCCAGTACGCCCGACGGCAACCGGCGCGGCCATCAGCAGCGCCGTCAGGAACTGGCTGGAGACCGAGCCGCGCACGCGGATCGGCTGATCCGGATGCAACGCGCCCTGCCCGATCCGCAGCGGTGGATAGCCGTCTTGCGTCTCGTATCCGACTGTGCAGCCCAGCCCCCGCAGGGCCTCGACCAGATCGCCGATCGGCCGCTCGTGCATGCGCGGCACGCCCGACAGCCGGTAGTCCCCGCCCATGACGGCCAGCACGGCCGTCAACGGCCGGAACGCGGTGCCCGCATTACCCAGGAACAGGTCCGCCTGCCGTTGGGGCCAGACGCTCGAACCGGTCACGCGCAACCCACCCGAATCCAGCGCATGCAGCTCGACGCCCAAAGTCCGCAGCGCCGCGATCATCACACGGGTATCGTCGGAATCCAGCAGACCGTCGAGCTGCGTAGTGCCTTCAGCGAGCGCCGCCAGCAGCAGCGCGCGGTTGGAGATGCTTTTTGAACCTGGCAGGACGACGGTTCCGCTCGCCCGGACAGACGGCTTCAGGGTCAGAAAAGGTGTTCGATCGTTCATGGCATTTGACTGCGGCCACCCCAGAAGCGACGGGCCAGCGCGGATTGATCCAGCAGGGCTTCCAGGGTACCTGGGTGCGCGTCGTCCTCGAGCGCCGCACGCCAGATTTTCAGGACCTGCTCGAAGTCGTCGAGTTCGCGCAGCACGGCTGCGCGGTTGGAAAAAAAGATGTCGCGCCAGACCTCGGGGGACCCGGCCGCGATGCGTGTGAAATCCCGAAAACCCGTCCCCGCCAGGTTGAGCCGGGTGTCGGCGTCCTGAGTATGGACCACCTGCCCCATGTAGACCGCGGACAGGAAATGCGGCAGATGGCTGACGCTGGCCAGCGCCTGATCATGGGCGACCGGATCCATCAGCAGCACACGGGCACCACAGGCTTCCCAGATGCGGATCAGGCGATGCTGCACGGCGCCGGGCGTCTCGTCGAAGGGCGTCAGAACGACCTTGCATCCGTGGTAGAGCAAGGGATCGGCGGCTTCGGGGCCGGTCATCTCCGACCCGGCAACCGGATGCCCGGGGATGAATTGCGGATGGCGATCCCCCAGGATATCCCGCGCCAGCCGGGCGACGTCGGACTTGGTACTGCCCGCGTCCGTCACCAGTGTGCCGGGGCGCAGCAGCGGCGCCAAGGTCTTCAGGATGGCGGGCATGGCCCCGATCGGGGTCGCCAGAAAGATCAGATCGGCCTGGGCGGCAGCCTGACTCAGGTCGACGACCTCGTCGATCAATCCCAGTTCGCGGGCACGCCGCAGCGATGCCGGCTGGCGCCCCACCCCCAGGACCCGTCCGACCTGTCCTACCCGACGCAAGGCGGCTGCGAAGGATCCGCCGATCAGGCCGGTTCCGACGACCGCCAGGACGGGGACCAGAGGGTCGGGAACACTGGTCATGTGCCGAGAATATCCGACAGCGCCTCGACGAAGCGGGCATTTTCCTGCGGCAACCCGATGCTGACCCGCAGATGCTGCGGCAGACCATCGCCCGCCACGGGCCGGACGATGATGCCCCGGCGCAGCAGTTCCGTATTGATACGCGGAGCGTCGCCGACCCTGACCAGGACGAAGTTCGTGTGGCTGGGCACGAAATCCAGCCCGAGCGATTTGAACGCGCCCTGCAACTGGGCCCGACCATCACGATTCAACGCATAAGTGCGCGCCAGGAAATCGGTGTCGGCCAGCGCCACCCGTGCGGCCAGTTGCGCCAGGACATTGACGTTGAAAGGCTGGCGCACCCGGTTCAGCAAATCGGTCAGGGGCGGCTGGGCCAGCGCGTAACCCACCCGCAATCCGGCCAGCCCGTAAGCCTTCGAAAAGGTGCGGGTCACGATCAGGTTGGGATATTCCTGAACCCACCGGGCGCTATCGACCCGTTCTGCCGGATCCAGGTAGTCATCGTAGGCTTCGTCCAGCAGAACGGTCACGCGTTCGCCGTGACGCGACCGCACGGCGTCCAGAAAGGCCTTGACCTGATCAGCCGGCACGTGGGTGCCGGTCGGGTTGTTCGGATTCGCAATGAACACCAGGCGGGTGTCGTCGGCGATCGCGTCCAGCATGGCGGGCAGGTCATGGCCGTAATCCCGGGCTGGCACCATCAGATGACGCGCGCCGCGCGCCTGGGTCGCCAGTCGATACACTGCGAACGCATGCTGCGCGTAGACCGCCGATGTGCCCTCGTCCAGCAAGGCCAGCGAAGCCAGTTCCAGCAGGTCGTTCGAACCATTGCCCAGCGTGATCCAGCTGGCCGGCACGGCATGACGCGCGGAGAGATCGGCCTTCAGGTCAAAGCCGTTGGGATCCGGATAACGCCCCTGCAGGGTACCCGCCGCTTCGCTGAGCGCTTCGCGCACCCGGCCGGAGCAACCCAGCGGATTCTCGTTGGAGGCCAGCTTGATGATGCCGGCCGGATCCAGACCAAATTCCCGGGCGAGTTCCTCGATGGGCTTTCCCGGTTGATAGGGCGCGATTGCGCGGACGTGTTCAGGCGCCAGGGACTGAGTCATGAAAGCATCACCTCATTGCCGGGGATAGGAACCCAGAATTTTGAAAAAAGCGACTTGCTGGCGCAATTCGGCGAGGGCCTGGCTGACAGGCTCGTCCTGGTGGTGACCCAGCAGGTCGACGTAAAAGTAATATTCCCACTGGCCGGTGCGGGCGGGTCGCGACTCGAACCGGGTCATGGAGACGTCGTGCCGCGACAACGGCGCCAGCATCTCGTAGACCGCGCCGGCTCGGTTGGGCACCGCCAGGATCAGGCTGGTCTTGTCCCGCCCGGTCGGGCCGGCATCGTGGGGCCCCACCGCCAGGAAACGGGTCTGGTTCTGCGGATCGTCCTGAATGCCATTGACCACGGCGCTCAGCCCCCAGGCCGCCGCTGCGGCATCGCCCGCGATCGCGGCACAAGCGGGATCGTCGGCGGCCATTCGGGCCGCCTGGGCGTTGCTGGCCACTGGCAGGCGCTCCAGCCCCGGATGGTTGCAGCTGAGCCATCCCTGGCACTGGGCCAGCGCCTGGGGATGTCCCAACACCCGCCGCACGCCTTCCAGGCCGCCGGTCAGGGTCAGCAGATTGTGATGGATGCGGATGGTGCGCTCGCCCAGGACTTTCAGCGAGGAATTGAGCAACAGGTCGAGACTGCGGTTGACCGCGCCCTCGGTGGAGTTTTCCACCGGCACCATGCCGACATCCGCCTGTCCGGCCTCGACCACGCGAAAGACCTCGTCGAACGAGTCGCAGCGCAGCCCGGTGATGGCCTGGCCGAAATGCTCGTAGGCCGCCTGTTCGGAAAACGAGCCCTGCGGCCCCAGAAATGCCACGGTCAGCACGCTTTCGAGCCCCCGGCAGGCGGAAATGATCTGCCCCCAGATCGCCGCCACCGCCGCCTCGGGAATCGGTCCCATATTGACCGATTGCAGGCGGCGGATGATCAGCGCCTCGCGTTCAGGCTTGAGGATGGGCCCGCTGGCATCGAATCGTTTTTTTACGTCGCCCACCTGCAGGGCAGCCTGGGCACGCTGATTCAGCAGCACCAGGATCTGCTCGTCGAGCGTATCGATCCGGGCCCGCAGAGGTTCGAGGCTGGACTTCAAGTCCTGATCAGCCATGACGCGCCTCGAAATCCCGCAGGAAGTCGATCAGCACCTGAACACCCTCGAAGGACATGGCATTGTAGAGGGACGCCCGCATGCCGCCGACGGCCTTGTGTCCCTTGAGCGCAAGCAGGCCGGCCGCTTCCGATTGCGCCAGGAAGGCAGCGTTGAGCGATTCGTCCCGCAGGAAGAAAGGCACATTCATGCGCGAGCGCACTGCCGGATGAATGCGGCTTTCATACAAGGACGATCCGTCCAGATAGCCGTACAGCGCAGCAGCCTTGCGCGTGCTGGCCGCGTCCATGGCCGCCACGCCGCCGTTGCGCAGCAGCCATTTGAACACCAGCCCCGCCATATAGATGGCGTAAGTCGGCGGCGTATTGAACATGGACTGCGCCCCGGCGACATTGGCATAGTCGAAGACCGAAGGGCAATGCGGCAAAGCATGGCCAAGCAGGTCTTTACGCACGAACACCAGCGTGACGCCGGCGGGGCCGGCATTTTTCTGGGCGCCGGCGTAGACCAGGCCAAGCTTCGAAAAATCGATGGACCGCGACAGGATGTTCGACGACATGTCGGCGACCAGCGGTACGTCCGGCGCGCCCAGGCTCGCCATGTCGGGCATTACCGCCTGCTCGACGCCACCGATCGTCTCGTTGGCACACAGATGCAGATAGGCCGCATCGGGCCGCACGCGCCATTGATCCTGGGTCGGCAACCAGCACCACGCACCGTAGCGGCGGCCATCGAAATCGGCTTCGGATTCAGCGGTGGCCGCGACGGCGATGTCGCCGTAGCGCTGCGCCTCGTTCCAGGACTTGCGCGCCCAATGCCCGCTGAGCACATAGTCGGCGCGGCCGCGTCCCGCGCGGCCGATCAGGTTCAGCGGGATCACGGCATTCTGCGCCGACGCGCCGCCCTGCATGAAAAGGACCTCGAAATCGTCGGGCACCGCCAGCAGCGCGCGCAGGTCGGCTTCCGCCTCGTCGCGAATGCGGCTGTAGTGCTTGCCACGATGGCTCATTTCCATGACCGACATACCGCTGCCTTGCCAGTCGCACAAGTCAGCGGCGGCCTGTTGCAGGACTTCCAGGGGCATGGTCGATGGGCCGGCCGCAAAATTCCACGGGCGATTCATGAAGGATCCTTAAGTTCAAGTCGAAGAAGAATCATTGGACGAGCCGGCATCATCGGGTGCCGCGCCGCCATCGGGGCCGGCCGCGCCCGAGGCGGGATCCGTGGCATCGCCGGATTCGGAATCGTCCTCGTCCGCATCGCTTTCGGCGACCCGGCGCACGCCGGACAGGCGGCTGTCCTGATCGACATTGATCAGGGTGACCCCCTGGGTGGCACGGCCCATCTCGCGGATCTCGGCGACCCGGGTACGAACCAGAACGCCGCCGGTCGTGATCAGCATGATCTCGTCTTCGGGCTGGACCAGCACGGCACTGACGACCTTGCCGTTGCGCGTCGAGGTCTGGATCGCGATCATGCCTTTGGTGCCGCGCCCATGGCGCGTATATTCGACGATGGAGGTGCGCTTGCCATAGCCATTTTCCGTGGCCGTCAACACGCTTTGCGTTTCGTCTTCCGCAACCAGCAGCGCGATCACGGACTGGCTGTCATCCAGCGACATGCCGCGCACGCCGCGCGCCGTGCGACCCATCGGGCGCACGTCGTTCTCGTCGAACCGCACCGCCTTGCCGGCGTCAGAGAACAGCATCACGTCATGCTGGCCGTCGGTCAGTTCGGCACCGATCAGGTAGTCGCCCTCGTCCAGGCCCACGGCGATGATGCCGGCCTTGCGTGGGTTGGAGAAGTCCGATAGCGGGGTCTTCTTCACGGTACCGCGCGACGTGGCCATGAAGACGTAATGATCGTCGCTGAAGCCCTTGACTGTCAGCACGGCGGTGATGGTCTCGCCATCGACCAGGGGGAACATGTTGACGATGGGGCGGCCACGTGAATTGCGCGACCCCTGGGGCACTTCCCAGACCTTCAGCCAGTAGACACGACCGCGATCGGAGAAGCACAGCAGATAATCGTGCGTATTGGCGATGAACAGCTGGTCGATCCAGTCGTCATCCTTCATCGTGGTGGCCTGCTTGCCGCGCCCGCCCCGTTTTTGCGAACGATATTCGGACAGAGGCTGGCTCTTGATGTAGCCGCTGCGCGACAAGGTCACCACCATGTCCATCGGGGTAATCAGGTCTTCGGTTTCCAGCTCGGTCGCGTTGAACTCGATTTCCGAACGGCGCGGATCGGCGGCGCCGGAGAATTCCGCCCGGATGGCCTGGAGTTCGTCGCCGATGATGGTCGTGACGCGTTCCGGCCTGGCCAGGATGTCCAGCAGGTCGGCGATTGTGTCCATGATCTCGCGGTATTCGCCGACGATCTTGTCCTGTTCCAGGCCGGTCAGGCGCTGCAGGCGCATGTTCAGGATTTCCTGGGCCTGGACCTCGGACAGGCAGTACTGTCCATCGGACTGCAGGCCGTACTGTGGCTCCAGCCCTTCGGGACGGTAGGCGGTGCGCCCGCCGGAAGCGATGTTGGCGTCTGCGCGGGCCAGCATTTCCCGGACCAGGGACGAATCCCAACTGCGTTCCATCAGGGCCTGACGCGCCACGGGCGGCGTCGGAGCGGCCTTGATGATGGCGATGAAGTCGTCGATATTGGCCAGCGCCACGGCCAGGCCTTCCAG
>JAHRWZ010000097.1 GCA_019104865.1 Castellaniella sp. | reverse complement strand
ATCGCGCGATTCGCGCAGCAGATGGTAGAGCGTGTATTCCGCCATCTGCACCGCCATGCCGCCGTCTTCGAGACGCACCAGGGGAAGGCCGGGCGGCAGGCCCGGCAGGCGCAGCAGAGCGTCGACCCCGGCGCCCAGATTGAACAGGGCGCGCAGCCGGGGCTCGCGGGCGAACAGGTCGGCCGGCGGCGCCCAGACCACAGCGAAATCGGCCTGGCCTTCGGGCTGGCCGTCGCCCCACAGGCGTACCCGGGCCTCGGGCAAGGCGTCGCGCAGCGCTGCCGCCCAGGCCTGGGGATCGGGTTCCAGTTCCGATGCGAAAACGATATCCATGACGTCAATGCTCCAGGGCGTAGTCCAGCGCGGCGCACACCGCCGCGGCCTGGGCCGCGTTGCACTGATCCGGCGTCGCGCGAGGACTGTCGGGATAAACCTCGGTCGTCGTGCGGTAGGGCGCGTCGGTGATGCCGGCGCACAGCCCCAGGGGCCGCAGCGCGTAGCGGATGACGCCCGGGGCGACCACGGGCGAGCCGATGATCTCGCCGCGCGCATCGGCCGGGGCGATATGGGTGACCCTGGAGACGGCACGGATCACGGCGTCCTGAAATCCGGGCTGAGGCGAATCGGCGTCATCGACCAGGTAGAAGCCGTCGGGGATTCCGCCCGGCGTGAAGGGCCGGCCGTCGCGCGCAGCCAGGGCGGGCCGGAATTCGGATTCGTCGGTATCGGTGGTCTCGTGCAGGTCGATGTGCACCTGGACGCGGTCCGCGAACGGCGCTACCAGAGCCATCAGCGCCGCCGATTCAGGTGCGGGGCTGCCGGGACGGAAAGAGCGGTTCGGGTCCAGCGCACGGGGATTCCAGCGGTGGATGCGCTCGTAGCCCCAAGGGCTGACACAGGGAACGATCATCAGATCCAGCCGGCCCGCGTAATCGGCGGCGTGCCGGTCGGCGAACCGCAACGCGCCATGGACGCCACTGGTCTCGTAGCCGTGCACCCCGCCGGTCACCAGCGCAACGGGACGGCCTTCAAGCCAGTCGCGGCTGCGCAGCGCAAACAGGGGATAGACGTCCGGCTCGTAGTCCAGCCGGCCGTACTGCACGACATCGAAGCGATCGCGCAAGCGGTCGATCGCCGCCAGGACCTCATCGGCATAGCCGCGCTGGCGCCGCTGGCGGGCGAGCCAAGTGGCGATTTCGGCTTCCCCCCAGGGAACGCCGGGGGTGCCGATGGGGTAGAACGGGGACTGCATCGACCAGGCTCCAGGCATGAAAACTGCCTGGCACTGTATCACAGGGGCATGCGGTGCCGATGCGCGGAATCAGGAAGGATACCCGGCCGCCGGATGCTCAATACAGCCACAGCCGGACGTGGAACCAGCCCGCGTTCTGTGCGGCCTCGATGGCTTCGAACACGGGAATCGACAGGAAATACGGCAAGGCGTCACGCACCGTGTTCCAGACGCCCTGGAGGTCGACCGCGACGTGCCGCGGCGAATTCCAGGCGGACAGACGAGGGAGGAACCGGGGCACACGCGCGCAATAGTCATCGAACGGCGCGCCGAAGCATGCGCGCAGCATCCGTTCTTCTTCGCTCACGATCCAGCGGAACACCGCCCAGGCCGCCAGGGCCAGCGCCAGCCCGACCGTCAGGCTGCCGGTCTGCAGGCCGATGCCCAGAACGGCCACGATGGAAAAGAAGTACAAGGGATTGCGGCAGACCGCATAGGGGCCTTCGGCCACCAGATCGGCGCCCTTGCGCCCGCCCAGGTACAGCATGCAGGCGCAACGCCCCAGCACTGCCAGTACCATCAGAGCCAGGCCCAGCCATTCCAGGCCTTGATTGACCCATCCGGACTCAGGCCAGGCGGAACCGATCCAGGGCAGCGCCAGCACCGCGAGCGCGCCCAGCACGCCCAGGGCGCGTCGGCGCAGCACTTGGGCATGCGCGAGGCGTTCCCAGATGGAGTCGAGATTGGTTTTGGAGTGGGCCGCGGACGCGCCCGGAGGAGTAGAGGCGGTCGAAGACATGACGGCTCCTGATCAAACAATGCCGACTATAGCCTTGAGGATCACGAATCCGCTACGAATTTTGCTGACTTGAAGCTGAATTCAAATCCAGCCTGAAGGTCGTGCCGCTGCCGGGACCACCGTGGACCGAATCCACGCTCAGCCGCCAGCCCCGCAGCTCGCAGACGCGCTGAGCGATGCCCAGGCCCAGGCCATGGCCCGCATCGGGCGCATCGGGCGCATCCGCCGCAGCCAGATCCACCCGGCCGGCGCGCCACTCGCGCACCCGCGCCAGCCGATCGGGATCAATGCCCGGCCCGTCGTCGCGCAGAACCAGGGCACCGTCCTCGTCCAGGTCGACTCGAAGCGTGGCCGGCGCGGCATGCTCGATCGCGTTGCGCAGCAGATTGCGCAGCACGATCAGCAGCGCGTCCAGATCCAGGGACCGGCACGCGCCCGGCGGAATGCGCGGATCCAGCGCCAGACCTCGCGCGCGCGCCATCGGTTCCAGGGCGAACCAGGCCTGCTCCAGGGCCTGCGACAGATCGACGCGGCGCACCCGAGCCGGATCGGCGCTGTTCAGGGCCGCCGCACCCGCGAGACTGCTGGCTGCGGCATCGACCTGGACCAGCATCCGCGACAGGCGTGCCGCCAGGGGCGTCCCGGGACCGGCGTCCAGCAGCGCCATTTCGCAGTCGGAGCGCAGGGCGGCCAGCGGCGTGCGCAATTCATGGCCGAGGTTGGCGGCGAACTGGCGTTCGAACGCCATGGCCCGGTCGACCCGGTCCTGGATACGGTTGAAGGCCCCGATCAATTGCAGCGCTTCATCGCCCAGGGGCGCCTCGTCGGCGAGCGTCACGCCTTCCCAGGCCGACAACCGGTCCGACACGGCGCGGATCGGCGCCACCACCCGGCGCGCCAGCCGCCGGGCCAGCAGCCAGGCGCAGATCAGCGCCAACAAGGCCCAACCCGCCAGTATCCAGCCAAAGGATCGGACCCGCTCTTCGTGCGCGGTGGCGTCGTAGCGGACATAGAGCAGCCCCTGGGGAAGGGTCTCGACCCAGGTGTGCCATGTCCGGCCCGACTCCACGATTTCCCGGCCGCCCGGTCCCGCCGCGAACATGCCTTCCAGGGGAGGCGGCCGATCCGCCGGCTGCACCCAGGCCTGAACGCGTCCCCCCTCGCTCCAGCGCGGCGGCAGGACCGCCGGCATGGCCAGCCCCGAACCGAGGTCGTCTCTCAGCGCGGCGATCTGGCTCGACAGGACTTCGTCGACCAGGCTGTCCTCCATGCGCGCGAAGGTTTCATAGGCCAACAGACTGATGACCATCAGGAATATGGCGGCAGTGCCGGTGACGGCCCAGGTGACGCGCCGGGCCAGAGAGGAAGGCCGATCCTGGCTCATCAGGGTCCTTTCCCGGCGCTACGCGCGGTCCGCGGGGCTGAGCCGTGGCCCGCATGCTGCACGGATTCGTCAGGCACGGGACAATCCGCGCAGGACTGTCCCGCGTCCTGACTGATTCTCCAACCCCGGCCGGGGTCGGCCACGATGTCGGGCCCCTGCTCCGCGCGCAGACGACGGCGCAGCAGATGCACCTGATCGTGCAGGGCGCGGTCGGATGGCGGTCCGTCGGGCCACAAGGCCGCCGTCAAGCGCTCATGGGTCGCGAGCCCCCCCGCCGACCGCATCAGGGCCGCCAGCAACAGCACCGACTTGCGTGGCAGGGCCAATGGCCGGCCGGCCAGGGTCACAGTCTGAGCATGCGGGTCGTAGCGGAGATCCCCGTGGACGAGGGGACCGGCTTCGCCGCCCCGCCCCCGCCGCGCCAGGACACGCAGCCGCGCAACGACTTCGGCCAGAGAAAAGGGTTTGACCAGATAGTCTTCCGCCCCCAGTTCGAAGGCCAGCAGCTTGTCCTCGAGCCGTTCCCGCGCGGTCAGCACCAGGACGGGGCGCCACAGGGCGGGTTCCCGCCCCATGGCGCGCAGCACGCCCAGACCGCCCAGTCCGGGCAGGCCCAGGTCCAGCACCACGGCGTCGAAGGACGATTCGCGCAGCAAGGCCAGCGCGCCATGGCCGTCGTAGGCCACATCCGGTGTCATGCCCTGGCGCTCCAGGTAGCCATACAGGTTTTCCGCCAGCGTCGGATCGTCCTCGACGATCAGGATGCGCGGACCGGCGGCCGGACCCGTCGTGGCCATCGCCCGCGGTCCTAGCTCAGGAACTCGACCCGGCCGGTCGCGAGGTGGTAGACGCCACCGGCAATCCGCAGCTTGCCGGCCTGCGCGGCATCCCGGATGATGGCCGAGCGCCCGGCCAGAGCGGCCACATTGTCGCGGACGTTCTGAGCGGTCGCGGCCTCCAGGAGGTTGCCCGCCGCGCCCCGGACCTTTTCCACGGACGGCGCGATGGCTGACACCAGCGAAGGGATCCGGCCCGGATATTGAGCCGATTGGGTGACGGCCTTGACGGCCGCGTCGACCGCCCCGCATTTTTCATGCCCGAGCACGAGAATCAGCGGCACGCCCAGGACCGCCACCGCGTATTCCAGACTGCCCAGCATGTCGTCATTGGCGAAATTGCCCGCCACCCGCGCGACGAACAGATCGCCCCGGGCGCAGTCGAACGTGTATTCAGGCACGATGCGCGAATCCGCGCAGCCCAGCACGGCCGCGTACGGGTTCTGGCCGCCCGTGAGCACCGGGCGTTCATGAACGAAATCATGCCGCAGCGCCGTGCCGGACACATACCGTTCGTTGCCTTCCGCCAGCCGCGCGAGCGCGGCATCGGGATCCAGGACATTCTGCGGCTTGGGCGGGGACGCGGTGCGCGCCATGGCCAGGCCGCCCGGCAGCGCGCCACCGGCGGCGACCGCCAGCGCCGTGGCCAGAGAGGATCTCAGAAAGGAGCGACGTGAGGAAGCCGCCGCGTGCGCGCAGGATTTCGAATCACACATTTCAGAATCTCCGGTAGAGGGTCTTGGGTGCGATCCGACCGGGCATCGCCCAGCCATGATACCCAACGGCCACGGCGCCCGAAAAGCGGAATATCGGTCATTCCCGAGCGGATCACCTGCCCGAGCCGCGCTTCAGTTTTTCCAGCGCGGCCCGGTTCAGGTCCTTCGCCTCCTGTTCGGCGTAGTCCCGCTCTCCGGGCTCGTAGGCACCCTCATACAGGCACCCGCTCCGGTTCCACTGGCAATCGCCGCCGCGATCCGTCTGCCTGGCCGGCGCCGGTCCGCCGCCCCCGAAACAGCCAGAGACCAGGGTAGCGAAACACAGCGCAACGCTGCATCGGATCATGATTCGGCCGGACATGTTGCTCTCCTTTCTGCGCGTACGCGCCTGCCGTTTTTATGTCAGTCATCCAGGAAACGACAGTTGGGAGAAACCCTTGAATTCTTCCGCCAGGATGTCGACGCCCTCTTCGATACGGGACTCGGGGATGGATGAATAACCCAATCTCAGGTAATGAGCCGGGGGGCTGTCTTCACAGAAGAACACATCGCCGGGCTCGACGACGACGCCCCTTGCATGCAGGCGCAGAGACAGTGCGCGCGCGTCCAGGCCGGCCGGCCCCTCGACCCACAGCGCCGAGCCCCCGTGGCTGGGCACCTGGATCAGCTCCGGAACGCGCAGTGCCAGGGCATTCCGCAGGATCGCAGAGCGGCTTCGATAGGCGGAATTCAGCCGATGAATGAAGGCCTCGTGATGGCCGTGCGCAATGAAACTGGCCGCCGCGCACTGGTTATTGGTGGGAACATGGCGCATCATCAGCCGGCGCAGCGCGCGCATTTCGCGGATCAGCTCAGGGGATGCCACCACGTAACCCAGCCGCAGGCCATGCGCCAGCGTCTTGGACAGGCTTCCCATGTAGATGACGCGCTGCATCGTATCCAGGCTCTTGAGGGCGGGCGTGGGCTTGCCGGAAAAATTGAGCTCGATCTCGTGGTCGTCCTCGAGAATGATGAAGTCATTGCGTTGCGCATGCCGCAAGAGCGCCTGACGCCGATCGAGCGACAGCGTGACCGTGGTCGGACACTGGTGGCTGGGCGTCACATACACATAATCGCACCGGTCCAGGGCGGGTCCGGGAACCAGACCCTCGCCATCGACCGCGAGCGGAATCAGGTGCGGGGTCCGCAGCAGGAAATTGTTGCGCGCGTCCGGATACCCCGGGTTCTCGATGCCGATCCTCGTCGCGGGTCCCACCAGCAATGCGCCCAGCATGAAGATGGCCTGCTGTGTTCCGCTGGTGACGAGAATCTGATCCTGCTCCACCCAGATGCCGCGCGAGGGCAGGAGACGCCTCTGGATCTGTTCGACCAGGGCATGCTCATCGCGATCGATGTGGTCGGGTGCCCAGCGGCGCAGGACCCGGGGTTGCAGGCCTTCCAGGACACATTCGCGCCAGTCGGCGACTGGGAACAGGTTCGCGTCGAACTGGCCATACACGAAGGGATAAGGCAGTTGCTGCCAGTCGGCCGGCTTGCCGATGTTGTACTGCCGCGTAGGCCTGAGCTGCAGGCGGTCCTGCCATGCCATGGCGTCGGGCGAACCGCCCTCGTCCGTGCGCCGGTTGGCTTCGAGGCGGGATGACAGCAGATCCTGCGCCACGAAATAACCGCTGCGAGGTTTGCCGACGATGGCGCCCTTGTCCACCAGGGCCTGCAACGCGAGCATGACAGTCGTGCGGGACAGACCCAACGACCGTGCGAGCACACGGCTGGACGGAAGCGCTTCGCCCGGCAGGATGAACCCTTCGAGCACCGCGTACATGAACATGTCGCGCAGTTGCCCCTGCAGGGTGCTGGACTGCGTCCGGACGCTGCGGAAGAGCCGCACCCACATGAGGTCATTACCCCGAGCCACCGTTTCCATGCGCCACCCGCCACATCAATGTTGAAGGCTTTCATCTGGTTTTATGAATAAATCATATCTGGTATGACAGCCACGGACCATAGCCTCGTACCATTTACTCACATCAGCCCGGCCATTTGCCCATGCGCAGGAATTCCAACATGCCGGCAACGACCGGCATGAAATTGATGACCAAAAAGGAAAGCAATATTCCGTGAACAGGAAATCGAATATCCAAAAAAAAAGATAATCGAATATCCCGTGAACAGAGGATTGAATATTCCACGCAATCGAACCGCATCATTTCGCGAACAGAAACTGGAACACAATCATGCGCTATATAAAATCAGCCGCCGCAAGTCAGACACTCGAAGCCCGGGACCGGTCGATTCGCGAGCGTGTCGAGGAAATGCTTCTGGATATCGAGAACCGGAGGGAAGCCGCTGTCATTGAATATGCCCGCACACTGGACGGCTGGCAGGGCGAATTTCTGCTTGCCGCCGAAAAGCGTGCTGACCTGGTCCGGCAGGTCCCTGAGCAACTGCGCCAGGACATCGCATTCGCCCACCAGCAAGTGACCCGGTTTGCGATCGCCCAGCGCGACAGCCTGAAGGAATTCGAAATCGAAACCGAAGATGGAGTCCGGCTCGGGCAGCGTGTGATCCCTGTGCAAGCCGCGGGCTGCTACGTCCCGGGCGGGCGCTACGCGCATGTTTCATCCGCGGTGATGAGCGTGGCCACCGCAAAAGTGGCCGGGGTGCCCACTGTGATCGCATGCTCCCCCCCCAGGGGAACCAGCATCAATGCCGCAACCGCCTACGCCATGGACCTCTCGGGCGCCGACATCATTCTGGAAATGGGTGGCGTCCAGGCGATCGCCACCATGGCCTACGGCCTGTTCGGGTGCCCCGAGGCAGACATGATCGTGGGCCCCGGAAACGCCTACGTGGCCGAGGCCAAACGCATCCTGTTCGGCCGGGTGGGCATCGATGTGTTTGCCGGCCCCACGGAGTCGGCGATCATCGCGGACGAATCCGCCGATCCGATGACCGTGGTGATCGACCTGATCTCCCAGGCGGAACATGGCACGAACTCCCCGGTCTGGTTCTTCACTACCAGCGAACCCCTGGCACGGGCGGTGGACCGCCTCATGCCCAAAGTGGCCGCCGACATGCCCAATGCCGATGTCGTCCATGCCGCCTGGCGGGATTACGGCGTCATTGTGCTGGGTGATTCGCGCGAGGAAGTCGTGAAAATCAGTGACGAATATGCGCCTGAACATCTGCAAGTCATCGTCGATGAACCTTCCTGGTGGATGGCGGCCCTGCACAACTATGGATCCCTGTTCATCGGCGAAGGCAGCACCGTCAGCTATGGCGACAAGTGCGCAGGGACGAATCATATTCTTCCGACCCGGCGCGCAAGCCGCTACAGCGGTGGCCTGAATGCGCAGAAATTCCTGAAAACCCAGACATATCAAGAATTGTCGCCCGAAGCCAACAAAGTGTTCGGCGCCGTGGCATCGCGCATTTCACGCGCCGAGGGCATGGAAGGCCACGCACGCGCGTGTGACTGGCGCCTGCGCAAATATTACCCGGCCGCGCAGTGGGATTTTCCCGTCTATCACCAGCAATCTCATACCTGAGATTTTGCCGCAGCACATTCCGGAGGCAGCATGGAATCGTTTCAAAAATCATTTACGCAGCAGGAACCGATTCCCGAGGCTGGGATCAGCCGTGCAGTGGAAATACTCCGGAGTGGCCGGCTGCATCGCTACAACACAGCTCCGGGCGAAACAGCGGAAACGGTGATTCTCGAAGAACATTTCGCCGACTACATCCGGATGCGCCATTGCCTTGCATGCGCATCCGGTGGCTACGCGATTGCCGCGGCCCTCCGGGCGTTCGGCCTGCATCACGGCGAACCGGTGCTGACCAACGCCTTCACGCTGTCGCCGGTTCCAGGCGCCATCCAGTCCGTGGGCGCTCGGGCGGTACTGGTCGAGACGACAGAAGACCTCGTCATGGACCTGGAGGACCTGGACCGCAAACTGGCGGCATCCTCCGCGCGACTGGTGCTTTTGTCCCACATGCGCGGCCACATCGTCGACATGGATGCGCTCGGCGCCACGCTGAAGCGCCATGGCGCGTCCTTGATCGAGGACTGCGCGCACACGATGGGCGCGTCCTGGGGCGACAGGCCCTGCGGATCCTTCGGTCTGGCCGGATGCTTCAGCACCCAGACCTACAAGCACATCAATTCGGGCGAAGGGGGCTTTCTGGTCAGCAACGACCCGGAATTCATGGCTCGATCCATCGTGCTTTCGGGCTCGTACATGCTTTATGGCCAACACACCATGGGGCCACCGGCCGAGACGTACGCGGATATCCGCCTGAGCACCCCCAATTGTTCGGGCCGCATGGACAATTTGCGGGCCGCGATCCTGATCCCGCAACTGGACGAACTGGATGACCGCGTGCGGCGCTGGAATGAACGCTACCACGCGCTTGAGTCCGGGCTGGCCGGGGCCCCTGGGCTGTATATGCCTGTGCGGCCTGCCCAGGAACGCTTTGTGGGCAGTTCACTGCAGTTCCTGCTGCCCGGGATCAGTGATCGGCAGGCAGAAGATTTTCTGGTCCGATGCCGACGCAGGGGGGTCGAACTCAAATGGTTCGGCGCACCGGAACCTAAAGGCTACACCAGCACCCATGCGAGCTGGAAATATCTGCTGGCCCAATCATTGCCCCGGACCGACCAGGTATTGCACAGCCTTTTCGACCTTCGCATTCCCTTGACCTTCACCCTGGAGGATTGCCATCTGATCGGACGGATCATCCGTCAAAACATGGAAGCCCTTACAGATTCATCAAGCAGCGCGACACCGCATCACACTGCCCATACTGGAGACAAAGCATGAAACGCCATATCCTCAAGACCGCCACCATGCTTGCGCTGGCTGCAGGCATCAGCACGACCGCCCATGCCGAGAAGCTCATCATCGGGACATTTGGCGACCCCACACCCTACCAGGCGGCCATCGCCCAAGGCGCATTCTCCAAGGCCACCGGATGGGACATCGAATGGCGCAAGTTCGATTCCGGGGCCGGCGTCATTTCCGCCATGGCATCGGGCGATGTGCAGATTTCCGAAGTGGGGTCGGCTCCCCTGACCATTGCCGCCAGCCAGGGGCTGGACATCAAGATGTTTCTGGTCTCGTTCCTGATCGGCAGCTCGGAATCGCTGATCGTGCGCGACGGAACCGGCATCACGAAACCTGACGACCTGAAAGGCAAGACGATCGGCGTGCCGATCGGTTCGACCTCGCAGCTGTCCCTGACGGGCGCCCTGAAACACTGGAACATCAGCGAAAAGGATGTGCGCATCCTGGGCATGCCGCCTCAACAGATCAATGCCGCCTGGACACAGAAGAACATCGATGCCGCATTCGTCTGGGACCCGGTTCAAAGCGAGATCCTCAAATCCGGGAAACGACTGGTCTCTGCCGGCGATGTGGCGAAATGGGGCTTCCCGACTTTCAACGCCTGGGTGGCCAATGGGAAGTTCCTGGCCAAACACAGGAAAGAAATGCAGGCGTTCGCCCAGGCCATGAACAAGGCGAATACGACCTACCTGAACGACAAGGATCAATGGACCGAAGGCTCGGCCCCGGTGAAGGCGATTGCAAAGCGCGTGGGAGCCCAGCCCGCGCAAGTTCCAGTGAGTCTGAATGGATTCGAATTCCTGACGGCCCCGGAACAGGTGAAATGGATGGATGCCCATGCGGCGGATGCGTTGAAGAAGACGGCCATTTTCCTGGAGGAAAACCGGCGCATCGACACCACCCTCAATGACTACGGCCAGTTCGTCGACACATCCATCGCAAAGGCCGTGCAACACGTCCCAGGAAGATCATGATGCGCACACAATCCGAAACGCTCGACCCGGATGACTGGGACGAGATCAGGGCTCAGGGGCATCACATGCTGGACGACATGATGGATTATCTGGCCAACATCCGTCAGCGTCCTGTCTGGCAACCCGCCCCCGGACACCTGCGCGCGTCATTCCGGGAAGCCCTCCCCTCTGGCCCCAGCAGCATCGCGCAGGTGCACGAGACTTTCATGCGCGACATCCTGCCCTATTCGGTCGGCAATGCGCACCCGGGCTTCTTCGGCTGGGTGCACGGCGGCGGTACGGCGGTCGGCATGCTGGCCGAGATGCTCGCCGCGGGACTCAATTCCAACGTGGGCGGTCGCAACCAGGTGCCCGTCGAGGTAGAACGGCAGGTCGTCGAGTGGGTGCGCGAACTCTTCGGGTTTCCAGCCAGCGCCAACGGCGTGTTCGTGACTGGCACATCCATGGCAAATTTCATCAGCATCCTGATCGCACGGACCCGTGTGCTGGGTGCCAGCGTGCGGGCCCGCGGCCTGGGCCATGCGGAAAAACGCCTGGTCGCTTATACGTCCGCTGGCGCCCATGGGTGCATCGCGCAAGCCATGGACATGGCCGGATTGGGAACCGATGCGCTGCGCGTGATTCCCATGAATGACCGGTTCGAGATGGACATCGCGGCGCTGAGTGCGGCCATTCGCGAGGACCGCAGCGCCGGCCTGACCCCTTTCTTTGTCGCAGGGACGGCCGGGTCGGTGAACGTGGGCGCGGTCGACGACCTGTCGGCGATCGCCGACATTGCCAGGGACCAGGGACTCTGGTTTCATGTGGATGGCGCTTATGGGGCTCTGGCCATGCTGGCCTCCGAGCTGGCGCCTCGGCTCGAGGGCATCCAGCGGGCCGACTCCATTGCCTTCGACTTCCACAAGTGGGGCCAGGTCCCCTACGACGCGGGGTTCGTCCTCGTGCGCGATGGCGAACAGCACTATGACACTTTTGCCTCGCCTGCCACCTACCTGCGGCGTGAAACCCGCGGACTGGCGGCAGGTTCGCCATGGCCCTGTGACCTGGGCCCCGATCTTTCCCGTGGTTTCAGGGCACTGAAGGCCTGGTTCACGATCAAGGTCTACGGCGCCGAGAAATTGGGGCGGGTCATTGCCGGGACGTGCCACCTGGCATCCCGGCTGGCCGACAAGATCGGCGAGCATCCTGAACTGGAACTGATGGCACCTGTTTCATTGAATATCGTGTGCTTCAGGCATCGCGGCGCGGATCCCGACCACCTGAACCGGGCAATCGTGGCGGACATCCAGGAATCCGGCATTGCCGCCCCATCGTCCACGACCTTGAACGATCATCTGGTCATCCGGGTTGCGATTGTCAATCACCGCAGCCAGGAAAGAGATCTCGACGCCCTGCTGGCGGCGGTCCTGCGCTTTGGCAAGGCCCGACCCATGGCCCTGGCGCAAGACGTCGACTAAAAGGCAGGGCCCCATGAACCGGGGCCCCGCCCTACTGATGGCAATGAGGTGGAGCCAAAAAACAAAGGACCCAGGATCGTTCCCAAGCCCTTGATAATCCTGGTGGGCTGTGGGCTGCCAGGATTCAGTAGACGCCTGATTTCCCGCCCCTGCCGCCCGGTCGGTCTCGGCCTCAAAGCCAGTGACTACAATGGAGGCTCATATAAGGAGCGTTATGTTGGAATTTCAGCCCAAAGCACGGGCGTATCTTTTGGATATTCATGCCCTGTCTACAGACGGGGACGGCAATGAAGTATTTGTAGGCATGACCCTAAAGGAGTCGGTCTGGTACCAGCAATACCTTGAAGACTCATTCAGCGGAAATACCGATCGCACTGACGATTCGCAAGAAAGATATCTTGCGCTACACGACAAGCACGAGGGCGCGCGACAGACCGTGATAGCTAACATTCACAAGCCGA
>JAHRWZ010000031.1 GCA_019104865.1 Castellaniella sp. | reverse complement strand
GGTGGAACACGTCTCGGTAGAAGACGCGATGACCGTCGGGAGTTTCGGTCCAGACCAGGTCATAGACCGATTCCACGCCCTGCAGGTACATGGCCAGGCGTTCCAGGCCGTAGGTGATCTCGCCGGTGGTCGGATTGCAGTCCAGGCCGCCGACCTGCTGGAAGTAGGTGAACTGGGTGACTTCCATGCCGTTGAGCCAGACCTCCCAGCCCAGGCCCCAAGCGCCCAGTGTGGGGTTTTCCCAGTCATCCTCGACGAAGCGGATGTCGTGCTGTTGCGGGTCGATCCCCAGCGCCTGCAGCGACCCGATGTACAGGTCCAGGATATTGATCGGGGCCGGTTTCAGGACCACCTGAAACTGATAGTAGTGCTGCAGCCTGTTCGGGTTGTCGCCGTAGCGCCCGTCCTTCGGGCGGCGCGATGGCTGGACGTAGGCGGCCCGCCAGGGTTCCGGGCCGATGGCGCGCAGGAACGTGGCTGTGTGCGAGGTGCCGGCCCCGACTTCCATGTCGTAGGGCTGCAGCAGGGTGCATCCCTGCCTGTCCCAGTATTGCTGGAGCGATAAAATCAGTTGTTGGAATGTGAGCATGACGTGGCGGACAATCCGCGAGGTTCGTATCTGAAACTCGGGTACAGTGCGGGCTGCACCCGAAACGGCCATTTTATCCACTTTGTCGGAGAACACATGAGCGATTGCCTCGAAGTCCAGCGGCAGGACGGGATTCTGGTCCTGCGTCTGAACCGGCCGCAGGCGCGCAACGCCGTGAATCTGGAAACCGCGCAGGCGCTGGCCGCCGCACTGGATACCCTGGACGCCGACCCCGCGCTGCGGCTGGGCGTGCTGACCGGGGCGGGCGGGAACTTCTGTTCCGGCATGGATCTGAAGGCTTTCGCCGCCACCGGCCAGCGACCGTATGTCGGTGACCGGGGGTTCGGCGGGCTGTGCGAACGCCCCCCGCAAAAACCGCTGATCGCCGCCGTCGAGGGCTACGCGCTGGCCGGCGGCTGCGAGATCGCACTCGCCTGCGATCTGATCGTCGCGGCCCGGGATGCGAATTTCGGCCTGCCCGAGGTCAAGCGCGGGCTGGTGCCGGGCTCCGGTGGTATGTTGCGGCTGCCTGCGCGCATTCCCTATCACGTTGCCATGGAGGCTGTCCTGACGGGCGACTTCCTGACGGCCGAACGCCTGCATCAGTTGGGGCTGGTCAATCGCCTGGCCGATCCGGGCGGTGCACTGGATGCGGCCCTGGGATTGGCGCGGACCATCGCCGCCAATGGTCCGCTGGCGGTGCGCACGGCCAAATCCATCATCGCGCAGTCGCGCAACTGGCGTCCGGACGACATGTTCGATCTGCAGCGCCCGCGCATCGCCCATATCTTCACCTCGGAGGACGCGCGCGAAGGCGCCACCGCGTTCGCCGAGAAACGACAACCGGTCTGGAAAGGAAAATAATGACCATCATCACCGAACGCGACCTGATCCAGTCGATCGAGGACGCCGTCCAGTTCATCAGCATCTATCACCCGCTGGATTACATCCGGCATCTGGCGCGCGCCTACGAGGTCGAGGAAAGCCCGGCCGCGCGCGATGCGATCGCGCAGATCCTGACCAACTCGCGCATGTGCGCCGAGGGTCATCGGCCGATCTGCCAGGACACCGGCATCGTCAATGTCTTCATGAAGATCGGCATGGACGTGCGCTTCGACACGCGCCGCAGCCTGCAGGAACTCTGCGACGAGGGCGTACGCCGGGGCTACACCAATCCGGACAATCCGCTGCGCGCCTCGGTGCTGGACGACCCCCTGTTCACGCGCCGCAACACCCGCGACAACACCCCCTGCGTGCTGCAGGTCGAATTGGTTCCGGGCGATACCGTGGACGTGCAGGTGGCGGCCAAGGGCGGCGGCTCGGAAAACAAGACCAAATTCGCCATGCTCAACCCCAGCGATTCGCTGGTGGATTGGGTGCTGCAGACTGTGCCGCACATGGGCGCCGGCTGGTGTCCGCCCGGCATGCTGGGAATCGGCGTGGGCGGCACGGCGGAAAAGGCCATGCTCATGGCCAAGCAATCCCTGATGCAGGACATCGACATGTACGAGCTGCTGCAACGCGGCCCGCAAAGCAAGCTCGAAGAACTGCGCATCGAGCTCTACCAGAAGGTCAATGCGCTGGGGATCGGCGCCCAGGGCCTGGGCGGCCTGACCACGGTGCTGGACGTGAAAATCATGACCTGTCCGACGCACGCGGCATCCAAGCCTGTCGCCATGATCCCCAACTGCGCGGCCACGCGCCACGTGCATTTCGCGCTGGACGGCAGCGGCCCGGCCGCCCTGACGCCGCCCTCCCTGTCCGAATGGCCGGAAGTCCACTGGAAGCCCGACTACAAAGCGTCGCGCCAGGTCAACCTGGACACGCTCACGCGGGAAGAGGTCGCCTCCTGGAAGCCCGGCGAGCGCCTGCTGCTGTCGGGCAATATCCTGACCGGGCGTGACGCGGCCCACAAGCGCATCCAGGACATGCTGGCGCGCGGCGAATCCCTGCCGGTGGATTTCGCCGGCAGGGTCATCTATTACGTGGGCCCGGTCGATCCGGTGCGTGACGAGGTCGTTGGCCCGGCGGGCCCCACCACGTCCACGCGCATGGATGCGTTTACCGATATGATGCTTGGGCAGACCGGCCTGCTGGCCATGATCGGCAAGGCCGAGCGCGGCCCCGATGCCATCGAATCGATTCGCCGCCATGGCTCGGCCTATTTGATGGCCGTGGGCGGTTCGGCCTACCTGGTGTCCAAGGCCATTCGCGCCGCCCGGGTGGTCGGCTTCGAAGACCTCGGCATGGAAGCCATCTACGAGTTCCAGGTCCAGGACATGCCGGTCACGGTAGCGGTCGATGCCCAGGGGGTTTCGGTGCACAAGACCGGTCCCCAGGAATGGCGGAAGCGGATCGCGGCTCGGCAGGTTCCCTCCGGGGCCTGAAGACGTCTTTGATTGCATATGGGGGATACCATGCACGACACCTTGATGCGCACGGCGCTGTTCGTTCCCGCCAGCCGGCCGGACCGTTTCCCGAAGGCCATCGCCAGCGGGGCGGATGCCGTCATCATCGATCTGGAAGACTCGGTGGCGCCGGAAGCCAAGGCCGAGGCGCGCGACGCGCTGGTCCGTTATACGGCTGATCACCCCCGGGAACGCCTGTGGGTGCGCATCAATGACGGTACGACCCCCTGGTTCGACGACGATCTGGCCGTGTGCCGGTCTTCGCCGGCCATCGCCGGTATCGTCCTGCCCAAGGCCCAGGCGGCCGAACACGTCTATATCGTGTCGGGGGCCGGCAAGCCGTTGATGCCGGTGATCGAATCGGCGTCCGGATTGCGGGTCCTGGATCGCATCGCCGAGGCCAACGGCGTCGTGCGCCTGTCTTTCGGGATCCTGGATCTGATGGTCGAATTCGGCACCCGGCCGCGGACCGAAGGCGCGCAGCGGATCCTGGATCAGGTGCGCTTCCAGATCCTGCAGGCCAGTCGCATGCATGGCCTGGCCGACCCCCTGGACACGGTCTATATGGATTTTTCCGATCCGGACGGGTTGCTGCGGACGGCCACCCTGGCCAGCGATATGGGCTTTGGCGGCATGCTGTGCATCCACCCGGCGCAGGTGCCGGTGGCGCATCAGGCCTACCGGCCCCAGCCCGACGAAGTCGACTGGGCGCGACGCGTGGTGGACCATGCCGACAGCACAGGCGACTACATCTTCCGCCTGGATGGCCGCATGATCGACCTGCCGCTGATCGAGCGCGCCCGCCGCGTCCTGGAACACGCCGCATGAACCCGCAAGACTAGGGATCCGTCGGTATGAAAACCTATGCGGTTTCCGAAGGACGGCACAGGCGCGTGCCCAGCGGCGTGACCACGATGGTGATTTGGCTCATGCCATGACCTCGGTTCAGGGGTTTGTGGGGGTGGCGGAAAACGAATTTCATGAAACTTTCAAGTTCACCAAGGCCCGCAGACGCTCCACCCCCACCGGTTCCTCGGTCAGCAGGGGAACGACAGCATGGCGTCGGGCATGTCGCGTGGCCACAGCCTCGATTTCCCGCAATTCGTTGCGCGCGCGCTGGCGCAGCAGCGAGGAATGCGGATGTGCGGCCGCCACGCTGTTATTGACGACCCAGGCCCACGGCTCGATGCCTGCGCGGCGCAGATCGTCTTGTAGGTTGGCCGCTTCCAGTACGGGTGTGGTTTCGGCCAGGGTAACAATGAGCACCTTGGTCTGCTTGGGGTCTTGCAACTGCATCATCGGCGTGGTGAAGTGAACGCCCGTCTCGCCCATCTGCCGGGCGATGTCACGATGGTACGCGCCGGTGGCGTCGAGCAGCAGCAAGGTGTGGCCGGTGGGTGCGGTATCCATCACCACGAATTTCCTTCCCCCTTCGCGGATGGCACGAGAGAACGCCTGGAACACCGCAATTTCCTCGGTACAAGGCGAACGCAGGTCTTCTTCCAGCAGCGCGCGGCCTTCGGCATCGAGCTGAGCGCCCTTGGTGTTCATGACGTGCTGGCGATAGCGAGCCGTCGCTTCCTCGGGGTCGATGCGGCTGAGCGTCAAGTCAGGCAACGAACCTTCCAGCGTATCGGCCAGATGCGCAGCCGGATCCGAGGTGGTCAGATGGACAGGCAGCCCCCGGCTGGCGAGTTCCACTGCGATGGCCGCGGCCAGCGTGGTCTTGCCTACGCCGCCCTTGCCCATCACCATGACCAGCCCGTGCCCATCGGCGGCAATCTCATCGACCAGGGTGGACAAGTCTGGCGCATCCAGCCGGGCCGGCAGTTCAGCGGCATTGGCGTCCGGTTTGGCGTCGGCATTGACCAGCAGTTGGCGCAAGGCCGCGAGGCCCACGAGATTGAATGGTTTGAGTGCGATCTGATCCTGGGGCAGCGCCTGGAGTACCTGCGGGATGGCGGCCAACGTAGCCTGCTCTCGTTTGTAGATGGCGGTGGCCAGGGCATCGTTTTCGGCTTCTCCAGCGGGGAAGACGCCGTTGATAACCAAGTACTGCTGCGACAGGCCGATGGCGGCCAGCTCTTCGTGGGTGCGTGCCGCCTCGCGCAGCGCAGTGCGCTGTGCGCGGGCCACCAGCACCAGGCGGGTTCGCAGGGGATCCGCTAATGCCTCCACTGCGGCCTTGTATTGGCTGCGCTGCTTTTCCAGCCCCGCCAAAGGGCCAAGACATGACGCATCGCCTTTGCCCGCTTCCAGAAAGCCGCTCCATGCGCCAGGCAGTTGCAGCAGACGGATGGTGTGTCCGGTAGGCGCCGTATCGAAAATGACATGCTCATAGTTTTGCGCCAACGCAGCGTCAGTCAGCAAGGCTGTGAACTCATCGAAGGCAGCGATTTCCGTCGTGCACGCGCCTGACAGGGATTCTTCGATGCCTCTGACCACATCGTCGGGCAGGACGCCCCGCACAGGCCCCGCAATGCGGTCGCGGTAGGCTTGTGCCGCCGCCTGCGGATCGATTTCCAGCGCCCACAGGTTCGGTACTGTGGTAATTGCCGTGATGCGGTTGCCAATGCGCTCACCGAAAACCTGCCCCACATTGGAAGCTGGGTCGGTGCTGACTAGCAGCACGCGCTGACCCTGCGCGGCCAGTTGTACCGCCGTTGCGCAGGCGATAGAAGTCTTGCCGACGCCCCCCTTGCCGGTGAAAAAAAGAAAACGGGGTGGTTGAGTCAAAAAATGCATGGTCCCTCCTGATTCAGCAGCAGCGGCCACCAGAGCAGCAAGCGCCTTGCGTGGAAGGCGCTTCAGGCACCTGAAGGCCAGCCCAGCGGGCCAGTTCGCTACGGTTGGGATAGCGGCCAGCCAAGGCCACTTCGCCATTGACGAGCACCAGAGGAAGCGCTTCTTGTCCCGAGCGTTCCAGGAAGCCCTTGACGGTTGGGTTCTCTGCGAAAGCCAAGGGCTGCTGTGCCAGGTTGAAGCGTTCGACTTGGGCTCCGCTTTGCGTAGCCCAGTCTACGTCGGCGGCGAATTTCACCAAGTTCTCATCGACTTCAATGCCACAGACGCCTGTGCTGCAACACAGTGCCGGGTCAAAAATCTGGATGTTTGGCATAGGGTGTCCTTTCGAATCTTTCAGTGAGAATGGAGCGTGCGGAATTGCCCGTACAGATGAAGAGTGCGGTTGTGGATGGTGCCAGAGGTCATGGCATTAGCAGTTGCAGTGGGAGGACTGGGATACTTCGCATACGCCGTCCTGGCAGCAATGCTCGGTCAGATAGCCAAGCAGCCCATTCATCTGGGAGAAGTCGGCGCGGTAGATGTGGTTGCGGCCTTGCTGCTCGATCGTGACCAGACCGGCATGGGCTAATTCTTTTAGGTGGAACGATAGCGTGTTGCGTGCCACCTCAAGCTGCTCGGCCAGGACGCTGGGTGTCTGCCCTTCCAGGCCGGCGACAACCAAGGCACGAAACACTCGCAGACGTTGAGTGTGGGCGAGTGCGCTAAGCGCAGAGACAGTTTGAGCTTCGTTCATGGATCAATAATACAACAAATATTGAATTAAAAGGGACTGAAAGGCCAAACTCGCTCAAATGCCGACTATGGCAATGGACTAGCCCCCTGAAAAACCGGACACAGTCACGACTGAATGCCTTGGCCAGGGGCATCGCGAGGAGCACTGCTCCTCGGGCCAATTACACCGCATCCTCAGACAGCGATGGGGGCAGGGATGCTGGGATACGGGTCATAGCCCACGATTTCGAAGTCTTCAAAGCTGTAGTCGTAAATCGAGCCCGGCTTACGCTTGATCACCAGCTGCGGCAACTCACGAGCGTCGCGTTGTAGTTGTGTGTGAATCTGTGTCATGTGATTGGAGTAAGCGTGCAGATCGCCGAGACTCACCACGATCTCGTGTGGCTCCAGGTTGCACTGTTGAGCAAGCATGTGCGTCAACAAAGCCAGTGAGGCGATGTTATACGGAAGCCCGAGGAAGCTGTCCGAGCTTCTGATGTATAGCAGCGAGGATAGTTTGCCTTCTGCTACATGGAATTGGTAGAGCAGGTGGCATGGTGGTAGTGCCATACGGCCCCGTTTGGCATTTTCCTGGGGGCTGATCTGCTCGTCAGGTAAATATTCCGGGTTCCAACCATGGAAGAGAATGCGGCGGCTGTTCGGATTTTTCTTCAGCGTTTCGACTACGTAGTCAATCTGATTAATGGTACCGCCGTCCTTGGTTGGCCATGCCGTCCACTGTTTGCCGTATACGGGGCCAAGCTCATTATCTTCGGTGGCCCATTCGTTCCAGATGCTGACTCCGTGCTCCTGCAGCCAAGTGACATTGGTGTTGCCGCTGAGGAACCAGATGAGTTCGTTGGCGACGCTCTTGAAATGCAGCTTCTTTGTGGTCAGTAGCGGAAAGCCTTTCGATAGGTCGTGCCGTAGCTGGCGGCCAAACACGGACGTTGTGCCGGTCCCCGTACGGTCGCCCTTCACCACGCCGTTTTCCAAAATGTCTTGAAGAAGTGCAAGGTATTGCTTCATGGATGCATCCAGTTATTTGGACAACGCCCCAGCATCCGGGACTGCGGCGATGATCTCCACCGAATGCGTGATCTTCGCCGTCTTTTCCAGCATCGCGATCGCCGAGCAATATTTCGTGTGCGACAGTTCCACCGCCCGTTCCACGGCCGCCTGCGGCAGATCCCGCCCTGTCACCTGGAACTCGAAGTGGATATGAGTGAAGACTTTCGGTTCCGTGTCGGCGCGCTCCGCCGTCAGCTTCACCCGGCAGTTGGTGATCGCGTGGCGGCCGCGTTTCAGGATCAGCACCACATCGTAGGCCGCGCAGCCACCTGCGCCGGTCAGCACTGTTTCCATGGGGCGGGGAGCCAGATTCTGGCCGCCGCCCTCGGGGGCGCCGTCCATTGCCAGGACGTGGCCACTGCCGGTGCGAGAAACGAACAGCATGCCGTCGGGGCCTTGCCAGTCGAGGGTGCATTCCATGATGTGTATCCTTTCAGCGGAAGAAGTCTGGGCGATGCCCAGGTGTCGGGTGCCGGCAACTCGGTGAATGTCCTGAGTGACGCCCGGGGAAATCGGGTATCTGATGGTCTTGATGGTTCGCGAATCCCCCAACTTGCATGGGGATTTACATCTCTGTAAAAGATGTGCGGATTTATCATAGATCAAATCTGGCGCTACAATTCCGGGTTGCCGGGCTTGATTTTATCTGGGTCCGGGCTTCATTTGTCCTTCACTGGAAGCACTGTGGATACCGTCACCGTATTACTCCTGACCTTCATCATGTCCGTCACGGGGCTGGGTATTTTTATCTGGTCGTTGCGGCGGAACATGTTCGACGACAACCCTGCCGCAGCCGGGGTCATTTTTTCGACGGGCGAAATCGGCCACGTCGAAGATCCTTCCGCCACGCCCGAGCAGCGGGCCGGCCTGCAAAAGACCGTGACCGAAGGCGGCAAGGCCGTCATCGATCCGTCGCTGGCCGACCAGCTCAAGCGCGAACTGGCCGACCGGATGGAAGCGGACCAATCCACGGCGTATGTCACATTCGTCTTCCTGTCCTGTGCCATCGTGTGGCTGGTGGTGGCGTCCACCTTCGGCCTGATCAGCTCTATCAAGCTGCATAACCCCGAATTCCTGACCCAGTACGCCTGGCTGACCTTCGGGCGCACCCGCACGCTGCACCTGAATATGGTGGCGTATGGCTGGTGTCCGATGGCGGCCTTCGGCATCGCCACCTGGGTGCTGCCGCGCCTGCTGAAGACGCGCCTGTACGGCGGCCGTTTCGCGCTGCTGGGCTGCATGCTGTGGAACGCCGGCCTGATCGCCGGCCTGGGCAGTATCGCCGTGGGCATCAACGACGGCCTGGAATGGCTGGAAATTCCCTGGCAGGTCAGCATCCTGCTGGTCATCGGCGGTGCGCTGATCGCGCTGCCGCTGGTCTTCACGCTGCGTAACCGCAAGGTCGATCACCTGTACGTGTCGATCTGGTACATGGGCGCGGCGCTGTTCTGGTTTCCAATCCTGTATTTCATCGGCAAGGTTCCGGGCGTGCACTTCGGCGTCGAGCAGGCGACCATGAACTGGTGGTTCGGCCACAATGTGCTGGGGCTGTACTACACGCCGATTGCCCTGGCCTCGGTGTATTACTTCCTGCCGAAAATCGTCGGCCGCCCGATCCAGTCCTACAACCTGTCGCTGATCGGTTTCTGGGCACTGGCCTTCTTCTACGGGCAGGTTGGCGGCCACCACCTGGTCGGCGGTCCTGTGCCGCACTGGCTGATCTCGCTGTCCATCGTGCAGTCCATGATGATGATCATCCCCGTGCTGGCGTTCTCGGTGAACCAGCACCTGACGATGCGTGGCCAGTTCAAGACCATGTATTATTCGCCCACGCTGCGCTTCATCGTGGTCGGCGCGATGATGTATACGCTCAGCTCCTTCGAGGGATCCTTCGAGGCCCTGCGCAGTGTCAGCACCGTCGCGCACTTCACGCACTTCACCGTGGCGCATGCTCACCTGGGCCTGTACGCGTTCTTCTCGATCGTCATGTTCGGCGCCATCTATTTCGTGATGCCGCGCGTCATGTCCTGGGAATGGCCGCATCCCAAGCTCATCAGCCTGCATTTCTGGCTGGTGACGATCGGCATCGGCATCTATTTCGTCAGCCTGTCCACGGGCGGCTGGCTGCAGGGTCTGGACATGCTGGATGCCTCCAAGCCCTTCATGGATTCGGTGCGGGTCACGATTCCGTACCTCGAAGGCCGCACGCTGGGTGGTTCTCTGATGACCCTGGGTCACCTGGTGTTTGCCGTGCACTTCGTGCTGATGGCTCTGCGTTATGGCACGAGCCGCGTGGGCCCCGCCCTGTTGCACAACCGTAAGTTTCAGCCTGAAAGTCAGGCGATTGCAGGTGCCTGATCATGGAAAGCGAATACAAACTCCTTAGTGGGGCGATGGTGACCCTCGCCCTGGCCACAGCGACCCTGGTCGTCGTGCCCTACCTGCAGCTGGACAACGTGCAGCCTTCGCCGGGCCTGAAGCCCTATACGGAACAGCAGCTGCGTGGCCGCGAGGTCTACATCTCGATGGGCTGTGTCTATTGCCATTCGCAGCAGCCGCGCAGCCAGTCCATGGCGCCCGACTTCCAGCGCGGCTGGGGGCGTGCGCCAGTGGCGGGCGATTATTACTACGACAACCCCCACTTGATGGGCACCATGCGGACCGGGCCCGATCTGTTCAATGTCGGGGCGCGCCAGCCCAGCGTAGACTGGAACCTGGGGCACCTGTACGAACCGCGTGCCTACACGCCGGGCAGCACCATGCCGTCCTTCCCGTTCATGTTCAAACTCAAGGACAAGGCCGATGCCGGCGACAAGGTCGTCAACCTGCCGCCCAGCTTCGCGCCTGCGGGCAAGGTCGTGGTCGCGTCGCCTCAGGCTCTCGATCTGGTGGCTTACCTGATTGGCCTGGATCATACGTACCCGGTCAATCCGGATGCGACCTTGCCCCAGGTCGTCAAGGACGAGTCCGCCGCCCGAATCAAGGCGACAGCGGCTGAGGATGGAGCGAAGAAATGAGCAACAAGTTCACTCAGCAGCGTCGTGAACAGCCGGAACCTCACGAAGGCAGCCGGCCAGTTCCCAAGATCGTACTGACGGTCATCGCCCTCCTGTTCATCTGGGCGGTGTATCACCTGGCGGTCAGCTATACCCCGATGCCGCCCTCCGTCGGAGACGATCGGGTGGCGGCCGACTTTGCCGTGCCCGTGACGGCCGACGGCGGTCAGCTGTACACCGCCAACTGCGTGGCCTGTCACCAGGCCAGCGGGGCCGGTGTCCCGGGTGTGTTCCCGCCGCTGTCCAAGTCCGAATGGGTCGATGCGGCCGACGCCAGCGTCATGGTGCGCATCGTGCTGCACGGCATCCATGGTCCGCTGACCGTCGAAGGGGCAAAATACAACGGCGAGATGCCGCATTTCCAGGATAAGTTCTCGAACGAGGAACTGGCCGCGATCGTCAGCCATGTGCGTACCAGCTTTGGCAACTCCGCCTCCAAGATCGATGCCGCGTTCGTGGCCAAGGTCCGCGAGGAAACCAAGGGGCAGACCACCCCCTGGAAGGGCGACGAAGATCTGCGTCCGCTGCTGGGCAAATAAGACCCGGGACACGTCATGCGGTGGATTTTGTCACTGGTGCTGGCTCTGGTGGCGGGCATCGGGACGCTGTACGGCCTGACGGATGGCTTCACCGTCCTGACGGCCGAGGCCGCCCGGCGTCAGGCGGTGGCCGCGCAGCCCCGGCCCGTGCCGGCGGCGCATGTGCTGGACTCTGCCGGCGGGGTCGATTTGCTCACCCGTAATCTGCGGGACGACGGCCGCGTGGCGATCGTCAACTTCTTCTATACGCGCTGTGTCGCCCTGTGTCTGGCACAGGGATCCCTGACCGAGCGCCTGCAGCAGGCGATCGAGGCCGAGGGGCTGCAGCACCGGATCCGGCTCATCAGCATCAGTTTCGATCCGCGTGACCAGGCCCGGGACCTGGCCCGGTATGCGGTCCGGATGGGGGCCGATACCGCTGTCTGGCAGTTCCTGTCCTTTACCCAGCCCGCTCAGCGCGATGCGGTGCTGGACCTGTTCGGGATCATGGTCGTGCCCGCGCCGCTGGGCGAATTCGAGCACAACGCCGCGTTTCACATCGTGACGCCGGATGGGCGTCTGGCCCGCATCGTGGATCTGGATGATCCGGGCTTGGCCCTGAACGCCGCCAAGTCCTTCATGACTTCCGCGCCGGGAACCGTCGAACCCAAAGCGGCTGTGCGCGGCGGGTCCGTGGAGCCTGACGGTTCGCGGCCTGCGCCTGCCGCTGCCGACACACGATCCGCAGGCACGCAGCCAGCCCCGACCGGGAGACAGCCATGAATCGTTCCAGGATGGTCGGGCCTGTCTCGCTGGGGCTGGCCGTTGTCTGCCTGGCGCTCGCCCTGGGCCTGCATGACACGTTGACCGGACTCATGAGCCTGCATATGGTGGTGCAGATTCCCCTGCTGGTGCTCGGCGGCGTCTTTCTAGAGCAGGCGTGGCACGCGGGGCGGCAGCCTCGCGCGCCATCCATGGCGTCGGCCCCGGCGTCGAAAGCGCAGCAGGCCGCGGTCGCCGAATCCGGTTCCACGCGCAAGAGGCTGTGGTGGAAGTCCACGTCCGGAGAGCGGATTCGCTGGTCGTATAACGCCTACGGAATCCCAGGTCTGCTGTTGGTCAGCTTGATCGGCGCGGGCTGGATGATTCCCAAGGCCCTGGATGATGCGCTGGTCGATTGGCGCATTGCGGCCTTCAAATATCTGGGTCTGCCGGTCTGCGGCTGGCTGCTGAGTGCGTCGCTGCGTCAGGCCAACGTCGTCATCAAGCTGTTTTTTCTAGGCAATTTCTGCTGGATGA
>JAHRWZ010000047.1 GCA_019104865.1 Castellaniella sp. | reverse complement strand
CCCATGACACAGGATCAGTTGCTTTCCATGCTCCAGGCCTTCGGAGAAGCCTGGAACCGTCACGACATCGAGGCCCTGATGGCCTGCATGCACGAAGCATGCGTTTTCGAGGGCGTGGCGGGGCCCCTGGCCTGCGGGGTGCGTCATGAAGGGCCGGCTGCCGTGCGCAAGGCGTTCGAGGCGGCCTGGCAGACCATCCCCGACGCCGCCTGGCGCAATGCCCGCTGCTGGGTGTCCGGCGATCGGGGCGTCATGGAATCGACATTCACGGGCACGACCGCGGACGGTTCCCGGATCGAGGCCGACATGGTGGATCTGCTGACCTTCAAGGAGGGCAAGATCCTGATCAAGAACGCTTTCCGCAAACAGCGCCCCCCTTTACCCGCACAAGCCAGAATCGCTCGCGCCGGCCCCCCCAGGAGACATCCTGGCTCCTTTGACTTCAACGGCGCCGCACGCCCGCGCGCAGGCCGTCCAGCCCGCCGCGGCGCACACGCCCAACCCTTACGATCCGCGCTACGATCCGCTGGTTTCGCCCGCGGGCCGCAACCAGCAATACGCGCCCACCTACTGGGTGGGCACGGCCGGGGATCCGCCCCCCGACGACGGTCCCGTCCTTCAGGACATGGATGCGGACGTGGTGGTGATCGGCTCGGGTTTCACCGGCCTGGTGACAGCCCTGAATCTGGCCGAGGAACACGGCGTCATGCCTATCGTCCTGGAGGCCAACCAGGAATCCTGGGGCTGCACCAGCCGCAACGGCGGTCAGGGACAGAACGCCTCGGGCCGTCTGTACCGCACACAATGGATCGAGCGTTGGGGGCTGGAAACCGCCAAGCGCCTGGATCGCGAGATCCACGACGGTTTCGACTACTGGAAAAGCCTGGTGGAGCGGTTCCCGTGCGATGCCCAACCCGGCGGGCACCTGTACACGGCGCATCGACCGAAGAAAATGGCTTTCCTGGAGAACCTGTGCCGCGTCATGCGCGAACAGTTCGGCTATGACACCCGCATGCTCAGCCGCGAGGAACTGTGGGAACGCTATGCCATGGACCGCGAGGCGGCCGGGGCGCTGTACGAGCCCGAAGGCGTCGGCATCCATCCGCTGAAACTCGCCTTCGGCTATCTGCGGCGCCTGCGCGAATTGGGTGTCAAGATCCATACCGGCAGCCCGGTCCTGGGCTGGAAGACCGTGGGCGGCATCCACCATCTGCGCACCCCTGGCGGCATCGTACGCGCGCGCCGCGTGGCCGTAGCCACGGGCGGCTACACGCCGCAGGGCCTGCATCCGCTGCTCAACAACAAGATCATGCCGATTCTGTCGAATTCGATGGTGACGCGCCCGCTGACGCAACAGGAGCGGGATGCGGCCGGGCTCAAGAGCACGACGTTCATCACGGACACTCGCACCCTGCGCTTTTAGTACCGCCTGCTGCCGGACGGCTCGATGCAGATCGGCAGCCGCAGCGCGCTCACGGGCGCAGACGCGGAGAACCCCAGGCACCTGGAACTGCTCAAGCAAGGCCTGGCGCGCAAGTTCCCCGCCCTGAAGGATGTGCCGATCGCGTATTCCTGGTGGGGCTGGGTGGATGTCAGTCACGACATGATGCCGCGCATCACGCAGCCGGACGCCAGTCAGCAGATCTATTACGCCATCGGCTATGGCGGCAATGGGGTGTCGTTTTCCGCGCAGGCGGGGCGGCGTCTGGCCGAGCGTGTCGTCGGCAAGGCCGGCCCCCAGTGGGATCTGCCTATCTACAATTCGCCGCTCAACGGCCATCTGTTCGCGCCCTTCCGCCGGCTGGGGCAGGCGATGTTCTACAAGTACTACTACCTGAGGGACGAGGTGTTCTGACCGGACACCCGGGGCACGCAAGCGCCACATCGCAGCAGGGCCGCCCTTTGGGGCGGCTTTTTTCACCGGATGACGGCCCGATATCAGTCAATCTGGCCCCGTCTGGTCTCCACGATGGGCCGGATTTGGCCCTACGCGCTTCTCCCTGGATCCGATAAACTGGCTCATATGTTCCGGTTATTGGAACAATAAAATATAGAAAATGATATTTGCAGGAGACTCTTGATGTCGGAACGAATCACCCTGGGGAAAACCTTCAAGCCCCACTGGGTCTGGGCCATCGCCTTCGGCTCGGCCATCGGTTGGGGCAGCTTCGTGCTGCCGGTCGAATGGATGGACATGGCAGGGCCCATGGGGGTCATCATCGGGCTCTGGATCGGCGGTCTGATCCTCAGCCTGGTCGGCCTGAGCACCGGCTTTCTGGTGAAGGCGTATCCGATCACCGGTGGCGCCTTCACCTATGCCTACCTGGCCTTCGGCCGCAAGCACGCTTTCCTGTGCGGCTGGTTCCTGATCCTGGGCTATGCGGCCATCGTGGCGCTCAATGCCTCCGCTTTCGCATTGATGATCAAGTTCCTGGTCCCGGATGTCGTCAAGGTGGGGCTGCTCTACAGCATCGCCGGCTGGGACGTGTATTTCGTGGAGGTGCTGATCGCCAGCGCCGTCCTGGTGCTGTTCGCCTGGCTCAACATCCGGGGGGCGGACGCCACGGCACAGACGCAATTCTATTTCTGCATCCTGCTGATCGCCGCCGCGACCGGCGTGACGGCCGCCATGTCGTTCTCGCCTGAAACCTCTTTCG
>JAHRWZ010000034.1 GCA_019104865.1 Castellaniella sp. | reverse complement strand
TTCGGACAGGTTGCGGCCCTTGACCTCGATCTCGCGGATCTCGGATCCTGGAAACGCGGACCCGATTTCTTTTTTGATCAGTTCGGCTGTGGGCTCGCCGATCAGCATGCCGTAATTGCGCCGGATGTAATTGATGATGGCTTCGTCGAATTTATCGCCGCCCACCCGGACGGAGCCCTTGTAGACCATGCCGCCCAGGGAAATCACGGCAACCTCGGTGGTGCCCCCGCCGATGTCCACGACCATCGAGCCGCTGGCATCGGACACCGCCAGACCCGCCCCGATGGCTGCGGCCATGGGTTCCTCGATCAGGTAGACCTGACTGGCGCCGGCGCCCAGCGCGGACTCGCGGATGGCGCGGCGCTCGACCTGGGTCGAGCCGCAGGGCACGCAGACGATGATGCGCGGGCTGGGGGCCAGCATGCTGCGCGGATGCACCATGCGGATGAACTGCTTGAGCATCTGCTCGGTGACGGTGAAGTCGGCGATCACGCCGTCCTTCATGGGACGGATGGCTTCGATGTTGCCCGGCACGCGGCCCAGCATCTGCTTGGCCTCTCGGCCGACGGCCTGGATGATTTTCTTGCCGTTGGGGCCGCCGTCGTGGCGGATGGCGACGACCGACGGTTCATCGAGCACGATGCCCTTGCTGCGGACATAGATCAGCGTATTTGCCGTGCCGAGGTCGATCGCCATATCGCTGGAGAAATAGCTGCGTAGGAATCCGAACATGGGCGCACTAATAAAATGGGGGGAGGGAGATTCCGCGCGAGAGACCGGGGCACCGTCTGCATCAGACCGCCAGCACAGCGGCACAGGCCGAGCAAGCCGCATGGAATCGGTAATGATAACTTATAATCCTCAATGGACATGCCCCGAATTGAGGGAAAAGTTTTGCAAAACTCGCGCTTTTACCCACCACGGACACATTCGCACACATTCATCCGGCTGCCAGTCCATGGCAGCCTCTCCGGCACGACGACATGGCACTCACCGAACAGGACATCACCCGGCTCGCACGACTCTCGGGCCTGCGGCTGGAATCCGACGACCAACAACGCGCCCAGCAGGAACTGACCCGCATCCTGGGCCTGATCGAAGAACTGCAGGCTGTGGACACCACGGGCATCGAACCCATGGCGCACCCCCTGGCCGCCCACCAGGATATCGCGCTGCGGCTGCGCGACGACCAGGCCGACCCGGCCCAGTCCGCCGAACAGCGCGACGCCTGCCTGACCAACGCGCCGGCCCCGCACCAGGGACTGTTCCTCGTGCCCACCGTCATCGAATGATGCCATGACCCAGCTTTCCGAATTTCACAGTATCCAGGCGTTGGGCGATGCCCTGCGCACCCGCCGCGTCAGCGCCGTCGAATTGGCCACCGATGCCCTGCGGGCCGTCCGCACGTACGCCGATCCCAACGTTTTCCTGCACATCGACGACAACCTGACGCTGGAACAGGCCTGGTCGGCCGACCAGGCACTGGCGGGCGGCAACGCGGGCCCGCTCGCCGGCATTCCCATCGCACACAAGGACCTGTTCGTCACGCGCGGCTGGCGCACCACGGCCGCCAGCCGGATGCTCGCCGATTACGTCAGCCCATTCGACGCCACCGTCGTCGACCACCTGCGCCAGGCGGGCACGGTGTCGCTGGGCAAGCTCAGTTGCGACGAATTCGCCATGGGCTCAGGCAACGAAAATTCCGCCTTCGGCCCGGTACGCAATCCCTGGGATACCGACCGTATCCCGGGTGGATCGTCGGGCGGCTCCGCCGCCGCTGTGGCCGCCGGCCTGGTACTGGGCGCCACCGGCACCGACACTGGGGGCTCGGTGCGCCAGCCCGCCGCCTACTGCGGGGTCAGCGGTATCAAACCCACCTACGGCACGGTCTCGCGCTACGGCATCATTGCCTACGCCTCCAGCCTGGATCAGGCGGGGCCGCTGGCGCGCAGCGCGCGCGACCTGGTGCCGCTGCTTGATGCCATGAGCGGCTTCGATCCCCAGGACTCCACCAGCCTGGAATCCTGCGACGGCCGCCCCAATGCCACCGGCCGCATCCAGGCCGACTTCGATGCGGCCCAGGCGGCGTTCCAGGCCGGCGGCACACAACCCCTGAAGGGCCTGCGTATCGGGGTGCCGCGCGAATTTTTCAACGAAGGCCTGGCGCCGGCCGTCGGTGCCGCCATTGAATCCGCGCTGCGGGCATTCGAGTCCCTGGGGGCTGTCCGGGTGGACATTTCGCTCCCCCGCACCCGGCTGTCCATCCCGGCGTACTACGTGATCGCGCCGGCCGAGGCTTCCAGCAACCTGTCGCGCTACGACGGCGTACGCTATGGTCATCGCGCCGCCCAATACACCGACCTGTTCGACATGACCAGCCGGTCGCGTTCCGAAGGGTTCGGCGACGAAGTCCGCCGCCGTATCCTGGTGGGTACTTACGTGTTGTCCCACGGCTATTACGACGCCTACTACCTGCAGGCACAGCGCGTGCGGCGCATGATCGTCGATGACTTCCAGCGCGCCCTGGCCCAGGACTGCGACGTCATCATGGGTCCGGTCACCCCAGACGTGGCACGCCGCATCGGCGACAATCGCCAGGACCCGATCGCCGACTGGCTGAGCGACATCTACACCTTGGGCGTGAGCCTGGCAGGGCTGCCCGGCATGTCCATCCCCTGCGGCTTCGGCGGCGAATCAGGCCGTCTGCCCATCGGACTACAGATCGTCGGCCGCTATTTCGACGAGGGCCGGCTGCTGGCCCTGGCCGACCGCTACCAACAAGTCACCGACTGGCACCAACGCACACCGGAACACGCATAATGGATTGGGAAATCGTCATCGGGCTGGAAACCCACGCCCAGCTGTCCACACAGTCGAAAATCTTTTCCCGCAGCAGCACGCGGTTCGGTGCGGAGCCCAATACCCAGGCCAACGCCGTGGACATGGCCCTGCCAGGCTCGCTGCCAGCCATGAACCGGGGCGCGGTCGAACGCGCCATCCGGTTCGGCCTGGCCATCGACGCCCAGGTGGCACACCGTTCGGTATTCGCCCGGAAAAACTATTTCTACCCCGACCTGCCGAAGAACTACCAGATCAGCCAGTTCGAGTTGCCTATTGTGATCGGCGGACAGCTGTCCTTCTTCGTGGGCGAACAGGAACACACGATCAACCTGACCCGCGCCCATCTGGAAGAAGACGCCGGCAAGTCCCTGCATGAACATTTCACGGGCCCACACGGGGAATCCTCCAGCGGCATCGACCTGAACCGCGCCGGCACACCGCTGCTGGAAATCGTGACCGAGCCCGAAATGCGCTCGGCGGCCGAAGCCGTGGCCTACGCCCGCACCCTGCACTGCCTGGTGGTCTGGCTGGGCATCTGCGACGGCAACATGCAGGAAGGTTCCTTCCGCTGTGATGCGAATGTCTCGGTGCGCCCACGCGGGCAGGTGGAATTCGGCACGCGCTGCGAGATCAAGAATCTCAATTCCTTCCGCTTCCTGGAACGCGCGATTCAGTACGAAGTCCGCCGCCAGATCGAACTGATCGAAGACGGCGGCAAAGTCATACAACAGACGCGCCTGTATGATCCGGACCGGGATGAGACCCGCGCCATGCGCACCAAGGAAGACTCGGACGACTACCGCTACTTCCCTGACCCCGACCTGCCCCCGCTGATCGTCTCACCCGAATGGATCGAGCAGGTGCGCGCCGCGATGCCGGAACTGCCCGCCGCCAAGCGGGCCCGCTTCGAATCCGACCTGGGGCTGAGCGCCTACGATGCGGCCCAGCTGACGCTGCACCGTGCCGTCGCCGATTATTTCGAAGCCACCGCGCAGGCCCTGCCGGCCGATCAGGCGAAACTGGCTGCCAACTGGATCCTGGGCGAACTGTCCGCGGCGCTGAACCGGGACGGCCTGGAGATCATCCAGTCGCCGGTGTCCCCCGCAAGGCTGGCGGCATTGATCGCCCGCATCTTGGACGGCACGATTTCCACGAAGATCGCCCGCGACGTATTCGCGGCCATGTGGGCGGGAGAATCCAGCGGCGATCCCGACGCGATCATCGAGGCCAGGGGCCTGCGCCAGATCAGCGACACGGGGGCCATCGAAGCCATGATCGATCAGGTACTGACGGCCAACCCAGCCACCGTCGGGGAATACCGCGCAGGCAAACAGAAAGCCTTCAATTCGCTGGTGGGTCAGGTCATGAAGGCCGCGCGCGGCAAGGCGAATCCACAGCAGGTCAACGACATCTTGTTGCGGAAACTCGGCTGAGACAGGCCGCGCCGGGTCCAGCCGGCAAGCCCGTCGCTGTCAGATACCGTAGCGTTCGCGATACGCAATGACCGCGTCGCGGTGGGCGATCAGTTCCTGGTCGCCATCCAGCAGCCCGATGACGTCGGTCAGCGACGCAATGCTGATCACGGGAATCCCGTAGGTCTGTTCCAGGTCCTGCACGGCGGAATGTTCCGACAGATTGCCCACCGAGCCCGCGCGTTCCATGCGGTCCATAGCGATCAGCACGGCGGCGGGTTGTGCGCCGGCCGCGCGGATCATCCCCACGGACTCACGCACGGACGTGCCCGCTGTGACCACGTCGTCGATGATCACGACGCGCCCCGCAAGCGGCGCCCCGACCAGCACACCGCCCTCGCCGTGGTCCTTGGCTTCCTTGCGGTTGAAGGCGAACGGCATGTGACGCCCCGCCAGCACAGGATGTTCAGCCAGGGCCACCGCAGTGGTCGTCGCCAGTGGGATGCCCTTGTAGGCCGGCCCGAACAGCATGTCGAATTCCAGCCCGGAATGCACCAGCGCCTCGGCGTAGAACTTGCCCAGCCGCCCCACGCACGCCCCGTCGTTAAAGAGGCCCGCATTGAAAAAATAGGGGCTCACACGCCCCGACTTGGTCTTGAACTCACCAAAGCGCAACACCCCGTGTTCCAGGGCAAATCGGACGAAAGCAAGGGCGTGCGTGCCGGGCATCATGAAAGATCTCGAATGCGGTAAAGCTGCCATTATCCGACATTTCCCATGCCGGACTCAGAATGCGTCTTCGTTCCACTCGTAGTCGACTGCGACCTCTCCCAGGACCCGCAGGCGTTCGGTGGGCGGCGCATCCAGCGCCTGCAGAAGGCGATGGTTGAAACCTTCGAGGGTGGCCTTGATCCGGTCCGCGAAATCGGGCGCGACGGCCTGATCCTCGTACTTGATGACATAGGTCTGGGCGGCGATACCCACCACGAAATACAAGCCGGCATTGTCCGGATCCTGTTTCATGAGCTCGAACGCATCCTTGTAGAACTGCTTGAAGGAATCGCTTCCCGATTCCGACTGCGCAAAACGCTGCGTGATTTCCTTGAATGTCATTCCCAGCCACTCCCGTCGAGATGATGAAACTGCCTTTTCCCCTGCGGTGCCGGCAGGCGGATAGCATAGCCGCAATCGAAGGCGATGTCCGGTCCCGCGCCCGGTACGCCCGCCTTAAAGCCGGTCAAGCAGCTTCTGCAGATGTCTTGCGCCAGCGGCGCCCTTGTAGGCGCTCTTCCACAGCCTTGCCGTCAGGTCTTCGTAGTGCTGGATCGCCTCGGGCGCCGAGGTGACCGTGGCAATACCGTTACGCACATTGGGCAGTTCCCCGAGCCGGAACGGGCTGACCGCCACAGCCTTGCTCGCCGGTCCGGAAAAAAACTCGAAGGTGGACGCCGGCATCGCGTCATCGATGAGACCGATGCGGATGTGAAGCGGCTCGCTCGCCATGATCTCCGCGATCCGACCGATTTCCCGACGGGCCGCCGCAAGACGGCGCTGCCGCACGGAATCCGACAACCGCACCCGGCCCACCATGCCGATCTGCAGGAACCGTTCCAGCCCATGCATACCGACCAGGCCCAGCACCTGAGGCCGGCGGGCGCGGAACGCAACTCGCCGGTCTTCGATCACGCGGATGATCGCATCCACTTCGTCCTCGGTCAGTGCCCCGCCCGCGCGGCGCGCAGTGACTTCCTGCAGCATGTCGCGCAGCAGCGCCGGGTACTCATCGGACGCCAGCAGCACGGACACGGGTTCGAAGTGCACGAAGATCCTGTCGGCGCCCTGTTCGAGCTGGCGCATGCGTTCGAACAGGCCCAGGGCATTGGCATAGTATTCGACCTGCACGCCCAGCAACGACGCCAGCGACGTCCCCAGCAGGTCCGCCACGCGCTCCAGCGTCTCGATCTTGACGATCTCGCCTTTTTCCATGCGATAGACGGCGGCGCGCGAAATCCCGAGCCGCGCAGCCACATCCTCGGCCTGCAGCGACGCGCCGATGCGGTACGCGTGCAGGCGATCGCCCAGGGCGGCGTAGTCAATAGACGATTTGAAGATCGGCGTGTCAGCCATGCCCAATCCCGGCTGCTCAGCGCCGTACCGGGTTCTGCGCCAGACCGCCATGCGCCTGCGACCACCCGGCAGGATCCGACAGGAAAGACTGGAAGTCCCGCAACGCCGATGGCTCGATCCCGCCCTCGGCCTGCCAAACCCGGCACACGTCCTGCCAGGAGGCCAGCGCATGCACCGCGACCCCCAATGGAGCCAGCAATTCCCGGGTCGGAAACGTCGCATAGTCGAACAGCACGAAAAGGGTATCCACGCGCGCGCCAGCAGCCGTCAGTGCCTTGCAGAACCGGACCTTGGATTGCCCGCCCGCCATCATGTCATCCACAAGCAGCACCCGCCCCCCCCTTTCGACCACGCCTTCAACCTGATTGCGGCTGGTGCGGTGCTTGCGCACGTACTGCAGCGGCAGGTCCAGCGCCTCGGCTATCCAGGCGGCCAACGCAATACCGCTGGCCTCGCCACCCGCGACGGCCGCCAGGCCATCGAGCGCCCCGGCATCCCGCAGAACCCGCAGGCCGCGCGCCAAGAGTTGCCGCCGCAGATCGGGAAAGGAAATCAGACGCCTGCAGTCGATATATACAGGGCTGGCCCAGCCCGAAGGCAGGCGAAACGGTTCCTCCGCGCGCACGCTGACGCAGCCCGCCGCCAGCAGCGCCAGCGCCACGGCCCGCGCGGGATCCTGCGACTGCCCGAAGACATCGGGTCCAAATTTCGATTGCGTCATCATTGCCATCCCATTCAATTGCGCGCCGGCCACCCCCCAGGAGACAGCCCCGTCATGCGCTCAAGGGTTCCAGGGCGTCGCTGAGCACCTGGACGCCTGTCATGAAATCATCCAGATCCATGGCCTCGCGTGGATTGTGTGAACCGTGCTCGTTGCGCACGAACACCATGCCGCTGGGAATACCCGCGTTGGCCATCAGGGCCGCATCATGCCCCGCGCCGCTGGGAATCACGTCAAAGGCCAGGCCACGCGCCGCGCAGGCGGCAGAAAGCGTATCACACACGCGGGGGTCCATCGTCGCGGGAGCCGAGAGCACCCGCCGATCGAATTCGAACTTGACCCCACGCTCATGGGAGACTGCGGAACATTCCGCCTGCAGCACCTGGTAGAACGCTTCCAGCGTGTCGGTGCTGCGGCTGCGCGCTTCCAGGCTGAAGGCCACACGCCCCGGTATGCGCGACACGGCATGTTCGGCCGGATCCGTCCCGACGATGCCTGCGGTGACGACCAGGTCCGTCCCCCGCTCCAGCAACAGCCGCCAATGTTCGTCGAGCCTCATGATGAGATCCGACACAGCGAACATGGCGTCGTGGCGCAGCCAGCGCGGCACCGCGCCCGAATGCCCGGACTCGCCTTCGCACAGGACCCGGTTATGACGGAAATTTCCCCGGATGCTGGACACCACGGCGACCGGCAGCTGTCGCGCCACCATGACCGGCCCCTGCTCGATGTGCAGCTCCAGATAGGTCCGGATGCGCGCGGGGTCGAAGAGCCGGTCCCCCGCGCGGATGGCGGCCATGTCGGCGCCCAGGGCCTGCATGCAGTCGCCCAGCGACTCATCCGTGCCGCGCCGTGTCAGCGCCAGGTCCGCCTCGGACAACTTGCCCAGCAGCGCGCTGGAACCCATGTAAGCCTTGCCGAACCAGGCGCTTTCCTCGCCGCGAAAGCCGATGACCTCGACGTTGCCGCCCCGGCCCTCACGCTGGCGGGCGATCAGGCACAGCAGCCCGGCCGCCACACCCGCAAGACCATCGTAATTGCCGCCTTGCGGCACCGAATCCATGTGCGAACCCAGCCACACGACCGGCCGATCCGGGGGCGTATCCGGAAAGCGGAAGATCAGGTTGGCGGCGCGGTCGCCCTGCACGTCCAGCCCTTCGGACTGCGCTAAGTCGCGCAGATAGTCCGCGGCGGCGGATTCCCCGCGCCCGTAGCTCTCGCGCGTGATGCCGACGCCGTCGAAGGAAAAGGCGCGAATGTCGGCAAAGAGCTTCTCCGCCAAGGCCCGATACTGAATCAGATCGATCATGATTGTGCAACACCCAAAAGAGCCCCGCCCGCCGGCCACTAGCCGGACTGCTGGGCCATCCGCAGCCAGCTGTCGGTCAGATCCGTATCCAGCGCAATGCCTCCGGTCAGGCTGCGCACCGCATCCACCCCGGCGGCCTCACAGAATCGCACGAGGCCATCGGTGATCTTCCGCATGATGCCGGGGTCCTGGAACGAGGCGGCACCCACCTGAACGGCGCTGGCGCCTGCCAGCATGAACTCTACGACGTCCTCGGCGCATGCGATACCGCCGCAGCCGATGACCGGAATGCTGACGCTGCGATGGCACTGGTAGACCATGCGCACGGCGATAGGCTTGATCGCCGGCCCCGACAGGCCGCCCATCACGTTGCCCAGAAGCGGCCTGCGCGTATGCACGTCGATCGCCATCCCGAGCACGGTATTGCCCATGACCAGGGCATTGGCACCCGCCGCCTCGGCGGCGCAGGCGATCTCGGCCACGTGCGACACATTGGGCGTGAGCTTGGCCCAGACCGGCAGCCCTGTCTGTTCGCGCACCGCCCGCACGGCCGCCAGCGTCGTATCCGCGCTCATGGCGAACGCCCGGCCATCTGCCTCCAGATTGGGGCAGGAGATGTTCGCTTCGATGACCGCCACGCCGGGTACCGAGACGCGCGCAGCCGCCTGCGCGAACTCGCCCACCGTGTCGGCCGAAATCGACACCACGACGGGCGTGTCGAACTGCAGGTACGGCGGCAGCACCTCGCGCAAAAAATAATCCAGCCCCTTGCTGGGAATGCCGATGGAATTGAGCATGCCGGCAGGTGTTTCCGCCACCCGGGGTGTGGGGTTGCCCAGCCGGCTTTTGGGCGACACGCTCTTGATGACCAGCGCACCCAGCCGGTTGAAATCCAGGGCTTCCACATATTCGATGGCAAAACACCCGGAAGCCGGCATGACGGGGCTGCGCAGCCCCAGGCCATCGAGATCCACACGCAGGTCAACCATAGCGCACCTCGCCCACCACGTCGCGGATGTCGAATACAGGTCCGTCGCGACAGACCCGCAGGAACTGCTTGGCCCCACCCACATCGAACAATCGCACGCAGGACAGGCAGACCCCCATGCCGCAGGCCATGTGCTGTTCCATCGCTACCTCGCCCAGCACTGCGGGAAAATCCCGCAACACACGCTGCAGCAATAGCAGCAAGCGCTGCGACCCGCAGGTATAGACCGCATCGGTTGCCTGCGCGGCCAGCAGTTCGCGCACCAGCGCTTCTACCTGCGACACGTCCGACGAACCGTCACTGTCATAGACACAGTGCACCTCGGCGGGCAAATCCCCCAGAAATTCCGCACGCATCAGATCCTGCGGCGCCCGCGCGGACATCACGACCACGATGCGCGCCTGCGTGCGCGCCAGGGCGCGGACCACAGGCGCAAGCGTCGCCAGACCCACCCCCCGTGCCACCAGCAAGGCCCGACGAAAATCGGGCTGGATCGTGAATGTGTTGCCCAGCGGGCCCACGATGCTCATCGAATCCCCGATCGCAAGCCCGGCCATGGCGCGCGTGCCGGTGCCTGTGACGTTGTAGAGGAACGCGATATCGCCTGAGGCCGGACCCGTGCCATAAACGCTCATGGGGCGCAGCAGGAACGGCTGAGAAGCCTCGGTCACCGGGCACTTCAGTTGATAGAACTGTCCGGGCCGAGTCATCCGGGCGAGATCGGCATCGGATTCCAGCTGCAGGTACTTGTAGCGCGCGTTCACCCAGCGATGCTCCACCACGCGGCAGACGTGCGCGGCCACGGCATCCGCATTGCGCGCAAAACCGGTCGCCTGGCTCATGGCGGGACCGTGCGTCAAGCCCTTCCGGACGTCATCCACGGCATCACTCCAGCTCCACACCCTTGAGTTCTGGAATCAGAAACAAAGTGGCCAGCATGTCCAGCACGTAGATGGAAGCCAGCAGTGCGATCGCCACATGGAAGGAATAGGTCGCGGCCAACGCCCCGACGACCACGGGCCCGAAACCGCCGACCGCCCGGCCAATATTGAAGAGCACATTCTGCGCCGTTGCCCGTGCTTCCGTCGGGTACGCCTCGGACATCACGGCGCCATAGCCACCCAGCATGCCGTTGACGAACATCCCCATGACGGCGCCCGCCCACAGCATCGTGCCGGCATCCGTCAAGCGAGCGTAATACAGGACCATCACCACCGCCCCCAGCTGGAACAGCAGAAAACTGGGCTTGCGGCCGATGCGGTCCGCCAGATGCCCGAACACCCAGATACCGATCGCCATCCCGATGATGGTCACGGACGTCCACACCGCCGATTTCGTCAACCCGAATCCCTGGGACTTCGCCAGATAGCTCGGCATCCAGATCATGATCCCGTAGTAGCCGAAGTTCTGCACCGAGCACAAGATCGCCAGCCCCAGGCTGGTGCGGGTAGTCGGGCTGTCCTTGACCAACAACCGATAGGACTCGGCAAAGCTGGTTCGGTGCTTTTCGGTTTTTTGCACGAAGAGTTCTGGCTCATGCAGATGACGCCGGATCACCCAGGCGACGAGCGCCGGAAAGATCCCCACCACGAACATCCCGCGCCAGCCCAGATGCGGCAACAGAAACGGGATGGCGATCGCGGCCAGCAGCACGCCCGCCTGCCAGCCCAGGGCCACATAGGACGACACCCTGGCCCGATGGCGCGCCGGCCAGGCCTCGGCGGCCAGCGCCATGCCGATGCCGAACTCGCCACCCAGCCCGACACCGGCGATCGTGCGGTAGACCAGCAGATCCCAATAGCCCTGCGCAACCGCGCACAGGCCTGTAAAGACCGCAAACAGCAGGATCGACCAGGTCAGCACCCGCACCCGTCCGTAATGGTCGCTGAGCGACCCGAACACGATGCCGCCAAAGACCGCGCCCACCAGAGTCCAGGTCACCAGAGACCCCGCCTGACCTGGAGCGAGATGCAGATCGGCCGATATCGCGGCCAGCATGAATCCGAGGATCAGCAGGTCGAAACCATCCATGGCATAGCCGATTGCCGAGCCCCACAGAGCCTTCCAGGCATAGGGGGATATGACATCGTTCGAACCGTCACCGCCTTGTACAGCATTGGTTTGAGCGTTCACGGATTTGCTCCTGCGAATCAATGAGAAAGGATGAAAGGCAAGCCAATAATCTATTTTTTTATACTAAACTAATTTTTGAGACAACCAATCAGAAGTAAGCTAGGTACTTTCACTAATCCTGCGGATCTGCGTTCATCATGCGCCAACCTGTCTACTTCATCTGCCATGGTGGCGGCCCCTGGCCCTGGATGCCCGAAATGACGGCTTCCTATGCCGTGCTGACCCAGGCACTGCAGGCAATCCCCGCATCGCTGCCGCAACCGCCCGACGCGATCCTGATGATCTCGGCGCACTGGATCACACGCAACGGGGTGCAGGTTGGCAGCCATCCGCAGCCCGGCATGCTCTATGACTACTACGGCTTTCCGTCACAGACCTACGACATCCATTACCCTGCTCCCGGATCCCCCCACGTGGCCGGGCGGGTACGGTCCTTGCTGACGGACCATCACATCACGATCACGGACGACCCCGACCGCGGCTTCGATCACGGCGCCTTTGTGCCTGCCTACGTCATGTACCCGCAGGCCCGGATTCCCATGGTGCAGCTGTCCATCAATGCCGGCTTCAACCCGGCCTGGCATCATGCGCTGGGGGCGGCGCTGCAGCCCTTGCGGGATGAAAACATCCTGATCGTCGGCAGTGGCCTGAGCTTCCACAACCTGCGTCTGTTCGGCCCCGCAGGACGCCAGCCCTCGGCCCTGTTCGACGCCTGGCTGCATGAAGCGCTGGGCGGGGCGTCCGCCGCCGACCGCCTTAGCCGGCTGGAGCACTGGGTACAGGCCCCTGCGGCACGCATCGCGCATCCGATGGAAGACCACCTCGTGCCCTTGTTCGTCGCCAGCGGCGCGGCGGGCGACGAGCCGGCCAACCGCTTTCACCACGAAACCCAGGCAGCCGGCGGGCTCACCATCTCCAGTTATCGGTTCGGGTAAAACCAGGCCTCGCACGAGGCGCAGCCGTCCATGCAGTACAGTCCGACTTTCGACGAATCACCGGAGCCCTCGTGCTACGCATCACCACACTGAACGTCAACGGAATCCGCGCGGCCTTTCGCAAAGGGCTGGCGGACTGGCTGAAGAACCAGAATTCCGACATCGTCTGCCTGCAGGAAATCAAGATCCAGGATACGGATCTGACCGACGAAATGCGTCACCCGGATGGCTACACCGGGCACTTCTACCACGCGGAAAAGAAAGGCTACAGCGGCGTCGGCCTCTATCTGCGCCAGCCCGCCGACGCCATCACGATCGGCATGGGGTCTCCCGAATTCGACGCCGAAGGCCGCATCCTGCGCGCCGACTGGCCTGGACTGAGCGTCATCAGCGCCTATCTGCCCTCCGGATCCAGCGGCGACGAACGCCAGACGGCCAAATACCGGTTCCTGGACCTCTACGAAACCTGGCTCGAAGGCCTGATGCGGGAACATCGCGACACCGGCCGGGAATTCGTCATCTGCGGCGACTGGAACATTGCCCACCACGAGATTGACCTGAAAAACTGGAAGGGCAACCTGAAGAACAGCGGCTTCCTGCCGGAAGAACGCGCCTGGATGACGGCATTGTTCGGCCAGCACGGCTGGGTCGACGTCTATCGACGCCTGCATCCCGATACGACCGGCGAAGCCTACACGTGGTGGAGCAACCGGGGCCAAGCCTGGGCGAAGAACGTCGGGTGGCGCATCGACTATCACGTCGCGACCCCGGGAATCGCCGCGCAGGCGCAAACCGCGACCGTCTACAAGGACGAGCGGTTCAGCGACCACGCGCCATTGACCATCGACTACGCGCGAAATTGATCCGGCAATCCATGCTCCAGGCGCATGGATTGCCTTATAATCGGTTGCAATTGTCATACCCGTCGAAACCGAATTCCTGAACAGGAGACCTTGATGTCGAGTTCCGTTGAGAGTCTGGTGGGCGCCGCGACCGGCCTGCAAAACTACGCCCAGCTGCAAGACAACCAGAACGTGCTGCTGCGCAAGGTCCTGGACAACCAGTCCAATACCGTCATGAGCCTGATCAATTCGGTGCCCAGCGCGCCGAAACTGGCCTCCAGCGGGATGGTGGGCACGCAACTGCACGTCACGGCCTGAAAAGCCCGATCTGCGCCCTACCACCAGGGCGCCACCGACAGACTGTAAAAAACCCTGTTTGCGATGCACACAGGGTTTTTTGCATCAGGCGACTAATTGCCGCCGTTCGTGTTGTTCGGCCGGCGCGTTGCGCCGATAGTTCTGCGCCAACACCGCGCAGACCATCAGCTGGATCTGATGGAAAATCATCAGCGGCAGCAGCACCGGCCCGATCGCTCCAGCGCTGAACAGCACGCCCGCCATGGGCACCCCGGTGGCCATGCTCTTTTTCGAACCACAGAAGACGATGGTGATTTCGTCGGCGCGATTGAAGCCCAATCGCCGGGTGGACCAGGTGTTCAGCACCAGGACGATCGCCAGCAACACGCAACAGGTGACCACCAGCAGCACCAGGGATATGGAATCCACCTGATGCCAGAGGCCGGCGATCACCGATTCGCTGAACGCCGTGTAGACCACCAGCAGGATCGAACTCTGGTCGACGCTGGTCACCAGTTTGCGATGGCCATCCATCCAGCGGCCGATGACCGGGCGCAACAGGTGCCCTGCCACGAAGGGCAGGAAGATCTGCTCGCCGATGCGCAGGATCGACTGCAGCAGCGAGTGGCTGTCCAGCGCGGACGTGTCCGTCCGCAACAACAGCTGAAGCAGCAAGGGCGTGAGGACGATGCCGATGATGCTGGAGGCCGACGCCGCGCACACCGCGGCAGGCACATTGCCCCGCGCAATCGACGTGAACGCGATCGCCGACTGCACCGTGCCGGGTAGCACGCACAGATACATCACCCCGATATACAGCGGTTCGCCCAGCAGGGGCACCAGCAGGGGCCGCGCCAGCCACCCCAGGATCGGAAAGATCACGAAGGTCCAGATGAAGATCAACCCATGAAGCCGCCAGTGGGTAGCCCCGGCAATGATGGCCTCGCGCGAGAGTTTGGCACCGTGCAGAAAGAACAGCAGCGCGATGGCCGCCGCCGTCAGTCTTTCGAAAAACACCGCACCCTGCCCGTGGGCCGGCAACACCGTCGCGGCTGTGACGACGGCAATCAGGATCAGCGTGAATCGATCCAGCAGCAAATGCAATTTCGACATCATGAAGGGACAGACCTCAGGTCAGTCTGCCTGATCCACATCCAGGCCGCGGATCAGGCTGCGTTGCGCCCACAGCAAAACCAGGCCGGGCAGCGCGATCAGCACAGTCAGCATGAAAAAAACCGGCCAGTCGAAACGGTCGACGAGCACGGGTGTCAGAGGGCCGGCCAGGTACGTGCGGCCCACCGCCGACAAAGCCGACAGCAGGGCGAACTGAGTTGCGGAAAACTGCTGGCGGCACAGCGCCATCAGCAGCGCGACGAACGCCGCCGTCCCCAGGCCGCCGCAGAGATTTTCAACGGCTACCACCAGCGCCATCCCGTACAGGTGCGGCGGGGTCACCGCCAGCATCCAGTAGCCCAGATTGGAAACCGCCTGCAGCACGCCAAACGCCATCAATGACCGATACAGGCCCAGGCGCGTCATCAGGCCGCCACCCGCCAGCGCACCGATGATCGTTGCGACCAGGCCGAAGACCTTGTTGACCATACCGACCTCGGTCACGTCGAACCCGGCCCCCCGGATGAGGAAGGTCGTGGACAGCGCGCCCGCGAAGGCATCGCCCAGCTTGTAGAGCACAATCAGCAGCAGGATGGTCCAGGCGCCGGGCCGGCTGAAGAATTCCCGCAGCGGCTCGACCACGGCATGCTCGAGGCTGCGCGGAGCCTGCGCGACGTGTTCGGGTTCCGGTGCCCACAAGGTCGCAAGCGACGCCAGCATCATCAGGCCGCCCATCAGGAAATACATGTTTCCCCAACCGAGCCATTGATCCGCCAGAATCAGCGCCAGACCGCCCGACACCACCATGGCCAGCCGGTATCCCATGACCTTCAGGGCAGCACCGGCAGCACGCTCCTCGTGACGCAGCACGTCCGTGCTGTAGGCGTCGAAGGCGATATCCTGCGTGGACGAGAGGAAGGCCACCCAGACCGCCAGCAGCGCCAGCGACTGCAGCTGCGACCCCGGCGAAAACAGGCCCATGGCGGCGATCGAGGCAGCCAGCAACCATTGCGTCAGCAGCATCCAGCCGCGCCTTCGGCCCAGCCAGGGAGGCGCGAACCGGTCCACCAGCGGCGCCCAAAGAAACTTCAGGGTATAGGCCGTCCCGGCCAGGGTCAGAAAGCCGATGCTCTGCAGCGAGACCTGTTCGACGGTTGCCCAGGCCTGTAAGGTACCCGAGGTCAGCGCCAGCGGCAGACCGCTGGCAAACCCCAGCACCAGCAGAGGCGACACGCGTCGCCCGCCATAGACGCGCCAGCCATCGGTCATGTGCGCCGACCCATGGGCGACTGGAAACGATAGACCGCCAGCATGCTGCGCCACCCCCGCAACCAGTGAATCTCGGCATCCCCCCGGAAGGTGGCCAGATGGGTGATGCGCAGACCCAGCTGGGCCGCCAGCGACTGGAAGTCCCGCAGCGTACAGAGATGGATATTGGGCGTGTTGTACCATTGGTACGGCATCTGGTCATTGACCGGCATGCGCCCGCGCAGGATCGACCAGCCATGCGGCCAATAGCCGAAATTGGGGAACGATACGATGCCATAGCGCGCAACCCGGGCCATTTCCCGCAGGATATGTTCCGTGTGGTGCATGGACTGCAGCGTCTGCGACAGCACGACCGTGTCGAACTGCTGATCGTCGAACAGCGCCAGGCCTTCTTCCAGGTTCTGCTGGATGACCCTCACCCCGCGACGTACGGCCGCGATCACCCGGTCATCGTCCAGCTCGACGCCGGCACCGCGCACCTGACGCGTACGCTGCAGATAGGACAGCAGATGCCCCTCGGCGCAGCCCAGGTCCAGCACCCGGCTGCCGGGCTCGATCCATTGGGCGATGCGCAGCAGGTCGATGCGCGGGGTGACCTCCGCGGGATCGCCCGATCCGGGCTGGGGACGGGTATCGCTCACAGCAGCCTGATTCATGCCAGCACCCCAGTCGTCCGGCTGCGTTCGCCCAGGTCCAGGCGCCGTGCGATCTGGTCGTAATACCCCTGCACGATCGCGTGATAGCGCACATCGCCCAGCAGGAACGCGTCATGGCCGTGAGGCGCATCGATCTCGGCGTAGGTGACCTCGCGCTGGTTCTTCAACAGCGCCCGCACGATTTCGCGGGAATGTTCCGGCGCGAAGCGCCAGTCGGTCGAGAACGACACCAGCAGGAAGCGCGCCTGCGCCGGGGATAGTGCCTGGGCCAGATCCCCGCCATGCGCGCGCGCTGGATCGAAATAGTCCAGGGCGCGGGTCAGCAGCAGATAGGTATTGGCATCGAAATAGCGGGAAAATTTTTCGCCCTGGTGGCGCAGATAGGACTCGACCTCGAATTCGACGTCGTAGTTGTAGTGATAATCGCCATCGGGCCCGGGAGCCCGTTGAGCGCGCCCGAATTTGGCGGCCATGACCTCGTCGGACTGATAGGTAATGTGGCCCACCATGCGCGCCACCGAAAGACCGTGGGTGGGGACGACGCCATGGGCATAGTAGTCGCCATCGCGGAAATCCGGATCGGTCAGGATGGCCCGGCGCGCAACCTCGTTGAATGCGATGTTCTGCGCGGTCAGACGAGCCGTGCTGGCCACGACGATGCAGTCACCGACCCGCTCCGGGCAGGTGATCGCCCAGCTGAGCGCCTGCATGCCGCCCAGGGACCCGCCCATCACTGCCGCCAGCCGTTCGATACCAAAATGGTCGGCCACTCGCGCCTGCGCCCGCACCCAGTCCTCGACGGTCAGCAAGGGAAAGGCCGCGCCCCAGGGTTTGCCGGTGTCGGGATTGATCGAAGTCGGCCCGGTGGAACCGAAACACGACCCCAGATTGTTGATGCCGATCACGAAAAACCGGTCGGTATCGACGGCTTTGCCGGGCCCCACCATGTTGTCCCACCAGCCGATCTGGTCCGGATGTTCGGCGTCCATGCCGGCGACGTGGTGCGACGCATTCAACGCATGGCACACGAGCACCGCATTGCTGCGCTGCGCATTGAGTGTCCCATAGGTTTCCACCGCCAGCGTATAGGACGAAATCACCTGCCCGCTGGAAAGTGTCAGGGGTTCATCGAACGACAGAAACCGGGGGGAGACATATCCGACGCTGCCGGTGGGCACCGGTGGATGCGCCGGGTCGGCATGGGCCGCGGCGGCGGAGTCAGGCGAAATGGCAATGGCGGTCATCAGGACCTCTTTAGCTGGATTTATGGGGCGCCCGCAAGCGGATCAAGCAAATCGGCGCCAAGTCGAGAGTCATTCTAGCACCTCGCCTCGTGCCCGATGACCTGCTTTTGGTTCGCCGCTCCCGGGTCATCCGCCTTCACCGTCCTTTGAGCCAGGTCATCCATCCGGACAAAATCGTCCCGCGAAGGCGCCATTCATTTTTACACCTTGTGATACATTTGCTGACGTATGCGCGCAGTAGCCAATAACAAAGCCTCACCGGGGAAGAACATGACAAAACTGACCGCTCGCGAGCACGACTGCCTGTATTGGGCCGCCCAGGGCAAGACCAGCTGGGAGATGGGCCGGATCCTGGGCATTACGGAACGCACCGCGAATTTCCACATTGCCAACCTGTGCGACAAGCTGGGGGTCCGCACCCGCCAGGCGGCCATCACCACGGCGATCCAGCGCGATTTGCTGGACCTCACCGGCGTCGCCAGCGGGCACCGGGTATGAGCAGCTAAAATCGGTCTATTCAGACCAACCCGGTACCCATTATCATGAGCCTGGCCTCCGAGCGGCGCGCCTACCTGGCGAGCCATCCCGACCTGTTGCGCAACATCCTGCGCGGCATCGAAAAAGAGGGTCTGCGAGTCGATGCGACCGGCGCGCTGGTCGATACCCCCCACCCCATCGCACTGGGGTCGGCCCTGACCAACGGGCACATCACCACGGATTATTCCGAATCGTTGCTGGAACTCATTACCAGCCCGATCAGCACCCCGGCCGCCCTGATCCAGGAACTCACGGACATCCATACCTTTGTCTCGCTGCGCAACCCGGGCGAGGCCATCTGGAACCAGTCCATGCCAGCGCACCTGCCCCCCGAGGCGGACATCCCGGTCGCCTGGTATGGCACGTCGAACACGGGCATGCTCAAGCACGTCTATCGCCTGGGCCTGGCCTGGCGCTACGGCAAGGTCATGCAATGCATCGCCGGCGTGCATTACAACTTCTCCCTGCCCGAAGCCGCATGGGACGGCCTGGCATCCGGCGAATCCTCGAAAGAACGGCGCAACACCGGCTACATGGCGCTGATCCGCAATTTCATCCGCCATTCATGGCTGCTGATGTATCTGTTTGGCGCCTCGCCGGCCGTCTCCCGCAGCTTTCTGCAGCATGTCGGCCTCGAGGACCAGCTGACGCGGCTGAGCCCCGACACCTATTGCCTGCCCTGGGCCACCAGCTTGCGCATGAGCGATCTGGGCTACAAAAACCCCACCCAGTCCGATCTGCATCTTTGCTACAACGACCTGGACACGTTCACGGCGCGCATCCATACCGCGGTCACCACGCCCTGGCCTGCCTACGAAGCAATCGGCACCCACCGCGACGGCAAACGCATCCAGCTGAACACCAACATCCTGCAGATCGAGAACGAGTACTACGCCACGATCCGGCCCAAACAGACGGCCGGGCGCTGCGAGCGTCCCAACACGATCCTGCGCCAGCGCGGCATCCAGTACATCGAAGTCCGCTGTATGGACATCGACCCCTGGGCCCCGGCCGGCATCAGGGTCGAAACCAGCCGGTTCCTGGATGCTTTCCTGCTGTTCTGCGCCCTCGAGGACAGCCCGCTGTTTCCACCCCCCGGCACCTGTCAGGAAAGTCAGGCGAATTTCGCCCTGGTGGCGCGCGAGGGCCGTCGTCCCGGCCTGGTGCTGCAACAGGACGGGCAGCCGATCGAACTGCGCGACTGGGCGCGGCAGGTCCTGGATCGCATCGCCCCTTACGCGGAACTGCTGGATACCCATACCGACGATCACCGGCACACGGCGGCCCTGGCGCAACAGCACGGCAAGGTACAGGATCCGGACAACACACCCTCCGCCCGTCTGCTGGCCGAACTGCGCGACAGCGGGCAGGAATTCCATGACTGGGCCCTGGCACAGAGCCAGGCCCACTGGAAGGCCCTGCGCGAGCGCGGTCTGCCCGCCGGCACCCTGGCCGCGTACGACCAGGCTGCGCGCGACTCCATCGCCGAACAGGCTGCCCTCGAAGCATCCGACAAGGAAAGCTTCGAGGATTATGTGACACGGTTTCATGCGGCGCTGAAATGAGGCCATCCATGACCAGAACCTTGCACACCGTTGCGGTTTTCTGCGGCTCCAATCCCGGCGCGACGGATGACTATGCGCGTGGCGCGGATGGCCTGGGCCGCGCGCTCGCCCGGCAGGGCCTGACCCTGGTCTACGGCGGAACGAACAAAGGCCTGATGAAGGCGGTGGCCGACAGCGTCCTTGCCCATGGCGGCGAAGCGCATGGCGTGATCACCGAAAGACTGCATTCCCTCGGCCACGTCCATCCCGGCCTGACCCGGCAGGAAGTCGTCCCCACACTGTCCATCCGCAAGGCGCGCATGATGGAACTCGCGGACGCCTTCATCGCCTTGCCCGGCGGCATCGGTACCCTCGAGGAAACGATGGTTGTCTGGTCCAGAAACCAGCTCGGCGAGATCGACAAGCCGCTGGGTCTGCTGAACATCGCGGCGTTCTTTTCCCCCTTCCTGGTCTTTCTGGACAGCATGGTTCAGACGAAATTCCTGCCGCCCGCCCACAGAGCCGCAATCTCAGTGGATACCGATCCGGAAGCCCTGATCGAAAAACTGCGCACCTTCCAGGCGACAGACGTGCCGAAATGGCTGTAAGGCGCGCGCCTGGCCTGACAGCCACTTGTTGCGGGACCGATTTATAATCCCCCTCGCAATCGATCCATGGGTTCCCTCACCCCATCCACCAAAAAGGTCCCTCATGACAACCGCTCCTGTTCCGCTGTTGCGGACTTCCAGCTCGCTGGCGCTGCTGGTCGCCTTTCACATTGCCATCATCATCGCCAGCAACTATCTGGTGCAGCTGCCCATTGAACTGCTGGGCTTTCACAGCACCTGGGGTGCGTTCAGCTTCCCGTTCATCTTCCTGGCCACCGATCTGACCGTACGCCTGGTCGGCAAGGTAGCCGCCCGCCGCGTGATTTCCCGCGTGATGGTCCCTGCGCTGATCGCATCCTATGTTGTGTCGGTCTTGTTCCATGACGGCCGGTTCAGCGGACTGGGCGCGCTCGGGGCGTTCGATACTTTCGTGTTCCGCATTGCATCCGCCAGCTTTGCCGCCTACGTCCTGGGCCAGTTGCTGGACGTGCAGGTCTTCGATCGCATCCGGCGCAGCCGCCTGCCCTGGTGGGTCGCACCCGCTGCTTCCGCGATATTAGGGCAGGCGCTGGACACCCTGGTCTTCTTCGCGGTCGCGTTCTGGCACAGCAGCAATCCATTCATGGCGGCACACTGGGTGGAGATCGCCCTGGTGGACTACGCAATCAAACTGACCGTCAGCCTGCTGCTGTTCGTGCCCCTGTACGGCATCGCGCTGAATGCCATTTTGCGGATACTGGGCCGGCGCACCTCCATGTCGGCATCACCGGCATGATCGCAGGCCAAAGAACCGGCCGCGCCCTTGTCCTGTTCTCCGGCGGCCAAGATTCCACCACTTGCCTGGCCTGGGCGCTATCGCGATTCGGTCATGTGGAGACGGTGGGCTTCCAATACGGCCAGCGCCATCAAGCGGAACTGGCCTGCCGGGCCACATTGCGCGACCGCATGGCGACCTTTCATGCCGATTGGGCGTCCCGTCTCGGTCCCGACCATCTGCTGGATGCGAGGGTGCTGGCGCAACTGGGGGCTTCGGCCATGACGGACGATATGGCCATTGCACTGCAAGCGGACGGCCTGCCCAATACGTTCGTGCCGGGCCGCAATTTGCTGTTCTTTACGCTGGCCGCGGCCCTGGCCTATCGGCGTGGGCTGGATGTCCTGGTAGGCGGCATGTCGCAGACCGACTATTCTGGCTATCCGGACTGCCGCGACAATACCTTGAAGGCATTGCAGGTCGCGCTCAGCCTGGGTGTGGACCGCCCGCTGGTCATAGAAGCTCCGCTCATGTGGCTGGACAAAGCCGATACCTGGGAACTGGCGCGGGAAACGGGGGGAACGGCTCTGGTGGAACTGGTGCGCACAGAAACGCATACCTGCTACCTGAACCGGCGCGATGAACTGCATGCGTGGGGCTACGGCTGCGGCCACTGCCCCGCCTGCGTGCTGCGCGCGCAGGGCTATCAGCAGTGGCGGGCACGGTAAAAGACACCCCCGGCGTCGTCAATCATCTTCGTTGCCGTAGGCGCGCCTGTATCCCTTCCAGGCTCTTTCCTGCTGTTTTTTCCAATGTTTCCTGGCATGTTTATAGGCGTGCTCGTCATAGTAATAGTACGGCGAGGGCGGCACATAAACGGGCTCGGGCACCACGACGACACGCGGTGGCGGCGGCGGTGGGTAATAGTAGACGGGCGGCCCACCAAACACGACACCCGGGATCCCGATGCCAATGCTGAGGTCTACGCCCCCTGCCTGGGCGGCGGGTCCAGCCATCAACATTCCGAGGGTCAGGGCGGCGACAGATATGATCCTTTTCATCGGTCATCCCTTCGTAAATCGCGATAGCCCATTGTGGCCCAAATGGACAGTGGAAACCCGAACGACAAGGATCTGCGATTTCAAAGTATTGCAAAAACGCGCGACCTTCGTGTTTGCGGAACAAATGTTAACCATTGCCGGGAATTAACCATTGCCGGGACGCGACGGTAGCGTGCGCGAATTCAAACACGTGGTCGGCCTGAAGATTGAAGGCTAAGGATCCAGAGAAAACGCGGCTTGAAGCTGGTGCGCCCGACAGGAATCGAACCTGTATCAGAAGCTTCGGAAACTCCTATTCTATCCATTGAACTACGGGCGCTGATGGCCAGCCTGGCGGCTGACTAGGGCATATCATTGCGACATGCAAGTCAATCATTGTAGCGGTTTTAGTTCACAGCTGCAGCGGCTCAGGCCTGTCGCTATAATTGACCGTTGAAGCCTGTAACAGACAGCAGCCGGGATGTCTTACGGCACCGACCGCAGGCCGTTGGCCGCATTCCAATATCCCAGGACCTCACCATGAGTCTTCCCCAACATCAACACGAGCACGCGCACGAAAGCCCCATCAAGACCCCGAAGCAGTTGCTGATCACGGTCGTGCTGGCTTTCCTGATCCCGATCACGGTCATCATCCTGCTGGTCAACATGGTCGGCTCCTCCATCCGGACCGGATACGGTTCCAACAGCCAATCCGAGGAAGCCATCGCCAAGCGCATCCAGCCCGTGGCCGGCTTCAAACTCGTGGATGCCAATGCGCCGAAAGTCTTCAAGACCGGCGAACAGGTCTTCCAGTCCACCTGTTCGGCCTGTCACGGCACGGGCGTGGCAGGCGCGCCGAAATTCGGCAACAAGGAAGCCTGGGCGCCGTTCATCAAACTCGGCTTCGACCAGTTGCTCAAGAACGCCATCCACGGCATCGGCGCCATGCCGCCCAAGGGCGGCAACGCGTCGCTGGATGACCTCGAAGTCGCGCGCGCCGTGGTCTATATGACGAATCATGCCGGTGCCGACTTCCCCGAACCGAAGGAACCCGCTGGTGCCGCCGCCGCGCCTGCCGCCGGCGCAGCGCCGGCAGCCAAGCCCGCCGAACAAACGGCCGCAGCCCAGCCTGCGGCAGCCAAACCTGCTGAAAAGCCGGCTGAAGCCGCCGCCCCCAAGGCGGAAGCCGCCCAGGCATCCGCCGGCAATGCGGTTGGTGAAAAGCTGTACAAATCCGTCTGCATCACCTGCCACTCCATCGGTGTGGCAGGCGCGCCCAAGTTCGGCGACAAGGCATCCTGGGAACCGTTCATCAAGACCGGTCTGGACACGATGCTGAAGAAGGCCATTTCCGGCGTGGGCGCCATGCCGCCGCGCGGCGGCTCGCAGGCAACCGACGACGAAATGAAGGCAGCCATCCAGTACATGGTTGACGCGGCAAAGTAATACTCTCGCGGCCCCGGAACCCCTCGCACCCAATCGGGTCCGGGGGGTTTTCATATCCCGGCGGAACAGACCGGGCCACCCCGTCTCCGCCGATCCGCAGCGGCGATCGGTTTTTCTGATTCAAACGATCGTTTGATTTAGAATGAGAGAATTCATCCGCGGGAGACAACCCTCATGCCTGATCCTATCGTCACCACGCTCTACCAGACCATGACGCTGCCCGTCATGGCCGCCCCCATGTTCATCGTGTCCAATCCGGAACTGGTGATCGCCCAGTGTGCCAGCGGCATCATCGGCTCGATGCCGGCGCTCAATGCGCGGCCCCAGGAAAAGCTGGACGAATGGCTGACCCGGATCGAAACCGCGCTTGCCGCCTTGCGCACTGCGGAACCCGACCGGCTGATTCCGCCGTACGCCATCAACCACATCATCCACCAGTCCAACGACCGCCTGCAGCAGGATCTGGAAGTCTGCGCCCGCCATCGCGTGCCGCTGATCATCACCAGCCTGCGCGCGCCCAATCAGGTCGTCGATGCCGTCCACGGCTGGGGCGGCAAGGTCTTCCACGACGTCACCACATTGCGGCATGCGCAAAAGGCGATCGACGCGGGTGTGGATGGTCTGATTCTGGTGTGCGCGGGCGCCGGAGGCCATGCGGGCACGCTGTCGCCCTTTGCCCTGCTGGGCGAAGTCCGGCGCATTTTCGATGGCCCCATCTGCCTGTCCGGTGCCATCAGCCGCGGGCAGGACGTCCTGGCCGCACGCGCCATGGGTGCCGACTTCGCCTATATCGGTACCCGCTTCATCGCCAGCACCGAAGCCCATGCGCAACCCGAATACAAACAGATGATTGTCGACACCGCCGCCGCCGACATCGTCTACACGCCGTACTTCACCGGTATCCCCGGCAACTACCTGAAACCCTGCGTGCGCGCCATCGGTCTGGATCCAGACCATCTGCCGGCCGCCCAGGACACGCATTTCGGCAGCGACAGCAAGAAAGCCTGGCGCGATATCTGGGGCGCGGGCCAGGGGGTCGGCAACATCGACGCCATCCTGCCCACGGCCGACATCGTGGCGCGCCTGCGCGACGAATATCAACAAGCAGTCCAGTCCCTGCGGGACGGCTTCGTCACGGAGACCTGCGCATGATCCGCCTCGAACGCCATGGGCCAATCCTGGAGATCCTGATCGATCGCCCGGAACGCCGCAATGCACTGACCGACATCATGTACCGCGACATCGCTCACGCGCTGGAAGCCGCGAACACGGACTCCGGGTGTGCCGCCGTCATCCTGCACGGGGCGGGCGGCCACTTCACGGCCGGTAATGACCTGTCCGAGTTCCAGATACCGCAAGACAGCCGCGACGTCGGCTCGATCGCCTTCCTGCACACGCTGGCAGCGGTGGACGTGCCTGTCATCGCCGCCGTCCAGGGTCAGGCCGTGGGCGTGGGCGTCACCCTGCTGGCGCATTGCGATTTTGTCTACGCCGACCGCAGCGCCGTCTTCCGTCTGCCCTTCGTCTCGCTGGGTCTGTGCCCCGAAGGGGCCTCCAGCTATCTGCTGCCCCGCCTGGCCGGGTCGCGTCGGGCCGCCCGATGGCTACTGCAGGCACAGCCTTTCGACGCCGATGAGGCGCTGGCGGGTCAGCTGATCAGCGACATCCAGGACGACCCGCTGGCAGCCGCACGCGCCAGCGCCCAGGCTCTCGCCACCCAGCCAACGCAGGCGATCCGCGCCAGCAAGCGGCTGCTGCGGGCGCCGGACCGGGATACCGTCCACCAAGTACTGGATGCCGAGGCAGCGGTGTTCTTGGACCGGTTAAGGTCACCCGAGGCCCAGCGGGCATTCCAGCAGTTCTTTGCGCGCAAGGGTGGCTGAGCCAGCCACTCGACGTGCGACGGATGTCATCGGCCGGCAGGATCTCGAACCTGGGTATCGTTTTCATCTTTTTAACCACACCTTTTCAGGTTTCATTTGGCCTGAAGAAGGCATTAGGGTTTACCCCTATCTTTATCTTAGGGTTTACCCTATACTGACGTTGTCCTAATCTGAAACTTCTGAAGCAGGAGTCAGTCATGAACCACGTCTACACCCCGAACCTGATGTCCGATGCGCTGGAACGCGCGTATGCCTATACGATTCTGAACGAATCGCAACCGCTGGGCCTGACCAAGGGCCTGCGCGCAGCGGGCCGTGCCCTGCGCCGAGGCGCCAAGGCTGTCGGCCGCGGTGTCGCCAACATGATCAATGCCCAGGCCGAGGCCCGCGCCCGCAACATGCTGTACAACCGCACCCACTGGTAAGACATCGATCGTCGGCGGCTGAAGGCCGCCGGGGCGCGCGCCCGTCACGCCGTCGCAAAAGCACACGGACGGAAGCCGCGTCGATCCCAGCAAAAAGCCATGCCACTCATCGCGGCATGGCTTTTTTATCGCTACGGAGGGCTTACCGCCCCAGCAGGCTTTTCAGGCGGCTGAGCGTGCGATCCGGGTCGACATCCGCCGGCCCGGCTTGCGCACCGGGCGCCTGCGTCAACAGGCCCATTTCAGCAATGAACCGCGAGGGTTCGCACACGGTGTCCTCGCGACCCCGCCTGCGTTTTCGGCACCAGCTGATCTGCAAGGTTCGCTGCGCGCGGGTGATGCCGACATACATCAGCCGGCGTTCTTCCTGAATCCGGCGCACGCGTGCCGCCACGGCGGCATCGCTGACGTCACCTTCCTCATCACCGCCCCGGTGAGGCAGCAAGCCCTCCTCCACCCCGATCAGGTAGACATGGGGAAACTCCAGGCCCTTGGATGCATGCAGGGTGGACAGCTTCACGGCATCGGGTTCCTCGTCGTCCGAGCGTTCGAGCATCGTCACCAGGGCGACGTGCTGGACGAGTTCCAGCACGGTCAGATCGTCCTCGTCGGCCTTACGTTTCAGCCACCCCATCAATTCCAGGACGTTGCTCCAACGCGCCTGGGCCTGACGCTCATCGAGCAGGTCATACAAATGGCGCTCGTAGCCCATGGCCGACAGCAGGTCGTCGAGCACCCGTCCCGCATGATCTTCACGCAGGCCATCGATGCCCGGGGTCGCCCCCGACGACAGGCTGCCAAGGGCGGCGGATACGGACTGACGCGCATCCGGGATATGCGGCTCGGGACCTGACGCGGCCGGCGGGTCCGGGTCGAACGCCAGCAGATCGCCCTGGACGCTCGCTGTCGGCAAGGGCAAGACCGCTGCCCCATTGCGCCGCGCCGCACGCGCCTGAAAATGCTGGATCAGACGCACGAAGTCGCGCAGGGCTTCGCGCTGACGGGCGGCCGGAAGAACCGCCTCGGTCACTTCGGCGGCGGCGGCGAATAGCGAGACCCCCTGGCGCGCGGCTTCGGCTCCCAAGGCCTGCAAGGTTCCCTGGCCAATACCCCGACGGGGGGTGGTCGCCGCCCGGATGAAGGCCGGGTCCTCGTCCTCGTTGGCGATCAGGCGCAACCAGGCCAGTACATCGCGGATTTCGGCTTTGTCGAAAAAGCTTTGCCCGCACGACACCGTATAGGGGATACGCAAGGTGCGCAGCGCCTGCTCCAGGATCCGGGCCTGGTGATTGCCGCGATACAGCACGGCAAAATCCTTCCACTGCGCTTGGCGCTCGAACCGGGCGGCGGACAGACGCATGGCAATGGATTCGGCCTCGCTCAGATCCGAATCCATAGGGGTGACGCCAATCGGTTCCCCGACCCCCAGGTCCGACCACAAGGTCTTGTCGAAGGTTTTGGGGTTATGGCTGATGACCTGATTGGCCGCCTGCAGGATGCGCTGCACCGAGCGGTAATTTTGTTCCAGCTTGATGACGCGCAGCTGCGGATAGTCGCGCTCGAGCTGCGCCAGGTTCTCGACGGTCGCTCCGCGCCAGGCATAGATGGCCTGATCATCGTCGCCCACCGCCGTGAATTGGGCCCGATCGCCGCACAGCATGCGTACCAGCTGATACTGACACGTGTTGGTGTCTTGATATTCATCCACCAGCAGATACTGCACACGCGCCTGCCAGCGGGCACGCACCGAATCGTCCCCGGCCAGAAGCTGCGCCGGCAGCCGGATCAGGTCGTCGAAATCCACGGACTGATAGGCCCGTAGCGTCGCTTCGTAACTGCGGTAGACCCGGACTGCCTCGGCCTCGTCGGGGCCTGCAGCCACCCGCGCGGCACCGTCCGGGTCCAGCAGGGCATTTTTCCACAGGGAGATCGTCTGTTGGACGGCGCGCAGCCGGGCGCGATCCGTCGTCACCAGGATCTCCTGGATGATACCCTGGGCATCGGTCGCATCCAGAATCGAAAACCCGCGCTTGAGGCCGACCGCGGCATATTCCTCGCGCAGGAAGCGCAAGCCCAGCGAATGAAAGGTCCCCACCGTCAGACCGCGCAACAAACGGGAATCCACCAGCGTGCGCACCCGCTCGTTCATTTCACGGGCGGCCTTGTTGGTGAACGTCAGTGCGACCACGTGGCGCGCCTGGTAACCGCATTCCCGCAACAGATACGCCATTTTCTGGGTGATGACGCGCGTCTTGCCGCTGCCCGCCCCCGCCAGCACCAGACAGGGGCCGTTCAGGTACAGGACCGCCTCGCGTTGGCGGGCGTTGAGACCGGCGGCCAGCGTCGAACCCGGAGCCTGAGTATCGTTCACAGTCAGATCTCCTGGGGATCGACCTCGATCCCCCAGCGCAGGGAACGACCGGTCGCCAACCCATCGACCTGCGGCAGCAGCACCCGAAGCAAGCGGTGCAAGGCACTGCGCCGCACCGATTCGATCAGCAACTGGGCGCGTTCCACCCGCGCCACACGCACGACGCGCAGAGGCACGGCATCGTAGACCCGCACGCCACGGGCTTCCGGAAGCGTCCCGGCAAGGGCCCGCACCGCTTCCAGGAAGCCCAGCGCCTCAGCGAGCCTGCCGGCCTGGGCGGTCAGCAGGGCCTGGCTGGAAAAAGGCGGCAGCCCGAGATCCTCGCGCTCGGCCAGGGCGGTTTCGGCAAAGGACCGGTAATCATGCCGACAGAGCGCCTGATAGACGGCCTGGTCGGGATAATCGGTCTGCACCAGGACCTGAGCCCCTGCGGTGCGTCGGCCCGCCCGGCCCGCCACCTGCATCAGTTGCGCAAACAAACGTTCCGGCGCGCGGAAATCCTGGGCGAAAAGCGTGGCATCGGCATTGAGCACCCCCACCAGACCCAGGTTGGCGAAATCATGCCCCTTGGAGACCATCTGCGTGCCGACGAGGATATCGGCATCCCCGGCATGCACCTGGGCAAACAGCGCCTGCGCACTGCCCTTGCGCCGCGTGGCATCGGCATCGATGCGTACGATGCGCGCCTGCGGAAAGCGCTCAGCCAGGAATTCCTCGACCCGCTGAGTGCCCCGCCCCATCGGCTGCAGATCCTGGTCCCCGCAATCAGGGCAGGCGCGCGGCACGGGCCTTGCATCGCCGCAGTGATGACATTGCAGCACCGCGCGACGCCCGGCTTCCCGATGCAGCACGGTATGCGCCGTGCATTGGCCGCACTGGCTGACCCAGCCGCACGAGGCGCAGCGCAACACCGGCGCATAGCCCCGTCGATTGATGAAGACCAGACTCTGTTCGCCCAGTCGCAGGCGCGATTCCAGCGCCTGCAGCAACTGCGGGGTAAAGCCTTGCTCGAGTTGCGCCCGGCGCGTGTCCACCAGATGGATGTCGGGCAATGCCTGAGCCTGGACGCGTTCCGGCAGCGACACCAGGCGATAGTCCCCGCGCTGCGCTCGCCGCCAGGATTCCAGGGACGGCGTCGCCGACCCCAGCACCACAGGAATACCCAGATCATGACCACGCCAGACGGCCAGATCGCGCGCCGAATAGCGCAGTCCGTCCTGCTGCTTGTACGAGGCGTCATGTTCCTCATCCACGATGATCAGCCCCAGGCGCGGCATGGGGGTCATCAGGGCCAGTCGGGTGCCCAGCAGGATATCGGCCTGGCCGCGCGCGACGCGCAGCCAGGCGCGCAGCCGTTCACCTTCGGACAGGCGGCTGTGCAGGATCGCCATTGCGCCGCCGGCTGCCCCATCAGTGGATTCTTCGTGACCCGCACCGATCGCACACAGTCGGCCCGCGACGACCTGTTCCAGTTGCGGTGTCAGATTGATTTCGGGCACCAGCAGCAACACCTGCCGGCCCTGGGCCAGCACCTGCCGCGCCAGGCGTAAATAGAGCTCGGTCTTGCCGCTGCCAGTGACGCCGTGCAGCAAGGCGATACCACGCCCGTCGCCCATCAGGGCCTGCAGACTGTCCATGGCCGCGCCCTGAGCGGGCGTCAACGGCGGCGGCTCGACAGGCGACACCCCAGCGGGTTTCGACTTCGCGGCACGCGGCCGCCGGTCCGCCCGACTCACCGGGCCGCCCGCAGACCGCGCCCCGGTATACGCGGCCGGTTTGCGCAACGGCGGAGGCAGCGCCGGCAATAGGACCTCGCCCAATGGGTGGTGATAATACCGCGCCGCGAATTCCGCCAGTCGCAGCCAGTCCGCAGGCATCGGCGGCAGATCATCCAGCACGGATTCGATTGGCCGGACCCGGTCCGCCGGTACCCCCGGTTGCTCCCGCACGGCCCAGACCATCCCCACCATGACCCGGCGGCCGAACGTCACCCGCACGCGCACCCCGGGTTCCACTGGCGCGACGTGGCTGTAATCGAACAGCCCCGGCAATGGCACATCCAGGGCTACGGCCAGATAGACGGGGTCAGACATAAGGACAGATTTTTCCTGCCTGTGGATAACTTTGTGGAGAAAGGCGGAACAAATGCAAGAGGTCGCGACAACCGGTCAGACCATCTACCAGGAATTGGGTGGAAATTATGAATTTCTTCTTTAAAAACAACTGATTAAATGATTAATCAATATCCATTCTGGAAATGTTGGCGTTTACCCTGAGCCAGCTGAAATTGTGCATAAGCACAAAATTCAAACGCCCCGGATGCACGAGCAAGCAGGGCGCCGCTTCAGGCATGATACGCCCTGCTGGCAGTGTGGACTTCGTCGACCAGGGAAACGACGGCTTCCGGCGATGTGAATTGGGAAATACCATGACCCAGGTTGAACACGTGCCCACCTGCACCCACAGGACCAAAATCGGCCAGCACGCGACGAGCCTCGGCACGGATCGCCGCATCCCCCCCGAACAGCGCCATGGGGTCCAGGTTGCCCTGCAGGGCAACCCGGTCGCCGACCCGGCTGCGGGCGGCCCCCAGACGCGCGGTCCAGTCGAGCCCCACCGCATCGCAGCCGATAGCCGCGATATCCTCGACCCACTGGCCGCCGCCCTTGGTGAAAACGATGACCGGGACGCGGCGCCCGTCGTGTTCACGCAGCAGCCCGTCGATCACACGTTGCGTATAGTGCAGCGAAAACTGCTGGAACAGGCCGTCCGCCAGCACCCCACCCCAGCTGTCGAACACCATCACGGCCTGGGCGCCTGCCTGGATCTGGGCATTCAGGTAGGCCTGAACGGCCCGCGCATTGACATCCAGGATGCGATGCAGCAAATCGGGGCGCTGATACAGCAGGGTCTTGATCCGCCGGTAATCGCTGCTGCCCGCGCCTTCGACCATGTAGCAGGCCAGAGTCCAGGGGCTACCCGAAAAGCCAATCAGTGGAACCGCGCCATCCAGTTCCTTGCGGATCAGGGATACGGCGTCGAACACATAGCGCAGCGTGTCCAGATCCGGTACCTGCAAGGCCGCGATGGATGATTCATCCCGCAAGGGACGCTCGAATTGTGGACCCTCGCCCGTGACGAACCGCAGGCCCAGACCCATAGCGTCCGGCACAGTCAGAATGTCGGAAAACAGGATGGCCGCGTCCAGGGCGAAACGCCGCAGGGGCTGCAGGGTGACTTCGCAGGCGTATTCCGGATTTTGCGCCAGCCCCAGGAACGACCCCGCCTGTGCGCGGGTCTGGTTGTATTCCGGCAGATAGCGGCCCGCCTGACGCATCATCCAGATCGGCGTGTAGGGGACGGGCTGGCGCAAAAGCGCCCGCAGGAACGTATCATTTTTCAACTGGGTCACGTCGGTTTTCCTGTGGGACGTCGGGGTTTCCCGGCAACGTCGGATCGTCGATGGGGGGACCCTGGATTTTACCCGTCCGACGCCCCCCATGCCGGGGCGCCCGTTTGGGTCAGGCGGCGGACGATGTTTCTTCCGCATCACCCCGATACGGTGTCGGGTCGATCTCGTGTTTGCGCATCAGCGCCCAGAAGGCGCGGCGATGCTTCTGGGCCATCCGCGCCGCCAGGGTGACATTGCCCCCATGCCGCCCCAGGGCGGCGCGGATGTAAGCGCGCTCGAAGCGCGCCACGATCTGGCTCTTGGCGGCGCGAAACGAATCCCTGGAGGTCGCCCGCTGCATGGCCAGGGCCACCGCATAGGCCTCGAGTTCGCAGCCGGACCGATCCAGGATGGTTGCGCACAGATCCGCTTCGGTGGGGGTCGCCAGCGGCCCCACTGCCATGGGCAGTCCCGGAACCAGGGTGCCATAGACAGGCGCGGGTTCCGCGACACCGACGGGCGCCAGCCGATGCAAGGCGTGCTCCAGCCGGGCGCGCAGTTCTTCGGGGCAAAACGGCGGCCGCACGAAATCGGTGGCGCCCAACGCAATCAGATCGCGGATGGCCTGGGCCCGCAGCCCCACCGCATAGACCAGCAATACTGCCGGCAGATGCCCCGCCCGGGATGCCAGGGCCGTACGCCAGGCTGGCAGCGATGACTCATCCGCGTACAACAGGCCCGCGTCATAGCGTCCCCGGGCCAGCGCCGGATCATCCAGCATGGCCTCGGCCGAATGCCCGGACCACGGCGGAACATGCAGCTGCAACCGCCCGCCCAGATGGCCCCCGCCCAGGGCCGCCACCCAGTCGTCCTGCCCCAAGGCCAACAACGCACAATCCAGTCGTTCCCGCATTTCAGGTCTCCTTGTCAGTGACGCGGCGGGGCCACCGTGCAGCCGCACCGCGCCATCCATGAATCCATCCAATGAACCGACAGGATAGGAAAATGGACTGATGCCGACCAGTCGCAAAACTACGTTAGGGGTAACCCGCGCTCTGTGGCGAATTCAATCTTCAGCACCACATGGCAACGGACCCGGTGTTCTGGCGCATCCTGCCGCCCCAGCAGCCGCTGAGGCAGCTCGCAACCCGCCGTTGCCCAGGGGCAGCGATCACGAAAGAAGCATCCTGTCGGCAGGACACGATTGCCCGGCAACTCGACCGGCACAGCCAGCATGTTCTCAGCCCAAGGTTGGTCCAGACGGGGAACCGCATCCAGCAGTTCGCGCGTGTAGGGATGGCATGGCGCATCCAGCACGGCGGTTATCGGTCCCTGCTCCACGACTTGACCCAGATACATGACCGCAACGCGGTCGCACAGGTGACGCACGACCGATACGTTGTGTGAAATCAGCACATAGGTCAGCCCATGGCGGCGTCGCAGGTCCTGCAGCAGATTCAGGATCTGCGCCTGCACGGAAATATCCAGCGCCGAGGTCGGCTCATCGAGCACGATGACATCGGGGTCCGAAGACAAGGCACGGGCGATTGCCAGCCGCTGACGCTGGCCACCGGAAAACTCATGCACGTAGCGATCCAGATGTTCAGGCCGCAATCCGACCTGCAGGGCAAGCTCGGCCGCCCGGGCTCGCAAGGCGGCGCGGTCCGCACGCATCGCCGGGCGGGCGACGGACCGCGTCGGCGAATCGTCCCGGCTCGTGATGGCGCGCCGTCCCCGGACCACCATGGGTTCCACGACCACTTTCCAGGCCGGCAAACGGGGATCCAGCGAGGACTGAGGATCCTGAAAGACGATCTGCACGTTGGCTTCACGGCCATCCGCCTGTGGCAGGCGGCGCAAGGCTCCTTCGGTGGGGGGAAGGAGCCCCACCAGAACCTGGGCCAGGGTGCTCTTGCCGCAACCCGACTCACCCACCACACCGAAGACTTCGCCGCGCCTGATCCGCAGGGTGACGCCATTGATGGCGTGCGCGAAGCGGACCGCCCGGCCGCGCCAATCGCGAGACACGGGAAAGCGCACCGTGATGTCGCTGGCGTCCAGCACCCAGTCCTTGCCGAGGTCCGTCAGGCTCGGCTCACTCGGATCCGGACTTTCCGGCCCACCGGCGACCACCGCCTCGTTCGTCGAATCTGTCGCCATCCCATCAGTCCCCTGTCGCCGTCACGCCCTGCGGATGCCAGCAGGCGACCTGACGATCCGCGGATCCCACATGGGCTCTTCGTATCCCGGCCCCCTCGGCCTCAATCTGGACGTTGACCGGAGGGTCGGCCAGCGGCGGCCGTCGGCGGCACATATCATCGGCAAACGCGCAGCGGTCAAAGAACAGACACCCGGAAGGGGGATGACGCATATCCGGGACCTGCCCCGGAATCGCCGCCAGATCCTCGCCCGGCGCCGCCCGTTCCGGCAGCCCGCCCAGCAAGCCACGCGTATAGGGATGCATCGCGGCCCCCAGTACCTGCCGCGTGGGACCGTGCTCGACCACCATCCCTGCGTACATGACATACACCCGGTCGCAGAATTGCGACACGACCGCCATGTCATGCGTGATGAACAGGATGGCGGTTCCCCGCTCACGCGCATGGTGCTTGAGCAACTGCAAGACCTGCCGCTGGACGGTGACATCCAGCGCCGTCGTGGGTTCGTCCGCGACCAGCAACGCCGGATCGCAGGAAAACGCCATGGCCACCATGACACGCTGGCGCATGCCGCCCGACAATTCGAAAGGATAGGCCCGCAGCACCTGGGCAGGATCCGGAATCATCATCTCGCGCAGCAGGGATTGCGCGCGGGCGGTCGCGTCACGCCGACCGAGTTGGCGGTGCACGCGCAACACTTCGATCATCTGGTCACCCACGCGCTGCGTCGGGTTCAGGGCCGTCATGGGCTCCTGGAAGATCATCGCCACCCGACGACCACGCCACTGGCGCACCCGGGATTCGGATGCGCACAGGACATCCTCGCCTGCCAGCCACAGACTGCCGCCTGTCACCCGGTAGCTGTCCGGCGGCAGCAGACGCAGCGCGGCCATGGCGGTCACTGACTTGCCGGAACCCGATTCACCCACGAGTCCGACGATCTCGCCCGGCATCACCCGCAGGCTGACACCATTGAGTGCCTTGACCGCCCCGCCATACACGGGAAATTCCAGCGACAGATCCCTGACATCCAGGATGGGCGAGGCGGCCATTACTTCACCCTCGACTTCGGATCGAGCAGATCGCGCACACCGTCACCCACCAGATTACAGGCCAGCGCCGTCACCAGAATGGCGCACCCGGGCGTCACGGTATACCACCACTGATCCAGCAGGAAATTGCGGCCGGTGGCGACCATGGCACCCCATTCCGCCGTGGGCTGCTGCGCCCCCAATCCGATGAACCCCAGGGCCGCGGCCATCAGGATCGCGCCCCCGACATCCAGTGTGGCCTGAACCACGATCGGCGAAGCCGCGTTGCGCACCACGTGCCAGCGCACCACGTGACGCCGAGTCGCACCGAACGTCCAGGCCGCCTGCACATAGGCCATCTCGCGGATCCCGAGCGTCTGGCCGCGAGCGAGCCGCACATAAAAGGGTATCCGCACCAGCGTGATGGCCAGCATCGCGTTGAACAGGCTCGGCCCCAGCGCGGCCGCCAGCGCCATGATCAGCACCAGCGACGGGACCGACAGCACCACATCCATGACCCGCATGATGAACCCATCGATACGACCGCCCAGAACTCCGGAAAAACAGCCGATGATCGCCCCGACCACACTGGCGCAACCCGCCACGAACAAGCCCACACCGATGGATTGGCGCCCGCCGTACAGGACCCTGCTGAAGATATCGCGCCCGACCTCGTCCGTGCCGAACCAGTGCTGCGCCGACGGTGCCGCCAGGCGATGGACCAGGTCGAGCTTCTCGGGATCATGGGGAGCGACCCAGCCGGCCAGCACCACGGCCAGCCCGACCGCCAGCAGGACGATCAGGCCCAGCAGCATCAGCGGGCTGCGGCGCAGCTGATAGAGAAAATAGCTCACCCCACCCCCCGGATGCGTGGGTCCAGCCGGCGGTACAGCAGATCGACCAGCAGGTTCAGCACGACATACGCGAAGGACACCACCACGGCAAACCCCATGACGGCCGGAAAATCCAACGCCTGGATGGAGTCCACCACATACGCCCCCATGCCGGGCCAGCCGAAGACAGTTTCCGTCAGGACAGCGCCATACAGAAGATCGCCCAGGGCCAGGCCCAGCACGGTCACGGACGGAATCAGCGCATTGGGCAGGGCATGTCGCAACACCACCGCCCAGGGCGACAGGCCATATGCCCGGGCCGTGCGCACATAGTCTTCACCGAGCTGCTCCAGCATGGAGGACCGGATCTGCCGCGCCACCACGCCCAGATGCACGAAACCCAGCGTCAGTGCCGGCAGGATCATGTGCCACAGCGCATTACGCCAGACTGGCCAGTCGCCCGCCAGCGCGGCATCGATCAGGTACAAACCGGTGACCGTGGGCGGCGGCATCATGCCCTGATCGAGGCGGCCCCCGCCGGGCAGCCAGCCGAGATCGCCATAGAACACCACGATCAGCCCCAACCCCAGCCAGAATGCGGGCGTGGAGATCCCCGCCACGGCCAGGATGCGGGCAACGTGATCCGCGAACCGATTGCGTTGGACGGCCGACACCACCCCCAGTGGAATTCCCAGCAAGGTCGCCAGGATCAAGGCGACGAGCGCCAGTTCCAGCGTCGCCGGGAAAAATGCGGCGATGTCCTGCAACACCGGACGGTGCGTACGGATGGACGTCCCCAGATCCCCCTGCAATAGCTGCCCCATATAGCGCAGATACTGCTGCGGCAGTGGCAGGTCCAATCCCAGTTGGGTACGGATATGAGCCACGATCTCTGGGGTGGCCCGATCGCCCGCCACCAGCCGCGCCGGATCGCCCGGCACCAGGTGAGAAATGACGAACGTGATGAGGGACACGCCCACCACCACCCACACCAGGCTCAGCAGGCGACGGCCCGCGACCGGCAACCACGACCCGTTCATGCCGCCGGGTCTTCGCAACCAGGTTCATTCGCCGCCAGAGGGACGAACGGACGCAGCGTCATTTCTTCATGTCGGCGACATTGAAGACACGCTCCAGCATGGGATTGAAGACGAAACCCTGCACATTGGCCCCCACACCGACCTGGTAATTCTTCTGGTACAGATAGGCATAGGCCGCATCCTTGATGACCTGTTCCTGGACCTTTTTGTACAAAGCGACGCGTTTTGCCTGATCGCTGAGCGTGGCGGCTTCGCGCAGCCAGCCATCCACTTGAGGGTTGGAATAGAAAGATCGATTGCCGGCCAGACCCTTCTTGTCCGAATCGAACCAATAGCTGGTGAACATGTAGGGATCGGCGAAGTCCGGGCTCCAGTTGCCGATGGAGATATCGAAATTGCCCTGTCCCAGATTCTCGCGCAGCGTGGCATTGGCCAGTTTTTCGAGTTTGACCGACACACCGACCGCAGCCAGATTGGCCTGTACAGTCAGGGCAATGGGTTCCCAGGCCGGATCCTGGGTCGAATAGCGCAGCAGCAGCGGGGATTTGACACCGCCTGCCTTCTTCACCAGGGCCTTGGCGGCCGGCACGTCTTGCTTGGGTAGTGGCAGATCAGCATCATAACCCCACATGCCTTCAGGAATCGGGCCGCGCGTCTGCCTGGCCTGCCCCATCATGATGCCATCGACAATGCCCTTGTAATCCAGGGCATCGACCACCGCGTGACGCAGGTCGATGCTTTGCAGCGGGCCTTTGGCATTGTTCAAGTACAGATAGGTCACGCGCAGGGATGGAAATTCAGCCACGCGTACGGATTTGCCCTTTTTCAGGGCCTGCAATTGATCGACCGGCAGTTCCTCGGCCACGTCCAGATCGCCCTTCTGCAGTTGCAGCCGCCGGGCAGAGGATTCGGGCACGATCTTGACCACGAATTTGTCCAGCACGGGTTTCTTGGAACCGGCGTAATGCGGGTTGCGTTCCAGTGTCAGCGCCTGACCCTTTTGCCAGGAAACCAGTTGGTAAGGGCCCGACCCGGCCGTGTGCCCGGACAGCCAGGCATCGGCGTCCGGGCGCTGCATGGCCTTGGGATTGACGATGGAAGCACCGTTGTTGGCCAGGGTATACAGGAAGGGGGCGAAGGGCTTCTTCAGGGTGAAACGCACCGTCCCGGCATCCACCGCATCGATTTTCATATCAGCGGGAAAGGCCTCGGATGGCCCTTGTTTCTTCGCCAGCAGTCTCTCGAAAGAGGCTTTCACGGCCTGAGCATCGACAGCTGTGCCGTCCGAGAACTGCTGGCCGGCACTCAGGGTGAAGGTCCAGACCAGATTGTCGGGAGACGCCGACCAGCTGGCAGCCAGATCGCCCTCGACCTCGGTGGAGCCCTTGCCGTCGATCTGCTTATAGCGCATCAGGCGCTGATACGCCGGATAGGTGGCCGTCCAATCGTTGTTGTCGATCGTAACCGCCGGATCCAGCGTCTGAGGGTCGGCGGGCTTGCCAATGACCAGCGTATCGGCCGGCGTCGCTGCAATTACCCCACCCGTCAGGGCCATGGCCCCGATCCCCATCAAGCTGGCCAGCACTGCCCGGCGTATGCGGGTCTGAAACACGAATTGCATGGTATGCCCCCGTCCTATCAGATGATTACGACTGGTCCATCGGATGGCCTAATGGGTGTGATACACCTGGACCATCTCATTGTCCGGCAGTAACGCATATTCCTGCGCGTTCGGCAATTCGTAATGCCACCATTCCGTGGGAATCGACCGGAAACCGGCCTGCAGCATGATGCCCAGCAGCAGCTGGCGGTTGCGCTGAATCTCGGACGGCAAGTCATCACGGTCATGATGGGACTGTTCGCGCATGTCGTCGAACCCCGTCCCCATGTCCAGCGGTTCTCCACTGATTTCCAGCAAGCCGACATCCACGGCCACCCCGCGCGTATGGTTGGACCCCTGGGAGGCATCGGCCACATAGCGCGGATCCGGCAAAGCTTTCCAGAACACAGCGTGGGCCGCCGCGGGTCGATAGGCGTCATAGACCACCAGCGCCAGCCCGGCCCGCCAGGCCGCCTGGGCGGCCCGACGCAGGCATGCCGCCGCTTCTGGGCGCAAGGCGCAGCGCGCGTCGGGCGCATAAATGGGACGCCCGATCAAATTGTCCGCCGTCGCGTACACCAGCGCGATCTGCAGGCCGTCATCTTGTGTCAGTTCAATCAGATCCGTCATGCTACCTACCCCGATCAGCGCCGCAGTTGCTCTATCCAGTGACAAGTCGATACATCATGACCGGCGGATTCAGGCCGGACTTCGGCGCCTGGCGTCAGGGCCGACGCAATTCCGCGCGCCAGGACCTTGCCGTATTCCACGCCCCACTGGTCAAAAGGATCGATCCCCCAGATCAGCCCCTGCGTGAACACCCGATGCTCGTACAGCGCCAGCAGCGCGCCCAATGAATACGGCGACAGGCGCGGCAGTGCGATCAGATGGTTGGGGCGCCCACCCGGATGCACTCGATGCGGCGCCAGCCAGTCGGCCTGTTCGGGTGTCATCCCCTCGGACAGGCATTCGGCCCGCGCCTGCGCCAGCGTCTTGCCGCGCATCAGGGCCTCGCGCTGGGCCAGGCAGTTGGCCAGCAACTGGCGATGATGCGCCGCCCAGTGGTGGTCCGCCTGACAGCACAGGATGAAATCCACCGGCGCGCCGTCGCTGCCCTGATGCATCCACTGAAAAAAAGTGTGCTGGGCGTCGGTGCCCGGCATGCCCCAGACAGCGGGCCCGGTGGGCACGCCCACCGGGCGACCGGCCTGGTCGACCGATTTTCCCAGGGATTCCATGTCCAGTTGCTGGACATAGGGCACCAGATTGGCCAGGCGGGAATCATAGGGAGCAATGTTCAGCGAACCCTGCCCCAGGACGCTGCGATTGACGATGCCGGCCAGCGCCATGCGCACCGGCGCGTTGGCTGCCAGCGGCGTCTGCGCAAAATGGGTGTCCATGGCGGCCGCGCCCATGCGCAAGCCCGCCAATACGTCCGAACCCACCGACAGAGCGGTGGTCAGGCTGACTGCGGACCAGATCGAAAAGCGCCCGCCGACCCAATCCCAGATCTTGAAAATCTGGGTATCCGGAATCCCCCAGGCACGGGCGCGTTCCGGTTGGGCGGTGACCGCTACGAGATGGTCGGCAGGGTCCAGCCCGGCGGCGATCAGCCATTCCCGGGCCCGGGCGCCGTTTTCCAGGGTTTCCGAGGTAGTGAAGGATTTCGACACCAGCACCACCAGGGTGTCGCGCGGATCCAGGCCAGCCAGGCCGCCCTCGATGGCATGGCCGTCGATGTTGGCGACGAAGCGGACATCACGCCAGGTGCCGGCATAACCGAAGGCCGACACCGCCAGCCGCACGCCCCAGTCCGAGCCACCGATGCCGACATGCACGATATGGCGCCAGCGGCGTTCGGCGTCGGCGCGCCGCACCCAGGCGTCCATGCGCTCGCGCTCGGCCAGCACCTCGGCTGGCGCTGTCGGGGACCGCAACACGGTATGCCAGGCCGCCCGGTTTTCGGTGACGTTGACGGCCTCGCCGGCCAGGAGGCGGCGGCGCTGTTCCGTAAAACCCCGGGCCTGCAGCAGCGCCTCGCCCGCGGCCAGCAGCGCGGGCGAATGGCGCTGACCGCTGGCATCCAACATCAGGCCGGGTGCTTCGATCAGATCCAGGCCATCGGTGCGCGACGCGCAGGTCTGCGCCGCCACGACGAAGCGCTTCCATTCGGGCAAGTCGGTCAGCGGGGCGATCAAGTCATCCCCCGCGGTGGGCATGAGGTCTTGGGACATGGCGAAAGTATAAAGTGAAGCCCGCCGTTCACGGGTCGGTCACATGCCCTCTCATGCACCTGAAAAGCCACGCGCCCTCTGGAAAGGGCGCGCGGCAGCCGGTTGGCCGGGCATCGTCGAACCGGCTCCGGCGGGCATGACGAACGATCAGCAGCGCTCGTAGATCCCCGCCGCACCCATGCCGGTACCCACGCACATGGTCACCATGCCGTACTGCAGGTTGTGGCGGCGCAGGGCGTGGATGGTCGTGGCGGATCGGATGGCGCCCGTGGCACCCAGCGGGTGACCCAGAGCGATGGCGCCACCCATCGGATTGACCACATCCTCGTTCAGCCCCAGATCGCGGATGACGGCCAGAGACTGCGCGGCAAAGGCTTCGTTCAGTTCGATCCAGCCCATCTGGGCCAGCGTCAGACCGGCTTTCTTCAACGCGGCCGGAATGGCTTCCTTGGGACCGATCCCCATGATGTCGGGCGGCACACCGCGCACGGCAAAGGACACGAAACGCGCCAGCGGCGTCAGATTGTGTTCCTTCAGTGCGCGTTCCGACACCACCAGCAGCGCGCCGGCGCCGTCCGAGGTCTGCGAACTGTTGCCCGCCGTGACGCTGCCTTTGGCGGCAAACACCGGACGCAAGCGCGCCAATGCTTCCAGGCTGGTGTCGGCGCGCGGACCTTCGTCCAGGGTCACGGTATGGCGGGTTTCACGGACTTCGCCCGTGGCCAGATCCGGGATCCGACGCACGATTTCCACCGGCAGCATCTCGTCGGTGAACTCGCCCGACTGCTGCGCCGCCAAGGCACGCTGGTGCGATCGCAGGGCAAAGGCATCCTGATCCGCGCGGGAAACATCCCAGCGCTCGGCGACCTGTTCGGCGGTCGCGCCCATGCCATAGGCGATCCCGATGTTGTCGTCGTTCAGGTAGACGTCCGGGCTGAACGAGGTATTGATCCCCATGGTGGGCACGAGACTCATGGATTCGGTGCCGCAGGCCAGCATGACGTCGGCCTCGCCCACACGGATGCGGTCGGCCGCCATGGCGACAGCCGTCAGACCGGACGCGCAGAAGCGGTTGACCGTGATCCCGGCCACCGACGAGGGCAGGTCGGCCAGCAAGGCGCCGATGCGCGCCACGTTCAGCCCCTGGGGGCCCTCCGGAATGGCGCAGCCGACGATGGCGTCCTCGATGGCGGCCGGATCCAGGTTTGGCGCCTGGGCCAGCACGCCCCGGATAGCCTTGGCCAGCAGATCATCGGGACGGGTGTGGGAATACATGCCGCGCGGGGCCTTGCCGATGGGCGTGCGCGTCGCGGCAACGATATAGGCTTGTTGAAGGGCTGTCATCGAAGGTCTCCTTAGTTGCGGACGGGCTTGCCGGTTTGCAGGAGACCGGCAATGCGCTCCTGGGTCTTGGGATTGGCGAGCAGGCCCAGGAAGGCCTGGCGTTCCAGCCTCAGCATCCAGGCCTCGTCCACCAGGCTGCCCGGATCGACGTCGCCGCCGCAGATGACGGTCGCAACTTCCAGACCGATGTGGAAGTCGTAATCGCTGATGTAACCGCCCACCTGCATGTTCACCAGTTGGGCACGCAGAGTGGCGATGGCGTCGCGCCCAGCCACCGGGAATCGCGCGGGCAGTGGCGGACGATAGCCCTGCCCGGCCAGATTGGCCGCCTCGCGCACGGCGACGGACAACAGCTCGTGGCGATTCATGACGATCGGATCGGAATCCCGCAGATAGCCGATCTCGCGCGCGTCCAGCGCGGACTTCGATACGCGGGCGGTCGCCACCGCCTGCACGAAATTCTTCACGTAGGCCAGCAGCGGCGCATCGGGTGCCGATTGCGCCTGGATCTCGGCCGCGCGACGGGCGCTGTAGGTCATGCCGCCGGCGCCCGGTACCAGACCGATCCCGACTTCGACCAGCCCGATGTAGGTTTCAAAATGGGCCACGCGACGGGCGCAGTGCACGGACAGCTCGCAGCCCCCGCCCAGCGCCAGACCGGCCACGGCCGCCACGACGGGAACCTGGGCATAGCGCAGGCGCAGAACCATATCCTGCATTTCCTTCTGGATGGGCTCGACCGCTTTGACGCCGCCCGTCATGAACGCGGGCAGCATGGCCTTCAGGTCGGCACCGGCCGAAAACGGGTCTTCCAGCTGGCCGATCACCATGGCCTTGTAGCCTTGCTCGGCCAGATCGACGGCATGAACCACGCCGCGCACCACATCGGGGCTGAGCGTATGCATCTTGGTCTTGAAGGACGTGATGAGCACGTCCTGCGGGTGCGGCGCAGGCAGCGTCCAGCACAGCACGGCATCGTTCTCGTAGACGACGGTAGGCACGATGGCCGGACCCTCGCCCACCAGGCGCGGGGCGCCGATCTGGCGCTGGTAAACCGCCAGCTTGCTGCGCGGCACATAGGCATTGCGCGCGGGGCTGAAGGACCCTTCCGGCGTATGCACGGCTTGCTTGTCCCACACCGGGCCGCTGGTCGCCCAGGCCGGCAGCGGGGCGGACGACAAGGTCTTGCCGGCCGCAATATCCTCGTTGATCCAGGTGGCGACCTGCCGCCAGCCGGCGGCCTGCCAGATCTCGAAGGGGCCGAAACTGTGGCCGAAGCCCCACTTCATGGCCTGATCCAGCTCGCGCGCGCTGTCGGCGATGTCGCCCAGGTGCACGGCGCTGTAGTGGAAGGTATCGCGCAGCACGGCCCAGACGAATTGCGCCTGCGGATGATCGGAATCATGCAGGGCCCGCAGGCGGGCGGCGGGGTCGCGTTCCTTCAGGATTTCCTTGACCTCGTCATCGGCCTTCTCGCTGGACGGCACGTATTGGCCCGCGGCAGGGTCCAGGCGCAGGATCTGCCTGCCTTCCTTCTTGAAGAAGCCGGCCTTGGCCTTCTGGCCCAGCGCGCCCTTTTCGATCAGACCCGCCAGCACGGGCGGGATCGCAAAATAGGCATGAAAAGGATCGTTGGGCAATTGCTCCTTCATCGTGTCGATGACGTGCGCCAGGGTGTCCAGGCCCACGACGTCGGCCGTGCGGTAGGTGCCGGATTTGGCGCGGCCCAGACGGGTGCCGGTCAGGTCATCGACCAGCTCGTAGGGCAGATCGAAGGCTTGCGTGTGATGGAACACCGACAGGATGCCGAACACGCCGATCCGGTTGCCGATGAAATTGGGTGTGTCCTTGGCGCGCACGACGCCCTTGCCCAGCTGCGACACCAGGAAGGTTTCCAGATGATCCAGCAAGGCCGGCTCAGTGGCGGACGTGGGGATCAGTTCCACCAACGGCATGTAGCGCGGCGGATTGAAGAAGTGCACACCGCAGAAACGGTGGCGCAGGGTCTCGGGCAGAGCTTCGGACAGGGACGTGATGGAAAGGCCCGACGTATTGCTGGCCACGATGGCGTGGGGATTCAGCGCCGGGGCCAGCTTGTGATACAGGTCGCGCTTCCAGTCCAGGCGTTCGGCAATGGCCTCGATGACCACGTCGCAATCGGCCAGCAGGGCCAGGTCTTCGTCGTAATTGGCCGGGATGATCAGGTCGGCCAGCTTGTCTACGCCCAGCGGCGCGGGGTTCAGTTTCTTCAGCTGGGCGATGGCGCGTTGCACGATGGCGTTCTTGCCGCCCTGGCCATCGTCTTTGGCCAGATCGAACAGCACCACCGGCACGCCGGCATTGACGCAATGGGCGGCGATCTGAGCCCCCATGACCCCGGCGCCGCACACCGCCACTCGGCGGATGAACAGGGGGGCGGACTGACTGGTTTGCATGATAGGTTGTCCTCTCGCAATGATGGAAGATCCCGACTGGGCGGCTCTGTAGCGTGTTTCTTGTCCCGCAGCCGATCATTTGATTGTCGCTGATTTACGCGGAAAATTCAAACGATCGTTTGAATTTATGGATGAGCATCGCATCCGTATAATTAGGGACACACCCCACCGTCCAGACGGCCCGTCCCTTCATCCACATTATGGCCCGCCTTCCCCGTCTTTACGCACCGCGCGTCCCACAACTGGTGCAGGCGCAGTTCGCCTACCCGCTGGCACGACCGGATGCCCCGGTGCCAGGACCCGCGCTGGACCGGATCCACGCCTGGCTCGGCGAGGAAACCCGCGGCCTCGCGGACGGGCGGACGGAATCGGCACGCTCCGACAGCGACCCGAATCCGTCCGGCGACAAACCGGCCACCGCGATCCACGCCTGGGCCATCCTGCCGGACGGGATCACGTTGCTGGCCACGCCGGGCGATGCCCAGTCATTGCCGTACCTGATGCAAGGCCTGGGCCGACGCATGGGTTCCGGACTGATGCGCACCCGCGTCTACACGAGCCGCTATCACAATGCCCTGCTGGAACCCGGACGCTGGGTACTGCCCGCCATGGTCTGGGTGGAATCCCTGGCGGTGATGGCCGGCTACGTGACCAGCGCCACACAATGGCCATGGTCCTCGGCCGCCGAACACGCCGGCCTGGCGGCGATCAGCCGGCCGCCATCCGGAGACCGGAACGTCGACGCCACGATGCCGCTGACCGACCACCCCGATTACTGGCGCGAAGGCGACACCCCGTTTTCCCGCCAGGCCGCGTGGCGCAAGCGGCTGGCCGATGGTCTGGCAGAGCCCCAGCGGCGGCAGATCGAAGCCGCCCTGCATGGTCAGTGGGCACTGGGGGAAAAGATCTTTCTGACGCACCTGGGGCGGCTGGCATCCCGGCGCGTCAGCCCGGCGCCACGCGGCCGCCCCCGAAAACCCGCATGACCGGACCCGCCCAACCCTAGCGCACTGCATCTTCATGCCCTCTTCGCCCATCCCGCCAACCGGCCCCCTGCCGCACTATCAGCGCTTGCTGCGCCGCCGCTGGCTGCTGACGGCGCTCCTGGCAGTCATCATCCTGATATCGATTCTGGCGGACTTCATGCTGGGGCCGTCGGGGCTGGGCTGGGCCGATCTGAGCCAGGCCCTGTTTCACCCGTCCCAGGCCGCCCCCACGACGCGGGTGATCGTCTGGGATATCCGCCTGCCCTATGCGCTGATGGCGGTCGCCGTCGGTCTGGCCCTGGGCCTGGCGGGCGCGGAGATGCAGACCATCCTGAACAATCCGCTGGCCAGTCCGTTCACGCTGGGACTTTCGTCGGCGGCCGCCTTCGGCGCATCGCTGGCGATCGTGCTGGGCCTGTCGCTGCCAGGCGTACCGCAGTCGTGGATGGTCGCGGCCAATGCCTTCGTGTTCGCACTGCTGTCGGCGCTGATGCTGGATCTGGTTGCCCGCTGGGGCGCCATGAGCACCTCGGGGCTGATCCTGTTTGGTATCGCCCTGGTGTTCTCTTTCAATGCCGCCGTCTCGCTGGTGCAGTTCGTGGCCAGCGCCGAAGCCCTGCAGGGCCTGGTGTTCTGGACCATGGGCAGCCTGGCGCGCTCGTCGTGGCCAAAGCTGGGTATCCTGCTGCTGACGATCCTGATCCTGCTGCCGCTGTCGCTGCGCGACACCTGGAAACTGACCGCCCTGCGCCTGGGCGAGGACCGCGCCGCCAGCTTCGGCATCGACGTGCCGCGCCTGCGGCTGACCGCGCTGGTGCGTATCAGCATCCTGGCGGCGCTGGCGGTGTCCTTCGTCGGCACGATCGGCTTTATCGGCTTGATCGCCCCGCACATCGCCCGGCGCCTGTTTGGCGAGGACCACCGCTTCTACCTGCCGGGCAGCGCCCTGGTGGGCGGCACGATCCTGTCGCTGGCCTCGATAACCTCGAAAAACATCGTGCCCGGGATCATCGTGCCGGTGGGGATCGTGACCTCTCTGGTCGGCGTCCCCTTCTTCCTGGCGGTCGTGCTGCGCCGTCAGGTGAAATGAGGACGGCCTCGCCATGCTTCGGATCCAGGACCTGTCAGTCGCCTACGGCCATCACACCGTCATCCGGGACCTGTCGGTGGGGCCCCTGCGGCCTGGCCACGTGGTCTCGCTGCTGGGGCCCAACGGCAGCGGCAAATCGACGCTGCTCAAAGCCGTGGCAGGACTGCTCAAGACCGCACGGGGCCAGGTGCTGCTGGACGGCCAGGATCTGACGCGCCTGTCGTTCGAGCGACGGGCGCAAAGCGTGGTCTACCTGCCGCAATCGCTGCCGGCAGCCGTGCATCTGCGGGTGTTCGAATCGGTCCTGGTGGCTGCCCGCGCGTCGGATCTGGATCCACGAGCCCAGGCGGCCAGCCCGCAGCGCATTCTCGACGTGCTGACCAGGCTGGGTATCGAGCATCTGGCCATGCACTATCTGGATCAGCTTTCAGGCGGACAGAAACAGCTGGTGGGCCTGGCGCAGGCGCTGATCCGCACGCCACGCCTGCTGCTGCTCGACGAGCCCTTATCCGCCCTGGACCTGAACTATCAGTGTCATGTGATGAACCTGCTGCGCCAGGAAACCCAGGAGCACGACCTGATCACCCTGATCGTGCTGCACGACCTGAATGTCGCCCTGCAGCGCAGCGACGACGCGCTGCTGATCCAGGCTGGCAAACTGGTCGGCCACGGCACCCCCGACCAGGTGATCACGGCCCAATCCCTGGCGCAGGTCTACCAGGTAGACGCCCGAGTCGAGACTTGCTCTCGCGGGCTTGCCCATGTGCTGATCGATGGCCTGTGCGCACCGCCGGCGCCCCATCCGACAGCGCGCGACAACATCCGATAAATATTTTTTGATTGTGCCATTCGGGTTTCCCCGCATCCATCAAAACCTCGCCTCAATATTTAATTCATATTTTTCATTTGAATAAATGTGTCCCTAATTAACCGAATAAGCGTATTCAATGCTTATAAATAGGGACGCATCAGGAAAAAACCTATTGTCGACAAGACCATGGCGGCGTAATTTTCTGATTCCACCTTCGCGGTGGGGCTTCCTGTTCCGGACGCCACATTCCACCGAGCACAGACGCCGGCCCCCGTTTCACCCTTTCGAGTCTCGCCATGACCCAACCCGCCTCCTGTCCCCCCGGCCTGCCGGCCGCCCAGGGTCTGTACCACCCCGAATACGAACACGACGCCTGCGGCGTGGGTTTCGTCGCCCACATCGAGGGCAACAAAAGCCATACCATCATTCAGCAGGCGCTGAGGATCCTGGAAAACCTGGATCACCGAGGCGCAGTCGGCGCGGACGAACTGATGGGCGACGGCGCGGGCATCCTGCTCCAGATCCCGGACCAGCTCTACCGCGAGGAAATGGCCGCGCAGGGCGTAACCCTGCCGCCCCCCGACGACTACGGGGTGGCGATGGTCTTCCTGCCGAAGGAAACCGCATCCCGCCTGGCCTGCGAACGCGAACTGGAACGCGCCGTGCGCGACGAGGGCCAGGTGGTGCTGGGCTGGCGCGACGTGCCCATCGATCACGACATGAAGATGTCGCCCACCGTGCGCGCCTGCGAACCGGTCATCCGCCAGCTGTTCATCGGCCGCGGTCCGGACATCATGGTGCCCGATGCGCTGGAGCGCAAACTCTACGTCATCCGCAAGACCGCCAGCCACGCCATCCAGCGCATGCAGCTGGCGCACGGCCAGGAATATTTCGTGCCGTCGATTTCGGTGCGCACGGTGGTCTACAAAGGCTTGCTGCTGGCCAACCAGGTCGGCGTCTACTACCGCGACCTGGCCGACACGCGTGCCATTTCGGCGCTGGCCCTGGTCCATCAGCGTTTTTCCACCAACACCTTCCCCGCCTGGCCGCTGGCGCACCCCTACCGCATGATCGCGCACAATGGCGAGATCAACACGGTCAAGGGCAACTTCAACTGGCTGCGCGCCCGCGAAGGGGTCATGACCTCGGCGGTACTGGGCGAGGATCTGAGCAAACTCTACCCGATCGTCTACGAAGGCCAGTCGGATACGGCCACCTTCGACAACTGCCTGGAACTGCTGGTCATGTCGGGCTATTCCCTGGCCCATGCCATGATGATCATGATTCCCGAGGCCTGGGAACAGCACGCCGACATGGATGAGTCCCGGCGCGCCTTCTACGAATACCATGCGGCCATGATGGAGCCGTGGGACGGCCCGGCGGCGGTGGCCTTCACCGACGGACGGCAGATCGGCGCCACGCTGGACCGCAACGGGCTGCGTCCCGCGCGCTACCTGATCACCGACGACAAGATGGTGATCCTGGCATCCGAAGCCGGCACGCTGCAGATCCCCGAGCACCGCATCGTCAAGAAATGGCGCCTGCAGCCGGGCAAGATGCTGCTCATCGACCTGCAGCAGGGCCGCATCATCGACGACGAAGAGATCAAGTCGCAACTGGCCAATGCGCACCCCTATCCGCAGTGGATCCAGCGTCTGCGCATGAAGCTCGACGACCTGCCTGCCCTGAAGTCCGACGACCTGCCCGAAGCCACCGCCAGCCTGCTGGACCGCCAGCAGGCCTTCGGCTGGACGCAGGAAGACTTCAAGTTCATCCTGGAACCCATGGCCACGAGCGGCCAGGAGGCCATCGGATCGATGGGCAACGACGCGCCGCTGACGGTGCTGTCGGACCGCCCCAAGCCCTTCTACAACTATTTCCGCCAGATGTTCGCGCAGGTGACCAACCCGCCGATCGACCCGATCCGCGAGGAACTGGTGATGTCGGTGGTGTCTTTCGTCGGGCCGAAGCCGAACCTGTTGAACGTCACCGACATCAACCCGCCGATCCGTTTGGAAGTGTCGCAGCCGGTGCTCTCCTTCTCCGACATCCAGAAGGTGCGCCACATCGAGAAATACACCGGCGGCAAATTCCGCTCCTTCGAGCTGGACATCTGCTACCCGGTGGCCTGGGGCAAGGACGGCATCGAAGCCCGCCTCGCTTCGCTGGCGGCCGATGCCGAGGATGCCGTGCGTTCTGGCGCCAATATCCTGATCGTGTCCGAC
>JAHRWZ010000061.1 GCA_019104865.1 Castellaniella sp. | reverse complement strand
GTCGCGCAGCGGGAATTCCCGCAGCCGCAGGTCCGGTTTCTCGGGGAACAACGGGGCGTTCAGCAGGCCGCCCCGGGCGTCGTAGCTCCATTGATGGATGGGGCACAGGATGCGTCCGCCCGTGCTGCACAGGTTGCCGGCCGCACAATCGGCGTCGCGGCCGTTCTGGCTGCCCAGCATCAGGGCCTGGCGGTGGCGGCAGACATTGGACAGCAGGCGTACGTCGGTCCGGTCGCGCAGCAGGACACGGCCGCCGCCCTCGTGGGCCAGTGTGCGCCAGTCGCCGGGGTTCGGCACCATTTTCCCGTGCCCCACGTAGCGCGCGCTGCGTTCGAATATGTGGCTGCGTTCCCGTGCCAGGATGGACGGGTCGAAATAATGATGGACCGGAAGCTGGCTGGCCAGATCCGCGCCGGAAGGGATGTAAGGGTTGGTCATTGGTTCCCCCCGCAAGAATGGAACCGTCCGGGTTGCCGCGTCCCCGCGTCCCGGCGCCGGCAGTCCAGGCGGGCGGGGCGGGGAAAGGACGGCGGCCGGATCGGCGCGAAGAAAAACGCCCGAGCCGGTCGGCCGCATGGCGCGACCGGACCGCATGGCCCCGACACGGCGTGAAGCCCGGTTCGGGGCAGGGGACGAAATTGTACCCCACCCTGGGGCCGGGATGGGCCGTGCCTGTTTCATGGTCTGGCGGGGTTCCCGTACAATCCAGTCTGGAATGCACAGATGAAATCCCATGGTCAACGAACAAACCCCGCCGCCGGATCGCGCGCCCCGGTCGGCCGATTCATTGCCCCAGGACTTCGAGACGGCACTGGCCGAACTCGAGGACCTGGCCGGCCGCATGAACGACGGCAGCCTGGGCCTGGACGAATCCATTGCCTTGTATCAGCGCGGCGTGGCGCTGGCCCAGGTGTGCCAGCAGCGGCTGGAGGCTGTCGAGCAGCAGGTCCAGGTGCTTCAGGGCCAGTTGCTCCAGCCTTTCGACGACGCCTCGACGCGGGACGCGTCATGAGTGCTGCGGCGGGTAATTTCGACGCTTGGCTGCACGATCGGGTGGATCATGTCTCGGCGGTGCTCGACGATCTGCTGCCGCCCGTCGAGGACGATCCCGCGCGGCTGCACGAAGCCATGCGTTATGCCGTTCTCGGGCCGGGCAAGCGGGTGCGGGCCGCGTTGGTCTATGCGGCCGGCGAGGCCAGCCGCGCGCCGAACGGAACGGCCGCCTCCCAGGATCTGGCGCTTGACGCCGCCGCCGCCGCCGTGGAACTGATTCATGCCTATTCGTTGATTCACGACGATCTGCCCTGCATGGATGACGACGATCTGCGGCGGGGCAGGCCCACCGTGCATCGCCGGTTCGACGACGAGGCCCTGGCCATGCTGGCGGGGGATGCGCTGCAGCCCTTGGCCTTCGATTGCCTGGCGCAGATGCCCATTGCGCCGGCCCTGACGGTCCAGGCGGTCCAGTTGTTGGCCCGCGCGGCGGGCAGCGACGGCATGGTCGGCGGCCAGGCCATCGATTGCGCCAGTGTTGGCCGGACGCTGCGCGTCGAGGCCCTGCAGCACATGCACCGCATGAAGACCGGCGCCCTGCTTGAGGCCAGCGTGCTTCTGGGCGGGGTGGTGGCCGGTGCCAGCAGCACGGCGCGGGCCGGCCTGGAATCGTACGCCTCGGCCATGGGCCTGGCCTTCCAGGTGGTGGATGACATCCTGGACGTGACCGCCGATTCGGCCACGCTGGGCAAGACCGCCGGCAAGGATGCCGCCCAGGGCAAGCCGACCTACGTGTCCATCATGGGGCTGGAAGGTTCGCGCGAACTGCTGGCCAGCCTGCGCGAACAGGCTTGCGCCGCGCTGCTGCCGCTCGGGCCGTCGGCCTGCCGCCTGCGCGAACTGGCCGACTACATCATCGGCCGGTCCCATTAGCGGGGACTGGCCCTGGATCAAGGCATCATGACTAGACTACTGGAAGGCATCCAATCGCCGGCTGATCTGCGCCGTCTGGACCGTCGGGACCTCAGGGAACTGGCCGCCGAACTGCGGGCGTTCGTGCTGGACTCCGTGTCGCGCACCGGGGGGCACCTGTCCTCCAACCTGGGGACGATCGAACTCACCCTGGCGCTGCACTATGCGTTCGATACGCCCCGGGACAGGCTGATCTGGGACGTGGGTCACCAATCCTATCCGCACAAGATCCTGACCGGCCGGCGCGATGCGATGGCCGGGCTGCGCCAGCATGGCGGCATCTCGGGTTTTCCCAAGCGCAGCGAGTCTCCCTACGACGCATTCGGCACGGCGCACTCGTCCACGTCGATCTCGGCCGCGCTCGGGATGGCGGTGGCGGCGCGCAATGCCGGGCTCGATCGCCAGCACATCGCCGTGATCGGCGACGGCGCCATGAGCGCCGGCATGGCCTTCGAGGCGCTGAACAACGCCGGCGTCACGCCCGATGTGAATCTGCTGGTGGTGCTCAATGACAACGACATGTCGATCTCGCCGCCGGTCGGTGCGTTGAACTACTATTTCGCACGCTTGCTGTCGGGGCAGTTCTATGCGCGTGCGAAAAACATGGGGCGTGCGATGCTGCAGCACGTGCCGCCGGTGCTGACGCTGGCGCGCAAGCTTGAAGGCCACGCCAAGGGCATGCTGTCGCCCGCCACGCTGTTCGAGGAACTCGGGTTCAACTACATGGGGCCGATCGATGGCCACGACCTGGAGGTCCTCATCCCCACGATGGAAAACCTGCGCGCCTTGCGCGGCCTGCAGTTCCTGCACGTCGTCACGCGCAAGGGCCAGGGCTACAAACTGGCGGAAGCCGACCCCGTGCTCTATCACGGGCCGGGCAAATTCGACCCGTCGATCGGCATCCAGAAGCCCGCGCAACCCGCTCGCCAGACCTTCACCCAGGTGTTCGGCCGCTGGCTGTGCGACATGGCCGCAGCCGATACGCGGCTGGTGGGCATCACGCCCGCCATGCGCGAGGGCAGCGGGCTGGTCGAGTTCGAACGCCGTTTCCCCCGGCGCTATTTCGATGTGGGCATTGCCGAGCAGCACGCCGTGACCTTTGCCGCCGGCCTGGCCTGCGAGGGTTGCAAGCCCGTTGTCGCGATCTATTCCACCTTCCTGCAGCGCGGCTATGATCAACTGATCCATGATGTGGCGCTGCAGAATCTGGACGTCACCTTCGCCCTGGATCGTGCCGGCATCGTCGGTGCCGATGGCGCCACTCACGCCGGCAACTATGACATCGCGTACCTGCGCTGCATCCCGAACATGGTGGTGGCCACTCCATCGGACGAACTCGAGGCGCGCCTGCTGCTCAATACCTGTTATCTGCATCCTGGCCCTGCGGCGGTGCGCTACCCGCGCGGTGCGGGCTGCGGTGCCGAGCCGGGTGACAACCTGGACCCTGTCGAGGTCGGCCGCGCGGTCGTCCGGCGGCAGGGGCGGGACGTCGCCTTGCTGGTGTTCGGCACCCTGCTGCCGCAGGCTGCGCAAGCCGCCGAGGCGCTGGATGCTACGCTGGTGGATATGCGCTTCGTCAAACCGCTGGACGAGGCTTTGCTGGCGCAACTGGCGGGCACGCACCGCCTGTTCGTGACGATCGAGGAAGCCGCGGTCATGGGCGGCGCCGGCAGCGCAGTTGTGGAATACTTCAACCGGGATGCGATCGTTCGCCCAGTCCTGCAGCTGGGCCTGCCGGATGAATTCATCGATCACGGGGACCAGAAGGCGATCCTGGCCGGGCTCGGCCTCGATGCCCGAGGGATCGAGGCGTCGATACGCCAACGTTTGGAAAGGACAAGTTCATGAACACCGTGCTGGATCCGGCTGTCATCGCCATGCCGGACGTGCAAAGCAGTGCCGATACGCGCCATATCGCCATTCAGCGGGTCGGTGTGCGCGGCGTGCGCCACCCCCTGCTGGTGGCTAGCGCCGCGCAGCCGCAGGCCACCATCGCAGATTGGGAAATGACCGTCGCCTTGCCGGCCGAGGAAAAGGGCACCCATATGTCGCGTTTCATCGCGCTGCTGGAAGCCCACCGCGCCGAGCCGATGACACCGGCATCGATGTGCGCCATGGCGCAGGCCATGCTGGATCTGCTGCAGGCCGATGCCGGCGACATGACGGCCCGCTTTCCGTATTTCGTGGAAAAATCCGCCCCTGTGTCCGGCGTGCGCAGCCTGCTGGATTATCAGGTTGGCTGGGTCGTGCGCGCTCAGCGGGGGCGGTCGCCCCGGTTTTCCCTGTCCGTGCAGGTGCCGGTGACCAGCCTGTGCCCGTGCTCAAAGGCGATTTCGGAATACGGCGCGCACAATCAGCGTTCGCACGTCACAGTGCGCGTGGATTGCGAGGCCGATCGGGCCCCGGCGCTCGACGATCTGATCCGGCGCATCGAGGCACAGGCCTCGTCCGAACTCTGGGGCCTGCTCAAACGCGCCGATGAAAAATTCGTCACGGAGCGCGCTTATGAAAACCCGAAGTTCGTCGAAGACCTGGTGCGCGACGTGGCCGTGATGCTGCAGCGCCTGCCCGGCGTGACCGCCTACGAGGTCGAGGCGGAAAATTTCGAGTCGATCCACAATCATTCGGCGTATGCGATGGTGCGCAGCCACTGATTGCCGGTTGCTTGTGCTAGAATGCTGGGTTACTTGCTCGATCGTGCCTGGTGGTCATTTTTGAAGATGACTGGAATCCCAGTGCCGACGGGCTGTCTGTCAACATCGCAGATATCCTTAAGGAGTCATTCATGCGCCACTACGAAGTAGTGTTTATCGTGCATCCCGATCAGAGCGAGCAGGTGCCCGCCATGATCGAGCGCTATTCAGCCATGGTCACAACCCACGGCGGTCAGATCCATCGTGTCGAAGACTGGGGTCGCCGCCAGTTGGCCTACCCGATCCAGAAGCTCGTCAAGGCTCACTACGTCTGCTTCAACATCGAATGCGGCCAGGCCGCCCTCGACGAACTGGAGCACTCGTTCCGCTACAACGACGCGATCCTGCGCCACCTGTTCGCCAAGACCAAGCACGCGCACACTGAACCTTCGATCATGATGAAGTCGGTCGAACGCGAAGAAGCCCGCAAGGCCTCCTCCGTCGAATCCTCGAATTCCTGATCCGGCGCTTGCGCGATCCGTGAACCGTGTCGAGCTGGCGGCGCACCTGGTTGAAATCGAGCCCTTGCGCCACACACCGGCAGGCCTGCCGGTGCTGCGGATGCGGATGGAGCACGAATCCCAGGTTCTCGAAGCCGGCCTGTCCCGCAAGGTAACACTGGGACTGAACGCGGTGGCCCTCGGAGATCCCGCGCTGGCCCTGGCCAAGTCCCCTGTGGGCAGTCAGGTACGGATCGTCGGATTTCTGGCCCCGCAGCGACAAGGATCGGATCGGCTGGTGTTGCATATCCAGCAGCTCGTGCAAGCACACTGAATGAACCCACCGGGCCAGGCCCGGAACCAGATAAAGGCAAACATCATGGCTTACTTCAAGAAGTCGAAAGAAAAACGCAAATTCGGGCAACAGAACCCGCTGTTCAAGCGGCGCAAGTTCTGCCGCTTCACGGTCGCCAAGGTCGAAGAGATCGACTACAAGGACCTGGACACCCTGCGCGATTTCATCCAGGAAAACGGCAAGATCATCCCGGCTCGTCTGACCGGCACCAAGGCGCACTATCAGCGCCAGCTGGACACCGCGATCAAGCGTGCGCGGTTCCTGGCCCTGTTGCCGTACACCGACAACCACAACTGATCCGAGGTCCCCTGTCATGCAAGTCATTCTGCTTGAAAAAGTCGTCAATCTCGGGAATCTGGGTGAAGTGGTCCGCGTGCGTGACGGCTATGCCCGCAACTACCTGATCCCGCAAAAGATCGCTCGCCGCGCCACCGAAGCGGCCCTGAAGGAATTCGAAGCCCGCCGTGCGGAACTCGAAAAGCACCAGGCTGAAAAGCTGGCCGCCGCGCAGGCGATGGCCGAGACGCTGCACGGCTACGCGCTGATCATCAGCCAGAAGGCCGGTGTCGATGGCCGTCTGTTTGGTTCCGTCACCAACATGGACGTGGCCGCTGCCCTGCATAACGCCGGTTTCACCGGCGTGCACAAGGGTCAGGTCCGCATGCCGGACGGCGCCATCAAGGCTGTGGGCGAGTTCCCGCTGCAGGTCGCGTTGCACGCCGACGTGGTGGCCGACATCACCCTGACCGTGCAGGGCGAGATGGCCTGATCGCCATCCGGCGCCGTGCTACATTCCCTCTGCGGGAATGGCAGAGGCACCTCTGAAAAGGCCGGCGCCATGCCGGCCTTTTTTCATTGATTCCGAGGACACCAAGGTGGAGATCGAAGCCGACAGCCAACTGGATTACCTGCGGGTGCCGCCGCATTCCATCGAGGCCGAGCAGTCGGTGCTGGGGGGACTGCTGCTGGACAATGCAGCGTTCGACCGGGTTGCCGACGTCCTGACGGAAGACGATTTCTATCGCTTCGATCACCGCCTGATCTGGCAGCACATCACCCGGCTGGTGGGGCTGGCCCGGCCAGCCGACGTGATCACGGTCCACGAGTCATTGACCACGGCCGGCAAGGCCGACGACAGCGGTGGCCTGCCATACCTGAACGCGCTGGCCCACAACACGCCGTCCGCAGCCAACATCCGCCGGTATGCGGAGATCGTGCGCGAGCGCTCGATGCTGCGCAAACTGGTGTCGATTGCCGACGAGATCTCTTCGGCTGCTTTCAATCCGCAGGGCAAGGAAGCCCGGCAGATTCTGGACGAGGCCGAATCCCGGGTCTTTCAGATCGCCCAGGAAGGCGCGCGCGGCATGGCCGGGTTCCAGGAAATCCGGCCGCTGCTGGCGCAAGTGGTCGAGCGTATCGACGAGCTCTACCACCGCGAAGGTGATTCCGACGTCACCGGGGTGCCCACCGGGTTCAACGACCTGGACCGCATGACCTCGGGTCTGCAGCCAGGGGATCTGGTCATCGTGGCGGGTCGCCCGTCCATGGGCAAGACATCGTTTTCCATGAACATCGGCGAGCACGTCGCCATCGAGCAGGGCCTGCCGGTCGCGGTGTTTTCCATGGAAATGGGCGCCGTGCAGCTGGCCATGCGCATGATCGGCTCGGTCGGTATGCTGGACCAGCACCGCATGCGCACGGGCAAGCTGAACCAGGACGACTGGCCACGCCTGACGCATGCCGTGCAGAAGGTCGAGCAGGCGCAGATCTACATCGACGAGACCCCGGCGCTGACGTCGATGGAAGTTCGTGCCCGGGCGCGGCGTCTGTCGCGCCAGTGCGGCCAACTGGGGATGATCATCATTGACTATATCCAGCTGATGTCCGGTAGCGGCGGGGAAAACCGCGCAACGGAGATCTCCGAAATCAGCCGTTCGCTGAAAAGTCTGGCGAAGGAACTGAACTGCCCGCTGGTCGCGTTGTCGCAGCTGAACCGCAGTCTGGAGCAGCGTCCCAACAAGCGTCCGGTGATGAGCGACCTGCGGGAATCCGGTGCCATCGAGCAGGATGCCGACGTGATTATCTTTATTTACCGGGACGAGGTCTACAATCCGGATTCTCCGGACAAGGGCACGGCCGAAATCATCATCGGCAAGCAGCGTAACGGCCCGATCGGGACCGTGCGCCTGACCTTCCAGGGCTCGAGCACGCGTTTCCTGAATTTCTCGGGCAATCCGGGATTCTGATAAAAAGCCCGAGCCCGGTGCAATACCGGACTCGGGCCTTGAACCCCGGCGTTCCGAACCCGCCCGATTTCCAGGGGCGGTTGGCTGCGGGTTATTCCGTGTCCTGGGTCATTCGCAGCGCCATCCGCATGGCGGCTCGTAGCGACGCCGGGTCGGCGATGCCCTTGCCGGCAATGTCGAAGGCCGTGCCATGGTCCACACTGGTGCGGACGAACGGCAGGCCGACTGTCACGTTCACCCCGTCGTCCAGCCCCAGGTACTTCACCGGGATCAGGCCCTGGTCATGGTACTGGGCGACCACGATGTCGAATTCGCCCTTACGCGCCCGCATGAAGACCGTGTCCCCCGGCCAGGGGCCGGAGGCATCCAGTCCTTCGGCACGGGCCTGTTCGATGGCCGGAACGATGTGGCGGGCTTCCTCGGTGCCGAAGACGCCGCCTTCGCCCGCATGGGGGTTGAGCCCGGCCACAGCGATGCGCGGCCGGGCGATGCCGGCCATCCGGCATGCCAGATGAGCCAGCCGGATGGCGCGCAGCTCGGCCGTCCGATCGATGACGACGGGGACGTCGGCCAGGGCGATATGGATGGTGACCAGCAGGACCCGCAGTTCGTCATTGGTGAGCATCATGGCGTAGTCTGTGGTGCCGGTGCGTTCCGCCAGGATCTCTGTGTGGCCTGGGTAGTCGATGCCGCCGGCGTGCATGGCGCCCTTGTGCAGCGGCGCGGTGACCAGCGCCCGTAGCAGCCCGGCCCGCGCATCGTCGATGGCGTGGCACAGGTACTCGTAGGCGCCGCGGCCCGCGCGCGGGTCCTCGCGCCCACACGGCAGGTCGGCGGGCAGGGCCTGCCAGCGGTTGAGCACCCCGATCACTGCCCCCGTCGTGCCTTGGCCGGGGTGGTCGATCGCCCGGATCTCCAGACGATCATCCAGTCCCATTGCGAGACAGGTCCGTTCCAGGGCGCCGATGTCCCCATAGACCACCGCCGGATGGGGCAGGCCTTCGGCGAACAGACGCACGATCAGTTCCGGGCCGATACCCGCGGCATCCCCCAACGTGAACGCCAGGGGCAGGGCTGCGCGTGTCGAGTCCGCCATGTCAGAGGGCATCGCTGGCGTAATCGGCCAGGCGTGAGCGTTCGCCGCGCTGCAGCGTGATGTGCCCCGCGTGCGGCCAGCCCTTGAACCGGTCCACGACGTAGGTCAGGCCGGAGCTGCCTTCGGTCAGGTAGGGTGTGTCGATTTGCGCGATATTGCCCAGGCAGACGATTTTGGTGCCGGGGCCTGCCCGGGTGATCAGGGTCTTCATCTGCTTGGGCGTCAGGTTCTGGGCCTCGTCGATGATCAGGAATTTATTCAGGAAGGTACGCCCGCGCATGAAGTTCATGGACTTGACCTTGATGCGTGAGCGGATCAGATCCATGGCCGGGGTCTTGTTCCATTCCTGGCCATTGCTGGTGGTGCTGACCGTGCTACCCGATCCCTGGTGCAAGACTTCCAGGTTGTCCTCCAGCGCCCCCATCCAGGGCAGCATCTTTTCTTCCTCGGTGCCAGGCAGAAAGCCGATGTCGTCGCCGACCGGCACGGTCGCCCGGGTAATGATGATCTCTGTGTAGCGTTTGGTTTCGAAGGCCTGGGCCAGCCCGCTGGCCAGCGCCAACAGTGTCTTGCCGGTGCCGGCCTGCCCTAGCAGGGATACGAAATCGATATCCGGGTTCATCAGCAGGTTGAGTGCGAAATTCTGTTCGCGGTTGCGTGCCGTGACCCCCCAGACGCTGTTTTTATTGTGGCTGAAATCGCGCAGCGTGGTGAGGACCGCGCTTTTCCCGGTGACCTCGCGGACCTGGGCAGCCAGCGGCATGTCACCTTCGTAGTACACGAACTCGTTGACGATGAACTGGCTGCATAGCGGGCCACGCACACGGTACCAGGTCAGGCCGTTTTGCTGCCAGGATTCGATGTTCTTGCCGTGCCGTGTCCAGAAATTTTCCGGCAGCGGCATGATGCCGTCATACAGCAGGTCGGAATCGTCCAGGACATGGTCGTTCAGATAGTCTTCGGCGGGCAGGTTCAGGGCACGCGCCTTCAGGCGCATGTTGATGTCCTTCGAGACCAGCACGATCTCGCGCTTCGGGGATTGCTTGCGCAGACCGTGGACGATGCTGAGGATGACGTTGTCCGCCTTGCCCATCGGCAGTTCCAGCGGCAGGTGCGCTTCGGTGGGGCGGGTCTGGAAAAAAAGCGATCCCAGTGCGTCTATATTGCCCAACGCATCCAGCGGAACGCCCTTTGTCAGGTCCGCCGTGCCGACCAGTTCGTCGAGATAGCGGCTGACCTGGCGGGCGTTGCGCGCGACTTCCGACATCCCTTTTTTCTGGTGGTCGAGTTCTTCGAGCACGATCATGGGCAGGAAGACGTCGTGTTCGGCGAAGCGGAACAGTGACGTGGGGTCGTGCAGCAGAACGTTGGTGTCCAGTACGAACAGCTTGCGCTGGGTCGCGGGCAGGCGCCGCGAACGGGCCTTGGCGTTGCCCGCGGTCGGAGCCTTGTCCGCCGCTGGGCTTTTGACCGGGGCTTCGGTGATCGTGGTGGATCGATGTCGGGATACCGGGGCTTGGGCGGGCTCCGCCACAGGCGATTTTGCAGCTGGTGTTGGAACCCGGGCAGGCGTCCGGGTCGGGACGGGTGTTTGGGCGGGGGTGGACGCCGGAGCCGCGACGGATGATGCCGGAGCAGGGGCCGATGGCACAGGCCTGGACAGGATCGCGGCGACCTGGCGGGTTCGCCGGGTAGGCGCTGCCGCTGCCGGCGTGTCCGGCTGGCTGGCCGGCGGGGTTGGCAGCCGGGTCGCGGCAACGGGGTTCTGAATCGGGGCGGCCGAAGTCGGCTCGACGGAGGCGCCCAGGCGGGCCGGCGGTTTCGGAAGGGGCATGAAGGTTCCTGTAGGGGGCTCAGGCGGCCAGGTTGCGTGCGGCTTGCAGGACTTCCTCGGCATGGCCGGGGACGTGGACGCTGCGCCATTCCTGGACCAGCACGCCCTGACGGTCGATCAGAAAGGTGCTGCGATCCAGGCCGCGCACCTGCTTGCCGTACATGTTTTTCATCTTGATGACTCCGAAGAGTTCGCACAATGTCTCATCGGCGTCCGAGATCAAGGCGAAGGGCAGGCTCTGCTTTTCGGTGAAATTTTCGTGCGAGCCCAGGGAATCGCGGGAGATGCCGTAGATCTGGCAGTCGATCGCTTTGAATTGTTCGTGCAGGTCGCGGAAATTTTGTGATTCGGTCGTGCAGCCGGGGGTGTTGTCCTTGGGGTAGAAATACAGAACAAATGGTTTGCCCCGCAGCGATACGGAATCGAAGGGGCCGTGCGTGGACGGTGCATTCAGGGCGGGCAGGGGGCGGCCGGTCACAATGGCGTTCATGCGTGGGAGTCTCCAGGAAGCAGCAGGGCCAGGACGCGCCGTTCCTCGGACATGAGGATGTTGTAGGTCCGAGCGGCGGCCTGGGTAGTCATGGTCTCGACGCCGATGCCCAGTTGCAGCAACGGGCGCGTGACCCCGGGGGAAAGAAAGGTCTGCCTCGCGCCCGTGCCGATCAGCAACACTTCGGGAGCGTCATTGGGCAGGGTGGGGGGCGCGTCGTCCAGAAAAGCCAGGGGATCCCGGATCAACTCGTCCAGGCCGATCAGGGCTTTGAGGAAAGCCGCGTCGATGTCGGCGGCGGTGCGCAGATCCAGGCTGCGTACCGGGCCTTCGGGGCCGAAACAGACTGCGGTCTCGAAGCGGACGCGGTTGATCTCCAGGTGGTGTTCCCCGTAAGCCGTCACGGTATTGAGGGCTGGATTGATGTCTTTTTGCAGTAACACGGGAAGCTCCAGAGTTCCTGTGATGATAGCGCAGTGCCGCGGGCCACGGGAGGCAGGTCCATCGTGGATTTGCGGCTCGCGGGCGCATGCGCTAGATTATCGAATTTGCTGCACTGCAGCCACCTCCTGCCGATCCTGTCTCCGCCCTGCCAAGGAACACCATGACGACCTTTCCGCGCATCGAGCGCCTGCCCCCTTATGTATTCAACATTACCGGGGAACTGAAGATGGCCGCCCGGCGGCGCGGCGAGGACATCATCGACATGTCCATGGGCAATCCGGACGGCCCGACCCCGAAGCACATCGTCGAAAAGCTGGTGGAAGTCGCGCAGCGCGAGAACACGCACGGCTATTCCGTCTCCAAGGGTATTCCCCGCCTGCGTCGGGCGATCACGGGCTGGTACGAGCGCCGCTACGGGGTGGAATTCGATCCGGACAGCGAGGCGATCGTCACGATCGGCTCGAAAGAAGGCCTGGCCCATCTGATGCTGGCGACGCTCGACCGCGGCGATACGGTCCTGGTGCCCAATCCCAGCTACCCGATCCACATCTACGGGGCGGTGATCGCCGGCGCCAACATCCGTTCGGTGCCGATGGCTCCCGGGCTGGATTTCTTCGAGGAGATCGAACGCGCGGTACGCGAGACGATTCCCAGGCCGAAGATGATGATCCTGGGCTTTCCCAGCAATCCGACCGCGCAATGTGTGGATCTGTCTTTCTTTGAGCGTATCGTGGCGCTGGCGCGCGAGCACGGCATCCTGGTCGTGCATGACCTGGCCTATGCGGACATCACATTCGACGGTTACGTCGCACCGTCCATCATGCAGGTGCCCGGCGCGCGCGACGTCGCGGTGGAATTCTTCACCATGAGCAAGAGCTACAACATGGCCGGCTGGCGCATCGGCTTCATGGTGGGCAATCGCGAACTCGTCAACGCCCTGGCGCGCATCAAGAGCTACCACGACTACGGCACCTTCACGCCTATTCAG
>JAHRWZ010000029.1 GCA_019104865.1 Castellaniella sp. | reverse complement strand
TATCCGGCTGTCCGAACTGATCGGAGCGTTCAGTCACGCGCTCGACATCACCGAAGGCCAGCCCCCCGGTCATTGTGTGCGCTGTTGCTGGATCGGCATGCACATCGGGCAGGTCATCGGACTTGACGAGTCCTCGTTGTGGGAACTGTATTACACGCTGCTGCTGAAGGATCTTGGCTGCAGCAGCAACGCCGCCAGAATCTGCGAGCTGTATCTCACCGATGACCTGCAGTTCAAGCGGAACTACAAAAAGGTGGGCGACAGCCTGCCCAGCGCCTTGTCGTTCGTGCTCACGCACACCGGCCTGAAGGCCGGGCTGGCGGAGCGCTTTCGCCGGATTTTTTCCGTGGTCCGGGACGCCGAGGCCGTCGCCCAGGAACTGATCGCCACCCGGTGTCACCGGGGCGCGGAAATCGCCCTGATGCTGCGCTTCCCGCACGCGGTGGCCGACGGCATCCTCAGCCTGGATGAACATTTCAACGGCAAGGGCCGGCCCGAGGGCCTGGCCGGGTCCGCCATCCCGCTGTATTCCCGCATTGCACTGCTGGCCCAGGTCATCGATGTGTTCCATACCCAAGGCGGGCCGCAGGCTGCCCTGGACGAAGTCAGGTTGCGTTCGGGCCGCTGGTTCGACCCGGATCTGGTCAAAGCCTTTGAAACCGTGGCCGCCGACCCCGCATTCTGGCAGGCGCTGGCGGCCGACGATCTGCCCGTCCGCGTGCACGGCATCGAGCCGCAGGTGCGTCAGGTACTGATCGACGATGATTATCTGGACGATATCGCCGCGGCGTTCGGCCAGGTGGTCGACGCCAAAAGCCCCTACACAAGCGGCCACAGCAGTCGCGTAGCCCAATATGCCGACGCCATCGCGGTCAAGCTGGGCATGGACCCCGCCTTGCGGCGCTGGCTGTATCGCGGGGCATTGCTGCACGATGTGGGCAAGCTGGGTGTCAGCAACAGCGTGCTCGACAAGGCGGGCAGCCTGGATGCCGCGGAATGGGAATCGGTGAGACGGCATGCCGAATACACGGAATCCATCCTGGGGCGTTTCAGCGGGTTTGCGGAGCTGGCCCGCATTGCGGGCGCACACCACGAGCGCCTGGATGGCGCGGGGTACCCGCGCGGTATCGCCGCCGAGAGCATCGTGCTCGAAACGCGCATCATCACCACCGCCGATATTTTCGATGCCATCACGGCCGAGCGTCCGTACCGGGGCGCAATCCCCGTGGGCCAGACGCTCGACATGATGCGGAAAACCGTGGGCACCGCCTTGGATCCCGCCTGCTTCGATGCCCTGTGCGCCAGTGTGGGGACAGAGGGCGGTTTGCCGTCGAGCACCCATGGCTGATGACAATCTCTCATTTGCCGGAGTGCCCGGTCACTCAGGGTTCTATGCCCTCGGGTGCGCGGCGATTGAAATTTTGTACCCCGGCCCGACCGACCGTTTGGCCTGATACATGGCGGCATCGGCCGCCTGAAGCACGGCGGACACGGATGGGTGGCCGCGCAGGGCGCAAATGCCGATACTGGCGCCCAGTTGGCGGCATCCCGGCTGTGACGCCATGCCGCTTGCAAGCGTGTCCAGAATGCGCGTGGCCACATCGTGCGCCTGATCGGCATCCGCATTGGGCAGCAGCACCAGGAACTCGTCCCCTCCCCAGCGGCTCAGAACATCGGAGCCTCGCGTGGCCTGCTGCAGCAGCTTGCCTACCGCTTTCAACACACGGTCGCCGTTCAAGTGTCCATGGTTGTCATTCACGTGCTTGAAGTTGTCCAGGTCGATCATCAGTACCGCACCGGACAAATCGCCGTGCAACTGCGCATCGCATTCGATGCGCAGGCGTTGCTCGATGGCGCGGCGGTTCAGCAGACCGGTGAGCGGGTCGACCATTGACAGCCGGCTGAGCTCGTCGTGGGCCTGGTCCAGTTGCTGCAGCAACTGGCGCTGGGCATGGTGATGCCGCCGGAACTCCAGCAGATGCATGACCTGATCACGCATCAGCATCAGGCAATCAAGCTGGGCGGAGCTGAACTCGCGCGGTTTGTGATCGAGGACGCAGAGCGTGCCCAGCGGATATTCACCCGATTTGAGCAAGGCGCCTGCGTAGAAGCGCAGGCTGCGTTCAGCCGATTTGACCAGCGGGTTGCCAGCCGTCCGCAGGTCGGGCAACGTGTCGTTGATGACGAGCAGCTCCTGTTCCAGGATGGCGTGACGGCAGATGGAGACGTCCAGCGGGGTTTCACGGATGCCCAGACCGACCTCGGCCTTGAACCACTGGCGGTTGGCATCGACAAAATTGATGACGGCGATCGGCGCCTCGAACACCAGCGAAGCCATTTTCACGATGCCGTCGAAGGCAAGCTCGTAGGCGGTGTCAAGTATGTGGTAGCTGGCCAGCGTTTCCAGACGGTTGGGGTCGTCGACGATGCTGGTGGCTGGTCTTTCGCTTGACGCCGCTGTCAAAGGAACTCCAGGGTGTGCGGGTGGTGCCCCTGTGAGGTGCACCAGCAGTGAGCCTGCATAATTGCACATGCTAACACGCATGTGAAAATTTTCCCATGGACAGGCCGGGAAGATTTTTCAAAAACCAATTGAAATCAAAGGTTTATCAGAGTGGTGCCCGGGGCCGGAATCGAACCGGCACGCCTTGCGGCGGGGGATTTTGAGTCCCCTGCGTCTACCAATTTCACCACCCGGGCAGGGTCGGGCAGGCGGATCGCCTTCCCGGAAAAGGACCGTCATTATACGGTGTTTTCCGCATGGGTTCGCCGCCAGACGCCCGGCGCCATGCCATACCCGGCGCGAAAGGCCCGCCCCATGTGGGCCGCATCCGCAAAACCG
>JAHRWZ010000027.1 GCA_019104865.1 Castellaniella sp. | reverse complement strand
CTGTCAACGAATGCTGGGACACTCTTGGGACACTGAATAGGGGGATTTACTCTAAATCGACATGCATAACGAACAAGAGCCATATCAGCTAAATGCTTGATATGGCTCTGGAATTCTGGTGGGCGGTACAAGGTTCGAACTTGTGACCCCTGCCGTGTGAAGGCAGTGCTCTACCACTGAGCTAACCGCCCAATCGGATGCCGTCAGAATCAGCGCGAGAAACGCCAGGACGGCCGACTGGAAAGACGAAGATTGTACACGAAACCCGATAGTGGTGCAGACCGTCAGCCCTGAGCCGCGTCGGGCGACTCTGGTGCCGCCGGCGATTCGATCTCGCGCCACAGACTGCGGCCCCCGGACGCTTTGTCCAGCCCATCCAGATAGGCCTCATGAGCCTGAAGATCGGCCTCTGTCACCTGAATCACCGGCAGGCTGGAAGTATCGAAGCGGATCGCGGCGCCACCCGCACCCGCAACGGTATCCGTGCCCGGGCCATCAGCCCCGTCGCCCAGCAGGGAATCCTGCCCCCGGGTCATGGCCAGCCAGACTTCGCCGAGCAGTTCGGAATCCAGCAGGGCGCCATGCAGCGTCCGGTGCGCATTGGAGATCCCGAACCGGTCGCACAAGGCATCCAGGTTGTTGCGTTTGCCAGGGAACATCTCGCGCGCGACCAACAGCGAATCCGTGATCTTGGCGCACAACTGGGTAAAAGGCGGAAGCTTCGCGCGCTTGAGTTCGGCGTTCAAGAACTTCACGTCGAACGCCGCGTTATGGATGATGACCTCGGCATCCTGCACGAAATCCACCAGTTGCTGCGCGATTTCCGGGAAGCGAGGGTGGCCGGACAGGAATTTCGTCGTCAGCCCATGCACCTGCAGCGCTTCCGGGTCACTGTCGCGATCCGGGTTCAGGTACAGGTGCAGATGATGATCGGTGACACGCCGATTGACGATCTCGACGCAGGCCAGCTCGACCACACGGTGGCCCTGTTCGGGCTCCAGGCCCGTGGTTTCGGTATCCAGGACGATCTGGCGCATAGGAATCTTCAATCAGAAAAGAGAGGACAAACAACGAGAACAAAGGCCCGAGGGGCTCACGAATCTGGCTGCCCACGCAGGAAAGCCGGCCGATCCCACCCGGTCAAACGGCCCGGCTCAGGTCTTCCACGCCCTGATTGGCCAGGGCATCGGCGCGCTCGTTGCCCGGGTCGCCGGCGTGGCCCTTGACCCAGCGCCAGTGTAATTCATGCTGGCTGGCCAGCCCGTCCAGGTCCTGCCATAAATCGGCATTCTTCACGGGCTTCCTGTCGGCTGTGCGCCAATCGCGCCGCTTCCAGTTGGGCAGCCACTCGGTCATGCCCTTTTGTACATAGACCGAATCCGTATGCACCGTCACGACACAACGTCGTTTGAGCACCCGCAGCGCCTGGATGACCGCCATCAGTTCCATGCGATTGTTGGTGGTGAGCGGCTCGCCGCCGTAAAGCGCCTTTTCGTGCGGCCCCTGACGCAACAGGGCGCCCCAGCCGCCAGGCCCTGGATTGCCCTTGCAGGCCCCATCCGTCCAGATATCCACCAAAGGTTCGGCCATCTATGTCCTACTGTTTCGATTACGGCACTCACGGCGCGGCGAGACGCCCATGAATGCCCGATGTGTGTTCAGATCAGCCGCCCAGGTCATCGACCCGGTTGGCAACCGGTGCGACGGCTTCCCGGCGCTCGCGCCGTCGGTGCCCCTTGCGCCAGGCTGGGCCCACCAGCCGCATGCCGGTGACCCGTTTGACGGCTGCGATCGCATAGACCGCGCCGCAGGCCGGCCACCATCGGTCGCCCGCATGTTCCAGGAAATGCCAGCGCTGCAGCCAGGTCGACGTGGCGCACAGGGGCACGTAGCAGCCGAACCGCCCGCGATCGAGCTCGAAGGATAACAGCTTGAACCAATCCTTCAGCCGGGACGGCGACACCTGGGACGGCACGGGCACCGGCAGCTGCAGGGCCAGACCCGGCAGGGATTCCCGCAGGCCCCACAGGCTGTACGGATTGAAGCCGGTGAGGACCACACGCCCCTCGGGCATCAGGATCCGTTCGACTTCGCGCAGGGCCTGATGGGGCTCGTTGCACCATTCCAGCGTATGCGGCATCACCAGCAGATCTACGCTCTGGGAATCGAAAGGCAGTTGTTCCGGTTCGCAGATCAGGCGCCCCGCTCGCGTGCCGAACGGCGCGCTGGGGCTGTGCGCCCAGACCTTGTAGGGGATGCGGTTGGCCTGGAGCAAGTCCCAGTGCGGCAGGCCAAGTTGTATGGCATGATAGCCGAATGCATTGCTGACCATGGCATCGACCTGACGCTGTTCCCAGGCGCGCACGTACTGCCCGACCGGGGTTTCCAGCCATTCCGCCAATTCGATCGGCATTGCGCGTTGCGGTGCCACCCTGCCTCCTTTGCCATGAAACTTGCCAACCCGACCCAAGACGCGCCGGCCACCCTGACGCCCATCCCGGCGCTGTCGGACAACTATATCTGGATGGTACAGAAAAACGGGCATGCGATCGTGGTCGACCCCGGTGAAGCCGCCCCGGTCGAATCTCTGCTGACCCACGGCCTGATCCTGGAAGCCATCCTGATCACCCACCATCACCAGGACCACGTCGGCGGGGTGCGGGCATTACAACAGCGAACCGGGGCGCGCGTCTATGGCCCCCGCCACGAAAACCTCCCGGTCTGCGACGTCCGACTGACCGAAGGCGACCTCGTCGAACTGCCCGGCACAGGGCTGCAGTTTCAGGTGCTGGACATCCCGGGACACACCGCCGGACACATCGCATACGTCGGGCTGCTGGACCCGGATCGCCCCGCGATTTTCTGCGGCGACACGCTGTTTGCCGCCGGCTGCGGACGCCTCTTTGAAGGCACCCCTGCACAAATGCTCGAATCCTTGAGTAAAATCGGGTGTTTGCCGCCGGATACCCTGGTGTGCTGCGCACACGAATACACGACGGCCAACATCCGCTGGGCCCTGCAGGTCGAACCGGCTAACGCCGCCTTGCAGGTCCGTGCTCAGGATGCGGCGCGCCTGCGCGCCCAGGGCCTGCCGACCGTCCCGTCGTGCCTGGATCTGGAACTGCGGACCAATCCGTTCCTGCGCGCCCGGCACCCGGACGTCCGGGCCGCGGCCAGTCAACATGCCGCAACACTGCTGGATACACCGCAGGCGGTCTTCGCGTGTCTGCGTCAATGGAAAAACGACTTCACATGATCGACTCATGAAAATTCTGCGACTGATCCTGCCGCTGATCCTGGTGGTGCTGGCCGGCTGCGCCACGCGCCCGACTTCCACCAACCAGCGCCAGGCCTACGTGGCGGAAGACACCTCGCGCACCGTCGACCTGACCCACCCGCCTCGCGACATGTGGGACCGCATCCGACGGGGGTTCGCCATCCCGAACCTGCGCAGCGAACGGGTGGACTACTGGACCGACTACTACGCCGCGCACCCGCAATCGGTGCTGCTCATGAGCCAGCGGGCCGGCAAATATCTGTACTACATCGTCGACGAACTGAACCGGCGCGGCCTGCCCACCGAACTGGCCTTGCTGCCATTCGTGGAATCCGCCTACGACCCCAACGCACTGTCGCGGTCCCAGGCGTCCGGCCTGTGGCAGTTCATCCCCAGCACCGGCCTGCACTATAAACTGCAGCAGGACCGATGGCGCGACCAGCGGCGCGACCCGGTGGCCTCGACCCAGGCCGCACTGGATTATCTCAGCTACCTGTACGACTTCCAGGGCGACTGGTATCTGGCGCTGGCGTCCTACAACTGGGGCGAAGGCGCGGTCAAACGCGCCATGGACAAAGCCGAGACCACCGGCAGCCAGCCTATCTACACCCAGCTGGACATGCCGGATGAAACCCGCAATTACGTCCCCAAACTCCAGGCAATCAAAAACATCATCGCCCGTCCGGACAAATACGGCATCACGCTGCCCAACGTCAGCAACACCCCGTACTTCACGACTGTCCACAAAACCCGGGACATGGACGTTGCCGTGGCCGCCGCGCTGGCGGAAATGCCGATCGACGACTTCCGGGCGCTAAACCCATCGTACAACCGTCCGGTCATCCTCGGCGAGCACAACCCGGCCCTGCACCTGCCCCTGGACAAGGTCGCTGTTTTCAACGACAACCTGAAAACCTATACCGGCCGCCTGTCATCGTGGCGGGTCGTTCATCCGCAACGCGGCCAATCGCTGGCCAGCATCGCCAAATCCAGCGGCATCACGCTCGATCAGCTGCGCCAGGCCAACAATCTGAACACCAAGCAAACGCGGGCCACGGTCGCCACACTGCTGATCCCGGCGACACCGGGCTCGACCCCGACCGAGGGCGGCATCCAGCTCGCGTCCTATTCCCAGGGCACGTCCGACCCGGCTTCCCAGGCCACCCCAGCGCGGGCCGACACGCCCCGCCAGACTGCCCCCGAACCATCCCGCCTGCGCACCGCGCGCCTGAATGCTCAGCCCAGCGCACGCACGCACACGATCCGCAAGGGCGATACCCTGTTTTCGCTGGCGCGCCGCTACAACACCTCGGTAGACGCGCTGCGCAAGCTCAACAATCTGAAGAGCACGTCCCTGTCCACGGGGCAGCGCCTGCGTGTCCCCGGCACAGGCGTGCAAAGTTAAAAGTTTTTTAAGGACCAACACACCATGGGTTTTCTGAACGGCAAACGCATCCTGATCACGGGTGTTATCTCGAACCGCTCCATCGCCTACGGCATCGCGCACGCCTGCCGCGCACAAGGGGCGGAACTTGCCCTCACCTACGTCGGCGAACGCTTCGAGGACCGTGTCCGCGGCTTTGCCAAGGAACTGGGCAGTGACATCGTCATCCCCTGCGACGTGTCCGACGATGCCCAGATCGAATCGACCTTCGCCACCCTGCGCCAGCGCTGGGACAGCCTGGACGGGCTGGTGCACTCCATCGGATTTGCGCCGCGCGACGCTCTGGAAGGCGACTTCCTGGACGGCATGACACGGGAAAATTTCCGGATTGCCCATGACATTTCCGCCTACAGCTTTCCGGCGCTGGCCAAGGCCGCCCTGCCGCTGCTGGAAGGCCGCAATGGCTCGGTGCTGACGCTCACCTACCTGGGCGCGGAAAAAGCCATTCCCAACTACAACATGATGGGCCTGGCCAAGGCGTCCCTGGAAGCCAGCGTGCGCTACCTGGCCAAATCTTTGGGCAAAAAGGGCCTGCGCGCCAACGGCATTTCCGCCGGCCCCATCAAGACGCTGGCTGCCAGCGGCATCCGCGACTTCTCCAACATGCTGAAATACGTCGAGTCGCAATCCCCGCTGGGCCGCAACGTCACCATCGAGGACGTTGGCAATGCCGCATCCTTCCTGCTGTCGGATCTGGCCTCCGGCATCACCGGCGAGATCCTGCACGTCGATTGCGGGTTCTCGAACACCGTGCCCGGGATGGATTGATAATCCCCTCTTTCAAGCACCCAGGCTGACCCTCCATGGCCACGTCGGAACAGGAAAGAAACCAGACCAAGCTGCAAGGCTTCCTGGAAGACAAGCTGAAATGGCACGACTACACCCATCTGGTCGTCGCCGACGAGGACATGGACCCGGCCACCTGGTTCATCCACACGATCGGTCTGGCCCGCTCTGGCCAGCCGGAACTCATCATTACCGGCACGATGGATCACGCCCTGGCCATGGACGTCATCAGCGATGTCGTGGCCTATGGCAACCGGGGAGACGGTCTGGCTGACGGTGTACTGCCACACGATCAGGTCCGCATTCCCGTGATGCTGAAGGACGTCTCCACCCCGTTCGTGCGCAAGCAGCGAGTCGCCCAGGCCAGCAGCCGCTTCGGTGAATCGATCCGGGTCTTCCAGATCGCCTGGGCCGACACGGCGGGCCGCTTTCCGGACGATCCCCTGTACGACCAGCACGACCATCCCCAGCAGGCCCTCTGGATCGGCTCCCCGGCGACCTGACTCCCAAGCGGCTGCCACACAGGCAACGACAGACCACACGGGTCCGTAGCCCCCCATCGCGGGGCCTCGACGAGGAACCGGCCGTCGGACATCATGCCCCGCCGATGTGTCAAATTGCTTCAACATTTGAACTAATTCTTCGTCATCCGATCCAATCCTGGTATACGCAGCAAAAAGCCCGCCGTGCTGCTGGCCATGCCGTACCTCCGAGAGACAGTCAACAGTGTTGGCAGGTCCAATTTCCACCAGGAGGCATCGTCATGTCAAAGAAGGCACTTTATATCTGCACGGCACTGGCCGGCGTGTTCAGTCTGGGTTCGGCGCAGGCGGCCTGCACCACCACCATCGGCAGCGTCATGTCGCTGACCGGGTCGTTGGGGGTATTGGGCCAGCAGATCGCGAAAGGCGCACAACTGGCCGTCTCGGATCTGAACGCCGCCAAAACCCCCAAGACCTGCACCCTGAATCTGTCCCTGCTGGATGACCAGACCAGCGCATCCGTGGGCGTGGATGCCGCCAAGAAACTGGTGGACGTGCAGCACGTCCCCGCCATCGTCGGAGCGCTGTCCAGCGGCGTGAGCGCCGCCATCCTGACTTCGGTCACCACCCCCGCCAAGGTCGTGCTGATCTCACCGGCCTCGACCTCGCCGACCTTCACGCAACTGGGTAAGGACAATAAGACAGGCGGCTTCTGGTTCCGCACCACGCCATCGGACGCCCTGCAAGGTGTCGCCATGGCCAAGGTCGCGCTCGATCAGGGCTACAAGAAAGTCGCCGTGCTGTACCTGAACAATGCCTACGGTCAGGGCCTGAGCGAGGAATTCACCAACGCCTTCACCAAGCTGGGCGGCGCGGTGACGGAAAACGTGGTCTACAACCCTAGCCAGCCGTCCTACCGGTCCGAGGTCGAAAAAGCCCTGAGTCCGAGTCCCGATGCGCTGTTCCTGATTGGCTACCCCGGCGACGGCACGACCATCGCACGGGAGTGGATCTCGGGCGGCGGCCCGCAGAAGTTCTTGCTCCCCGACGGGCTGGAATCGCAGGACTTCGTCAACGACGTTGGGCCTCAGTATATGAAGGACGTGCATGGCACAGCGGCGGGATCAGTCACCACACCGTCGCTGGCTACCTTCAAGAAAGAATTCCAGGCGAAGTTCGGCAGTCTGCCAACCCAGGCTTACATCACCAACGCCTATGACGGCACGATCATCGTCGGCCTGGCTATGGAACACGCCGGGAAAGCCACGGGGACAGCAATCCGCGACAGCATCCGCAAGGTCACCGACCCCAAGGGTGAAAAGATCTATGCCGGGGTCGATCAGCTGAAGAAGGCCGCCAAGCTGCTGGCCGAACACAAGTCGATCCAGTACGTGGGCGCTTCCGGTCCGCTGCAGTTCGACCAGTATGGCGACATCAACGCACCGATGGTGGTCTGGTCCGTCCAGAACGGCAAGGTCGAATCGACCGGCATGGTGACCGTGGATCAGATCGCGGCCTTGCGCGCGAAGATCCAGTAAGCGCACGACAACCGGACAGGCTGTGTCCAAGAGCAGTCATGCGAAAGGACGTCGGACATGCTGGAAGTCAGCGAACTGGTCAAGGAGTTCGGTGGGTTGCACGCGATCGATGGCGTGAGCTTCACCTTGAAGGCTCACACCATCACCGGCCTCGTGGGTCCCAACGGGGCAGGCAAGACCACACTGTTCAACACCATCGCCGGCGTGCATAAGCCAACGTCGGGACACATCGTCTTTCAGGGAAAGCCGATTGGCGGCCTGCCGCCCCATCGCATCTTCCACGAGGGGCTGGTACGCACCTTCCAGATCCCGCGTCCCTTCGCCGCCATGACGGTCTTGGAAAACACCATGATGGTGCCCGCCGCCCAGGCGGGCGAGCAATTCTGGAACAACTGGTTCCGACGCGGAGCCGTCCGAGCCCAGGAACAGGCCTGCCGCGCACGGGCACGTGACATTCTGGCCTTTGTGGGGCTGGACCGGCTGGCGAGCGAATATGCGCGCAACCTGTCCGGCGGACAACAGAAACTGCTCGAACTGGCGCGCGTGCTCATGGCCGATCCGCAGCTCATCCTGCTCGACGAGCCGGGAGCCGGCGTCAACCCCACCCTGCTGGCGACCATCATGGACAAACTGCGCGAGATCCATGAGCACGGCATGACGTTTCTCATCATCGAGCACAACATGGATCTGATCGAGGCGCTCTGCGATCCGGTTCTGGTCATGGCGCAGGGCAAGCTGCTGATGGAAGGGACGCCGGACGTGGTCCGCAACGACCCCAGAGTGCTCGACGCCTACCTCGGAGGAGTCCCTCAATGACCGGCCTGGCTTTGCACGTGCAGGGACTCGTCGCCGGGTACACCCCCGAAGTCGATATCCTGCGCGGCGTCGAGATCGAGGTACACGGTGGCGAGATCGTGACCGTCCTGGGGCCCAACGGCGCCGGAAAATCGACGCTCATCAAGACGATCGCCGGTCTGGTCACGGTCCGCGCCGGCAGCGTACGTTTGTTCGACGAGGACATCACCGGACTTCCCGCGCACGGCATGGTCCGGCGCGGCCTGGCCTACGTCCCGCAAACCGACAACATCTTTGCCAGGCTGACCATTGAAGAAAACCTGCAGATGGGGGCCTACATCGAACCGGACCATGCCACGATCAATCGCGAGCTGGATCGCATGTACGCGCTGTTCCCCCACCTGCGCGAGCGGCGCCGGCAGGCCGCCGGCACCCTGTCGGGGGGCGAGCGGCAGATGGTGGCGGTGGCGCGCGCGCTGATGGCTGAACCCCGGATGATCATGCTCGATGAGCCCTCGGCAGGCCTGTCGCCCAAGATGGTCGGCATGGTCTTTGGCAAACTGCGCGAAGTCCGCGAGATGGGCATCACGATCCTGCTGGTGGAACAGAACGCCAAGGCGGCCCTAGCCATTTCCGACCGAGGCTATGTGCTGGCCGAAGGACGCGACCGGATCCATGATGCCGCCCAGTCCTTGCTGGACAATCCGGAGATCGGCGCACTGTACCTGGGCATCCGGAGGACCACGCCATGATGCTCCTGCAATATGCCGCCAACGGCATCATCCTGGGCGCGACACTGGCCCTGGGGGCGATCGGCCTGACGCTGACCTACAACATCCTGCGCTTCGCCAACTTCGCGCATGGGGAGTTTCTGACCTTCGGTGCGTACTTCGCATTGGTGTTCATCACCGTCTTCGCCGGCGGGGCCGGCACCCTCGGCCCGCTGAGCTTCGGCTGGGGGCTGATCATCGCAATTTTCATCGCAGGCGGGCTGACCGCCGGTCTGGCGCTACTGCTGGACTGGCTGCTGTTTCGCATGCTGCGCAAGAGCGACATCCAGGTCACGCTGGTGATCTCCTCGTTCGGCGCATCACTGCTGCTGCGCAATCTGGTGATCTTCATCTGGGGTTCGCAGCCCGAATACTATTCACGCAACATCGCCATCGCCATCCGGATCCTGCCGGGGTTGCGCCTGACCGCGGACGAACTGTTCGTGCTGGCCATCACCGCGCTGATGATGATCAGCCTGCACCTGTTCCTGTCGCACACCCGTCTGGGCAAAGCCATGCGCGCGGTGTCCGACAACCCCGACCTGGCCAGCATCACCGGCATCAATGTCCAGGGAATCATCCGCTGGACCTGGATCGTGGGCGGCAGCTTCGCGGCCGTCGCCGGCGCGCTGTTCGGCCTGACCGTGCAGATCGCGCCCGACATGGGCTTCAACCTGATCCTGCCCATGTTCGCCGCCGCGATCCTGGGCGGGATCGGCAGTATCTACGGCGCCGTCCTGGGCGGCCTGATCATCGGGTTGGCTGAATCGATGTCGGTGCCGTTGATCGGCTCGGCCTACATGCCGGCGGTCGGATTCCTGCTGATGTTCCTGATCCTGCTGATCTATCCGAAAGGCCTGCTGGGAGATCGATCATGAGCGGTATCGGTTCCTACCTGATATTTTTTCTGATCCAGGCGCTGATCTATGCCGTCGTCTGCCTGGGCCTGAACCTGCAATGGGGCTATACGGGTCTGTTCAACATCGGCGTCTGCGGTTTCTTTCTGGTGGGCGCCTATACCTTCGCCATCCTGTGCGGGCCGACCTACCCGACCCACCTGGGCGGCTTTCACCTGCCCTTTCTGGTCGGCCTGGCGGGCGCCGCCGCTGCCGCCGCCCTGAGCGCGTGGATCGTAGGCATTCCCACGCTGCGCCTGCACGAGGACTATCTGGCCATCGTCACCATCGGCATCGGCACTATCTTCCAGTTGATTTCGCTGAATGCATCCTGGCTGACCGGCGGTGCCGAGGGCGCGACGAGCATCCCCAGGCTGCTGCCGGATCTGCCCCTGTCGGTCCTGGGACGCAATGTGCTGATGCTGGGCTTCATGGTCTTGGCGGTCGTGGTGATCTACGGCGCCCTGGAAGCCATGGTGCGGTCGCCCTGGGGCCGCGTGCTTAAGGCGATCCGCGAAGACGAGGTCGCGGCATCCTCGCTGGGCAAGGATGCCTTCGCCTTCCGGCTGCAGTCCTTCGTGATCGGCTCGGCCATCATGGGCCTGGGGGGCGCGCTGTATGCCAGCTTCATCGGGTACATCAGCCCGGAGGACTTCCTGCCCATTCTGACTTTCCAGATCTGGACCATGCTGATCGTCGGGGGCAGCGGCAACAACAAGGGCGCCATCCTGGGCGCGGTGCTGATGTGGGCCGTCTGGACGCTGAGCGGAAGCCTGGCCCAGTCCATCCTGCCCGTGGACCTGCAGGTCAAGGGCGGTGCCGCGCAGATCATCCTGATCGGGCTGGTCCTGATGCTGACCCTGATTTTCCGGCCGCGCGGCCTGATCGGCGAGGAAGCGGTCGTGTCGCACGACGCTCAGGTGGAGCCGCACGATCAGCCCTAGCCGAAAGTCATTCCGCAATGCGGTCGCTGATTCAGTTGCCCCAGGCGCTCAGGCTCGCCACATTTCCATCAGGCGCGCATTGCCTTCAGCGCCGTCGCCCAGCGCGACAGTTCGTCCAGCATCGTCACGGCCGAAGCGTCGATCAGCTCATTGGAGGCAAATTCGCCGTTGTCCTGGATGTGCTTTTGCACCATGGGAATGGCGACGCCTTCGACCATGGGCATCATCTTCAACGTGGTGATCTGCAGCTTGGCCGCCTGGGCCGAGCGCAGACCGCCGGAGACGCCGCCATAGCTGACGAAGCCGCAGGGCTTGTAGTTCCATTCCTTGTAGACGAAATCCAGAGCATTCACCAGAGCAGGCGGCGTGCTGTAGTTGTATTCGGGCGTGACGAAGATATATGCGTCGGCGCTCGCCACACTGGCACTCCAGCGCTTGGTGTGGTCGTGCTCGTATTGCTGCATGCGGGGGTGCACGGGTTCGTCGTAAAGAGGCAGCTTGAAGTCGGCCAGATCGACGAGCTCGACGTCGAACTGGCTGCGGTCGGCCGCGAATTTGTGGAACCAGCGTGCGACAGCAGGACCGACACGGCCCGGGCGGGTGCTGCAGATGATGACTTGGAGCTTGAGCGACATCGTGTGTTTCCTTGTTTGAGGACCCGCTTACGATAATCGGGAATGCGCCGGAAGAACAAGCGGGCCGAAACCACGATCCACGACGGCTGGGAAATCGTCCCGTAGGCGACAGCGCCGTAGGACTCGATCACTCTCCGAGATATGCAGCGCGGACTTTCGGGTCATCAAGCATATCGCTGGCATTTCCTGACATCGTGATGGAGCCCGAGTCCATCACGTAGCCGCGGTTGGCGGCTTGCAACGCGAGGCGCGCATTCTGTTCGACGAGCAGCAGCAATTTGGGATTGTTGACCAACGACCGCGCCATCGCGCCGATCAGCGTCACGAGCTCGCCCTATGCCTCAATCACCTTCGGGTCCTTCTGTACGTCTTGCGGCGGGCTCGAACCGTCAAGTACGCGTCATTCGAACCTCGACAGACACCGACGAGGACTCGGCGGTCGTCCGGGCCTTCGGATTCAGGCATATCATGGCGCAATGACATCCGGATCAAATCCTGGTGCACGACTCGAAGGAACTCACATGCGTAAAACTCTGTATACGGCAGTCCTGGTCTCGGCACTGTCAGCCGCCATTGCCACGCCCGCCTGGTCGTCGAGCCTGATGGACAGCATCACCAGCCAGGCATCCAAAAGCCTGGGAGGCGACAAATCCGCATCGCAATCGTCTTCCAGCCTGGGCGACATGCTGGGCGGGGGCTCAGGTTCGGCCCTGGGGCTTCCCAGCCTCAGCGGGGATACGGCGGGCAACGCGCGGCAGGCGTCCTGCAATACTGCATCAAGAACAAATATCTAGGCGGCACCGATGCCGCGAGCGTGAAGGACAATCTGCTCAGCAAAGTCGGCTTGGGCAGCCCCAAGAAGCAGCAGCAAGACGCCAGCTACCAGCAGGGGCTGGCCGGCATGCTGTCGGGCGGCAACGGTTCTTCGTTCGACCTGGGCAAGGTCAAGGGCGAGATCAAGGACAAAGCCTGCAACTACGTGCTGGAAAACGCTTCATCGCTGATGTAAGACGCCGACACGAATCGTATCGGCCATACATCAAAAAGCCCTTGATTTTTAAAATCAAGGGCTTTGCATTCTGGCGGACAAGGGGGGATTCGAACCCCCGATACGCTATTCACGTATACACGCTTTCCAGGCGTGCGCCTTCAACCACTCGGCCACCTGTCCTGAACGCCCGCCGGCAACCCGGCAGACGAAGTCCGACATTCTAGCACATCATGCAGCCAGGCCACCGGTGGCGATCACGCCCATCCCGCCGACCATGCGTTCCACGTAGCGGGCGATCAGGTCGATCTCCAGATTGACCGGTGAGCCGACCTCGAGATTGCGCAAGGTCGTCACCTGCACCGTGTGCGGGATCAGGTTGATGGAGATCTCCGTGCCTTCTTCCTGATCCTCGACCCGGTTGACGGTCAGGCTGACCCCATTGACCGTGATCGAGCCCTTGTAGGCCAGGTATTTCGACAGATGCGCAGGCACGATGACACGCAATTCGATCGATTCGGCCACCGCGTCCAGGACGGTGACGCGGCCGACGCCATCGACGTGGCCCGAAACCAGATGCCCATCCAGACTATCGCCCAGTCGCATGGCGTGTTCGAGATTGACCTCGCCCTCGCGGTCCAGACCGCAGGTGTGAACCAGGCTTTCCCGCGACACATCGACCTCGAAGGCCTCGTCGTGCAAGGCGACCACCGTCATGCAGGCGCCCTGGATGGCGATCGAATCCCCCAGACGGGTCGATTGCAGCGGCAATCCGCCAGCGGCGATCGTCAGGCGGACACCGGCATCGTCCCCGGCGCCCAGGGGGTGAACGTGGGTGATGCGGCCCACGGCCGCGACGATTCCAGTAAACATGATGATCCCATCCAGAAAAGTGTCGGTTGACGCTACAGGCGCCGCCCCCGCGAAGCACGCCCTACGCGGCTGCCTGCTGTTCGGTCAGGCCGCACGCGGCCCTCAATGCCTGCCAACGATCCGCTTGGCGCAGATGCACGCGCATGTCCCGGCCCAACTGTACCGCATCCAGGAATTCATAACGGTAGGCCTGATCCAGCCCGGCGATGGGCGCCGGCAAAGCCGCCAGACCCTGCCCCGCCCCCAGGACGCAGGGCGCGACATAGCCGATCCATTCATCGACATAATTGCCCGCCACCAGGGCACCCAGCAGGCGCGCCCCGGCCTCGACGTGCACCTCGTTGATTTCGTGCGCGCCCAGCCACTGCATGAAGCCATCCAGATCGATGGCGCCGTTGCTGCCGACCGGTAGCTGAATGACCCGTACGTTACGCGCCGCCAACCGCGCCGCCTTGCCGGCATCGACCCGGGACGTGAACACCCAGACCGGGTTGCCATTGAAGAGTCGCGCCCGCTCGGAAATGATGAACTGGGTATCCAGCACGGCGCGGATCGGCTGCCGCACCGTCTGGACCGCGCGCACGTCCAGCATGGGATCGTCGGACAACACCGTGCCAATCCCGGTCAGGACGAGACAGGCCCGGGCGCGCCAACGATGCCCGTCGGCGCGGGCGGATTCCCCGGTGATCCACTGGGACCGTCCGTCCGGCAGGGCCGTGTGCCCGTCAAAGGATGCCGCCGATTTCAGCCACACCCAGGGGGTGCCGCGCGTCATGCGGGCGCAGAAACCCGGGTTCTGAGCGAGTGCGTCTTCGGCAAACAGGCCGACAGCCACCGCAATACCGGCGGCGCGCAAGCGCCCGATCCCGTGTCCGCATACCCGCGGGTTCGGATCCTGCAAGGCGACCACGACGCGCGCGACCCCAGCGGCGATCAGCGCATCCGCACAAGGCGGCGTGCGCCCCTGATGACTGCAAGGTTCCAGTGTGACGTAGGCGGTGGCCCCGTGGACGTCAATCCCCTGCTCGGCCGCTGCCTGCAAGGCCTGGGCCTCGGCGTGGCGCCCGCCGACCGCCTGCGTGCTGCCTTCGGCCAGCCAGCGGCCGTCGCGCACCAGCACACAGCCGACGCGAGGATTTGGATTGCTGACAAAGAGTGCCTGTTCGGCCACCGCCAGGGCCCGCCGCATCCAGCGGTGATCCTCGGTGGAAAAGGCGGTGGATTCAGGCCCCGTCATGATCGTCGCCATCATTGGCGGTCTGGAATTCGTCGATTGTCTGCACGAATTCGTGGATGTTCTCGAAGCTGCGATAGACCGAGGCGAACCGCACATAGGCCACCTGGTCGAGCTCGCGCAGGGCCTCCATGACGAGTTCGCCCACATAACCGGACGGGACTTCGCGCTTGCCGCTGGTCAGCAGGCGTTCCTGGATACGGGCGACGGCGGCGTCCAGCGCGGTGGCGCTGACGGGCCGCTTGCGCAGGGCCAGAGCCATGCTGGCCCGCAGCTTGGCCGGATCGAAATCAACCCGGGCACCGTTACGCTTGACGACCGCAGGCATCATGAGATCGACGCGTTCGTAGGTCGTGAAACGCCGATCGCAGTCGGTGCAGCGCCGACGCCGACGGATCGTGTCGCCTTCTTCGGAGACCCGGGAATCCACCACCTGGGTATCGGGACAGCTGCAGAACGGACACTTCATCAGGATGACGGGTGCCCGTCGGCACCCGCTCCGGTTGGATTAGCGATAGACAGGCAGGCGCGTGGTCAGTTCGTTGACTTTGGCACGCACGCGCGCCACGTTGTCGGCGTCGTTGGGATTGTCGAGCACGTCGGCTATCAGGTTGCCGGTGAGCTCGGCCTCGGCTTCCTTGAAGCCGCGCGTGGTCATGGCGGGCGTCCCCAGGCGGATGCCGCTGGTGACGAAAGGCTTTTCCGGGTCGTGCGGAATGGCGTTCTTGTTGACCGTGATGTGGGCCTGACCCAGGACGGCCTCGGCGGCTTTGCCGGTGATGCCCTTGGCGCGCAGATCGACCAGCATGACGTGGCTTTCAGTACGGCCGGACACGATGCGCAAGCCGCGCTTGACCAAGGTATCGGCCAGCACGCGGGCGTTGGCGGCCACCTGGGCCGCATAGGCCTTGAATTCGGGCTGCAGGGCCTCGCCGAAGGCGACGGCCTTGGCCGCGATCACGTGCATCAGCGGTCCCCCCTGAATGCCCGGGAAGATCGCCGAATTGATGATCTTTTCGAATTCCGACTTCATCAGGATGACGCCGCCGCGAGGACCGCGCAAGGACTTGTGGGTCGTGGTGGTGACAAAATCGGCATGCGGCACCGGGTTGGGGTAGACCCCGCCCGCGACCAGCCCGGCATAGTGGGCGATGTCCACCATGAGCAGCGCGCCATTGTCGTGCGCGATGCGCGCCATGCGTTCGAAATCGATGCGCAGGGAATAGGCCGAGGCACCGCCCACGATCAGTTTGGGCTTGATGGTGCGGGCGAGTTCTTCGAGCTGATCGTAGTCCAGGACCTCGTTGGCATCCAGGCCATAGGAATGGAATTCGTACAGTTTGCCCGAGGCGTTGACGGGCGATCCGTGCGTCAGGTGGCCGCCTTCTGCCAGGCTCATGCCCAATACCTTGTCGCCCGGCTTGAGTACCGCCATATAGACGCCCTGATTGGCCTGCGAACCCGAATTGGGCTGCACGTTGGCCGCCTCGGCCCCGAAAATCTGTTTGACACGATCGATGGCCAGCTGTTCCACCACGTCCACGTATTCACAGCCGCCGTAGTAACGCTTGCCCGGATAGCCTTCGGCGTATTTATTGGTGAGCTGGGTGCCCTGGGCCTGCATGACGGCGGGGCTGGCGTAGTTTTCCGAAGCGATCAGTTCGATGTGCTGTTCCTGGCGGGCGTTTTCCTGTTGGATAGCGGCCCAGATGGCCGGATCGGCCTGATCGAGAGTGCGGGAGCGGACAAACATGGGGATTCCTGAGGACTGAAGGATATGAAAGCGATTGAAACGGGTCGAGTCAGCCCATTCTAGCGCGAACCCGGCGCATCACAGCGCATGCAGCCGGGGGTTCAAGGTATAGCTGCCGCTGATGGAGGCCTTGGCCAGCACATGGCCCTGCATGGCCGCCAGCGCCTGAGGCCCGGTAAACCGGCCCGAGACGTCCAGCTCGGCGACATCCAGGGCGTAAACGGTGAAAACGTAGTGATGGACGATCGCATCGTTCCAGGGCGGGCATGGCCCGTCATAGCCGAAATAATCGCCGCTCATGTCGCGGTCGGCGGCAAACCAGTCGGTATAGTCGTTCAGCCCCTGACGAGTGCCGTCCAGCGCCAGAGGGCCGGCCTTGCCGCGTGGCGTGATGCCGCTGGAATAGCTGCCTTCGGGCAGGTTGCGCACGTCGGCGCCTACGTCGACCAACACCCAGTGGTGAAAATCCGTGCGCGGCAGGTCGGCCGGAACCTCGCGACCGATCTGATTGACGTCGTCGGGCTGGGTCGGGACGTCGGGATCGACGCACAGGATGGCGAAAGACCGGACACCGTCAGGCACGTCCGACCAGGCCAGGTGCGGGTTGCAGTTACCCGCCAGGGCCACATGAGATTGCGGATCGATGCGTCCGAACGCGATGCGTTCGGGAATGACCCCCTGATCGGGGAAAGATTCGCTGTGCAGTTTCATGGGCCCTCCGGGGAGTTGGCCTAGGTCAGGGTAACCCGGGCGAATTTGCGTTTGCCGACCTGCATGACGTAGGTGCCAGCCGGCAACTGCAGGGATTTGTCTTCGATCCGTTCGCCGTCGATGCGCACGCCGCCTTGTTCGACGTTGCGCTGCGCCTCGGAGGCCGAAGCCGCCAGACCGGATTCACGCAGGATTTTCAGAATGCCCATGGGCGATGCACCCGCGGTGACTTCCGGCATGTTTTCCGGAATGACCCCATCCCGGAACTGTGCGTTGAAGTGTTCCAGCGCCTGACTGCCGCAGCCCGCCCCATGGAAGCGGTCCACGACTTCCTGGGCCAGCAGGACCTTGGCATCGCGCGGATTGCGCCCGCCCTCGATTTCCGCCTGCAGGCCGGCGATGGCGTTCAGCGAACGAAACGACAGCAGTTCAAAATAGCGCCACATCAGGGTGTCGGAAATCGACATCAGCTTGCCGAACATGGAGTCCGGCGTTTCGGTGATGCCGATGTAGTTGCCCTTGGATTTGGACATCTTTTCGACCCCGTCGATACCCTCGAGCAAGGGCATCGTCAGGATGCACTGGGGTTCCTGGCCGTATTCCTTTTGCAGTTCGCGGCCGACCAGCAAGTTGAATTTCTGGTCGGTGCCACCGAGTTCCAGGTCGGCCTTCAGGGCCACCGAGTCGTACCCCTGCAGCAGCGGATACAGGAATTCGTGAACCGAAATCGGCACGCCGCCCCGGAAGCGACGGGTGAAGTCGTCGCGCTCCATCATGCGCGCCACGGTGTAACGGGAGGCGAGCTGGATCAACCCACGCGCACCCAGCGGGTCGCACCATTCGGAGTTGTAGCGGATTTCGGTGCGCGTCGGGTCCAGCACCAGGCTGGCCTGCGCGTAATAGGTTTCGGCGTTGGCCCGGATCTGTTCCGGCGTCAACGGCGGGCGGGTAGTGTTGCGCCCGCTGGGGTCGCCGATCTGGGCGGTGAAGTCGCCAATCAGGAAGATCACGGTATGACCCAGATCCTGCAGCTGACGCATTTTGTTCAGGACGACCGTGTGCCCCAGGTGAATGTCGGGCGCGGTGGGATCCAGGCCCAGTTTGATGCGCAAGGGCGTGCCGGTGGCGCGGCTGCGGGCCAGCTTGGCGGTAAATTCGGAAACCACGAGGAGCTCGTCACAGCCCCGCTGGGCCACGCGCAGATCATCGGCAATCTGGGGGTCTTCGGGAATGCTGAGAGACGACATGGCAGACGCTAATATCAGAAAAATTGAAAAAATGCTCGAAAAACGGAAGGTAATGCGCTAGCATAACGTGCTTTCGCAGCTTCTGTACAACACATTCGACGCCCAAGCAAGCGCCGGAACCTCATATTAGCAGAGCCTTCCGCCTGCCAGTGCCTCGTTCCTCCGGTATGCATATCCCCCGAACTGATAGCGTTCGCCAGACGAACACAGCGTCCTTGTACAGCCTGAATTTCTGAACCGATTTTTTTGCCCATGATGCCTGAAGCCCACCAGACGCAACGCCACCGCCACATCACACGCAGTCTGCTGTTCGCCGCCGGGGGCTTGTTTCTGACCGCCGCCGCCTTGGCTGTCGTCAAACCCGCCACCCCGCCGGAACCTGTCTTCCAGGCGCGCCAGACCCTCGACCTGCCCCCCATGGGCGGAATCGCCCACAACGCAGCCCCCTACATCGCCTCGACACGCATCCGCCGTGGTGACACAGTGGCCGATTTGCTGCACCGCCTGGGAATCCGCGAGGATGGGTTGCTGACCTTCCTGACGCACGATGACAGCGCGCGATCCATCTATAAGCTCTTCCCTGGCCGCTCGGTGCAAGCCGCTCTGGACGACCAGGGCAACCTGCTGTGGCTGCGCTATGCGCACACACCTGGCACCAGCGACAAATCCGGCGTCGCGTCGGCCTGGCTCGAGATCCGGCCCGACGGGCATGGCGGCTTCAATGCACAAGAACGCACCACCGCCGCCGCGCGCGAGACCCGCATCGCGGAAGGCGAAATCACCAGTTCGCTGTTCGGCGCGGCCGACGAGGCGCAACTGCCCGACGCCATCACCCTGGAAATGGTGGACATCCTGGGCAGCCGCATCGATTTCCTGAAGGACCTGCGCAAGGGCGACCGCTTCCGTGTCGTCTACGACGCCTACATGCATGACGGCGAGGAAGTCGGCTCCGGCCGCATCAGCGCCCTGGAATTTATCAACAAGGGCAAGACCTACAGCGCAATCTGGTTCCAGGATTCCCAGGGCCAGAGTGGCTACTACGACTTCTCAGGCGCCAGCCTGAAGGGCGCCTTCCTGCGCACCGCCATCAAGTTCACACGGATCAGTTCACGCTTTGGCATGCGCATGCACCCGGTCCACAAGCACTGGGCCGGCCACAAGGGCGTGGACTACGCGGCCCCGTCGGGCACACCGATCCACGCCACGGCCGACGGCACAGTGGAATTCATCGGCCAGCAGACCGGCTACGGCAACGTCATCATCCTGAAGAACTTCGGTAAATACTCGACGCTGTACGCGCACCAGAGCCGTTTCGCCTCGGGCCTGAGGAAGGGTGACCATGTGCAGCAGGGCCAGCTGATCGGCTATGTCGGCCAGACCGGCTGGGCAACCGGCCCGCACCTGCATTACGAATTCCGCATCAACAACCAGCCGGTGGACCCGCTGGCGACCGACCTGCCGCTGGCCCGCGCACTGGACACCCAAGACCGCAAGGCCTTCCAGACCCTGGTCGCCCGCTACCAGCCCCAGATGGATATGCTGGCCCAATTGCAGGACGAGCGCATCCAGATCGCCACGCGCTAAGCACTCCGACGGGGCCCGGCACGGCGCCCCGCCTGATTCCTTTGACGGGGCATTGGTGGAACTTTCGGGCGAAATCGATCTTATGCGGGACGCTTATTTCATCGGCCTGATGTCGGGCACCAGCACAGACGGCGTGGACGGTGTGCTGGCGGCCTTCGCCCCCCCAGGCAACCCACCCCCGGCGCAAGACGCCCGCAACCTCGCCGCACCACGGTTGAACGACCGTACCGCCGCAACAGGCCACCTGTCGATTCTTGCCGCCGCGAGCGCGCCTCTGCCCGGATCCCTACGCCAGGAGCTCCTGGCCCTGAATGCACCGGGCGCCAACGAACTGGCCCGCGCGGCACTGGCCGCCAACGCCCTGGCGGATTGCTATGCCGAGGTCGTGCGATCCCTGCTGATCCAGTCAGGCCTGAAGGCGACGGAGATCCGTGCCATCGGGGCTCACGGTCAGACCATCCGCCACGCACCCGAGGCAGGCTACACCCTGCAGATCAACGCACCGGCGCGCCTGGCCGAACACACCGGCATCGCGGTAGTCGCGGACTTCCGCAGTCGTGACGTCGCTGCCGGCGGCCAGGGCGCGCCGCTGGTGCCGGCCTTCCACGCGGCGCGCTTTGGCTGCGGCGCGGGACGCGCCGTCCTGAACCTGGGCGGCATCGCGAATCTGACCATTCTGGACGACCCTGTGCGCGGATTCGATACCGGGCCCGCCAACATGTTGATGGACGCCTGGATCCAGCACCATGGCGGTCAGGCCTACGATCAGGACGGCGCCTGGGCCGCACAAGGCCGCTGCCATCCGGGGCTGCTATCGATACTGCTGGCCGAGCCCTGGCTCGCCCTGAATCCACCGAAATCGACGGGGCGCGATCTGTTCAGCCTGGATTGGCTGCAGGCGCGCCTGGCAACGCTGCCGCCCGGCGACCGTCCTAACCCCGTGGATGTTCAGGCAACGCTGCTGCGGCTGTCCGTGGACACGATCGCACAGGCCGTGCGGCAGCACTCGCCAGACACCCGGGAAGTGCTGGCCTGCGGCGGCGGGGCGTTGAATCCGGTCTTCATGCAGGCGCTGTCGCTCGCCCTGCCCTGTTGCCTGACGACCACAGCGGAATACGGCATACCCGTGCAGTCCGTCGAGGCGCTGGCCTTTGCCTGGCTGGCCCAGGCGCATGTTCTGGGCCGTCCGGCCTGCCTGCCCGCCGTCACAGGCGCGCGACATGCGACGATCGCGGGGTGTCTTTACCCGGCCTGAAAATAGGAGGTTACCGGCCCCATCGGCCGGTTTGCCCCACCGTCATGCGGTCGCCCGGAAAACCAGCACAGATCAGGGTGCGAACGAGGAACCGCAGCCGCACGTGGTGTTGGCGTTGGGATTGCGGATCACGAATTGGGAACCTTCCAGGTCGTCCTTGTAGTCGATTTCGGAACCCACCAGATACTGGAAGCTCATTGCGTCGACCAGCAGTTGCACGCCATCGCGCTCGATCGTGGTGTCGTCATCGGCCACGTCCTCGTCGAACGTGAAACCGTACTGGAAGCCGGAACAGCCGCCCCCCTGAACGAACACGCGGAGTTTGAGCGCGGCATTGCCTTCCTCGGAGAGCAGTTCACGGACCTTGGCAACGGCCGCATCGGTAAAGATCAGGGGGCTGGGCGGGACTTCGAGATCCACTTGTTCAATGGCGATCATGGTAAGGCTCCTGCGCGGACGAGGCCGCGCGATTCAAGGCAGCATCCTGGGTGGCGCGAACGGTGTCGCCTTCCAGGACTTCAAGGCGCACGGACTGAATCTGCAAACCCGCGGGCACCTGCAAAACCCCCGTGCTGCGCTGAAACTGATCAAAGACCAGGGCGAGCGGATCGCCGGTTGCGGTTGCCGCCCCGGCATCACCGGCCGCAACCGGCGGGGTCAGGTCCATTTTAACGGTTTTGCCCAGCAGGCTGCCCTGAGCCACAAAGCGCATGCGGCCTTTGAAGGATTCCGCGCCAGCCGCGGCATTTCGCGTCAGCAGCACCCGGTAGCGCAGGAAATCACCGTCCGCCTGGACGTCGAAGGCGCGTACCGCCACGGCGCCGGCCGGCCCCGGCGGAATCAGCTGTTCGTAGAAAGCGAGCTGATCGCGGACATGCCCCAGCTGCTGCTGCAGTTCCGCGATCTTGTCCTGAAGCACGCGCTGTGTGCCTGCCTGCACTTCCGCATCGCTGCGCGCGGCCGCCTGAGCCTGGGTCAGTTCGGCTTGCTGCGCGCCGACCTGGGCCTGCAGCGCCTGGATGCGGTCATGATCACCCGCATGCATCCCCAGATGCATGACGACCGCGCCGGCCACGAAGACCAGCACCAACACCAGACCCAGCGTCAGCTTGTGGACAAGCCAGCGACTGAATCCACCCGGACGTGAAGGGTGCTGTGCCATGGATTACCCTCGATCAGGGCAGAACCGCCACCTGCTGCAAGCCGGTGGTTTCCGCAAAACCGAACATCAGGTTCATGTTCTGAACCGCCTGGCCGGCGGCGCCCTTCACCAGATTGTCCTGTACCACCAGCACGACCAGGGTATCGCCATCCGCGGGACGATGCACGGCGATGCGCAGCATGTTCGATGCCCGCACGGAGCGCGTCTGCGGCAGGCTGCCGGGCGGCATCACATCGACGAACGGCTCGTCGGCGTAGCGCTGCTGATACAGAGCCTGAAAATCGGTGTCCATGGCCTCGGGCAGAATACGCAGATACAAGGTCGAGAACATCCCCCGGATCATGGGCACGAGATGGGGTACGAATGTCACACCCACGGGCGTGCCCGCGATGCGGGTCAGGCATTCGGAAATTTCGGGATGGTGGCGATGGCCGGCGACCCCGTAGGCGGCGAAATTGTCGGCCGCCTCGGAAAACAGGGACCCGACCTGAGTCTTGCGGCCCGCGCCGGAGACCCCGGATTTCGAATCGGCAATGACGTGGGCGATATCCACCAGCGGCCGTCCGGCCTGCAGCAACGGGGCCATGCCCAGCAGGACCGTGGTCGGATAGCACCCCGGGTTGCCGACCACGCGGGCCTGCCGGATACGCTCGCGATCCAGCTCGGGCAGCCCATAAACGGCGTCGCGCAGGACCGCCGGACAGCTGTGCGGCATCTTGTACCAGCGCTGGAAAGCATCGACATCCTGCAACCGGAAGTCCGCCGCCAGATCGATCACCCGCACACCATGTTCCAGCAACCCGGGCGCCTGTTCCATGGCCACGCCATGGGGCGTTGCGAAAAACACCACATCGCACTGGTCCAGCGCGGCGTCCTCGGGGGTCTGGAAGCACAGGTCCACATGACCACGCAGATTCGGGAACATATCGGCCACCGGCATCCCCGATTCCTTTCGGGATGTGATGGCGTGCAGCTGGACGTTCGGGTGCTGCGACAGCAGGCGCAACAGTTCGACTCCGGTGTATCCGGTCCCGCCGACGATGCCGGCCTTGATGCGTGAAGCTGTGGTCATTGCTGCGTGGTCCTGTCCTGAAAGCGATCAGGCCCGCCAGGGCCGGCGGGCAGGGAAGTTCCTGAGATTATGGCATGCCCAAACTGGCATGCCCAAACGAAAACCCCAGCGCGAAGGCTGGGGTTTTCGTGGCGTCGCCGGGCAGCGAAGCCACCCGGAACAGCGGAATCAGCGCTTGCTGAACTGCTTCCGACGACGGGCCTTGTGGAAGCCGACCTTTTTACGTTCGACTTCGCGGGCATCGCGGGTCACCAGACCCGCCTGCTTGAGCGGCGACTTGAGCGTTTCGTCGTATTCGATCAGGGCACGCGTGATGCCGTGACGCACCGCGCCGGCCTGGCCGGATTCACCGCCGCCATGAACGTTGACGTGAAAGTCGAACGATTCCAGGTGGTTGGTCAGGGCCAGCGGCTGGCGCACGACCATGCGGCCGGTCTCGCGAGCGAAATATTCGTCGACCGGGAGGCCGTTGACGATGATTTTCCCGGTGCCCTTTTTCAGGAACACTCGCGCCACCGAAGTTTTGCGGCGGCCAGTGCCGTAATTCCAATTACCGATCATGATGGCCTATCCTCAAATATCCAGAGTTTGCGGCTGCTGCGCGGTATGCGGGTGCTCGGCACCGGCATAGACCTTCAGCTTTTTCGCCATGGCGTAGCCCAGCGGACCCTTCGGGAGCATGCCCTTGACGGCCTTTTGCAGGGCACGACCGGGGAAGCGCTGCTGCATCTTCTGGAAGTTGGTTTCCGTGATCCCGCCTGGGTAGGTCGAGTGACGGTAGTAGCGCTTGTCCTGCGCCTTGGCGCCCGTGACAACGAGTTCGGCTGCGTTGACGACGACGATGTAATCGCCCGTATCGACGTGCGGCGTGAATTCGGGTTTGTGCTTGCCACGCAGACGGCGTGCGACTTCGCTGGCCACACGGCCGAGGACCTTGCCCTTGGCGTCGATCACAAACCAGTCACGCTTGACTTCATGCGGCTTTGCCACAAAGGTCTTCATGATGGTGTTCCTGATGAAATGAATGAAAATTTCCGCTGCATTTTTGTCTGCATTTTTGTCATATCCGCCAGGGCTTTATGAAGCAACCACAGGGGGCCGAAACTGCCCGGCAACCCAGCCCGTACGGATACGATTTCAAACGGAAATCCGACCATTGTACATCAACATTGAAAGACACACGAAACGAAAGCCAAGAAGGAAACTGATTCCAACCACAATCTCTCGTGAGTCGACTATCTGTCAACAAAAAACGGCGCCCCGATCGGAAGGCGCCGTTCTTGTCAGAACCGGGCCGATCGACGGCCCGATCAGGCTATCACTTCTTCTGACGCGCCAGCGCGGCACCCAGATAATTGTCGTAAGAGCCTTCGGCCACCCGGAACCAGGGCACCACGTTGTCGCGGAACGCCATGTAGTTTTCGAAGATTTTCTTGAAGCCCGCGTTCTTGTCGGAAAATTCCTTATAGACATCATTGGACGCCTTGAACGACGCGTCCATGACCTCGCGCGGGAAGCTCTTGAGCACGGCGCCGCCGGCAATCAGGCGGCGCAGGGCCTCTGGATTGTGGGCGTCGTAGTCCTCGACCAGTTTGTTGCCCGCGGCGCGCGACGCAATGTCGATCACCGACTGGTAGGTCTTGGGCAGTTCCGCATAGGCCTTGTCGTTGACGTACAGCGACACCTGGGCGGAGCCTTCCCACCAGCCCGGGTAGTAGTAGTATTTTGCGACCTTCTGGAAGCCGAGCTTTTCATCGTCCACCGGGCCGACGAATTCCACCGCGTCCAGCGCGCCCTTTTCCAGGGACGGATAAATGTCACCTGGCGGCACCTGCTGCGGGATCACGCCCATGCGAGACAGGACTTCGCCCGCGAAACCGGCCGTGCGCATCTTCAAACCCTTCAGGTCCTCGACGGACTTGATTTCCTTTCTGTACCAGCCGCCCATCTGGGTGCCGGTATTGCCCAGGGGGAAGTTGACGATGCCGCGCGGCGCGAACAGTTCGCGCATCAGCTTCATGCCGTCACCCTGGTACATCCAGGCATTCATCTGGCGCACGTTCAGGCCGAACGGCACCGCCGTGTCGAAGCAGAACGACGGATCCTTGCCGTAATAGTAATAGGAAGCAGTCTGGCCGCATTCCACTGTGCGGTTGCCCACCGCATCCATGACGCCGTACCCCGGCACCAGTTCACCGGCTGGGTACAGGCGGATGTTGAAATTGCCGTCGGTCAGTTCCTTGACCATGCTGCAAAACAGCTGCGCCGTGGAAAACAGCGGCGGCAACGACGGACCGTAGGTCGATGTCATCTTCCAGTTGATCTGGGGATTGGCCTGCGCGATAGCCGGAGCAGCCACGGCCGCGGTACCCGCGACAGCCCCGAACCCGGCTTGTTTCAGAAATGCACGACGCTGCATGATGATCGTTCTCCCTTGGTGTTCGAATATGAAGATGCTTCACAATATTACACTGTGCGCGCTGCCGCTTCGCAGAGGCTACGGCGCGCGACTGACCCCGGCCTGGCAGCGGCAGGCTACTGGCCAGCCACCGCCATCCGTTCGATCAACACCGAGCCGATGGATTTTGCCCCACGCGCATGCACATCAGCCCCCACGGCAACGATCTGACGGAACATGTCGGCCAGATTGCCGGCGATCGTGATTTCGTGCACCGGATGGCGGATCTTGCCGCCCTGGACCCAATAACCAAAAGCCCCGCGCGAATAATCTCCCGTCACGTAATTCACGCCCTGGCCGATCAGTTCGGTGACCAGCAACCCGGTGTCCATTTTGCGCAGCATGGCGTCCAGGTCATCAGCCGGATTCGTCAGCCGTGACCGCAAGCTGAGGTTATGCGCCCCCCCCGCATTGCCCGTCGTGGCCATGCCCAGCTTGCGGGCGGTGTAGGTGGACAGGAAATACCCGTTCAATACTCCGCGATCCACCACCTGGCGCGCCTGCGGCCGTACCCCTTCGGCATCAAAAGGCGAACTGCCCTGAGCACCCGGAACATATGGATTTTCGATGACGTCCAGGTGATCCGCCAGGACGGATTTGCCCAGGGAATCCAGCAGGAAACTGGCCTTGCGATACAGCGCGCCGCCGCTGGTCGCCTGCACCAGCGCCCCCAGCAGGCCGACGGCCAGGGGTGCCTCGAACAGGACCGGAAAGTGGCCCGTCTTCACGACCCTGGCGTTCAATCGGGACAAGGCCCGTTCTGCGGCATAGCGGCCCACCAGGGCGGGCGCCGCCAGATCCTGGGCGCGCCGCGCCGAGGTATACCAGAAGTCGCGCTCCATGCCGTCTCCGCGACCAGCGATGGGCGCGACCGACAGGCTATGGCGCGAATAGGGATAGCCCCCCAGGAAGCCGCGCGAATTGCCCAGGACGAAATGGCCTTCCATGGTGTCCAGCGACGCACCTTCGGTGTTGGTGATGCCAGGGCTGGTCGCCAATGCGGCGCGTTCCGCCTGGATAGCCAGGCGCGCCGCGCCCGCCACGTCGATCGCCCACGGATGATGCAGGTCCAGATCCGGATAATGCTGTGCCAGCTGATCGGCATCCGGCAGGCCGGCAGCGGGATCTTCGGCCGTGTGCCGGGCGATGTGCCAGGCTGCTTCCACCGTGCGCTGAAGGGCATCCGCGGAGAAGTCGGACGTCGACGCCGAGCCCCGTCGCTGACCGGCGAACACTGTGACAGCCAGCGATCGGTCGCGTGTCTGCTCGATGGTTTCCAGCGTCCGTTGGCGCACGGCGACCGACAGCCCCCGGCTTTCGGAGACCTCGGCGGCCGCGTCCGTGGCGCCCGCCTGGCGCGCACGTCGCAGAGTATCGGTCACCAATTCACGGAACTGGGCCTGCTGGGCTGGAATATCCAGGAAATCATCGGTGTGTTCGTTCATGCGCAATCTGCCGGAGTCGGGACGGTTATGATAGCCAATTGAAAACCATTTTATGCGCTAACTCATGGAAGATCGCCTGCCGGAGGATAGCTCCGACCTGGATCAACGGCCCAGCAAGTCCCAGGTCAAACGCGACCTGCACGCCCTGCTGGACCTGGGGCGCGAGCTGATCGCCCTGCCTTCCGCCCGATTAGCCCAGCTGCCACTGGAAGAATCGCTACGCGAAGCCATCGCCCTGGCCCAGCGCATCCACGCCAACGAAGGCCGCCGCCGGCAAACTCATTATGTCGGCAAGCTCCTGCGCCGCGCGGACGCCCAGGCGCTGCGCCGCCAGCTGGATGAGTGGTCCAACGGATCCCGGGACCAGACGCGGGCCATGCATCGGCTGGAAGCCCTGCGCGACCGCCTACTCGACAGCGACGAGGCACTGACCCAACTGCTGGAATCCTTCCCGCAACTGGACATCCAGGCGCTGCGTGCGCAGATTCGCGCCGCCCGCAAGGAAGCCCGCGACAACACGGCGCTCCCCGAGGGGCGCGAACCGGGCCGCAAACACTACCGCGCCCTGTTCCAGACACTGAAACAACTCGAGTTCAAGGACGACACGGACGGCCATGCTGGAAACGATTGAACGCACCACAGGCCCGAACCCCACCCACAGCGTGATCTGGCTGCATGGCTTGGGGGCGGACGGACACGATTTCGAGCCTGTCGTACCCGAACTGGCCCACCCCGATCTGCCGGACATCCGCTTCGTCTTTCCGCATGCGCCGGTGCGCCCGGTCACCCTCAACCAGGGCATGTCCATGCGCGCATGGTTCGACCTGTACGGCCTGGATCGCGACGCGCACGAGGACATCGACGGCATCCGGACCACCCGCCACGCCGTCACGGATCTGATCGCCCGCGAAGCCGAGCGCGGCATTCCCCAGGAACGCATTGTCCTGGCGGGGTTTTCCCAAGGCTGCGCCATGGCCCTGTACACCGGCCTGCGGCTGGAACACCGCCTGGCCGGCCTGATCGGCCTGTCGGGCTATCTGCCGCTGCGCAACACCCTGGCGGCGGAACTGCATCCCGCCAATGCCGCGACACCGATCTTCATGGCGCACGGCACTGATGACATGGTCGTGCCGCTGGCGTTTGCCGAAACCAGCCGCGACGCGATGACGCGGCTGGGCTGCGCCGTGGAATGGCACACGTATCCGATGCCGCACGGTCTGCATCCCCAGGAACTGGATGATATCCGGATGTTTCTGGTGCGTGTTCTGGGGTAGGAAATAGCCTGCAGGCCACTCCGATGAATCTGGCACAAAATGATCCGCAGGGATCTCTTGGTGCGGTGCATCCCTCCACCTCGCAGCTTGTAAGCCGCTCGGATTCGCCCGGCACGAAATAGCCCGCAGGGGCTATTTCGTGCCCAGGCTCATCCATACCCTTCGCATGCCTGGGTCTTCTTCGTCGGGATCGTTGCGAAACCCCAGGGACGACATCAGGCCGAGCATCGCCCGGTTGGTTGCCAGCACAATGCCCTCGATGTAGCTCAGGCTCTGGCGCCGTGCCACACGGATCAGGCTGCGCATGAGTTCCGCGCCCAGGCCGCGCCGTTGCCAGTCGTCGGCGATCACCAGCGCGTATTCCGCCCCCTGCCCATCTGCATTGCGCAGATAGTGCGCGAACCCGACGATGCGTTCGCGCAGCAGACCCCGATTTTCCGGATTGGGGACCTGCGCGGTCGCGACCAGGGCGACCTCGCGGTCGTAGTCGATGCGCGTATAGCGCGCCTGCATGCGCGGCGTGAGCTCGCGCAGCATCGACACGAACCGCATGTAGCGTGACTCGTCGGACAGTCCGCGCACAAATTCCTGCAGCAACGAGGCGTCCTCGGGGCGGATAGGGCGCAACAGCCATTCCTGGCCGTTGTCCATCACCATGGAACGTACAAGGCGACGGGGATAGGGGTGGATCGCCATATGCCGATAGGCACGGTTTTCCGGCCGCTCGCCGTCGTAGTCCGGGTCCAGGCCGATCTGGATGTCGCCCGCGAACAGACTGCTGTCGTCCCACCACAGGGGGTCGATCGACACGCTGCGGACACCCGGCAGTTCGCTGATGACTTCCGAAATGCGTTCCAGCGATTCGCGCAGTTGTTCGAACACCGCCGGGCTCAATTCGCGTTCCAGCACGCGCGACCAGAATTTGCCGCGCTGGATCAGCTGACGGGCCAGATAGTTGTTGAGCGGCGGAAGTTCGATCTCACGATGCGGTGACGCCAGCCGGGCCGTGCGCCCACCCGGACCGAACTGGATGTAGGGGCCGAACTGCGCATCCTGGCGCACATGGATGGCCATGGGGATGTTGCGCCGCGCCGGTTCGGGGATGCCTGCCGGGTCCTCGACCTGGATCGGCACGTGGAAGCAGTCCAGCAGCCAGCGGCAGCTGGGGCGATCCAGTACCGTCCGCCCCGACATGATGGCGTCGCTGAGCAGGGTGCGCGCCTCGTCCAGGCGTGGCGGCCGATTCAACATTTCGGGTGGCAGGGCCTGCTGTGCCAAGGTCTGGTTGTAGTGATAGGTCGCCAGGATGCCAAAGGCATTGGCGGCCGCCTCCGGGGTCCGGAATGCCGGCAGGCCGATGGAATCCAGCCGATGCCGTTGGGGACGCATCGACGCATCCCCCAGGAAACAGGAAATGATGGGCTTGACTGCCGACTGGGAGAACTGTGCCAGGGCTTCAGCCGCCCCGTCCATGTCCGACAAGGCATCTGGCGCGATCAGCACCAGCACCCCATCGACATTGCCGTCCGCCGCCAGCAGCGTCAAGGTTTGCCGCAGGCGTGCCGAATCGAGCGGCGCGTGGCTGATGACGGGATTACCGACGGCGGCGCCGGGTTCCAGCAACGCGGCGAGATCGCGTCGCGTCTGGGTACCCGGCTCGGCGCGCGACACCGGACCGCCTGACCCGATGGCATCCAGCGCCAGGTGGGCCGCTCCATGACCGTTGGAAAACAGTGCAATCCGCCGCCCACGCTGATGTTTGGCGTGCACCAGCACCTTCAGCGCCGAAAACAGCTGGACGAAGAACCGGATACGCACGGCGCCGGTGCGCCGCAACAGCGCATCGAACACCGCGTCGGCAGCCGGTTGATGGTCCCCCCCCTGGCGGCCGGCCTTCAGCACGATCACGGGCTTGACGCTGGCGGCGGCCATCAGGGCGCTGGTAAAGCGCCGGGAAGAGTCCGCTTCTTCCAGATACAGCACGATGCTGTCCGAACGCGGGTCCATGGACAGGTATTCGAGAACGTCGGCCACCGTGACACCCGAGGTGTCGCCCGTGGATACGACGGCGGAGAACCCCAGCTGGATGTCGCCTGCCCAGTCCAACACGGCGGCGGCCACCATGCGCGACTGGGCGACCAGCGCGACCCTGCCGACCGGCGCGCCCTGCGCATCGAGCCCCAGATTCAGCCCCAGGTGGGGACGCTGGATGCCCAGCGCGCCAGGCCCGAGGACGAGGCAATCGTTCATCTGCCCCCAGGCCTGGCAGTAAGCGCGGGTTTCCAGAGGATTGGCGGAAGGCGTTTCGTGCGGCAACAGGACCAGCGCACGAGGATGATGTGCACGCAGATCGCCGAGCGCAGCCGGCAACCGGGCCGGGTCTATGCACAGCAGGGCCATGTCCAGCCGCTGCCCATCCTGAAGGAAGTCCAGCCGCGCCGGCAGTTGCCACTGCCCGTTGGCGCCCACCGGCACGGCGGCGATCCGCCCGCGCAACAGGGTCGGCGGTGCCTGCACCACCGGCAGTTCACGGGAACTGAGAACCAGCAAGGAGCGCGGCTCGAACAAAGCCGCCAGACGATGACGCAACATGAATGAGGCCCTGGACACCCGAATACGGGCTGTCCCTTAAAATACACGATTTCCACCCTGATTCTACAGGGGTTTCTTGACGAATCCCCTGTCGCCGACCATCACCATGACCGTCTCGACCTCGCGCCCCGTGCGCACGCGCTTCGCGCCTTCCCCCACCGGCTACCTGCACCTGGGAGGCGCCCGCACGGCGCTGTTTTCCTGGGCCTTCGCACGCCACTATGGCGGCACATTCGTGCTGCGCATCGAGGACACGGACCTGGAACGATCGACACCGGAAGCCGTACAAGCCATTCTGGACGGCATGCGATGGCTGGACCTGCAGGCCGATGAAGGCCCCTTCTACCAGATGCAGCGCATGGATCGCTACCGCGAGGTCATCGCCGACATGCTGGCGCAGGGTACCGCCTATCATTGCTACAGCACCCCTGCGGAAGTCGAGGCCATGCGCGAAAAGGCGCGTGCGCTCGGCGCCAAGCCGCGCTACGACGGCACCTGGCGCCCGGAACCCGGCAAGACCTTGCCGCCGGTGCCCACAGGCATCAAGCCCGTGGTGCGCTTTCGCAGCCCCCAGGACGGGGTCACCGCCTGGGACGACCTGGTCAAAGGCCCGATCAGCTTCGACAACGGCGAACTGGACGATCTGGTCATCGCGCGCCCGGATGGTACGCCGACGTACAACTTCTGCGTCGTGGTGGACGACTGGGACATGAGGATCACCCACGTCATCCGTGGCGACGACCATGTCAACAACACGCCGCGCCAGATCAATATCCTGCGGGCGCTGGGTGCCGAACCGCCGTGCTATGGCCACGTCCCGATGATTCTGGGGCCGGATGGCGAAAAACTGTCCAAGCGCCACGGCGCCGTCAGCGTGATGGAATACGACAAGCTGGGATACCTGCCGGAAGCCATGGTGAACTATCTGGCGCGACTGGGCTGGAGCCACGGCAACGACGAACTCTTCTCGCGCGAACAGTTCGTGGAATGGTTCGATCCCCATCACCTCAGCCGCTCCGCGGCCCAATGGGACCCGAAAAAACTGAACTGGGTCAATGCGCACGCCCTGCGGCAGCTCAGTCCGGACGACCTGGCGGCCCGCGTGGCACCCCGCATCGCCTCGCGCGGCGGCGATACGGGCTTTGCCGCATTACCGGCGGTGATGGCGCTGCTGCGCGATCGCAGCGAAACCCTGGAAGACCTGGCTGAAGGCGCCATGCTGTTCTGCGGCCCCTATGTGCCGGCCGACGCGGCCTTGCGTGCCGAGGTGCTGGACGAACCCGCGCTGGGGCTGCTGCGTGCGTTCCTGGACGGCGCCCAGGGCCTGGCGGACTGGACCGAGGCGGAACTGGACGCCCAGATCAAGTCGATCCTGAAGGAACACAACGTGAAAATGCCCAAACTGGCCATCCCGCTGCGCGTCGCCGTGACCGGCCACAAGCACACCCCGGCCATTGGCGCGGTTCTGAACCTGTTGGGCCGCGAGACGGTGCTGACGCGCCTGGCGTCCACGCTGGCGGGCTAAGCCCACCGGGACCGCAAACCGGACAGCGGCGATCGACCGCCGTCCGGCTTTTCGTCAGAACGGTAGCCGATACCCCGGCGACATGCGGCGTGCCCGCACCGTACCGTTGGTGCCCAGCAGGCGCAATTCCGTGGCATCCGCACGCACCACACGATAGCGGTTCGTATAGATCGGATCGTTCAGATTCACCCGGGAACCATTGGATTCCAGGGTGCGCAGCACCAGCGTTTCGCCTTCGCGCGACCAGCAGCCGGATTCTTCCAGCCCCTGGGATGGCGCACGCGGCCGCTTGATCTGCTCGACGTAGCTCATGGTGCCGTCAGGGTTCAAGGTGTAGAGGGTGCGCAACGCGCCCGCCACCCCTTTTTGCGACGTGACCGACAACCAGTTGCCCACCAGCCTGTCACCCGTCGCGGCGGGCGCGCACGTCGGCGTGGCGATAGAGACGGCGGGAGCCACCGCCGGCTTCGTCGGCGCGCAGGCAGCCAGGCTGCCCAGAACGGCAGCGCCGACCGCTGCCATGGAAAGACGAATGAATCGCATTGCTTGATTCCTGTACATGACAATTGTCATTCAATACCCCCGCCCCGAGCATGGCCGATCCCGTGACACAGAAGCATCCGGCCTACAATTTTCATGTCCCTGCACGGTCCGCGGGCAAACGAATATTCTACCGACATGAGCCATTCCGTACTTGTCACATTGCACCTGTTTGCCGCCATCATGTTCGTGGGCACGGTATTTTTCGAAGTCCTGATCCTGGAAGGCATCCGCAAGCCGCTGGGCCGGGAGACGATGCGCAACGTGGAACTGGCCATCGGCCGACGGGCCCGGCGCATCATGCCCTTCGTCATGATCGTGCTGTTCGGCGCGGGCCTGAGCATGGCCTGGCAGTTCCGGGAAGCGCTGGCCCAGCCCTTCGCCAGCCATTTCGCCACGCTGCTGTGGATCAAGATCATCCTGGCTTTCAGCGTCCTGGGGCATTTCATCTTCGCCATGGTCATGAGCGGGACGGGCCGCCTGAAATCACGGCACTTCCAGATCATCCACCTGAGTGTCTTCTGCCACGTCGTGCTGATCGTGTTTCTGGCCAAGGCCATGTTTTATCTGTAAAGACGGTCCGTGGCAGAAAGAACGCGTCATTTTCGAGACACGTGCAATCCAATACCATCATAAAGGCCTCATAAGCCCGGAATAATGCTTGGAAGCCCACAGGCCTTACGCTAGACTTGAAGGCGTGCGATATTCATGATATTGCACGCCTGCGCCATTTGAGATGGGCCGCACGTTGCGTGGGGGTCATATCAAATGGGTGGACGTTTCCTTTCGACCCCAAGGAGCAAAATGATGGCACTCGCCAAAAAGGCCTCGGTCACACCCCCCGGAAAATCTGCCCCCGCCAAAAAACCCGCAGCCAGCGCAGTGAAGGCAGCGGCCGCGAAACCCGCCGCCTCGACCGCGAAAAAGGCGCCGGCCGCTAAAAAGGCCGCCCCGGTGGCAAAAGCCGCTGCCAAAGCCAGCCCGGTGAAAGCTGCCGCCAAAAAAGCCCCGGCGGCTTCGGCGAAACCAGCGCCCGCCAAAAAGGCGGCCAGTCCCGCCAAGGCAGCATCCACAAAGCCGGCCGCAGCCAAGGCACCCGCAGCCGCCAAGAAACCCGTAGCCGCCAAAGCCCCTGCCAAAAAACCCGCCGCGAAGGCCGCGACCAAGGCTTCAGCCCCGAAGGGCGCGACCGCCAGCAAGGCAACGAAGGCGTCCCCCGCAAAATCCGCTGCCACGAAATCTAGCGGCACAACCGCGAAGACCGCCGCCGCAAAGGCCCCCGCCAAGGCGGGCAGCACAGCAACAACCGCCAAAAAGGCAGCCAGCCCCGCAGCAAAGGCAACAGCCGCCAAAAAGACCACTGCGAAGACAGTCGCCGCGCCTGCGGCTGCTGCCAGGAAACCGGCGGCTGCCGCCAAAGCCCCCGCCGTGAAGACAACAGCCACAAAGGGTGCGGCGGCCAAAAAAGGGGCAAAAACGGCAACCGTGAAGAAAGCGGCCACCAAACCCGCCACGCCCGCGCCAGACGCACGGACGGACGTGAACCCGGGTGGCAACTGGCCCTTCCCGACTTCGACGCGCCCCTGAACCGAAAGCCCCGCGCCAGACCGTTACGGATCTGGCGCGGGATACCACGCCCGCAGTCAATCCCAATCCGCTGGGGTCGTGTGTCTGGATCGAACGGGACGCCCGGTTGCGGCGCCTTTTGCGCTAATGCGACAATGTCCAACCTACTGCTGTCTGTGAGCAAGGCATGGCCCGTGACATTCTGATTTTCCTGATCGACATCGTATTTCAGCTCTTTGGCATCGCATTGATTCTGCGGGCCTGGATTTTTGCAATCCGCCTGCATCCCTTCAATCCGTATTCCCAGGCCGTCCTGCGTGTCACCGACTGGCTGGTGCAGCCCATCCGCCGCGTGGTGCCGGTCAGCGGGCGCTTTGACTGGCCCAGCATCCTGGCGTGCTGGGTGACGGGCATGGTTTATCTGCTGCTGACCTGGCTGATCGCCATGGGCGGCATGTTGCCGCCGGCCTCGGCCATTGGCGCGGTCCTGCTGACCGGCCTGCTGATCGGCCTGAAGTGGCTGTTCAACGTGATCGTCTGGGTCACGTTGATCCAGGCCGTCCTGTCGTGGATCAACCCGTTGTCGCCCATCATGCCGGTGCTCTACACCCTGACGGCCCCGTTGCTGGACCCGATCCGGCGCATGCTGCCCCGGATGGGCGGACTGGATCTGTCGCCGCTGGTGTTGCTGGTGATCGCCCAGATCGTCATGATGATCCTGAACCACCTGGCGTTCTCGACCTTCGGCGCCTGAATTCGGCGCCCACGGTGCCATCCGGAAGCGTGCGCAGCCCACTGCGCACACTTTTTCATTACATGGGCACGACGCGGGTGGGGCCTGCGCCGCTGATGACCTGCACACGCTGGCCGGAACTGAGCGGAATGTCGTTGGCCTGCGCAATCACGCGCGTTTCGCCATTGTCCAGGCGCACGGTGATTTCCAGGCCCTGCGTCTTGCCGACCTGATTTTCGACCGCGTTACCCGCCAGACCGCCCAACAGGGCGCCACCGATGGTGGTCAGGATCTGGCCCTTACCACCACCGATCGTGTTGCCCGCGACCCCGCCCAGCGCCGCGCCGCCCAGGGCACCGATGCCGGAGGATTTGTCTGTCTGGATCGTGACGGGACGCACCGACACCACCGTGCCGTAGCGCACGATCTGTTCTTGCTGGGCCTGGCCATAGTTATAGACGGATCCGGAGGCCGACTGGTTGGCGCAGCCGGCCAGCACCAGCAGCGACAGGGAGAACCCCGCAACCGCTGTCAGACGCGTGGCCCGTGATTGAAGAGATGACCTGAAGGTCGCCATGAGAAGACTCCTGAAAAAACGAACAACAGTCGGAGCAGATCAGGCGAGGCTGCCCGCATCGACGCCATAGTGCGTACGCAGCATCGTCGCAATCTGAATGCGCGACGGGCAGTGATTCTGCGGACCTTGACTGGCAATTTTAAAGCCCCCCATCACGTTCGCCAAGCAGCAGGCGTCGCGCAGGGACCAATCATTCACGAGACCATACAGCAGTCCGGCCCGGTGCGCATCGCCGCAACCGGTCGGATCGACGACCTGGGTGACCGGTACCGGCGGGATGTCCGTCTGCCCGCCCTGGGCATACAGGGTGGCGCCCTGCGAGCCCCGAGTGACGACGGCGGCTTGCAGACCCTCCGAGAGCGTCAGGATGGACTGTCCCATGCGGTCCTCGATCACGCTGGCTTCGTAATCGTTGGCCGTCAGAATGTCGGCCATGTCCAGCATGCGGCGCAGGTCGTCTCCATCGAACAGCGGCATGGCCTGCCCCAGGTCAAAGATGAAGGGGATGCCGGCAGCCTTCAGGCGCCCGGCGTGCGCGAACATGCCATCCTTCGAGTCGGGCGACACGATGGCCCAGCGGGCGGCATGGCCACTGAGATCGTTCTCCGCCGAACGCAGCATGGCCCCCGGATGAAAGGACGCAATCTGACTGTTGTCCAGGTCCGTCGTGATGTAGCACTGGGCTGTATAGGTATCGGGCAGCACCCGCACCAGGCTGTCATCGATCCCCAGATCACGCAGCCGCTGCAGATAGTCCTCCGCGTCCTGGCCGACTGTGCCGACCGGCACGGGATGACCGCCCAGCAGCTTCAGGTTGTAGGCGATATTGCCGGCACAGCCGCCGAATTCCTTGCGCAGCGTGGGCACGAAAAAAGAAACACTCAGCGATTTCAGGCTGTCGGACAGAATGTGGTCACGAAACCGCCCTTCGAACACGGCAATCGTGTCGAATGCGATGGAACCACAGATCAGAACGTCCTTGGTCGGGGTCATTGATATCCTTAGGGAAAAAACAGATCGAGCTGATAGCCGTTGATGTGCAGGCCGGTCAGGGTCAGGGGCACCCGCACCAGGGCCTCGCCATGGGCCGCAAAGGGCTGCCTGGCCGCATCAGCACCCAGATAATCCTCAGGAGAAAGATTGCGCCGCACCAACAGAGTGCCCGCGCTGTCCTTGAGATCCAGGACCAGCGTCGGCCATTCCTGGGGGCGGTCGTCCTGGTTCCGCAGGGTCAGCCGCAGGGTGAAACGCTGCTGTGTCTGATCATCGGTGCCTGAGGATGATGGCGTGCTCCCGCTGGCTGAATGAACAGCGCCCGTGCCCGACGCCTGGGGCGCCGCGTCCTGGACCTGCAGGGCAGAGCCGGTGATGCTCAGTTTCGTAATGTCCCTGGCGTAGGCCACCTTGCAGCGCAACGGCACGCAGGCCTGTTCCAGCAGAGGGCGCAACGACGGGATCGTCCGGGCGATCTGGGCACGATATACGTAGACCAGCTGCGCCCCCGCCACCAGGACCAGCGCCAGCAGCAGCACGCCCGCCACGAACCGCACGACTCTGGTCCACCAGGCGGGGGACTCGTCCGCTTGCAGCAACGGCGCCGCTGTGCCGCCCTGCCCGCGATATCCGGGCCGGGCCTCGACGACGAAGGGCTCAGGTGGCTCGACCGACCACGCACGCGGTTCTTCATGCCCTTCGGGTTGGGACAGGATCGACCCGGCCGCCGGCACATCCCGACCGGACCGGAAAACCTGCGGGCTCACCGGAGCGGAAGGCTCCGCGTCCCAATGATCCGATGCCGCCACCCAGGGGGTATCCACAGAAGACGGATCGACGGGCGCGGAGACGACAGGCGCCGCCCGGTCGACCGGTGCCTCACCCGACGCATCGGAGACGACCTCGGCATAGCCATCGAAAATATGCGAGCACTGAATGCAGCGGATATAGCCCTTGCGCAGCTGCAGATCCGACAGACTGGCTTGGAATATCGTGCCGCACTGCGGGCAGCGCGTGGTCAGGTCCATGCCCGGCCTCCGCCCATCAGCCTTTCCGGCCTGCCAGGCAGACCCAGCCATCGCGGGCCGCCCAGACCGTCAGCGGCAGCCAGGGCGCATAGGCTTGCGCCACTTCGCCCGCCTGGCGCTCCAGGACACCAGACAGTACCAGCGAGCCGCCGGCCGCCACGCGGCCCGAGAGCATGGGTGCCAGCACCTTCAGGGGATTGGACAGGATATTGGCCACCACGACCTGGCTGGTGCCAGGCGGCAGATCATCCGGCAGGCAGGCCTGCACCTGTACCTGATTGACGGCGGCGTTCTGTGTCGTTGCCAGCACGGCCTGCTCGTCAATGTCCACACCCCGGGTAGGCCCGGCGCCCAGCAACCGGGCCGCGATGGCGAGGATGCCCGAGCCGCAGCCGTAATCCAGCACGGTCTGTCCGTCCGTCAGGTTGGCGGCGAGCCATTCCAGACACAGATGCGTGGTGGGATGGCTACCGGTGCCGAAGGCCAGCCCAGGGTCCAGTTCGATGCGCACGATGCCGTCCTGGCGGCCTGCCGCCGGCAGGTCGGTATCCTCGCGGTGCCAGCTGGGGATGATCCAGATCCGGTCGCCCACGGCAATGGGACCAAACTGGGACTGCGTCAGCCGTACCCAGTCCGCGTCAGGAACCTCGCGCAGCGCCCAGTCACCGGTGGCCGGTGATGGACCAGCCAGGCCATCGAGCGCCGCCAGCAGATGCGCCGGGTCGTCACCGTCGGCCAGCAGGGCCACCAGCCGGTTGTTCCGCCAGGCCAGGGTTTCGGGTTCCGTACCGGGTTCACCGAACAGGGCCTGTTCGCGATCCGTATCGCCGTCGGCGTCCTCGACGGATACCGACAGAGCCCCCGCTTCGAGCAGTGCGTCGGACCAGGCTTCCGCCTGATCTTCCGTGCAACTGAGCACCAATTCCCGCATGTCGATGCCTCAGGTCCGCTGCGCGAGCTTGTGTTCGAGGTAATGGATGCTGGTGCCACCCTCGATGAAATTCGCATCCTGTAGCAATTCCCGATGCAGCGGGATGTTCGTGCGCACGCCCTCGACGATCATTTCCGACAGGGCGATATCCATCCGCATCATGGCTTGGTGGCGGTCATCCCCATAGGTGATGAGCTTGGCCACCATCGAGTCGTAGTACGGCGGAACCGTGTAGCCCGTGAAGACGTGCGAATCCATCCGCACCCCGGGGCCGCCAGGCACGTGCCAGTTGGTGACCTTGCCGGGGCTGGGTGTGAATTTATACGGGTCTTCCGCATTGATGCGGCATTCGATCGCATGCCCGCGCAGATGGATGTCCCGCTGGCGCAGGGTGAATTTTTCCCCGGCGGCGATGCGGATCTGCTGCTGGACCAGATCGATCCCCGTGATCATCTCGGTGATCGTGTGTTCGACCTGGATGCGGGTGTTCATCTCGATGAAGAAGAACTCGCCGTTCTCGTACAGGAACTCGAAGGTACCCGCGCCGCGATACCGCATCTGACAGCAGGCTTCGGCGCAGCGTTCGCCGATGCGCTCGATCAGCGCCCGCTCGACGCCGGGTGCCGGCGCTTCCTCGATGATCTTCTGGTGACGGCGCTGCATGGAGCAGTCGCGCTCGCCCAGCCACACGGCCTTGCCCTCGCCGTCGGCCAGGACCTGGATTTCGATGTGACGCGGGTTTTCCAGGAATTTTTCCAGGTAGACCTCGGGGTTGTTGAAGGCCACCTCGGCTTCCGTGCGCGTCATGGCCACGGCATTGATCAGCGCACTGGCTTCATAGACGACGCGCATGCCGCGCCCGCCGCCACCGCCCGCAGCCTTGATGATGACCGGATAGCCGACTTGCTCGGCGATCCGCTGGATTTCCGCCGAGTCGTCCGGCAGCGCACCGCCTGAGCCGGGCACCACCGGCACGCCGGCGGCGATCATCGCCTGCTTGGCGCAGACCTTGTCGCCCATGGTGCGGATGCTTTCGGGCCGGGGGCCGATGAACACGAAGCCGCTTTTTTCCACGCGATCGGCGAAATCGGCGTTTTCGGACAGAAAACCGTAACCCGGATGGATGGCCTCGGCATCGGTGACTTCAGCAGCCGAAATCAGGGCCGGCATGTTCAGGTAGCTGTCGCGCGGCGATGCGGGCCCGATGCACACGGATTCGTCGGCCAGACGCACGTATTTGGCCTCGCGATCGGCCTCGGAATGGACCACCACCGTCTTGATGCCCATCTCACGGCAGGCGCGCTGTATCCGCAGGGCGATCTCCCCACGATTGGCAATCAGTATCTTTTCGAACATGGCTCAGGCAATGATGAACAGGGGTTGGCCGTATTCCACCGGCTCGCCGTTTTCGACCAGGATTTCCTTGACCACGCCGGACTTGTCAGCCTCGATCTCGTTGAGCAGTTTCATGGCCTCGATGATGCACAGGGGATCGCCTTCCTTGACGGTCTGGCCGACTTCGACGAAGGCCGGCGAATTGGGGTTCGGCGAACGGTAGAAGGTGCCGACCATCGGGGCCTTCACGGGGTGGCCCTGCGGCACGACCACAGGCGCCGGCGCGACGGCCGCGCCCGCGGCAGCCATAACCTGGGCGGGAGCGGGGGCCATCGGGGCGGGTGCAACCATGGGGGTCTGGGAGAACTTGACGATGCGGACCTTGCCTTCGCCTTCGGTGATCTCGAGTTCGGCGATTCCCGAATCGGCCACCAGGTCGATCAGCGTTTTCAGTTTTCTGAGATCCATGAGAAATGATTCCTGTGTGCAGGCCCCCGGCGAGGTAGACCGTTCATGATTGAATTCGGGCGGCAGAAACAAATACGCCGTCGGTCCGTCCCCGGAAAACGGGGGGGAATCCACGACGGCCACATTCGCAGTGCAACGACCGGGGGCCTGCGAAAAACACAGTCACGACCCGATCGCGTCAGCCCTTCAAAGCGCCTTTTTACGCTAAAACCGTCGATTTGTCCATTAAAACAGGGGCAGCCGACGTTTCAGACCTTTAAATTGAAACTTAAAGTATCCTGGTCAGGCGTTGTTGCACGTCATCGGGCTTGAGCTCGCCGATCACGGTGGAATCCACTCGCCCCTGACGATCGAACAGGACGCTGAAGGGTAACCCACCGCCCTTGTTGCCGAGATCACGCATGAGAGGAATACCCTGGGTCCCGGTCAGCAGCAAAGGATAGGAAACTTTTATCCTGTCCAGGAAACGCAGGATATTGGCGCGCGTATCGATGGCCAGCCCCAGCACGACCAGGTCTGGATGCTGATGATGCAACGATTCGAGCAACGGCATTTCCCGCACGCAGGGCGCACACCAGCTGGCCCAGAAATTCATCAGCACCGGACGGCCCACATACCCCGAAAGGGGCTGGCTGGCGCCCTGAAGATTGTCGAACGAACGGCCAAAGACTGGATTTGCCGGGAGCATCGACGCGAGGGCCCGATCCGGTCCGATGATCACGCCCGCCAGCGCCGCCACGCGCAGAAATGTCCGCCTGTCCATCTAAAAAGCATGCTCCACGCTATGTCACCCGCCGCGCGGCACGCACGCCGCCCTGATTCGTCGGGCACGGCAAGTCACCGGGACAAGGCCGTGCCGCTGGCCCATTCATCATAGCATTGGGCCCTACAATACAGGCCGGAGGATGCGATGCACGTACACATACTGGGAATCTGCGGGACGTTCATGGGGGGGCTGGCCCTCATCGCCCGCTCGGCCGGGCACCGGGTCACGGGCTGCGACGCGGGGGTCTACCCGCCGATGAGCACCCAACTGCGCGAACAGGGCATCGATCTGTCCGAGGGCTTCGACGCGGACCAGATCGGCCTGGGGGCCGATCTGTACATCATCGGTAACGTGGTCAGCCGGGGCAATCCGCTGATGGAGGCCATCCTGGACCGTGGGCTGCCCTACATCTCGGGCCCGCAATGGCTGGCCGACCATATCCTGGGTGGCCAGCACGTGCTGGCCGTGGCCGGCACGCACGGCAAGACGACCACCAGCGCCATGCTGGCCTGGATCTTCGAACACGCCGGCCAGCCCGCGAACTTCCTGATTGGCGGCGTGGCCCCCGACCTGCGGGTGTCGGCCCGCTATGACGCGCGGCGCACCCATTTCGTCATCGAGGCCGACGAATACGACACGGCCTTCTTCGACAAACGCTCCAAATTTGTCCATTACCGGCCCCGCACCGCCATCCTGAACAATCTGGAGTTCGACCACGCCGACATCTTCCCGGACCTGGCGGCCATCGAAACCCAGTTCCACCACCTGGTGCGCACCATCCCCGCCAGCGGGCGAATCATCCGTCCGGCCGCCAGCGATGCGCTGGACCGTGTGCTGGACCGAGGCTGCTGGACGCCGGTGGAAACATTCGGCCCCGAAGGCGTGTGGCGGGCCGAGCCCGACCCGGCCGACGACCGTCGCTGCCGGATCCTGCGCGACGGCCAACCGCAAGGCTGGCTGGAATGGTCGCTGGCCGGCCGCCACAACCAGGCCAACGCCCTGGCCGCCCTGGCGGCTGCGCAACACGCCGGTATCCCGGTCCAGGCCGGTCTCGCGGCCCTGGGCGCCTTTCAGGGTGTGCGCCGGCGGCTGGAACTGCGCGGCACCGTCGGTCGCATCGCCGTGTACGACGATTTCGCGCATCACCCCAGCGCAATCGCGACCACGATCGACGGGTTGCGCCGTCGCGTCGGCGCCGGGACGCGGATCCTGGCGGTCATCGAGCCACGCTCGAACACCATGAAGCTGGGTACCATGGCAGCCCGGCTGCCCGATTCGCTGTCCGCCGCCGACCTGATCTTCTGCTACGGCGAAACGGTGGGCAAACAGGCACTCGGCTGGGATCCAGCCAAGGTTCTCGCCCCCCTCGGCGACCGTCTTTCCTGGACCGGCGACGACCTGGACGCGTTGATCCAGGCGCTCTGCGCGGCCGCGCGACCAGACGACCATATCCTGATCATGAGTAATGGCGGCTTCGGCGGCATCCACCAGAAACTGCTCGACGCGCTGGCCCGACGCGGCCCCGACGCGCCACACCGGGCTCCGTCCCCCCACTGACCTTCCGTATCCTTTTCATGCACGTTCTCTACGAAGACGCCGGCAAACTCAAGGCCGAAACCATTTTTTCCGAAGCCGACACCTCGATACAGGTCGAGTCCGCCTCCGGCAAGCGCAGCAAGATCAAGCGCAACAGTGTGCTGTTCACGTTCGACGCCCCCACCCCAGAGGCCCTGCTGCCGTCGGCCGAAGCGATGGCGGCCACGCTGGAGCCCGACTTCCTGTGGGAATTCGCCCCACAAGAAGAGTTCGAGGCGGCCGCCCTGGCGCAGGACTACTTCGGCCATGCGCCGGATGCCGTGGAGAAGACCGCGTTGATCGTGGCCCTGTCGGCCGCTCCGGCCTACTTCCATCGGCGCGGCCGCGGCACATTCCGGCCCGCTCCGCCGGACATCTTGAAGGCCGCCCTGGCGGCGATCGAGAAGAAACGCCTGCAGGCGGAACAGCAGCAACAATGGACCGAATCGCTGGTGGCCGGCCAGTTGCCCGAAGCGCTCAGGGCTGCGGCGCCGACATTCCTGGACCATCCGGACAAGAACACCCTGGAATGGAAAGCCTTCGACGCCGCCGTGCAGCAGTTGGGCGAAAGCCCCGAAAGGCTGCTGCTGTCGCTGGGCGTCTGGCCCAACCAGCTGGCGATGATGCGCGCGCGTTTCCTGGCCGAGCATTTCCCGAAAGGCACGCAATGGCCTCCGGTCGCCGTGGAAGACTGGGGCGCCGACCTGCCGCAGGCCGACGTGGAAGCCTATTCCGTGGACGATTCCAGCACGATCGAGATCGACGACGCACTGTCGGTCACGCAGCCGGATGCCGAAACGATCCGGGTCGGCATCCATATCGCCGCGCCAGCCCTGGCGGCGCCACGCGGCAGCGCCTTCGACGACATGGCCCGCAGCCGCATGTCCACTGTCTACATGCCGGGCGACAAGATCCCCATGCTGCCGCGCGAGCTGATCGCCGCCTTCTCGCTGGACGAGGGTCAATGGCGCCCGGCCCTGTCCCTGTACGTGACCGGGCGGCTGGCGGACGGCGAGATCCTGGCCACGGAAACCCGGCTCGAGCGCATCCGCGTCACAGCCAACCTGCGCCATGACCGTCTGGGCGACAGCATCACCGAAACGGCGCTGGCGGATCCGCAGGCCCCCGTACCCTACGCCCACTGGCTGCGCCCCCTGTGGCAGTTCGCCCAGCGGCTGTGCGCCATCCGCGACCGCGCCCGGGGAAAACCGGAAAACAACGACCGCATCGAATACAGCTTCGAACTGGACGGCCCGGCGGACGACCCGGACTCGGTCATCCGCCTGATCCCGCGCCAGCGCAACGCACCGCTGGAGCGGCTGGTGGCCGAATACATGATCCTGACCAACACGCAGTGGGGCGCGCTGCTGGCGCGCCATGGCGTGCCTGGCATCTACCGCTCGCAGCAGATGGGCCGCACACGCATGTCGACCCAGGCGCTGCCGCATGAATCCATCGCGGTGTCGCAATACGTCTGGTCTACCTCGCCCCTGCGCCGCTACGTCGATCTGATCAATCAGGGGCAGATCATGGCCGCGGCGGAACACGGCGTTTCGGCGCGGCTGGTGGCGCCCTTCAAGCCGAAGGATGCCGACCTCTATGCCCTGATCGGCGCATTCGATTCGCAATACACGCTGTGGGGCGAATTCCAGTCCTCGATGGAACGGTACTGGTGCATCCGCTGGCTGCAACAGCAAGGCATCAGGGAAGTCCAGGCCCACGTCCTGCGCGAAAATCTCGTGCGCCTGGCCTGCGCCCCATTGGTCACTCGCATCAACGGCCTGCCCGCGTTCGAGCGAGGCCAGGAAATCACCCTGGACATCCTGGGCTACGATGACCTGGGACTGGACATCGAGTGCCGCCTGCGCGAGGCTCCCTGAACGACATGACACAGCCGGCGAACCCCCTGTCGCTGCAACTGCTGGAAACCCGCCACGAAGGCCGCAGCCGCATGGCGCTCGCCCTGCTGCTGTCGCTCTGCGTCCATGCCCTGCTGCTGGCCTGGCACGCCACCCATCCAACCCCGCAGCCTCAGGAATCCAGCCTGGAGATCACGCTGGTCAACAGCCGCAGCGACCAACCGCCACTGCGCCCCCAGGCACTCGCGCAGCAAAACTTGGACGGCGGCGGTGAGCAGCCCAAGGGCATGGCGGCTTCGCCGCTGCCGCGCACCACCGAGGACAGCGCCGACGAAACCGTCCTGGAAGCACTGCGACGCCGTCAAGCCGAACTGGAGGCGGAACAGCGCCGCTTGCTCACGCAACTGGAGGCCCGGGACACAGTGCCTCAGGCCAGCCCGGCGCCGGAACTGCTGGGACAAAGCACCGAACCGGGCCAGGACGACCGCCAGCAGGACAGCCTGGTGCTCAGCGCCCGTATCGCCGCGCTGAAGGAACGGATCGAACGCTATAACGCCCAACCCAGGCAAACCTTTGTCGCACCGTCCACCCAGGCCGCCGACTACGCCGAATACGTCGAAGCCTGGCGCAAGCGCATCGAATTGATCGGCACCCAGCACTATCCGCCGGAAGCACGTGGGAAGATCTATGGCGACTTGCAACTGACGGTCTACATCCGCCGCGACGGGCAGCTGGATCACCTGGAATTCGACCATCCGTCCAGCCAGGCCATTCTGAACAGCGCGGCCCGCCGCATCATCGAACTGGCAGCCCCATTCCCGCCACTGCCGCCCAAAGTGGCCGAGCGCACCGACATTCTGGCGATCACCCGGACCTGGCATTTCACACACGCGGGGCTGGACACGGAGTCGCCATGAGGCTGCGCTCGCTGGCTGCCTTTGCCGTGCTGCTGATCCTGTGCGCCGGGTTTCTGTACGAGATCGGCCTGTTCGGCATGGTGGTCTGGTTCAACTACCGCAACCCGGCCAATACGCCGGTCATGCAGGCAACCCTGGCCTCTTTGCGAGCCCATGACCCAAACGCCCACCTGACCCACGAGTGGGTCCCTTATGCCGGCATCAGTGTCAACCTGAAGCGCGCGGTGATCGCCTCCGAGGATTCCAGCTTCGTCGAGCATGACGGCGTGGAATGGGATTCCATCCGCAAGGCCTGGCGCTACAACCAGCGCCAGGAGGAACTGGGCCGGTCGCGCCGGCGCGGTGGCTCCACCATCACCCAACAACTGGCGAAAAATCTGTTCCTGTCGAATTCGCGCAATTACCTGCGCAAGGGCCAGGAACTGATCCTGACCTACATGATCGAAGGGGTCATGAGCAAACGACGGATCCTGGAGCTCTACCTGAACATCGCCCAGTGGGGCGAGTCCACCTTTGGTGCACAGGCCGCCGCCCGGCACTACTTTCGCACGGACGCGGCGCGGCTGACCACCGGCCAGGCCGCCGAACTGGCCTCCATGCTGCCCAATCCAGCCTACTACGACCAGCACGGCGCCACCGCCTACCTGCGTTCCCACACCGCCACCGTGCTCGCCCGCATGCGGCTGGTCGAAGTGCCCTGAGCAGATCAGAGTACTATTGAAGTTTTCACTGCAGTTTCAGCCATGCGCACGGCCCGACGCTATCTTGCCCGCGAAATCTATCGCTCGACCACAGTCGTGCTGGTGGCGCTCGTGGGTCTGTTCATGTTCTTCGCCCTGATCGAAGGCCTGGACAAAGTCGGCGAACGTCTGACCCTGCTGAACCTGTTCTACCTGCAGGCCCTGGATCTGCCCAACCATCTGTATGAGCTACTGCCCATCGGTTTGCTGATCGGCGCGGTGCTAGCGCTTGCCGGCCTGGCCCAGCGCAACGAACTGACCATCCTGCGAGCCTCGGGCGTAAGCGGCCTGAAGCTGCTGGGCGCCTTGTGGCTGATTACCATCCCGTTGGTCCTGGGGGCCTATATCCTGTCGGAATACATTACGCCGGCGGCCGAACTGAAGGGCAGCGAATCGCGTCTCGCGTTGCTGGGCCGCACCGACGGAGGGCGCCTGTCCAGCGGCTACTGGTTCAAGGAAACCGACCCGCAGGGCGGCACCCGCATCATCAACATCCAGCAGCTCACGGGCCAGGGGCAGGTCCGGGGAATCGTTCTGTACGAATTCCGGCCCGACGACACACTGCTGGACTATGTCCAGGCCGACAGCGGTCAGTTCGAACAAGGCCGACTCATCCTGCACGGACTGACGGAAACACACATCCAGCCGCAGTCGGCCAGCGCGCTCGCGGATGCCCGGGTCCCGAAGGCGCCGATCACCGAAGTGATCCACCTCGAGAACCGCGACATCCCCACCTCGCTGACGCCGGAACGCCTTATCGCCCGTATCCTGACGCCGGAGCGCATGGCGATCACGGACCTGCTGGATTACATTCAGTACCTGAAGAAGAACCACCTGCAGACCGACCGCCAGCAAATCGCGCTGTGGCGCAAAATTGCCTACCCTTTCACGCTGCTGGTGATGATGACCATCGCCACCCCGATCGGTTTCATGCAGACCCGCCGGGGCGGGGTCGGCCCCAAGGTCTTTCTGGGCATCATCCTGGGCGTGGGCTTTTTCATGCTGAATCAACTGGCCCTGAACGCCGGGATGCTGGGTGACTGGCCGCCCTGGGCCACGGCGCTGGTACCCAGCCTGGTGGGCCTGGTGCTGGCACTGACGGCGCTGATGGCGATGGAACACCGCCATCCCCTATCCCTCTGGCTGCGCCAGCGCCGTCTGGAACAAAGTCCCACATGAGCCGCGACGTCTGGGTCATCGGGGACGTCCAGGGCTGCGCGGGTGCCCTGCGCGCCCTGCTGGCCCATCCGGAACTCGCAACCCCCGACACGGAACTCTGGTTTGCCGGCGACCTGGTCAACCGCGGCCCGGACTCGCTGGGCGCCCTGCGCCTGATCCGGGGCCTGGGCGCGCGTGCGCGCGTCATCCTGGGCAACCACGACCTGCACCTGCTGGCGGTGGTTGCGGGAGTGCGCAAGCCGGGCAAATCCGACACCTTCCAGGACGTCCTGAACGCGCCCGACAGGGCCGCGCTGATCGACTGGCTACGCCATCTGCCGTTGATGGTGCGCGACCAGGGGCACGTCATGGTCCACGCGGGAATCCTGCCCGCGTGGACGCTAGATCAGGCGCAGGCGCTGGCCAGAGAAATCGAAACCGCGCTGCGGCAGCCCGACTGGCACGGCGCCATGCACGATCTGTACGGCGAGGAACCGCTGCAATGGGACGATGCGCTGCAAGGCCCGGACCGCATGCGCGTGATCGTCAATGCCTTGACCCGCATGCGGGTCTGCCACGTCGAGGACGGGCGCATGGACTTCCTCCACAAGGGGGAACCCTATGCGGCCCCGGGCCTGCTGCCCTGGTTCGAACTGCCCGGGCGCCGCGACCCCGCCGAGACGATCGTCTTCGGCCACTGGTCGGCCCTGGGACTGTGCATCCGTTCCGACACTATCTGCCTGGATACCGGCTGCGTCTGGGGGCGGTCGCTGACCGCTCTGCGCCTGCGCGACCACCGTATCATCCAGCACAACTGCACGACTTGCCGCTGAAGTCTCAGCCGACCACCGCCCGACGGACGGCCGCATGTGAACGCTGGGCCGCCTCAGCCCGGTCGAGTCCATCCCCGGACAGGATTACCGGCAGGAATTCGCATTCCACCGACACCCCCCTGGCCCTGAACAGAAACCACATATTGGCCACCAACGTCTGCTCGCCGACAAAGGCCAGTTCCGGTGCGTGGCGTCCTCGCCTCAGGAACCGCAAGGCCACAGGCTGTATCGGCACACCCGCCCGCACGGCCGCTTCGAACAGACCTGCGTGAAAGTTTCGCACGTCCGATCCGTCGGTCGTCGTGCCCTCGGGAAACAGGCCGACCGCGTCACCGCATCCGAAGCAATCCGCCATCTGACGTCCCGCCTCGCGCACTGCATGACGATGATGACGGTCGATAAACAGAGTCCCGGCCCAGGCCACCAGCTGGCCGATCACCGGCCAACGCCGGACGTCGCTCTTCGCGATGAAGGACGTCGTACGCACGCTATTGAGCACGAAGATATCGACCCACGAGATGTGGTTGGAGACCCACAACACCGCCCCCTGGCGCACAGGCTGGCCCAACGGGCGGACCCGCACGCCGCACAGCGCCATCAGAACACGGGACCACGCCCCGACCAGCCTGCGGCGCCCACGGCGGCTCAGTGGGGGAAACACCAGCAGTTCGGTCAGCAGACCCAGCAGGATCCAGACCGAGATCAACAGAAAGCGAAACAGGAACAGCAACGGCGCCACAGGCATCCCCAGACCCGGCCAGCCCGGGCAACGCCGCCCATCATACTCGGAGCGGCCCACCGACCGAGGATTGCGAGGATCAAGGAACCCGGCCTGGCCCACCGGTCACGAGCCGGCCCGATCCAGGTAGCGTTGCAGGATGACGGCGGCCGCCATGGCGTCGTCGGCCGCATGGGTACCCAGGATACGCTGGGCTTCGAGGCTGGAGCCGCGTTCGTCGACCAGCTCGACGCGCAGCCTGAAGCGCCCCTCGAGCTGGTGAGCGAAGCGGCGGCTGTGCTGTGAAGCCGGCTGTTCGCCGCCATCGAGCGTCAGTGGCAACCCCACCACGACCCGTTCCGGCTGCCATTCGGCCAGCAGGGCGGCAACCTGATCGAAGCGCTGCTGGCGTGTTTCGGACGTCAGGATGCAGAGCGGCCGGGCCTGACCCGTTAGGGTGTTTCCCAGCGCCACGCCGATCTTCTTCAGCCCGAAATCGAACGCCAGCAGGATTTCTTCAGGCATGTCCCACGTCGCCGGTCAGCATGGACGGGTGAATGCCCAGCTGGGCCAGCGCCGCATCGTAGCGTTGATCGGCCGGTGTTTCGAAGAGGATCTCGTTGGACGAGAGCACGTTCAGCCAGGCGTTGCGGGCCAGTTCGTCCTCGAGTTGGCCGGCCCCCCAGCCTGCGTAGCCCAGCGTCACCAGCAGATGCGCGGGCCCGTGGCCGGCGGCGACATCCTGCAGGACGTCGCGCGACGTGGTGAGTGCCACATCCTCGCCCAACGGGATGCTGGAGCTATATTCCCCGCGCGGCACGTGCAGCACAAAGCCCCGGTCCGTTTGCACCGGGCCACCGAAGAAGACGGGTGCTTCGCGCACCGGACCGATTTCCAGCGACAAGGGCAGATCGATGCGCTGCAGCAGGTCGCCGACGGTGAGATCCGTGGGACGATTGATGACCAGGCCCAGCGCGCCGTGTTCGGTGTGTTCGCACACATAGATCACGGTATTGGCGAGATCGCCCGAGACCATGCCCGGCATCGCCAGCAGGAACTGTCGGGACAGATCGATACGCGAGCGGGTATCGGAAGCATGCGGTTCTGTCGTCATGGCAATCCCCTGAAATCCGGCCATCCGGCCCATGCTTCTAGATTATCAGATCTCGATCAGTTCGAAGTCTTCCTTGCGCGCGCCACATTCCGGGCACACCCAGTTGGGAGGCACGTCTTCCCAGCGGGTGCCGGGCGCGATCCCGTCTTCCGGGAAGCCGGCCGCTTCGTCATAGATCCAGCCGCAAATCAGACACATCCAGGTCCGCATACCGATTCAAACCCCGTTCACCGCGCCCGCCGACCTGCCGACGGGCCGCATCCATTAGAATGGATGCCATAGTACTCAATCCGCCGGCCCCACCGCCGGCTCGTCGTCCACACGCATGACCACCCCCGTCATTCCCGCCACCCCCCTGCCACTGATTTTCGGACCTTTCGATCCCAGCGGCGCCAGTAACCTGCCAATCGACGCGGTCATCTGCGCCCGCCTGGGCGCGCATGCCGGGTCCGTCGTCACCGCCATCCACGTGCAAGACACCGCCAGGACGGAAACCATTCAGCGCCTGTCGCCCGATCTGATCGACGACCAGGCTCGCTGCCTGCTGGAAGACATGGCGATCGGCGCCCTGAAAATCGGCCCGCAGTACGACCCGGAAACCATTGCCATTCTGGCGCAGATCGCAGCCGACTACAGCGAACTACCCCTGGTGCTGCAGCTGGGAACCCCGCCAACCGTCCCCGATCTCGACGATCTCGACCCCGAAGACACGCTTGGCGCTCTGCTCGACCTCCTGCTGCCTCAGGCACGGGTGGCCGTCGTGGATGCGGGCCTGCCCGAGCACTGGGCGGGCCTCGGGCTGCTGTCCGCATCCGGAGCCGACAACCCCATCGAGGCTCTGCATGAACTTGGCGTGCCACATGTCCTGTGCACCAATTCGGCCCTGAGCCCGGACCTGAACGGCCTGACGCTGCACACGCGGGGGCAGGCCAGCCAGCGCTGGCCCTGGCCGGCACCGACCGTGCGCGTCAGCGACAGCGAGAGCCTGCTGGCGACGATCCTGACCTGCCTGCTGTGCCAGGGACAAAGCCCCGAGGCCGCGACCCAGCAGGCGGTAACGACCGCCACCGCCATGCTCGAGCGACATTTCCACCCCGGCATGGGGCAACGTCTGCTGCTGCACACCTCGACATGACGACATTGCGCTTTCCCCGAGGCCTGTACGGGGTGACCCCCGATTGGGCCGATGCCGACCGGCTGCTGGCGGCCATCGAACAGGCACACGCCGGTGGCATGCAGGTCCTGCAATGGCGCCGCAAACACGGTTCACCGGACGAACGCCGGGCCCAGGCCCTGGCGGTGCGGGACCTGTGTGGGCGCCTGTCCCTGCCGCTGATCATCAATGACGACTGGCGGCTGGCTGCGGAACTGGGCGCCGACGGCGTCCACCTGGGCAGGGACGATGCGCCCGTCGCCCAGGTCAGACAGGCGCTGGGGCCGGATGCGCTGATCGGCTGCTCCTGCTACGACCAGCCGGCGCTGGCCGAACGGCACCTGAGGAACGACGTGGACTACATCGCTTTCGGGGCAATGTTCCCGTCGCGCATCAAGCCCGACGCCGTGCGTGCCACGCTGGATCATATCCGCGCGGGCCGGCGGCTGGCCGATGGGCACACACCCCGTCCCGCCGTGGTCGCCATCGGCGGCATCGGCCCCGACAACGCCGCCCCCGTCATCCAGGCGGGCGCCGACAGCATTGCCGTCATCAGCGCACTCTTCGACGCCCCTGACATCCAGGACGCCGCGTTGCGCTGCAGCACCCTGTTTTCCTGAACCCTCGATCCAGATCTTGCCATGACCCGTAACACAGAACTCTTTGAACGCGCCTGCCGCGCCATCCCCGGTGGGGTGAACTCCCCGGTCCGGGCCTTCCGTTCCGTGGGCGGCACTCCCCCCTTCATCCAGCGCGCCCAGGGCCCCTACCTGTGGGACGCCGAAGGCACCCGCTACGTCGACTATGTCGGCTCTTGGGGGCCCGCCATCCTGGGCCACGCCGACCCCGAGGTCGTGCAGGCCGTGCAGGCCGCAGCCGAAGGCGGCCTCTCGTTTGGCGCCCCCACCGAAGCGGAAATCGACATGGCCGAAGCCATCATCGCCCGCATCCCTTCGATCGAGCAGGTGCGACTGGTCAGCTCGGGCACCGAGGCCACCATGTCCGCGATCCGGCTGGCGCGCGGCTACACGGGGCGCACCAAGATCATCAAGTTCGAAGGCTGCTACCACGGCCATTCCGACAGCCTGCTGGTCAAGGCCGGATCCGGCATGCTGACCTTCGGCAACCCGTCCTCGGCCGGTGTGCCGCCCGAGTTCGTGCAGCACACCGTCGTGCTGGACTACAACAACCTGGATGCGGTGAAAGCCGCCTTCGCTCAGTACCCGGATGACATCGCCTGCATCATCGTCGAGCCGATCGCCGGCAATATGAACATGGTGCGTCCCGCGCCCGGATTCCTGGAAGGTCTACGCGCACTGTGCAGCCGCCACGGCGCCCTGCTGATCTTCGACGAGGTCATGACCGGCCTGCGCGTCGGGCCGCAAGGCATGCAGGGCCTGTGCGGCGTCACACCCGACCTGACCACACTGGCCAAAATCATCGGCGGCGGCATGCCGGTGGGCGCCTTTGGCGGCCGGGCCGACGTCATGGCCGAGATCGCCCCACTGGGCGCCGTCTACCAGGCGGGCACCCTGTCGGGCAACCCGGTGGCCGTCGCCGCCGGTCTGGTCACGCTGCGGCGCCTGGAGCAGCCCGGCTTTTACGACACCCTGCACGCACAGACCGGCAAGGTGATCCAGGGTCTGACCGCATGCGCCCGTCGCCACGGCGTCCCCTTCAGCGGCGACTGGCAGGGCGGCCTGTTCGGGATCTATTTCCGCGACACGCCGCCCACCAGCCTGGCCGAGGTCTCCGCCTGCGACCTGGAGACGTTCAAGCGCTTCTTCCACGGCATGCTGGATGCCGGTGTGCATTTCGCGCCTTCGGCATTCGAGGCCGGATTCGTGTCGATCACGCACGACGACACGGTGATCCAGGCGACACTGGATGCGGCGGACCGTGTTTTTGCCAATTTGTAAGCGCAGCCGGAACAGGCCTCGACCCCGGACCCGGGCGAGGCCCGACAAAAAATTGGTATGAACTTCAAATTTCTTGACCCAGAGCAAAGACACGCCCGGAGCCCACTCCTACACTAGGTCATCGTCCACTTTTATTGATGGCCGCCCCGGCGGCCCGAAGGCGCGCCATGACCGACTACACCCACTATGCCGCCACACAGCATCCCGCCGTCACACCGGATTTCCCCGACCTGGAAACCCGCACGACCGGCCAGGAACCGGAAGACACCCGTCTGTGGCTGCGCATGCTCAGCTGCTGCACCCTGATCGAAAACGAATTGCGCAGCCGCCTGCGCAGCGAATTCCAGACCACCCTGCCGCGCTACGACCTGATGTCTCAGCTCACCCATGCCCCAAAGGGCCTCAAAATGAGCGAACTGTCCCGCCTGATGATGGTGACCAACGGCAACATCACCGGCATCACCGACCAGCTGGAAAAAGACGGCCTGGTCGAACGTCTGAAAGACGACAGCGACCGGCGCAGTTCCCTGATCCGCCTGACGATGAAGGGCCGGCGCTACCACCGCCGCATGCAGCGCGCCCACGAATCCTGGATCCAGTCGCTGTTGGGTGGCCTGGCACCCAACGCGCGCAGCGCGCTCTATAACCTGCTGGGCGACCTGAAGCAATCCACCTACGCGCGCCTGCCGGCGGTCTGATCACCAGAGTTGCGTCCGCACAGCCCCTATTCGGCATAGAATGGGGGCTTCGTTTTTTCTGGTCGGCCATTGGCGAGTCGGCATTGCGTCCTCGCAGCGGAAACCGCCATAGCCGCCGTTTTCCTTCACCGAACATCGCCATGGCCATCAATCTGCACATTCCGGCGCGCGACGCCATCCACCCGGTTCCCGGCATCCGCATCGGCACCGCCGAAGCCGGCATCCGCAAGGCCGACCGGCGCGACCTGACGGTGCTGCTGCTCGACGAGGGCACGTCGGTGGCCGGCGTATTCACCCGCAACCGCTTTCGCGCCGCGCCGGTCCAGGTCTGCGAAGCCCATCTGGCCACCGGACCAGGCATCCGCGCGCTGGTAATCAACACGGGCAACGCCAATGCGGGCACGGGCGCACCCGGCCTGCAGGCGGCCAACGACACCTGCGCGGCCCTGGCCGGCCAGTTGGGTGTGCAGGCGTCACAGATTCTGCCGTTTTCGACCGGCGTCATCCTGGAACCCCTGCCGGTGGACCGCCTGATCGCGGGGCTTCCGGCGGCGATCCGCGACGCCGCACCCGACCACTGGTTCGAGGCCGCGCACAGCATCATGACGACCGACACGCAGCCGAAGATCCATTCTCGGCGCCTGGATCTGGGCGGCGCCACTGTCACGATCACCGGCATCAGCAAGGGCGCCGGCATGATCCGGCCCAACATGGCGACCATGCTGGGCTTCCTGGGCACGGACGCCGGCCTGGCCCCCTCGCTGCTGCAGGCCCTGACACGGCGGATCGCGGATCAGTCCTTCAACCGCATCACAGTGGACGGCGACACCTCGACCAACGATTCCTTCATCATCATGGCGACGGGCGCAAGCGGCGTGCGGATCGAATCCGAACAGGATCCACGCTTCGCCCCGCTGGCACAGGCGCTGACCGATGCCGCCCGCGATCTGGCGCAAAAGATTGTGCGCGATGCCGAAGGCGCCACGAAATTCATGACGATTCGCGTCGAACAGGCGGCCAGCACCGAGGAAGCCCTGAAGGTCGCCTACGCCATCGCCCATTCGCCGCTGGTCAAGACCGCCTTTTACGCGTCCGACCCCAACCTGGGCCGCATCCTGGCAGCCATCGGCTATGCCGGTATCGACGATCTGGACGTATCCCGGCTGACCCTGTGGTTGGGCGACGTGCAGGTCGCCACGAACGGCGGGCGCGACCCGCACTACCGCGAAGAAGACGGCCAGCGCGTCATGGCCGAATCCGAGATCCTGGTCCGCGTGGCCCTGGGGCGCGGCAATGTCGCCGACACGGTATACACCTGCGATTTCTCGCTCGAGTACGTCCGCATCAACGCGGACTATCGCTCCTGATATAGGTATTTACCCTTAATTAGAGGGTTTTATCAGGGATTTCCCTACAAAGGGAAATCCCTGGGTCTATACTCGCACGATTCGCCATTGGACCGCACATTCCGCTCAGTGGCGTGCAGTCAAGCAATATCCTCCCTCTGGTTAGAATCTCCGATGACTACATTCTCCTCGGCAGCGGCGCATCCGTTGCCTCCCGCGGCCCTGAGCGCCGAACAAGAAGCCCGTGACGACCGCTGGACACCCCGAAAAATCGCCATATGGGCCATCATCGCGTTGATCGGCGCAGTCGCCTGGTCCGTCCTGGCCATTTCGCGTGGCGAGACCATCAATGCCATCTGGTTCGTCCTGGCTGGGGTGTGCACCTATCTGGTGGGCTATCGCTTTTACTCGAAGATGATCGAGCGGCGCGTGGCGTTGCCCGACGATCACCGCGCCACCCCGGCCGAATACAACTCCAACGGCCGCGACTTCGTCCCGACGGACCGCGTCGTGCTGTTCGGGCATCACTTCGCCGCGATCGCGGGCGCTGGCCCGCTGGTGGGACCGGTGCTGGCCGCCCAGATGGGCTATCTGCCCGGCACCATCTGGATCATCGTGGGCGCCGTTCTGGCGGGATGCGTGCAGGATTACCTGGTGATGTTCTTCTCGATGCGGCGGGGCGGCCGCTCGTTGGGCCAGATGGCCCGCGAGGAACTCGGCGTCGTCGGCGGCACAGCCGCGCTGATCGCCACGCTGGCCATCATGATCATCATCGTTGCCATCCTGGCACTGGTCGTGGTCAACGCCCTGGGCGAATCCCCCTGGGGCGTGTATTCGGTGTCGCTGACCATTCCCATCGCCCTGTTCATGGGCTGCTATCTGCGCTACATCCGGCCCGGCAAGGTGCTGGAGGTCTCGCTCATCGGCCTGGCGCTGCTGATGTTCGCCATCATCTCCGGCCGCTGGGTGGCGGAATCGGCCTGGGGCAGCTCGCTGTTCCACCTCGATCGCCTGACCCTGGCCTGGGCCATCATCGCGTACGGTTTCATCGCGGCGATCCTGCCGGTGTGGCTGCTGCTGGCACCTCGCGACTACCTGTCGACGTTCATGAAAATCGGCGTGATCGGCCTGCTGGCCATCGCCATCCTGGTCGTGCGCCCGGAAATCACCGTGCCCGCGTTCTCCGAATTCGCCAGCCGCGCGGACGGCCCGGTGGTCGCCGGTTCGCTGTTCCCGTTCCTGTTCGTCACCATCGCGTGCGGCGCGCTGTCCGGTTTCCATGCGCTGATTTCCTCGGGCACCACCCCGAAGCTGGTGGAAAAGGAAAAGCAGACCCGTTTCCTGGGATACGGCGGCATGCTGATGGAATCGTTGGTGGCCCTCATGGCGATGGTCGCCGCCATCTCGATCGACCGCGGCATCTACTTTGCCATGAACACATCGATAGCGGCCACGGGCGGCACGGTGGACACCGCGGTGGCCTTCGTCAACAGCCTTGGGCTGGCGGGGGTGAACCTGACCCCGGACATGCTCACCGAACTGGCCCACAATGTGGGTGAAACCAGCATCATCTCGCGCACCGGCGGCGCTCCTACCCTGTCGGTGGGCATTGCCCACATCATGCATCAGTGGTTCGGCGGCACCGCCATGATGGGCTTCTGGTATCACTTCGCCATCATGTTCGAGGCCCTGTTCATCCTGACCGCCGTGGATGCGGGCACGCGGGTCGCGCGCTTCATGCTGCAAGACACGATCGGCAATTTCTTCCCCAAGTTCAAGGACATGTCCTGGCGTCCCGGGGCCTGGCTGTGCACCGCGATCATGGTGGCGGGCTGGGGCTACATCCTGATCCTGGGCGTCACCGACCCGCTGGGAGGCATCAACACTTTCTTCCCGCTATTCGGCATTGCGAATCAGCTGCTGGCCGCCATCGCGCTGGCCGTGGTGATGGCCATCGTCGCCAAGCGCGGCAACTTCCGCTACCTGTGGGTCGTGGCCGGGCCGCTGGTCTTCATCGCCATCATCACGATCTGGGCATCCTGGGAAAAGATCTTCTCGAAGATCCCCGCCGTCAGCTACTGGGCGCAGCACGAAGCCTTCAAGAACGCGCTGGCCTCGGGCAAGACCAGCTTTGGCACGGCCAAGACGGTCGAAGCCATGCGGGCGGTCGTGCACAACACGTTCGTGCAAGGCTCGCTGTCAGTGGTCTTCGTGGTGCTGGCAATCATCGTCATGGCGACGGCCATTCAGACGGCGTGGCGAGCGTACCAGCGCACGCACCAGGCTGGCGATACCGAGGATCCCCGCGTCGAGTCGCGTCTGTTTGCGCCGGCCGGTCTGGTTCCGACATCGTCCGAGAAGGTGCTGGCCGCCCAATGGGCGAGCGTGCCGGCGACCGCATCCCCGGCCATGATGGGACACTGACATGCTCGATGGCGCCCTCCCTGTGCAGCGTCGCCGTCTAAGCGGATTAGGCCAGTTTTTCAAGGGCATCCTGCGCGCCGATGCGTACCAGAAGTATCTGGAACACATGGCGCGCACACACCCAGACCAGGCGCCCGTGTCGGAACGTCAGTTCTGGCGCGAGCGCTACGACTGGGAAGACCGCAATCCGCAAGGGCGCTGCTGTTAGGCCGAGGCCTGGCGCAACGCCGCCACCACGGCCAACGGGAACGGACATACCCACCACGGGCCAGCAGACTTTACCATCGGCTGGCCCGTGGAACTGCTAGGATAAAGGCCCCTTTCTTTCACCCACCTGCTATGGCCAGATCACTCAGTCTTGCTTGCATCTGGATCCTGGCGATCCTGTGTTATGCCGTGCCCTACTGGGTACTGGACGATCTCAACACCTGGTACGGCAGCTTTCTGTTCTGGACAGTGACAGGGGTGCTGGTGATCGTGTGCAACGTGATCGCCACCCGCGACTTCAAGGAGCAAGACCGATGAGCACGACGGCCATCTGGATCGGGGCGCTCATCTACCTCATTGTCTCGGTGGGCGTGGCCTGGATGTCGCGCGACGAATCCACCAATGGCCGCTCGGTGAGCATGTCGGGCTATTTTCTGGGGGCACGACGCTTCGGCGGCTTCGTCTCGGCGCTCAGCTACAGCGCCACCACGTATAGCGCCTTCATGATGGTGGGGCTGGCGGGCCTCACCTACACCGCAGGGGTGGGCGCCTTTGGCTTCGAGATCGTTTATTTCGTCGGGGTGTCGCTGGTGGCCATCTTTGGCCCTCGCTTCTGGCGGGTAGGCAAGGCCTACGATTTCATCACCCCCAGCGAGATGCTGGGGCACCGCTACCAAAGCAAATCGGTGGCTGTTTCCACCGCACTCACCAACTGTCTGTTCCTCATTCCCTATGCGGCCGTGCAGCTGGCTGGCGTGGGTTATCTGCTGGTGGGCATGAGCGACGGCGCCATCAGCTTTACCACGGGCACTGTCTTTGCCACGATCGTCGCGCTGGTGTTCTCTTACATCGCCGGCATGCGCTCGGTGATGTGGACAGACGCGCTGCAGGCCGCCTTCATGCTGGTATCCGCGTTTGCCGTCGCCCTGCTGGTGGTACATCACCTGGGGGGTTTGTCTTCGATGTTCGGGCAGCTGGCCGAGGTCAAAGGCCAGGTGCTCACGGTGCCTGGACCGGGCTTTTTCTCATTTGCCACCTTCCTGGGCCTGACGCTACCCTGGTTTTTCTTCAGCCTGTCCAATCCGCAAGTCAGCCAGCGCTTGTTCATGCCTAAGTCCTTGCCGGCCATGCGCCTGATGCTCCTTGGCTTTCTGTGCTTTGGGCTGGTGTACACGCTGGTCGCGGTGACCTGGGGGTTTGGGGCGCTGCTCGCGCTGCCTGGCCTGCCCAAGGCCGATCTGGCCACTCCCCGATTACTGGCCTCGGGCATCGTCCCCCCGCTGCTGGCTGAAGTGGTCATGATCGGTATTCTGGCGGCGGCCATCTCCACTATCGACTCGATCATGTTGACGCTGTCGTCCATGCTCTCGCGTGACGTCTACGCGCACGCCTCGGGTCACCAGGACGATCGGCGCCAAGTCCGCTTTGGCAAGTGGGTGCTGGCCATCATCGCCGTGCTGGCACTGGCCTTCGCCGAGCTGCAGCTGAACCTGATTGCCGTGCTGTCAGTAGCCTCATCCACCGGGTTGGCGGTCACCGTACCCGCCATCATCGGCGCCTTCTACTGGCGCCGGGGCACGGCAGCCGGGGCGCTGGCCAGCATTGTGGGCGGCAGCGCCGTCGTGCTGCTGATGTTCGCCACCGGCATCCAGCCCCTGGGGCTATCGGCCGGGGTGTGGGTACTGCCCGTCTCGGTCGTGCTCTTTGTGGCGGTCAGCCTGTGCACGAGGGCGCCCACCAAGACAGCCGATGAGTTCATTGCTCACTCGCACTGGCGGAAGGCCTGATACTCAGGCCAACACCCTATTGATTTAGAAGCACAATTCTGCGAAAATGCAAGGCTTGGTCTGGATGCATAAAGCATACAGGCCATTTTTGGCATCCCTGGTGCCTAAAAAAACGGCTTGTACCACCTTCCGGCACAGCCCCGGCACCCGGAATTTTTACAGGAATCCCCCATGTACGCGGTCATAAAAACCGGCGGCAAACAGTATCGTGTTTGCGCCGGCCAGAAACTGAAAATCGAACAGATACCGGCTGACATTGGGCAAGAAATCTCGCTTGACCAGGTCTTGTCGGTCGGCGAAGGCGAAACGCTGAAGATCGGCACGCCCTTCGTCACCGGCGCCGCGGTCAAAGCCACCGTTCTTGCACAAGGTCGTCACGACAAGGTCAAGATCTTCAAGATGCGCCGACGCAAGCACTACCAGAAGCATCAAGGTCATCGTCAGAACTACACCGAAATCCGCATCGACGCCGTTGCGGCCTGATCCGGTCAAGGAGCACAATCATGGCACACAAAAAGGGCGGCGGCTCGACTCGCAACGGCCGCGACTCCGAATCGAAACGACTGGGCGTGAAAGTCTATGGCGGTCAGGCCATCCTGGCTGGCGGCATCATCATCCGTCAGCGTGGCACTCAGTTCCATCCCGGCGTGAACGTCGGTATCGGCAAGGACCACACGCTGTACTCCCTCGTGGACGGCACTGTGCAGTTCTCCGTCAAGGGCGCGCTGAACAAGCGCACCGTTTCGGTCAACGCAGCGAGCTGATCGCTGCCTGACTGATTGTAAAAAGGCCCCTACGCCGCGCCTTCGGCTTGCTGCCCCCCCAAGGGGGCGCTTTTTGCCTTGGGGCGGCCCGGCGGCAAAAAAGGCCCTGCCTCTCGGCGGGGTCTTTTTTCATTAGAATGTATCCATCATGAAATTCGTAGATGAAGCCACCATCGAGGTTGTCGCCGGCAAGGGCGGCAACGGCGTCGCCAGCTTCCGCCGGGAAAAATTCATCCCGATGGGGGGGCCCGACGGCGGCGACGGCGGGCGCGGCGGCTCGATCCTGGCGATTGCCGACCGCAACATCAACACATTGATCGACTACCGCTATGCCCGTCTGCATCGCGCGAAAAATGGCGAAAACGGGCGCGGATCGGACCAGTACGGCGCGGGTGCCCCGGACATCGTCCTGCGCATGCCGGTCGGCACCGTGATCCATGATGCGGATACGGGCCAGGTGCTCTTCGATCTCGACCAGCACGGGCAGCAGGTTACCATCGCAGCCGGTGGATCCGGCGGTCTGGGCAATCTGCATTTCAAGTCCAGCACCAACCGGGCCCCGCGCCAATTCACGCCGGGCCGTGAAGGCGAGCAGCGCCGCCTGCGGCTGGAACTCAAGGTCCTGGCCGACGTCGGCCTGCTGGGCATGCCCAATGCCGGCAAATCCACCTTGATCACGCGCGTCTCCAACGCGCGCCCGAAGATCGCCGATTACCCATTCACCACGCTTCACCCGAATCTGGGCGTGGTGCGCACTTCGCCGTCGCACAGCTTCGTCATTGCCGACATTCCCGGCCTGATCGAAGGCGCTTCGGAAGGCGCCGGACTCGGGCACCTGTTCCTGCGCCACCTCAGCCGCACCCGCGTGCTGCTGCACCTGCTGGACGTATACTCGCCCGATCCCGACGTCGATGCCTGCGCCCAGGCCATCCTGGACGCGCGGGCCATCGTGCGCGAACTGGAACGCTACAGCCCGGAACTGGCGGCCAAACCCCGCTGGCTGGTCCTGAACAAGCTGGACATGGTCGAGGACCCGCAAGCCATCCAGGAACGCATCTGCCGCGAACTGAACTGGACCGGCCCCATCTTCGGGATTTCAGCGCTGACCGGCGCCGGCACACAGGCGCTGACTGGCGCGATTCAGTCCTGGCTGGACAAGCAGTTGCTGGCCGCGCATGCGCATGACGAGGACCCCCGTTTCACCCCCGGCACCGCGCATCCTCAGCCCGACGAATGACCTATTGTTAGCCGCCTACACCAGCCGTGTCGAGCCCCGCCAGCATGTCCATTCCAGAACTTTCCCCCTCCATCGCCCAGGACGCCCACCGGCTCGTCCTGAAAGTCGGTTCGTCCCTGGTCACCAACGAGGGGCGCGGCATCGACCTGCAGGCGGTCGCCCATTGGGCCGAGCAGATCGCCGCCCTGCACGCAGCCGGCCGCCAGGTCGTGCTGGTTTCCAGCGGGGCGATTGCCGAAGGCATGGCCCGGCTGGGCTGGCCGCGCCGTCCCAAGACCATGCCGGAACTGCAGGCCGCCGCCGCCGTTGGCCAGATGGGACTGATCCAGGCCTACGAGGCCGCCTTCGCGCGCCATGGCGTTCGCACGGCGCAGATCCTGCTGACCCATGAAGACCTGTCCGACCGTCGCCGCTACCTGAATGCCCGCAGCACGCTGGTCACGCTGCTGAACCTGGGCGTGGTGCCGATCGTGAACGAGAACGACACCGTCGTCACGGATGAGATCCGGCTGGGCGACAACGACACGCTGGGCGCCCTGGTCACCAACCTGATCGAAGCCAACGTCCTCGTCATCCTGACCGACCAGTCGGGACTCTACAGCGCCGACCCCCGCAAGCACCCCGATGCCCGGTTCATCCACCAGGGACGGGCCGGCGATCCGGCACTCGAGGCCATGGCGGGGGGATCCGGCAGCGCCATCGGCACCGGCGGCATGCTGACCAAGGTATTGGCCGCACGCCGCGCAGCCAACAGCGGCGGCCACACGATCATCGCATCCGGCCGCGAGTCGGACGTGCTGCGCCGCCTGACCTCGGGCGAACCGATCGGCACCGAATTGCGGGCGGTGCTGCCCGTGAGATCCGCGCGCCAACGCTGGTTGGTGAACCACCTGCGGATGCGCGGCCGCGTCACGCTGGACGCGGGCGCCGTGCGCGCCCTGACCCAGGGCCATCGCAGCCTGCTGCCTATTGGCGTAATCGACGTGGAAGGCGAATTCGAACGCGGCGACGTCGTGGCCTGCGTGGACGAGCACGGTGTGGAATGCGGGCGTGGGCTCATCAACTATTCGTCGGCCGACACCGCGCGGATCCTGCGCCAGCCCAGCACCCGGATCGCGGAGATCCTGGGGCACCTGTCCGACCCGGAACTCATCCATCGCGACAACCTGGTGGTCACGCGGCCGCGCGCGATTCCAGGCCAGGGTTAGCCGTCGGGCGACGGGCGCGGATGGCACGGTCCGGCGGATTCCCGCTCTACTTCTGCGCGGGGATGAACAGGGTTTCCTTGACCTCTTCCATGACCACGCAGCTCTTGGTCTGGGTGACCCCTGGCAGACGTAGCAGGATGTTCCCCAGCAGATTGCGGTACTGCCCGATTTCCTTGATGCGCGCCTTGATCAGATAGTCGAAGTCCCCCGACACCAGGTGGCATTCCAGCACCTGCGGGACACACAGGACCTCGCGGCGGAATTCCTCGAAGGTGCGTTCCGATTTGCTGGACATGCTGATCTCGACGAAGACCAGCAGGCCGGCATCCAGCACAGCCGGCGCCACACGGGCATGATACCCTGTGATGACGCCGTCACGCTCCAGGCGCCGCACCCGCTCGATGCACGGGGTCACGGTCAGACCGACGGCATCGGCCAGTTCCGTCATCGACAGCCGGCCATTTTGCTGCAGCAGGTCCAGGATCCGCCGGTCGATCTTGTCCAGGGCATGCATGGATTCTTTCTGTATGCGCATCGCGTCCTCCCGGGGGTGCGGTCGTATGGGCGTCAGTCACCCGGAAACCGGGCATTTAGCCCCCATCCAGGGCGCTGGACGGGGGCTGCAAGCCCTTGTCCGCGACAGGCCAGCATTTTGTCCTGCCCACCCGTCAGCCCGATCATAAAAACCAATCGAAATTCTCGAATCACTTATTTTTTCATGAAAAATAACCTGAGACTATTGCCTATCATCATGAAAAATTAATCTATTTGAGGTGCGTCATGAAGGTTTTGGTTCTGGGTGCCGGCGTCGTCGGCGTGGCAAGTGCCTATTACCTCGCCCGACAGGGACATGAAGTCACCGTCATCGACCGGGAATCGGGGACGGCGGAGGAAACCAGCTTCGGCAACGCGGGGCAGTTATCCTTCGGCTATTCCTCGCCCTGGGCAGCGCCCGGTATCCCCCTGAAGGCGCTGAAGTGGCTGTTCACCCAGCATGCGCCGCTGACGATCCGCCCCGACGGCAGCCTGTTTCAGCTGCGCTGGATGTTCGACATGTGGCGCAACTGCACACCGTCGCGCTATGCCATCAACAAGGACCGCATGTTGCGTCTGTCGTCCTACAGCCGCCAATGCCTGCACGAACTGCAAGGCGACACCGACATCCAGTTCGAAGGCCGGCGCCAGGGCACGCTGCAGGTCTTTCGCACCCAGAAGCAGATGGACGACGCCCAGCGCGACGTTCAGGCGCTCAGCGACGCGGGCGTAGCCTACGAACTGGTGGATGGCGACCACCTGGTCGACTACGAACCCGCCCTGCATCAGGTCCGCCACAAGCTGGTCGGCGGTCTGCGCACGCCTGACGACGAAACCGGAGACTGCCGCCTGTTCACTCAGGCCCTGACAACATTGGCCGAGGGCCTGGGCGTGAAATTCCGTTATGGCGAGACCATCCAGGCCCTGCACCAGGCCGGTGGCCGGATCTCGGGCGTCCAGTGTCTGTCCGGGACGCTGCAGGCCGATGCCTATGTGGTGGCGCTGGGCTCCTATTCTCCGTTGCTGCTGCGCGGCATCGTCGATCTGCCGATCTACCCCATGAAGGGCTATTCCATTACTGTGGATATTGCCGATCCCGACCGCGCGCCGGTATCCACCCTGCTGGATGAAACCTACAAAATCGCCCTGACCCGCTTTGAACAGCGCATCCGGGTAGGCGGCATGGCCGAAGTCGTCGGTTATGACACCCATCTGGACCCGCGCCGCCAACGCACGCTGGAAATGGTCCTCAATGACCTGTTCCCGGGCAGCTACAAGGGCAACGACGTCCATTTCTGGACCGGTCTGCGCCCAAAGACCCCGGACAGCACGCCAATCGTCGGACGCACCCGCCTGGACAATCTGTTTCTGAATACCGGACACGGCACTCTCGGCTGGACCATGTCCTGCGGCAGCGGGCGGCTGATCGCCGACATCGTGTCGGGGCAGGCCACCGCGATCCGCAGCGACGACCTGGGCGTGCAACGCTACCGCTGAACCGGCTGATCAAAGCGCCCAGGCATAGCCGAAGTCGCGCAGCGACTCGACGGGAGGTTCCCGTAACCCTGCCACTCGGGCCCGCATCCGCAGGCGGCTGATGATGTCACGGCATTTCGGGTCCCCGTCCGGAGTGCGTGTCATCGGCCGCCATCCCTGGCGCACCGCCCCGATGATGTCGGCATGGCTGGCGACGTGGCCGGGCGCCTCGAACAGACACAGCAACACCGCCCGCTCGGACCCGGTCAGACGCAGGAACGCCCCATCCTGATGCGTCAGGCGCCATCCCTGTTCCACCAAGCGCCAGGGGCCGATGCGATGGATCGCATCCCCCCCGAACCGCGGACTGAATTGCGGCTGTTCCGCGCAATCCCCTAACGCCCGCCGGTACCCCAGGGCCCGCAAAGCCGATGCCATCTGGGCGGGGGAGTCGTCAGGCCGCAGGATGCAATCGACCCCGACCCGCAACAAGGCCGCCGGCTCGGCGCCCGTCGGCCGGCCCAGCAGGGCGACCAGGATCAGGGCCGGATATCGTGTCCGCACAGCCTCGGCCACCCGGCAATTCGACGCGACATCGGCCATCAGCACCAGCGCATCCGGTGCCCGCACACCAGGGTGGTTCAGCGCCAGGCGTAAGGCCGGCCCGTCCAGAAACCGATCGACCCGCCACCCCAAAGCCTTCAGATACCGCGCCCAGGCGTCGTCACCGGGAGCCAGCACCCATACCCGTTGCTCCTCCATCCTTACCCCCCATTGCCCCACTGGCGTCCCGGGCCCATTCGAATGTGGGCATACGCTTCCGTCAGGAATGCCGATTATCACACTAGTAATAATTGATGACCACCAACGTGGTATTCATTTTTAGTCCAATGTGGACGTGGAAACATTCGGCGAACGACTACGCAAAACCCGGCTCCAGCGCGGTCTGTCGCAGGCGCAGCTGGCGCATGCGTGCGGCCTGTCGCAAAGCGCCATCTCCAGCTACGAGAACGGCAGCCGGCAGTCGCCGAAGAAGCTGTTGAACCTGGCACAGACCCTGCAGGTGGACATCTACTGGCTCAGTCGGGGTGAAGGCGGCGCCGGCCCGGCATCGAACGCCGTCCAGACAGCCATGCGCGAGCACGAGTCCCCCTGGCCGTTTCCCTCCATCGAGCCCCGGATGTTCTGGTCCCTGACGCGGAAGGACCGCCAGACTGTGGAATCCGCCGTGTCCGCGCTGATCGACAATCTGCTGGCATCCGGCACCTGACCACCCAGGGCCGGGAACGTCTTCCGCGGACTGGCCGGCGCGTTCACATCCGGTCACCAAACATCGCAATCGGAACGGCTGGCAGACTCGGGGGCATCCCCGTATACTTCGTTCCACGCAGGGGTACTTGCCGGCATGGCCGGCGGGTTGAGAAAAACCCTTCGTACCAGTACGGATAATGCCGATGCTGGGAGCGTGCGCGGCATCCAGCCTGTCTCCGGAACGCGTGGTTCTTCCTCCCCGACTCGGCTCCATTTCCGAAATTTTTCGAACCTGGAGCTCCATCTTGAACACCAATCCCCAATTCCTGGCCACCCGGGCCACCGTCGACCTGGCCGCCATCGAGCCTTTGCCCGCCTCCCGCAAAGTCTATGAAACCGGCTCACGTCCCGACATCCAGGTGCCGTTCCGCGAAGTCCTGCAAGACGACACGCCGTCGCTCTTCGGCGGCGAAACCAATCCGCCCCTGACGGTGTACGACACCAGCGGCCCCTACACGGATCCCGCCGCCACGATCGATATCCGCCGCGGTCTGTCCACCCCTCGTCTGCCCTGGATCCTGGAACGCCAGGACACCGAGGAACTCTCGGGCCTGAGCAGCCAGTACGGCCGGGCCCGCCAGTCCGATCCAGAGCTGGACGCCCTGCGGTTCGAGCACAAGCGTGCACCGCGCCGAGCACGGACGGGCGCCAACGTCACGCAGATGCACTATGCGCGTCGCGGTATCGTGACGCCTGAAATGGAATACGTCGCCATCCGCGAGAACCTGCGCCGCGAGCAGTACCTGGACAATCTACGCGCCAGCGGCCCGGAAGGCGCTCGCCTGGTCGAACGCCTGACCCGCCAGCACCCTGGGCAATCCTTTGGCGCCGCGATCCCCGACATGATCACGCCGGAATTCGTGCGCGACGAGGTCGCCCGGGGCCGCGCCATCATCCCCGCCAACATCAACCACCCGGAGGTGGAGCCCATGGCCATCGGGCGCAACTTCCTGGTCAAGGTCAACGCGAACATCGGCAATTCGGCGATCCGGTCGGACATCAGCGAGGAAGTCGAAAAAATGACCTGGGCGATCCGCTGGGGTGGCGATACGGTGATGGACCTGTCCACCGGCAAACACATCCACGAAACCCGGGAATGGATCATCCGCAATTCCCCGGTCCCCATCGGCACGGTGCCCATCTACCAGGCGCTGGAAAAGGTGGGCGGTGTCGCCGAGGAGCTGAACTGGGAGATCTTCCGCGACACGCTGATCGAACAGGCCGAGCAGGGTGTGGACTATTTCACCATCCACGCGGGCGTGCGCCTGCCCTTCGTGCCCATGACCGCCAGCCGCATGACAGGCATCGTATCGCGCGGCGGCTCGATCATGGCCAAATGGTGTCTGGCGCACCACAAGGAAAGCTTCCTGTACCAGCACTTCGAAGACATCTGCGAGATCATGAAGGCCTATGACGTCAGCTTCTCGCTGGGCGACGGCCTGCGCCCGGGATCGGGCTACGACGCGAACGACGAGGCTCAGTTCGCCGAGCTGCGCACGCTGGGCGAACTGACGCAGGTCGCCTGGAAGCACGACGTCCAGGTGATGATCGAGGGCCCCGGCCACGTGCCGATGCAGATGATCCGCGAAAATATGGAGCTGCAGCTGAAGCACTGCCACGAGGCCCCGTTCTACACGCTCGGCCCGCTGACGACGGATATCGCACCGGGCTACGATCACATTACGTCCGGCATCGGCGCGGCACTGATCGGCTGGTACGGCACGGCCATGCTGTGCTACGTGACTCCGAAGGAGCACCTGGGGCTGCCGAACAAGAAGGATGTCAAGGACGGCATCATCACCTACAAGATCGCCGCTCACGCAGCCGACCTGGCGAAGGGGCACCCGGGCGCGGCAATCCGCGACAATGCGCTGTCGAAGGCGCGTTTCGAGTTCCGCTGGGAGGACCAGTTCAATCTGGGTCTGGATCCGGATACGGCGCGGGCTTTCCACGACGAGACGCTGCCGAAGGATTCGATGAAGGTGGCTCACTTCTGTTCGATGTGCGGGCCGAAGTTCTGCAGCATGAAGATCTCGCAGGATGTGCGGGATTATGCGAAGGAAAACGGCCTGGACGAGGCGACGGCGCTGGCTCAGGGGATGGCGGCAAAATCGGCAGAATTCATTTCGCAGGGGGCGGAGATTTATCAGAAGGCGTGATGTCCACGGGTGGCGCTGGCACGATTGATATCTGCTGGCGCAGCCGGCGCGGTGCCCGGGGGGGACATGCTCCCGGCGCCGACATTGGCTGGCGCCGGCCGCTTCTGAAGGGAAGCTGGGGGAAGTCGGCGGGCACTGTCTGAGGCGCGTAGCGCCGAGTTTGCCCGCCGCCCAGCTGGACGAAGAAGGGCCGGGAAGTCCGAAGGACCACCAGGCACAGTCGGCAAAGGGAGCGTGTCCTCCCCGGGCGCCTCAAGAACTCAGACCAAACGGCACCACAGCCCTGAGCCCTCAACAGCCTACTTCACCGCGTACAGGAAAAGTTCCACTCGCCGGTTCAACGAGCGCCCCTCCGGCGTATTGTTGTCACCCACCGGATTCGCCGCGCCGTGGCCCTCTGATGTCAATCGAGCCATCGCCACCCCCTGACCCGCCAGATACTGCGTCACCGCCTGCGCGCGCCGCTGCGACAACGGGATATTGATCGCGTTCGACCCCGTCGAATCCGTATAGCCGATCGACTTCGCCCGCAATTCCGGGTGCTGGTTCAACGCCCGCGCCACACTGTCGAGCACCGGAAGAAGTTCCGGCTTCAGCACCGACTTGTTCGTATCGAACGACACATTGCTCGGGATATTGACCTTCAGTGTCCCATCCGGCATTTCGATCACAGCGACTCCCAGATTGGATGCACCGGACTTTTCCACATCTTGCTTGATACCCTTCCAGTTGTAGCCGACCACCCCGCCGACCACCGAGCCGATACCGGCGCCAATCAGCGCCGACGAACCGGTATCCCCGATCAATGCACCGAGCCCTGCGCCAAGCGCGGCCCCGGCACCTGCTCCCATGGCCGTATTCTGACCCTGAGGGGACATATTTGCACAGGCCGTCAGCAAAGCCAGGCTGCCAATTGCCGCCACACGGGCCGCACTTTGAATTCCAGCATACATGAGCGATCTCCTGTTCCTGATGGGACGCCAATAGCGTAACAGGACGAATGCATAAAAATGTAAGTCCTTGTAGCTGTCCCGGAACCGGCTTGCCTGAGGCCATAGGCGCCCAACAAGCATCGAATCCCACGACACGGAATACAATCGTGTCGAACTGGCCCGACGGGCCCGGCACCGCGATCGATCCGCAGGAACCGCATGATTGAATTTCAGCACGTCTTCAAGTCATATGGACGCGGCCGCAACATCCTGGCCGACGTCAATTTTCACGTCGCCCCGGGTGAATTCATCTTCGTGTCCGGCCCCTCGGGCGCGGGCAAATCCACGCTGCTGAAACTGATGGGCGGGCTTGAACCGGCCAGTCGGGGATCCGTCACCGTCAACGGACACCGCATCGACAAGCTGTCGTCCCGAAGTCTGCCGTATCTGCGCCGTACGGTCGGCCTGATCCTGCAGGATGCCCACCTGCTGTTCGACCGTCACTCTCTGGACAATGTCCTGCTTCCCCTGGCTGTCCAGGGGCTCGACCCCGGCACCGCAGGCACACGGGCACGCGCCGCACTGGAAAAGGTCGGCCTGCGCGGCAAGGAAACCCTATGGCCCATCGAATTGTCCGGTGGCGAACAGCAGCGCCTCGCGATTGCGCGCGCCATCGTGGGCCGGCCGGCCATCCTGATCGCCGACGAACCCACAGCCAATCTGGACCATGAAAGCGCCACCCGCATCATGGACGTCTTCCGCGATTTCAATCAGGTCGGCGTCACAACCCTGATCGCTTCGCACGATACCGACCTGATGGCCCGATACGCCCAGCGCACGCTGCACATCGATGCGGGCCGCTTTACCGATCTGACGGGGGTTCCAGCATGAACCGCTGGCTGCGCCATCATCGCTATGCCCTGCAGGTGTCGCTACGCCGCCTGTGGCTGCATCCGTTCTCGTCTCTGGCCAACATCGTCGTCATCGCCCTGATGCTTACGGTGCCCATCCTGGGAGCCTCTGTGCTGCAATCCAGCCAGCCGCTGGCGCGGCAGCTGGCCGTCGCCCCGGAACTGACCCTGTTCCTGAGCCCCGGCACGCCGGCCCCCCAGCAGCAGGCCCTGCTCGAGCGGTTGCGCGCGCAGGCCGGCGACGAGATCTCGCAGGCGCGCCTGCTGCCGCGCGATCAGGCGATGGCCCAGCTGCGGGCCGACCCGACGTGGGCCCAGGCGCTCGACGCGTTGGCCGACAACCCTCTGCCGGATGCCCTGATCGTCACCCTGCGCGACTCTGATGCCCCCGCCCGCGAAGCCCAGGCGCTGGCCGACACCTGGCGCCAGTGGCCCGGCATTGATCACGTCCAGCTCGACAGCGAATGGGTCCGGCGCCTGGAATCCCTGCTGTCCTTCGTCAAGGTCGGCCTGGGGCTGCTTGCCATCGCCGTGCTGGTGGTCGTGCTGGCTACTGTCTTCAATACGGTCCGCCTGCAGGCCCTGACCCAGCGCAATGAAATCGCGGTCGCCCGGCTGGTGGGAGCCACCGAATCGTTCGTGCGCCGTCCCTTCCTGTATCTGGGCGCGCTCACAGGGCTGGCCGCCAGCCTGCTCTCCCTGTTGCTCGCCTGGCTGGCGCTGACGCCGCTGAACACTTTGCTGGGGCGCTTTGCCGAAAGTTATGGAATCGACTGGACCATGCATTTGCCCGACACAGCGGATCTGCTGTTGTCCGGCCTCCTCGTGGTCATCATGGGGGCGGTCGCCGCACGCCTGTCGGTGACCCGCCACACCCAGTTCTGATGTCGTTGCCCGACCCGGCCTCCCGCATCGCCGCCTGGCAGGCGCAGGCGGGGCGTCACGACCTGCCCTGGCAGCGGACACACGATCCCTACCGGATCTGGCTGTCCGAGATCATGCTGCAACAAACGCAGGCGGCCACCGTCATCCCCTACTACGAACGCTTTCTCGGCCGCTTCCCCGATGTCCGGACGCTGGCCGATGCACCACTGGATGCCGTGCTGCAGGCCTGGGCCGGGTTGGGGTATTACGCCCGCGCCCGCAATCTGCATCGTTGCGCCCAGGTACTGCGCGACGACCATGGTGGCCAGTTTCCCGATTCGGCGGTGGCGCTGGCCGAACTTCCCGGTATCGGCCGCTCGACGGCGGCCGCGATCGCGGCATTCGCCCACGAGGAACGGACGCCGATCCTGGACGGCAACGTGCGTCGTGTGCTGGCTCGCTATCTGGCGCTAGAAGGCGACCCGACGTCCGCACGAACGATGCAGACCCTGTGGCGCCATGCGCAGGCCTGGCTGGACGCCGCGCCCGCCAGCCTGGACATGCGTGCCTACACTCAGGGCCAGATGGACCTGGGGGCCACGGTCTGCACCCGAGGCACTCCCGACTGCGATCGCTGCCCGCTGGCGCCCGATTGCGCAGCCCGCCTGCGGGGCCTGCAGAACGTGCTGCCCACGCCGCGCGTGCGGCGTGAACAACCGCGACATCGCTGCTGGCTGCTGATCACCGAATGCCAGGACCACATCTGGCTGCAGCGACGCCCTGACGCGGGCATCTGGGGCGGCCTGTGGGCGCCGCCCATATTCCCCGACCGCGCCGCGCTGGAGGCCGCCTGTGTCCCTCTGGCCGGGCCGGTCCAGAATCTGGCTGCGATCGAGCACGTCTTCACGCACTTCCGGCTACTGCTGCAGCCGGTGCGCCTGCGACTAGCTGGCCCGCCGCCAAAGTTCCTGGCCCTGTCAGCCATGCCTGCGCAGCACCCGAAGCCCGGCGCCTCGCGCCGGGGCGCCAATCCCGCCGTAATCCCGCCCGATGCGGGTCTATCATCCTGGATTTCGATCGACACCCTGGCGGACACGGGAATGCCTGCGCCCATCGCGCGATTATTGCTGAGCCTATACGAGCGGATAGCCCGCTCATCCGGATGAGAGCAGGTTCGGCAACGGGCCGCGCCCGACACTGACGCCAGAGATTGTCTTCGCGCGGCAGGCCGTCACCGCCCGGAAGACTCCCAGCGCGGGTCGGCATCGCTGCCATATCGTGGCTGATACGCCCCGATACTCATCAGCAGACCGCAGGCGATCCCCAGCGTCATCAAGGCCGTGCCCCCGTAGCTCATGAAGGGCAAGGGCACGCCCACGACGGGCAGCACCCCGGTCACCATGCCAATGTTCACGAATACGTAGATGAACATCATCATCGACATGGCCCCACCCAGCAGACGGCCGAACTGCGTGGGTGCCCGCACGGTGATCGTCAGGCCGCGCAGCACCATCAGCGCATAGAGCGCCAACAGCATCACACCTCCGTACAGGCCGAACTCCTCGGCGAAAACGGCAAAAATGAAGTCGGTCGTCCGTTCCGGGATGAAATCCAGGTGGCTCTGCGTTCCCTGCATGTAGCCTTTACCATAGACACCGCCGGAACCGACCGCGATCATGGACTGGATGGTATGGAATCCCTTGCCCAGGGGATCGGAGCCGGGATTCAGCAAAACGCAGACCCGGTACTTCTGATAATCATGCAGCACGACCCAATCGACGTCCGGCTGACAGATCTGATCTTCATAGGAAACCAGCGTCCCCAGCCCCACGACAACCGCCAACACCACCGGCGCGAGCAGTTTGAACGGGAAACCGGCGAAGTAAATCACGCAAAATCCCGACGCCAGCACCAGTAGCGCCGTCCCCAGATCCGGCTGTTCGATGATCAGGCCCGCCGGCACCAGCAGCAGCAAACCCGCCACCAGAAAGTCGCGCAGCCGGAACCGGTCGCCGGACTGGCGCTGGAAATACCAGGCCAGCATCAGCGGCACCGCGATCTTCATCATCTCGGAGGGCTGGATGCGTCCAAAGCCCAAGTCCAGCCAGCGAGTGGCACCCTTGCTGGTCACGCCGAACAGGGTCACCGCCGTCAGCAGGACGATCCCGCCCACGTAGAAATAGGGCGCGGTGCGCATGATGAACGCCGGTCGCATCAGCGCGACCGCCCACATTGCCACGAAGGCAATCAGGAAATTACGCAACTGGTCGGCGAAGCGCCAGTCGGTATTCCCCACCGCCGAGTGCATGGTCGCCATACCCACCAGGGCCATCAACACCAGCAGGATCAGCAACGGCCAGTCCAGCACCGCCAGCATGCGGCGTGCCATCAGCACGATGATCTTCATGGCGAATCCTCCTGGGCGCCGTCCTCGGGGGGTGTTTCGGCATCGGGCAGGGGCGCGGGCTCTGGAGTGCCTTCCTCATCCGGCGCCGGCGCCGCATCGGGCACGGGTTGCAGCGGCCCCGTGCCGGCCCCTGTGCCGGACGAGGTCACGGCATCGACCACCTTCCGGGACTCCTGTTCCGTGCGCAACTGCCGCCGCCGCTCGGCCACCTGGGCCGGGTCCAGCCAATAATCGAATACCGCCCGGGCGATGGGCGCCGCAACCGACGCGCCCCAGCCGCCGTTTTCCACGATCAGGGCGACGGCGATCTGGGGATCGTCGACCGGCGCGTAGGCCATGAAGAGGGCATGATCGCGCAGGCGTTCATCCACCGCATGGGCCTTGTACTTGGCTCCCCGCAGGCTGTAGACCTGGGCGGTACCGGTCTTGCCCGCCGCCTGATAGGTTGCACCCTCGAAGGCGCGCCTGGCGGTGCCCTTGCGGATCACGTCCACCATGGCATCCTGAACGACCTTCAGATACGCTGGCTTGAGCGGGATCGTGTACTGGGGCCCCACCACCGGATACGTAAAATGGCCCGTCACCGGATTGATGATGCGCCGCACCAGATGGGGCTTCATGTAGACGCCGTCGTTGGCCAGCACAGCGGTCGCCTGCGCCAGCTGCAGCAGTGTGAACGCGTTGTAGCCCTGCCCCACCGTCACGGATACGGTCTCGCCCCGGAACCAGTGCTGCTGCGCGGGTTTTTTGTATGCCTTGCGCTTCCACTCGCGTGAAGGCAGCACGCCGCGCCGCTCGCCGTCCAGGTCGATGCCGGTAATCTGGCCGAACCCGAACTGCTTGCTGAAATCATGCAGGGCATCCACATCCATCAGGGCCCCCAGCGAAAAGAAGTACGTGTCCGAAGACACCATGATCGCCTTGTGCATGTTGGTGGGTCCGTAGGCCGCGCCGCCCGCATTGCGGAATTTCTGTCCGGCCAACTCGAAATACCCCGGATCCGGGATTAGGTCCTGCGGTCCACGCAGGCCCATTTCCAGGGCGGCCAGAGCCACGAACGGCTTGTAGGTCGAACCAATCGGGTATGTACCGTACAACGGACGATTGATGAGTGGATGATCCGGCGAATCGTTGAGTTTGCGCCAGTTCTCGACGTCGATTCCGTCCACGAACAGATTCGGGTCGAAAGAAGGAGAAGACACGAATGCCAGCACCTCGCCGGTGTGCGGCGCGATCGCAACCAGTGCGCCTCGCCGGCCGGCGAATTGGGCCTCGGCGAGCTTCTCCAGACCCTCATCCAGGGAGAGCTCCAGATTGGAGCCCGGGATCGGGTCGGTGCGGCTGAGCTCACGCACGGGCCGGCCCGTGGCGGTCACTTCGAGTTCTTCGACCCCGGTGCGCCCATGCAAGGCCTTTTCCCAGGTCTTCTCGATGCCCTTCTTACCCATGACCAGGGTGCCGCGGTAATTGCCTTCCTGGCTGGTTTCTTCCAGGTGCTGTTGGTCCGCCTCGGAAATGCGGCCGACGAAACCTAGTACATGAGCGGCGGACTCGTGCTCCGGATAGGACCGCACCCAGCGGGCCTGAAGACTCACGCCGGGAAACTCGAACGCATGCACGGCAAACCAGGATGCCTCGATATCGCTGAGATTATTGCGCAGCAGCACTGGTGCATAGCGACCACTTTGCTGGTAGAGCCGCAGAAATTTGCGCTGGTCGCTATCGCTGATGTAGACGAGTTCCCGCAAACGGTTCAGCAGGTCATCGAGCTTGCCCTTGACCTGCGCCCGCGTCACCAGCAGCGTGTAGTCGCGCTCGTTGGTGGCCAGTACCTGGCCATGACGATCCGTAATCTGCCCGCGCTGGGGCGGAATCGGCACGATCGTGATGCGGTTCTGTTCAGCGCGTGCCGACAGATTGTCATAGCGGATGACCTGCAGATACCACAGGCGCCCCGCCAGCAGCAGCAGGCACACCAAGGCAAACAGCCCCGCCACCCAGGCTCGCAACAGCACCGTCTGGCGCTGACGCAGGCCGGTCTTGCGGAACTCGAACATGCCGCGCCGTCAGACCGCGCCCACATCGTCGCCGTCGAGACGGCGCTGTGGCAGCAGCAAAAGCACGTCGGCCAGAGGCCACAGGAGTCCGGTGATAAGCGCCGACCAGAGCCAGTCCCAACCCACCCATTGGCCATTGAGCCAGGCGCCCAGCAGCCGCGGAACGAGAGCGGCCACCACCAGCACCGGGATGATGTGCAGTGTCTGCACCAAGACGCCGAAATGTTCCAGACGACGTTGCAGACGCAGGACCCCATAGGTGGCCAGCACGTAGGACAAGGCATGCAGCCCCAGCAGCCCGGTATCATGCACGTCCATCAGCAGCCCCAGGACGAATGCGGTCGTCAGCCCCACCCGGCTCGGCTCGTGCAGGCACCAGAAGGCCAGCACCAACACCAGCACGTCGGGCACGGGTTGCCACAGCCGCCAGGGCAGCAATGACGCCATCCACACCAGCAGTAGCGACCCCCAGACCAGCCACGCGGACGAAGGACGATGGAAAGGCGCCGCATCAACCGGCTGCAAAGCCATAAGCGAGGAATTTCGCGCCGGCCGCCTAGTTGTCGCCAAGGGCATGGGCCACCTCATCGGGTTTGAGCGCCTTCGAGACATCCACACGCAGCACCAGGAAATGGCGGTAGCGTTCCGGGTGCGACAGCGGCTCGGCGATAGCCATCGCGAAACCCGTGCCCGGATCCCGATCGACCTTCTGGATTTTCCCGACGGACAGCCCGGCCGGGAACAGGCCACCGATCCCGCTGGTCACCAGGGAATCCCCCGGCTGTACATCCATGTTTTCCGTCAGGTAGCGGACTTCGAGCTTGCCGACCTCGTCGCTGCCGAATGCAATCAGGCGCAGCCCGTTGCGCAGCACCTGGACGGGAATGGAGACCTGGTCGTCGATCAGCAGCGCGGCTTCGGAAGTGAACGGCGTGACGCGCATGATCTGACCGACCACCCCACCCTCGTCGATGACGGGCATGCCTGGTGCGATGCCCGCTTCCGACCCCTTGTTGAAGATCAGTCTGTGGCTGAAGGCATTGGGCGGTACGTAGAACACTTCCACCGCCACGGACCGCTGAGAAATCGACTCGGATACGTTCAGCAGCCGACGCAACTGCTCGTTTTCCGTGGTCAGTTGGGCGGCATGCGTCACCAGCTGAGCCATCTCGATCTGCTGGCGGCGCAAGGCGTCCTGCTCTTCGCGCGCCAGGGTGGCCGCATGCGACCAGCTGTCCACATATTCGAGCGCATCCCGCGGTGCCAGGACGACCCGCTGGAACGGATAGATCACCATCGAGACCGCCTGGCGCACCCGGCCAAGGACCGGCCAGTGCGCATCGGTTACGATCAGCGCCAGGCAAACCACCAGCAGCAGGACCAGGCGGACTTCCACGCTGGGCCCACGCTTGAAGAGCCTTAGCGTTCCCGGTTCACGCATGACGAATAAGCAGCGATTGCCACCCGATCAATCCGGTCAGTCGTAAATGAAAACCCCGCCCAGACGCTCGAGGTGTTCCAGTGCCTCGCCGCAGCCCCGCACCACGCAGGTCAAGGGGTCTTCGGCGACCACCACAGGCAGGCCGGTTTCTTCTTGCAACAGTCGGTCCAGATCATGCAGCAGCGCGCCGCCGCCGGTCAGGGCGATGCCCTTGTCGGTGATGTCGGCACCCAATTCCGGCGGCGTCTGCTCGAGTGCGGTTTTCACCGCCGAGACGATCTGGTTGAGCGGATCGGTCAGGGATTCCAGGATCTCGTTGGACGATACCGTGAAACTGCGCGGCACCCCTTCGGACAGGTTGCGGCCCTTGACCTCGATCTCGCGGATCTCGGATCCTGGAAACGCGGACCCGATTTCT
>JAHRWZ010000015.1 GCA_019104865.1 Castellaniella sp. | reverse complement strand
GTCCAGGCGTCGAAGGAGCTTTCCGCGACGGATTGCTTCAGGCGACCCCCGGCGCGCATCACCTGGTCCAGCGTGCGGCCGACCAGTTTCAGGTAGGCGGGCTCGTCGATCACGCCGGCACGCAACAGCATCAGGTCGTCGTAGTAGGACGTGAAGCCCTCGAATACCCACAGCAGTTCCGTATGGTTCGGGCGGCTCAGGTCATAGGGGGCGAAGGCGGCGGGCTTGATGCGCTTGACGTTCCAGGTATGGAAGTATTCGTGGCTGAGCAGGCCCAGGAAAGTGACGTAGCCCTCGGGCGTCTCGCGGCCCTGAGCGGGCAGGTCGGCGCGGCGGGTGAGCAGGGCTGTCGATGCGCGGTGTTCCAGGCCGCCGTAACCGTCGCCCGTGACCGTCACCAGGAATACGTAGCGTCCGGCGCTGTCCAGGAACGGCGCGCGCCGGGTGGCGGGCTCGAACAGCTCGATCTGGGCGGCGCAGATCTTCCGCGCGTCGGCGGCGATGCGTTCCAGGTCCAGGCCGGGTATCCGGCCGGTGAACACCAGATCGTGGACCGCGCCATGCGCCTCGAAACTGACGCACTGGGGCGTGCCGATCTCGACGGGGTGGTCGATCAGATCGTCGTAGTCGCGGGCGCGGTAGAGGCCGAATCCGTGCGTGGGGGCCGCTTCCGGGTGGCCGGAGGCGGACGGCAGGCTGGTGTGGACCCGCCAGCCGCGCGCATGTGCGGGCGGGCACAGATCCAGCAGGCAGGGCTGCGTTTCCTGGCCGACCGCAGCCAGGAACAGGCTGCAGCCGTTGAAAAAAGCGTGGCTTTCGTCGAAATGCGCGCCGCGCACGGACAGGTCCCAGGCATAGACCTGGTAGTCCACGGTCAGCGGGCCGGCGCAGGTGTCGCAGTGCCAGGTGTGGCTGTCGGTCTTGCGTGTGGCGACCGGGGCGCCGTCCGAAGAAGCCTGCAAAGTTTCGATCTGTCGGGCAAAATCACGGATCAGGTAGCTGCCTGGAATCCAAGCGGGCAGACGCAGGTTCTGGCCGGCCGGATCGGGGCGAGGAATCGTCAGACGGATGGCGTAGCGGTGACCGGCCGGGTCGGCCAGCCGTACCTGGTATCGGATCATCTGTGCATTTTTCATGTCGGTAGTTTACTTTGGAGGCATCATGAGCGAATCGTTCGTCAAGGTCGAGGTCCGGGGCCGCGTCGGCCTGTTGACCCTGAACCGTCCCCAGGTCCTGAACGCCCTGAGCAACGAGGTCATCGATGAATTATCGGCCGCCGTGCGCGACTTCGAGGCCGACGACGGCATCGGCGCCATGGTGCTGACCGGCAGCCAGAAAGCGTTCGCCGCAGGGGCCGACATCGCCGCCATGTCGGACTGGTCCTACATGGATGTGTACAAGTCCGACTATCTGGGTGGCAACTGGGATGCGTTGCGCCGCGCCCGCAAGCCCATCATCGCGGCCGTGTCCGGCTACGCGCTGGGCGGGGGCTGCGAACTGGCCATGCTGTGCGATTTCATCATCGCCGCCGAGAACGCCAAGTTCGGACAGCCTGAAATCAAGCTGGGCGTCATTCCCGGCTACGGCGGCACCCAGCGCCTGCCGCGCGCGGTAGGCAAGGCCAAGGCCATGGACCTGGTGTTGACGGCCCGCATGATGGATGCCGCCGAGGCTGAACGCGCCGGGCTGGTGGCGCGCATCGTGCCGGTCGAGCGGTTGCTGGACGAGGCCTTCGAGGCTGCGGCGACGATCGCCTCGATGCCGCTGCCCGCCGTGATGATGGCCAAGGAATGCGTCAACCGCGCCTTCGAGACCCCGCTGAGCGAGTCGCTGCTGTTCGAGCGGCGCAACTTCCATGCCCTTTTCGCCACCGAGGACCAGAAGGAAGGCATGCGCGCCTTCGTGGAAAAGCGCAAGCCTGACTTCAAGCACCGCTAAGTGCGCGCGGCCCGGCCATCCTGCGGATGGACGGGCCTAGCCCGAATGGCCGATCGGCCATCCGGCCCTTACGGGTGTGCCGGAAAACCCTTATCGTCCCCAGATACAGAATGTCTTGAATGACCTGATCCTTGTGACGGGGGAGCGATGGCCGAGATACACCTGCCGCATGGCCGCGACGATGTCCCGGCCGCACCGCCTGCGCATCCGGACGCGGGCAGTGGGATCGAGGCCGATCCCGCGGAACACGAGGCGTTCCTCAAGGCCCTGGCCCATTGGCCGCTGCTGGCGGAAATCGACCGGTACCTGGCCTGGGGCAAGCGCGCGACGCCCGGTCGGAACGATGATCCGGATGCGCCGCGATGAACATCCTGACCTTGACGGGGGTGCGTGGCGGCGAAGGCACCACGACGGTCGTGGGGATGCTGGGGGATGCGTTGCACGCGCTGGGCCAGCGCGTGCTGCTGGTGGACCTGAATGCCTCGGATATGTTGCGCCTGCATTTCGACGTGTCGCACCGGGACGGGCACGGCTGGGTCGCCGCCGGATTTCCGCTCGAATGGCGGCGCCAGGCTTTCGAATTGGCCCCCGGCCTGATGCTGGTCCCGTTCGGGCGTGCGTCCATCGAGGACGCCGGGGGATCGCACCTACTGCATGGCGATGATTTCTGGGTGCGTGCCCTCCCCGGCCTTGCCGGAGATTTCGACTGGGTGCTGTTCGACTGCCCTTCCTACCCTGGCCGGCAGGCGCCCGCCCTCCGGTTCCACAGCACGCTGGACGTGCTGGTCGCGCACCCGGACGTCGCCGCCCATGTGCTGCTGGCGCAGATCGGGCTTGACGCCGCCAGCCATCTGCTGATCAACGAGTTCGAGCCCTCGCGGCCGTTGGCGCGGGACGTCGTGCTGGACTGGCGGCACCACTATGGCACGCGCGTGTTGCCGCACAGCATCCGCCGCGACGAGCATCTGCGCGAGGCCCTGGCATGCAAGCAGCCGGTCACGCGCTATTGTCCGGATGCGGATGCCAGCCAGGCCGCCAGGTCGATCGCGCGATGGTGCCTGTCGGCCTAACGTCAGGGCATATGCGGTGTCATGTCCCGATCATGCCACCCCAGCGTGGCACCGCGCGAGACGGCCGCATACACCGCGGCGTTGCGGCTGTTGACGGACAGGCGCTGGTAGAGCGCCTCGGCGTGGGTTTTGGCGGTCGCCACCGAGATGTTCAGTTCCCGGCTGATTTTTTTCAGCGGATAGCCCTTGGCCAGCAGGACCAGCACTTCGTATTGGCGATGCGTCAGGTGCAGCATCATGGCTTCCCGGGAAACGAGTTCCGGCGTGATGACCCGGGCTCCGTCGAGGGGCGCGGGCATCGCGCGCGCGCCGTTTGTCGCGTGCAGGAGATTGTCGGGCGCGGGTTCGTCGGATTGCGACGGGGGAGGGGAACCTTGATGATCGTACCAGCGCCGCTTCGGGCTGCCGCGGCCTTCCGGCGGCGGCGCGTCGGCCCGGCCCGTGTCGGGGAGCGGGAAGCATTTGCCGCCGGCCAGAACCAGCATGACGGATGTTTTCAGCACTTCCTGAGAGGCGTGCTTGGAAATGTATCCGGCCAGGACGGGAGGCAGATTGAGCAGGGAATAGGGCAGGGTCCGGGTTTCCGACAGCAGCAGAAGGCGGCGCGGCGCGTAGTGCTCCTGTGCCGCGTTGACGAGCTCGGTCATCCGGTCATAGGCGTCGGGTACCGACAGCAGCATCAGGTCCGTTTCCGTGCGGGTCGGGGCGCCGTGGAAGAGCTGCGCGTAATCGATGCCCGTGCTGGTGAGAGAACAGTCGAGTGTCCGCAGCAGCGTCAGGAGACCCATGCGCAAGAGCGCATTGGGCTCCACTACCATGATGGTCGCCATTGTGAGGTCCCCTTGCAAAGGTGCCGGATCGGTGCGCGGAGGCGAGTGCTTATTCTTTATGTTCGGACAAGGCTTTGCAATCTCTGTTTTCGATGCGTGACTGATTTTTCCGTTCGTAACCATTTTCCTTTGAATCATCGGCGCATTTGTGCGAATTCCTTGACGGAAGTCGGGTCGTGCATGAAGTCGATCATGCTGATACGGCCCTCGTCGGTATGGTGGATGAGAACCGTCCGGCTGGCGCGCAGGACCCGCAGTTGAGTCAGGCTGACGCCGAAATGAACCGCCAGCGCGTCGGGCAGCGGCTCGTCCGCCGGCTTGCGCCGGTCCAGTCGGCTGAACCGCATGGCGTTGTAGCAGGCCCAGGCGGACAGCAGCAAACCGATGCAGGCCGCCACCAGGGTGTAGGCAAGCAGGGCCTGCGCGTCAGGCAGCAGCCGGGACACGGCGGGTTCCGTGGCGGCATGCGCCGGGCTGGCCACGATCGAGCGCACGCCCGAAATGAACAGGAAGCCGAACGCGGCCCAGGCCAACGCCGTGAGCAGGCCGTCGAGCGAGGACGCGAGGGTGGAGCGGGGAGTCTTGATGATCATCATGATGTGGGCGCCTTGATGCCGCGGTCGGGACTGTTCCAGCGGGCTCGGGCGCGGTGGCGCCTGAGCATGACTCTGGGAAATCCGTACAGCGTGGTGAGCAGGCCGATCAGCCAGTAAGCCAGGGGATACCAGATCACCCAATACAGCGCACGGAACAGGCCGTGTTCGTAGCGGTGGTCGATGAAGACGCTGATGAAGAACTGCAGCAGGCAGGCCGCGGCCAGC
>JAHRWZ010000009.1 GCA_019104865.1 Castellaniella sp. | reverse complement strand
CGGCATGGCTCCGCCATCATGCTGTTGTGGTCAGGATTGGCCCAGGTCATGAAGCAGGGGGGCTATCGCTACATGCTGGGCTGCGCCAGCGTCAGCCTGCGCGACGGCGGTGCCACGGCCTCGGAGGTCTGGCGCCGGGCGTGTGCGCTGATGGCGTCCAACCCAGGCATGCCCCGCGTCCAGCCGTTGCATCCCTATCCGGAGGATCGCCTGGACAGCACGCTTCCGGCGCGGTTGCCGCCCTTGATCAAGGGCTATCTGGCCCTGGGCGCGACGATCTGCGGCGCGCCAGCCTGGGATCCCGATTTCCACACCGCCGATTTTCCGATCCTGCTCGATCTCGAGTGGCTGGATGCCAGGTATCGACGCCATTTCGGCATGCGTTGAGCCCGGCTAATGCCCGTTGTGGCTGACCTGGTTGCGCCCCGCGTGCTTGGCGTGATAAAGGTTGCTGTCGGCGCGCCTGATCAGTGATCGCAAGGATTCCTGTCCGATCCGCAGGGCCATGCCGATGCTGACCGTGCAGCTGATGCGCAGATGTCCGCTGCGGACCGGTGCGTCCGCCACGGCCGCCCGGAGCCGCTCGGCTACCTGGACGGCCTGCTCGACCGCCATGGGCGGCAGGAACACAATGAATTCCTCTCCTCCATAGCGGCCCAGCAGATCGCCGCTGCGCAGCGGCTCCGCAATCCGGTGCGCCACGGTGCGCAGCACATCATCGCCCGCACCATGCCCGTACTGATCATTGATGTTTTTGAAGTGATCCAGATCCAGCAGCAAGACCGCGGGGGCTTGGCGTTCCGGACTGGGCGCATCGTATATCGCCCTGACCTGCCGGAACCATGAGCGTCGGTTGAGCAACTGCGTCAGGGGATCCAGGGAGGCTTCCCGACGCAGCGTTTCTTCCAGCCGTACTTGCGCAGTCGCGTCTTCGAAGATCCAGATCCTGGTGTGCTGATGGGCGATGGGAAGACGGCGGGTGACCACCCGAAGGACCTGATTGTGGGACGCCAGCTTCCAGAGGCAGTGAATTTCCGCGTCCGGGTTCGATTGCAGTTGCCGGTAGGGGGCTTCCAGCTCAGCGCTGTTGAGGCATTGCGCGCGGAGCCGCGCCATGGCTTGCGCCAACTGGTGGGCATGCACCTTTCCGGAACGCGTCCCCAGCAGGGCGGCGGCCTGCCGATTGACCTGCGCGGTGGCGGGCGTGTGGTTGACCAGGACAATCGCCAGGGCCAGGCCGTTGAAGGCATCGATGAATTGCCGTTGGCACAGCGCTTGCTCTTTTTCCGCCTGATAGGCCAATGCAAGATGCACGAACAGCTGACAAAACGAAGGTTCGTCCAGCGCGTTGGGAGGAACGGAGGCCGTGGTGCCGGGGCCGCTCGTGGCGCTGAGACAGAGCAGCGCCACCGGGGTGCTGTCGCCTGCGGAAGCGGGAATGAAGCACCATGCCTGCGCGGGCCGGAATGGCAGGCCCGCCGCGAACGCCGATGGAAGATTCCGTGTCTCGAGGGCCGACCATCCGCGTCGCAGATCGTCGGGCAGGGTCCACCGCCAGCTCAGATTGGCCAGCGCCGGAGGCAATGGCGGGGCGCCGTGCAGGACGGCGGCCTTGGTTTCCGTTTTCCTGTGAACGGCCAGCACAAGATCGAATTTCCCGGCGTGATGAAGCCATTTCAGGAAGGTTTCCAGGGCTGCTTGCGCGGGGGCGGCCGCATGGACCGGCCAGGGTGCATCGCTGGTCATGGGCGGCCCAGGATCTTTTTGAGGGCATCCATCACAATGCCTGGCTGCGTCAGGTGCGGGATGTGTCCCTCCAGATCCAGAAAGTCCAGTGTGCTGCCTGGCAAATGTTCATGCAGCCAGTAAGCCGTCTCGGTCGGTACGGCGATGTCGGAGTGGCTGTGCACGAGATGGACGGGCGCGCCGACCCGTGGCAATACGGCGCGCTGGTCCGATTCGAAAATCATCCGCAACATGTTCGAAGCGATGTCCGGCCGCATCAGGAACAAAGTTTCCGTGAATTTTGCGACATCGTCATCATGGCGGTCCGGCCCCAGCATGAGGGGTGTGAAACCGGAGGCCCAGCTGAAAAAACTGGCGTCCATGGCCTGTTGTATCGCTTCGAGTTGATGCGGTTCGAAGCCGCCGACGTAATCGATGTCATTCAGATAGCGTGGCGATCCTTGCAGCAGAATGAGCCGGTCAAATGCCTGGGGCCGCGCGGCGGCGGCCACCAGGCCGATCATGGCGCTGAACGAGTGGCCGATGTAGACGACGGGCCCCGCTTGTTGTTCGTCCAGGATGGTCAGCAGATCGTCGGCGTATCCGAAGACATGGTCATGGATATCGGCATCGTAGGCCTGGTCTCCCTGGGGGCCGGAGCCCGCCAGATTGTAGGATGCCACGCGATAAGCGGCGTTCAGGCCTTCACGGATGGGGGCCCAGACAGTCTGGTCGCACCCGAAACCGTGTCCCAGCAACAGGGTCTGACCGCCCTTGCCCGTGAAAGTGAGCTGCAGCTGTTCTGATCGGCTCATGCGAGGGGGCTCCTGAGGTTGCGACCGGAAGCGGGTCAGCGCCCGACCCGCAGGCGCCCGCTTGATTATCGTCTGTTCGGTATCAAGAGACATCCAGCGTAAACCCGGCCTTGCGCCAGACATCGACCTCGCTTTTGAGCAGGAACCTGCTGAGAGGATGGGCTTCCAGCCAGCCTTCATCGACTGTGACGCGGATGGTCCGGCCCTGTGCCTGAATATGAAAGGGGATGGATCCCAGGGGCTCCCGGCGCCGCAACACCAGCACCGCCAGCCGCAGGCAGCACAAGGCCAGCCAGCGTGCGCGGTCGGGCGCATAGTCGCGGACCTTGGCCAGGCGCCCCTGGTGGCCCAGGGCGAGGAACGCCAGCAGCCGCTGGTCGTCATGCGAAAAGCCCGGCATGTCGGCGTGCTGCAGGATATAGGCGCTGTGCTTGTGGTAGTCGCTGCGGGCGATGGCCAGGCCGACTTCGTGCAGATCGGCGGTCCAGCCCAGGGCCCG
>JAHRWZ010000075.1 GCA_019104865.1 Castellaniella sp. | reverse complement strand
AGCTTGCAAGCCTTTGAATTACCGCGCCTAATGCGCTTTTATCCGTGCTTCGCCCCGATGGCCTGAACACTACAATCCAGGCTGTCTGCATTGTCGTCGGCTGAGCATGGCCCAGGATAGCGATCTCGAAAAAACAGAAGCGGCAACTCCACGGCGCCTCGAGAAGGCGCGCGAGGAGGGGCAGGTCGCGCGTTCACGCGAACTGGGCACTTTCATGGCCTTGATCGGCGGCATCGGCGCTTTGTGGCTTGGCGGCGACTCGATCTTCCGCACCCTGCGCGGCATCCTGCTCAGCGGCCTGTGGTTCGATGCCCGGATCGCGCGCGACCCCCAGGTCATGCTCGACGTCGCCGGCGAGTCCGCCTGGCACGGCCTGCTGATCGTGCTGCCGTTCATGGCCCTGCTGCTGGTGATCGGCATCTTTTCCTCGGTGGCCCTGGGGGGGTTCCTGCTCTCGTCCAAAGCCCTGGAACCAAAGTTCGAGCGGCTCAATCCATTGCCGGGCATCAAGCGTCTGTTCGCCATGCAGACCCTGATCGAGTTGATCAAGACGCTTGCCAAGGCGGGGCTGGTGGGTTTCATTGGCGTCAAGGTCATCTGGGCCTACCGGGACGACATGCTGGCCCTGTCGCGCATGGCGCCTACCGAGGCACTGGCGCGCGGGCTGGACCTGACCGCGCTGTGCTGTCTGCTGATCGCTTCTTCGCTGATCATCATTGTGCTGATCGACGTGCCCTGGCAGCTCTGGAACCATGCCAAGCAACTGCGCATGTCCAAGGAAGACGTCAAACAGGAACACAAGGACAGCGACGGCGATCCCCATGTCAAGGGCCGCATCCGCCAGCAGCAGCGCACCATGGCGCGGCGGCGCATGATGAGCGCCGTGCCCGAGGCCGATGTGGTCGTCACCAATCCGACCCACTATGCCGTCGCCTTGCGCTATCGCGAAGGGCAGGGCGGGGCGCCCGTGGTCGTGGCCAAGGGCACCCGCCTGATCGCCGCGCAGATCCGCGAGCTGGCCGACCGGCACGGCGTGGCCCGGCTGGAAGCCCCGCCGTTGGCGCGCGCACTCTACCATCACGTCGAGATCGACAGGGAAATCCCCGTCGCCCTCTATGCCGCCGTGGCCGAGGTCCTGGCCTGGGTCTACCAGTTGCGCAACTGGCGGCAGGGCTCGGGTACACTGCCGCAGGTACCGCAGGACCTGCGCGTGCCACCCGAACTCGATCCGCAACAAGGCCTGCAACAAGGCTCTGAACAGGCCCTGATCCCCGCCTCATGAACAGTTTCCTGGATTTTCTCAAGACCCAAGGCGCCGGGCATGCCCGCCTGATGGCCGGGCCCGTGCTGATCCTCATGGTCCTGGCCATGATGATCCTGCCGTTGCCGCCCTTCATCCTGGACCTGCTCTTCACCTTCAATATCTCCCTGTCGGTGATGATCCTGCTGGTGGCCATGTTCACACGCAAGCCGCTGGACTTCGCCGCTTTCCCCTCGGTTCTGCTCTTCGCCACGCTGCTGCGCCTGTCCCTGAACGTCGCCTCGACCCGGGTGGTGCTGCTCAATGGCCACAAGGGGCCGGATGCCGCCGGCCAGGTCATCGAGGCATTTGGCCATTTTCTGGTGGGCGGCAATTTCGCCGTCGGCATCGTGGTGTTCATCATCCTGGTGATCATCAACTTCACTGTGATCACCAAGGGTGCGGGCCGTATCGCCGAAGTCGGCGCGCGCTTCACCCTGGATGCCATGCCCGGCAAGCAGATGGCCATCGATGCCGACCTGAATGCCGGCCTGATCGGCGAGGACGAGGCCCGCAAGCGCCGCGCCGAAGTCTCCCAGGAGGCCGAGTTCTATGGCGCCATGGACGGCGCCAGCAAGTTCGTGCGCGGGGACGCCGTGGCCGGCTTGCTGATCATGGTCATCAACATCATTGGCGGCCTGATCGTCGGCATGGCCCAGCATGGCCTGTCGGCTTCCGACGCGGGCTCTGTATATACCCTGCTCACCATCGGCGATGGTCTGGTGGCGCAGATCCCGGCGCTGGTGATTTCCACCGCGGCCGGCGTGGTGGTCTCGCGCGTGGCCGACGATCGCGACGTCGGCCAGCAGATGATCGGTCAGTTGTTTTCGAACCCCAACGTGATGTTCATCACCTCCGGGATCCTGACGCTGATGGGCCTGATCCCCAACATGCCGCACGGGGCCTTCCTGCTGCTGGCGGCCATCATCGGCGGAGGCGGCTGGCTGTTGCTCCAGCGCCAGCAACGCGATCTCCAGGCGGCCGCCGCCGATCCGGGTGATGCCCAGGCGGCCGCCGTGGCCGCCGCCGCCGAAGCCAGCTGGGACGACGTGGCTCCTGTCGATCCGCTCGGTCTGGAAGTTGGCTACCGTCTGATTTCCCTGGTGGACCACCAGCAGAATGGCGAACTGCTGCACCGCATCCGCAGCCTGCGCAAGAAATTCGCCCAGGAAATGGGCTTCCTGCCTCCGGTCGTGCACATTCGCGACAATCTGGAAATCAAGCCCACGGACTATCGCATCCTGCTCTTTGGCGTGGAGATCGGCCGCGGCGTGGCACAGACAGGGCAGTGGCTGGCGATCGATCCGGGTGGCGTCACGGGGCCCATCCAGGGCACGCCGACCAAGGATCCGGCTTTCGGCCTGCCCGCGTTCTGGATCGATCCGGCCCTGCGCGAACAGGCCCAGATCGCTGGTTATACCGTGGTCGACACGGCCACGGTGGTGGCCACGCACCTGAATCATCTGATGCACCGCTATGGGTCGCGCCTGCTGGGCCGCCAGGAAACCCAGCAACTGCTGGATCACATTGCCCGCGACGTGCCCAAGCTGGTCGAGGATCTGGTTCCCAAGACCATCACGCTGCCGCAGCTGCAGAACCTGCTGCGCAGTCTGCTCGACGAGGACGTGCCCATCCGCGACATGCGCAGCATCCTCGAAACCATCACCGAGCACGCTCCGCGCCTGGCCGCCCTCAATCCCGCCAGCACGGGTCCGAACCTCGACGAATTGCTGGCGCAGGTCCGGGTGGCGCTGGGACGGGCCATCGTCCAGCACTGGTTCGCGGGCGAGACGGAACTGCGCGTCATCGGCCTGGATGCCCGCCTGGAGCGGGTGCTGATGCAAGCCTTGGGCGGCAGCGGCGCCCTCGAACCGGGTCTGGCGGAAAACCTCCTGGGCGACGTCGGACGCATCGTCCAGGATCAGGAAGAGCGGGGTGACGCGCCCGTCCTGGTCGTGCCGCCGGTGTTGCGGGCCTCGCTGTCGCGCTTCCTGCGCCATCATCTGC
>JAHRWZ010000066.1 GCA_019104865.1 Castellaniella sp. | reverse complement strand
GGCGGCCTCGGGCCTGCCCATCATCAGCGCCGACACCATGGCCGAAGCTGCGACCGCCGTCGTCGCCGCCGCGAAATAAGCATCTCAGGGAATAGAACATGTCGATTCTGATCAACAAGGACACCAAGGTCATCACCCAGGGGATCACCGGCAAGACCGGCCAGTTCCACACCCGCATGTGCCGCGAGTACGGCAACGGCCGCGCCGCCTTCGTGGCCGGCGTGCACCCGAAGAAAGCGGGCGAAAACTTCGAAGGCATCCCCATCTACGCCTCCGTGAAGGACGCCAAGGCCGCCACCGGCGCGACCGTTTCGGTCATCTACGTGCCGCCCGCCGGTGCTGCGGCCGCCATCTGGGAAGCCGTCGAGGCGGACCTGGACCTGGCCATCTGCATCACCGAAGGCATTCCCGTGCGCGACATGCTGGAAGTGCGCAACCGCATGCGCGCGGAAAATCGCAAGACCCTGCTGCTGGGCCCCAACTGCCCGGGCCTGATCACGCCGGACGAAATCAAGATCGGCATCATGCCGGGCCACATCCACCGCAAGGGCCGCATCGGCGTCGTCAGCCGCTCGGGCACCCTGACCTACGAAGCCGTGGCGCAGGTCACGGAACTGGGTCTGGGCCAGTCCAGCGCGGTCGGCATCGGCGGCGACCCGATCAACGGTCTGAAGCACATCGACGTGCTGAAGATGTTCAATGACGATCCGGACACCGACGCCGTCATCATGATCGGCGAGATCGGCGGCCCCGACGAGGTCAACGCCGCGCAGTGGGCCAAAGACAACATGAAAAAGCCCGTGGTGGGCTTCATCGCCGGCGTGACGGCCCCGGCGGGCAAGCGGATGGGCCACGCCGGCGCCCTGATCTCGGGCGGCGCCGACACGGCCGATGCCAAGCTCGAAATCATGGAAGCCTGCGGGATCCGTACGACGCGCAATCCGTCGGAAATGGGCAAGCTGCTCAAGACCGTGCTGTAAGCGTCGGTCCTTCGCCTGGCGGCCTTCGGGCCGCCAGGATGCTGGTCGGGCACAGGGGCGCCTAACAGGCTATCCTGTGCCTTTGCACGTTTGGCCCAGTATCGGCCCGGCCGTTGAGGTCGGGCCTGGTTCGCCACCGGCACCGCCCAAGGCCTCGCCATGAAACTGAGACGTCCCACTTTGCTCCAGACCCTGATCGTCCTGGCCGCCATCGGCCTGGTCGCCCGCTTGCTGCTTTCGAGGATTACCCTGTGATGTCCGCTCCCGAAAAACTCGTGATCGCCACGCGGGCCAGCCGTCTGGCCTTGTGGCAGGCGCGTCATGCGCAGTCCCGCCTGCGGGCCCTGTATCCCGATTGCCGGGTCGAACTGCTGGAGATGACCACGCGCGGCGATCAGATCCTGGATCGCACCTTGTCCAAGGTCGGCGGCAAGGGCTTGTTCGTCAAAGAACTGGAAACCGCTTTGCTGGACGGCCGCGCCGATCTGGCCGTGCATTCCTTGAAAGACGTGCCGGTCGATCTGACGCAGCCCTTCGCCCTGGCGGCGGTGCTGCAGAGGGCCGACCCCTGTGATGCGCTGGTGTCGAATACGGCTGCCAGTCTGGATGATCTGCCCGCGGGTGCGGTGGTCGGCACCTCCAGCCTGCGCCGCGAGGCCCAGCTGCGCGCCCGCTACCCGCAATTGCTCGTCAAGCCCCTGCGAGGCAATCTGGATACCCGGCTGGCCAAGCTGGATCGTGGCGATTATGCCGCCATCGTGCTGGCCGCGGCCGGTCTGCAGCGCCTGGGCCTGAGCGAGCGGATTCGGTCCGTTCTACCGGTGGGCCTGAGTCTGCCGGCCGCCGGGCAAGGTGCGCTGGGGATCGAGACCCTGGCATCCCGCACGGACCTGCGATCCTGGCTCGAACCGCTGGTCTGTCGGGAAACCACCGCCTGCGTCCTGGCCGAGCGCGCAGTGTCGCGCGCGCTGGGCGGGTCGTGCCAGGTGCCGTTGGCCGCCTATGCGGTCTTGCACGCCGACGAACTATTTCTGCGGGCGCTCGTGGCGGAGCCCGATGGCAGCCGTGTGCTGCGGGCACAGACCCAGGGTGCCGCAGATCAGGCGGAAGCCTTGGGCGAATCGGTGGCCCGGGATCTGCTGGGCCAGGGCGCGGATGCCATTCTGGCGCGCCTGTCCTCGACTGACGCCTGAGATCCGCCGTGCGGCAGCCAACGGCCGCGCTTCGGGTCATCCTGACCCGTCCGCAGGGACGCAACGGGGGCTTGGCGGATCTCGTGCGCCGGGCGGGTCTGGCGGTGATCGAGGCCCCGGCACTGGAAATCGAACCACTCGATACGCCACGCCCGAATCCGCGCGCGGGCGATCTGCTCGTCTTCGTCAGTGGGCAGGCGGTGGACGCCTATTTTTCGGGACGGCGGATATCTTGGCCGGACGGTGCGCGGGCCTGCGCTGTCGGGGCCGCGACCGCCCGGGCGCTGGAGGCTCACGTTCCGGATGACTGCATCCTGGCCCCGGAAGCCGGACAGCCGCCGGATTCCGAGTCGCTGCTGGCGGCGATCGATGGGCTCGGCCTGAAGCCGGCCCGGGCGCACATCCTGCGGGCCACCCAGGGCCGTGATTGGCTGGCCGGGCAGTTACGGCAACGCGGCTGGGACGTCGCCTGCCACGCCCTGTATCGGCGCAGCCCCCGGATCTGGGATCGGCCTGCCTGCCTGGCGCTGGCGGGCGAGGACCCCGTGGTATTGCTGGTGACCAGCCTCGAGGCCCTGGATGCCATCGGGACCAGTCTGCGGGCGCAGGGTCTGAGCTGGCCCAGGCGACTGCGCGTCGTCACCTTGCACGAGCGGATCGGGCGACGTTTACAATGTCTCTACGCTGACCGGCCGGACGGGGTGTTGCACGTCACGCTCAGCAGTCCCGATGAGGCTGCGCTGTTTCAGGCTATAGTGGCAGCATCCCGACAGCTTCCCTGAAGGACCCGAACGCCGTCATGAGCGATACCGATCACAGCACGCCTTCCTCCTCCCCCGATTCGAGGGCCCCTGCGTCGGCTCTGGCGAGCGCCCAGGCATCCCCCCGACAGCCGACCGGTCTGGGGCGTGTCGCGCTGGTCATCCTGCTGCTGCTGGCGGTTATCCTGGCCGCGGCCCTGTATGAACAGCACCGGCAGTACCGCGTCCTGCAGGCCGACCTGCAGCGACAGCACACCGAAAACACCCAGTTGATCCAACAGGCCCGTGACCAGGCGGCCCAGGCGCTGGCGCTGGCGCATGCGCAGACCGCCCAGGTCGAGGACTTGCGCAACACGCTGGATGCGACTGCCAGCCAGGTTCAGGAACTGGATCAGGCCTTGCAACTGATGACCGACACCGGCTCGGATCTGCTGCTGCTCAACGACATCGATCACCTGGTCACCATGGCCCAGCAGCAGTTGACGCTGGGTGGCAACGTGGCCAACGCCATCATTTCCCTGGAAGCCGCCCAGGCGCAACTGGCGCGGGCCAACCGGCCCAATCTGGCCGCGCTGCAGCAGTCGATCAATGGCGATATCGACCGCCTGCGCGCTGTCGCGACGATCAACCTTCCCGCCTTGTCGGGGCAGATCGATCAGCTGTCCGGCTTGATCGGCGCGGCGCCCCTGTTGGTGCCCGATCATGCGGAATCCGTCGTGCCGGCGTCCGCCCAGCCCAATGCCTCCCCGGCCCCGGCACCCGCGGCACCGCCGGCGGCTGGCGCCGCCTCCGTGGATCAGACCGGGTGGCGTGGTGTGGCGACCGACGCCTGGCACTGGACCCGGGATTCCGCGACTCAGCTTTCCCAGGACCTTCGAGGCCTGTTCGATGTCCGGCGGGTCGATGATTCCGCCGCCTTGCTGATGTCTCCCGATCAGGCTCTGCGGTTCCGCGAGGGCCTGAAGCAGCGCGCGGTGACGGCGCAGCTGGCGCTCATGATGCATCAGTCGCGGATCTGGAAATCCGAACTCGCCCGCATCACGCAGGCGATCGAGCAGCGCTACGACATGCGGGCGGAATCCGCCCGCCAGGCGCTGAAACTCGCGCGCGCGCTGCATGACACCCCCATCGAGGTCGCCCTGCCGGGCGTCGACAACAGTCTGGCCGCGATCGCCGCCGCGCGCGACGCCGAGGCGGCCCAGGAAAACGATTTATCCAATGATGGCGCGGCCTCGCCGGACGCGCCGGCCCAAAACGAGTCCGATCCCCAGCCCCCGATCCTGCGGACACCGGCACAGGCGCCCGCCAGCGCAGGCGCGGTCTAAGGGGGGCACGATGCGATCCTGGATCTGGACCCTGCTTCTTCTGGCCGCCGCCGTGGCTCTGGCTCTGGCGGTGCATGATCACGGCGGCAACGTCATCATCGTTGCCCAGCCCTGGCGAATCGAACTTTCGCTGCCGCTGGCCGTGGTGCTGGCGCTGGTCGTCTTCGTCGCGCTGCACTGGCTGCTGCGGCTGTTGCGCTGGATGGGCAACAGCCCCGATCGCCTGCGCGCGTGGCGCGGCCGGCGGGCGCAGCAGCGCGACATCGAATTGCTGGAGCGCGGCTGGACCCACGTGCTCGAAGGGCGCTACGTCCAGGCGGAAAAGGATCTTTCCAATTTGCTGGCGCGCACGCGATCGGCCGACCGCAAGGTCCTGGCCGGTCTCAGCGCGGCACGCGCGCTGCATCTGATGGGCGAGTACGTCCGCCGCGACCAGACCCTGCAGTTGGCCCAGGAGGGCGCGGGGCAGGATACACGTCTGCGCCATGCCGTCGATACGGTCAAGGCCGAGATGTTCCTGGATCAGAACCTGGCCCAGGAAGCGCTCGATCTGCTCGAACCCTTACAGGACGCCTCGTCGCGCTATCTGCATGCTACCCGCCTGCTGTTGCGGGCGCACCGGCAACTGGGCCATGCCGATCGCGTCTATGCGCTCACCCGCTTGCTGCTGCGGCGCAGCGCGATCGACGAGTCGCAGGCTGGCCAATTCATCCGCGAATCGGCGGCCCAGCGCCTGGACGCGCTGGAAGAATCCGGCTGGAGCGGGCTATGGGGCGACCTGACCGCCGACGAGCGCCTGGATCCGCTCGTGGCCCTGGCCGGTGCCCGCGCCCAGATGCGCTTCGGGCGCCCGGCGGAATCGGCCCGGATCCTGGAGGCCGCCCTGAATCGCCGCCTGGATGACCGGCTGCTTCGGGCATATGCCCAGTGCGACGCGCAGCAGGCCGGACAGCGCCTGGGGCATGCGGAACTCTGGCTGAAATCGCACCCTGACCATCCCGGGCTGCTGGCCGCGCTGGGTCAGCTGTGCCTGGCCGCTCAGCTCTGGGGGCAGGGGGCGCACTACCTCGAACGTAGTCTGGCCTTGCGCGCCGACACGCATATTCATGTTCTGCTGGGCAATCTGCACGAGGCGCTCGGGCATCCCGAACAGGCGCTGGCGCATTGGCGCCAGGCCTGCGAGGCGGCGGATGTGGAATTGCCCGCGATGCACCGGTCGCTGCCTGCCGCCGACATCCAGGGTGATCCCAGTTTCGTCGAGGCACCGCGCGATTCGGTGGATACATCCGCAGGTGCGCCGGTCGCCGCCAGCGGGGCTTATCTGCAGGATGCGACGGACAGCGCGCCCGTGCCGGTCGACGCCCCGGCGGCTCCGCCGTCCGCGACACAGGCATCCCAGCCCGCCAGGCCGGAAGACGATTACTTCGATACGGCGCCCATCCCGGGGGTGGACATGTCGCTGACTTCGGATGGCGGCACCCGGAAATAGGTTTTTGTTTTACAGACAGTCATTTCAAGGAATCCTATGAGCCTCAATCACGTACCGGCCGGCGACAAGCTGCCGGAAGAATTCAACGTCGTCATCGAGATCCCGATGAACGCGGACCCGGTCAAATACGAGGTCGATAAGGCCAGCGGCGCGGTTTTCGTCGACCGCTTCATGCTGACGGCCATGCACTATCCCTGCAACTACGGATATATTCCCCAAACCCTGTCCGAGGACGGCGATCCGGTGGATGTCCTGGTGATCGCTCCTTTTCCCGTACAGGTCGGTACGGTGATCCGCTGCCGCGCGCTGGGCGTGATGAACATGGAAGACGAAGCCGGCAAGGACGCCAAGCTGCTGGCCCGCCCGGTCGACAAGCTCTACCCGCCGTACCGCCAGATTGGATCGACGGCGGACCTGCCGGCCGAGGAACTGCAGCGCATCCAGCATTTCTTCGAGCACTACAAGGACCTGGAAAAGGGCAAGTGGGTCAAGGTCCAGGGCTGGTCGGGCGTGGACGCCGCCAAGCAGGAGATCCGCGACTCCGCCGAACGCTACGAACAGGCCAAGGCCTGAGGCGATCCCGGACGCAGTCCTCGCGGCCCGGCTTCTGCCGGGCGCTTCTCTTTCGGAGTCCATGATGCGTGAAACCGTGATTCCCCGTCCCGAAGCGGCCACCGTGGCCGTCGAGGGCTCCTCGGCCCGTTTTCCCGTGCGGCGCATCTATTGCGTCGGCCGCAACTACGCGGAACACGCGCGCGAAATGGGCGATTCGGGGCGCGAGCCGCCGTTCTTCTTCGCCAAGCCCGCCGACGCCGTCCTGAGCGTGTCCGACGGCGCCGAGGGCGTGCTGCCGTATCCGCCGCTCACCCAGGATCTTCACCACGAGGTCGAGCTCGTCGCCGCGCTGGGCTCGGGCGGCCGCGACCTGACGCCCGATCAGGCGGCCGCATGTATCTGGGGCTACGCCATCGGCCTGGACATGACGCGCCGCGATCTGCAGGGCGCCGCCAAGAAAGCCGGCCGTCCCTGGGAGACCGGCAAGGCCTTCGATCACAGCGCCCCCATCGGGCCACTGCATCCGGCCGCTTCCGCCGGCGCGATGGCCAAGGGGGCGATCACCCTGTCGGTCAACGGCCAGCCGCGCCAGTCGGGCGATCTGTCGGACATGATCTGGTCGGTGCCCGAGGCCATCGCCTACCTGTCCACCCTGTTCGAACTGAAGGCCGGCGACCTGATTTACACCGGTACGCCGGCGGGCGTCGGCGCCGTCGTGCCCGGCGACCGGCTCGAAGGCGCCATCGAGGGGTTGGGCACCCTGCGCGTGCGCATCGGCTGATTTCCGGGCAGGGTCCCGCGACGTCGTCCGTGGCGGGCCGGACACTTCCAGCCAGGACGGGAATTGCGAATAGGCGGGCCGGAGAGGGCGGGGCACACTGGGTTCCATCCTCTTTCCGGAGCCCGCCATGTCCGCCTTTCTTCGTCTGCCGCGCCGCGCCCGTCCGTCTTCCAGCCGTGCCCGCCGCGTCCTTCCAGGTGCGCCGTCCGTCGGCGCCGTGCAAGTGCCGGGCCGGCCGGGCGTCCCGGATGTGCCCGCACTCCTGACGCCCAGGCCGGATCCGAGCGCCCGGTCCGTCGCGCAGCGCGGACAGGCGATGGTCGATTACATCATCGTTTTGGAAAGCCTTTATTCATGCGGGTTTCCAGAGGTCGTGAAGTCGATTTCTATTGGACGTCCAAAACTACGCCGATTTTTTGCCGGGCTTAGATGGCCCGCTGACTTGCTTCGGGGCCTTGTCGCGCAGGTAGATTCTGGTCGTGTGCGCGTCGGTATGGCCCAGCAGTTCGGTCGCGTTTTTGCCCTCTCGGTCGGCCTCGGTGCCCGACATTGCCCGCAAGTCGTGTAGCGTCACATCCGGCACGCCGGCGGCGCGCGCCGCCGCCTTGAAGTGCCTCCAGACGTTGGTGTGAAACCGCTTCTTGCCGGCGCGCCCGGCCAACAGGTACTTGACCGATTTCACGCTGTACTTCAACTTCCGGGCACGCTCTGTCACGGCTTGAAGCTCTGGCGTCCAGGCCACGATCAGCTTCTTGCCGGTCTTCTCCTGTTCGAAGAAAATGCCGTCGTCCAGCAAGTGCCCGTATTCGATCTTGAGTACGTCGCCGATGCGCTGGCCGGTCAGGTAGCACAAGTCCATGATGACCTGGATCCAGTCCGGCGCCCGGGCGTAGATCACCTGGTATTCCGCCCAGGTAATCAGCCGATCACGCTGGCCAGTCGGCAGCCGCTTGACCGACAGGGTGGGGTTTGCCGCCACGATTTCTCGATCCATGGCCCACTGGAAAATCAGCTTGAGCGTGGTCAGCAGGTGGTTCCCGGTTGCTGCACGCTCGCGCCACATGTCTTGCATCTGCACGATCGCGCCGTGCGTGACTTGCTCGGGCCGGAACTCGGCGAATGTCTCTTTCAGGATCCCGGCGCAGCGCTGATAGATTCGGGCGGTTGATGCCGACACGTCTCGCGTGATGTGGGGCAGGGCCTTGTCGACCAGGGCAGGGAAGCCTTTCTCCGGCACGGCCACGATGCTGGCGTACTCCAGCAGGGCGGTGTGCAGGTCGTGGCCCAGGCGCATCCACTTGCCCTTACTGACGTAGTAGAACGCGCCGTGGCGCTGATACACGCACGCCGGCAGATGCCTATCCTTTTTGCGTGGCCTCATGGCCAGATCCCCTCAATGCTGTGGGCCGGCGCAACTGCGGAGCTGGTGTGCCGCGACTGGCCACTCTCACGCCAAGCTTGGCCTCCACGACCGCGACAGCGACTACAGGGCCGTCCTTTTTGCGTTCCAAGTATGAGATACCCATTTCGCGGAGCGCCCGCTCCTGGGCCTTGAATTTCGTCTTGCCGGTGATGCGCTCGATGTCTTCCGGGGTGCATATCAGCATACAGCCTCCCAAAATAAACCCCGCATCAGCGGGGTATGTTCCATGCTTTCTGGGTCGTTTCGATGACCCGGGTGATTTCGTCTGTCACCGCACCTCCAGCGTCAGTGTTTCCGAGTGATGCCGCTGGCCCAGGATCCGAACGCTGGCGCCCCAGTTGAGCGGCGTTCCATTTGCGCGGTTGAGGTCGGACGTGATTGTTGAGAGCCCAAGCTGGCTGACCAGAGAACACAAGGACGCGCACGTGCTGGGCGTCAGATGATCGTGATTGATCTCGATGATGGTCCTGGTGCTCATGATCATTCCCCGCTCAAAGTCTTCTCGACCCGCGCCAGCCCTCGCTGTCGCAAATCTGTCATAGGGTTTTCCACTAGGTTATCCACGGTGGCTGTGGGTAAGTCCGGCGCCGGCGGCAAGGGCATCCAGTGCGAATACGCTCCGTCTGGGCGTGTTTCGTGAATGAGGCATCCACACACTATTTCCGGCACGCCATCAATGTGCATCGCATAGACCCAGGTCTCGTCGTCTGGCGGCAGCCGATCCTCGACGTCGATCCACTGCTGCCGCTGGTACGCTTCGATGGCGGCCCGCTCGATGACGCGGGCGAAATCAATCAGGCACCCAGGCGTGCCCATTGCTGGCATCTGCAGGCCCAAGGCCTGAATTTGCTCTTGCGTCAGTACAGGGGTGTAGGTGTCAGCCATGGTCAGCCCCCTTCGCTGCGCGGGCGTCACAGGCGCGGTATACGTCCACACGCTCATTGATCTTCGCCTGATCACCGCCATAACTCAGGACGATGCTGTGCAACGTCTCCGAGTTGTCGTCGAGCGCCGTGGCCCACCGATACCGCTCCGCATCCTCTCGATCCTGGGCGCTGGGCAACTCTCCGGAAATTCCGGATTGTTGAGGCTCATCCTGAGCATTCACGCGCTTGTACAGCGTGACGACATCGGGATCTTCGCCGTATTTCGCAGCGGCCATACGCCATTCATCGCCGTCCCAGATGAAGCTGCCAGCTTCTTCGTAGCCCGTGGGCTGCGCCTGGGTGGCAACGGGGGCGGCAAAAGAAAGGCAGCACCAGTTTTCGGCAAGGCCATAGCCGGTCAATATGTGGCTGACCGCGCGCCGGCACGTCCGGCCCGTGTATTCAAGCGGTGCGCCGTCTTTGATTTCTGCGCCCGTCCGAGTTGTTTCTTTAAGCAGCAGTTCGTCCCCAACCCGAAATCCTCGGTCATTTACGCGGATCTCGAATGTCTTGAGTCCCTCGAAGACGGCTTGAAATACTTCGGGGTCCGTTTTGAGGCTGTGCGTTCGTCCGGTCGTCGCTACCGGTTCCTGCGCTACAGGGGCAGCGTAGAAAATGCGCGTCTCAAACAGGTGCGGTTTGGCTTGCAGTTCCGCGAACCGCTCCGGGCCACACGTCACAAATTCATCCTGCCCCTTGCGGCGGAATGCGTAGACCGGCTCCGCACTTGCGGCAGGCCGTTCCAATTCCCCAGAATTCGAGGGTTTTGGCTGGCCGCTGCTGTAGCGGGACATCACTGTCCGCACGAGCAGGATCATGTCGGCCTCTTCCTGGGCGTCCAGATCCCAGCCCAGCGACTTGCATGCCGTCGCGACATCGTCGTCGCTCGGCATCCGGCCCTGCCGGTCGGCTTCGACTGCGGCGCGGGCGTAATTGAGGATGTCTCTTGCTACCTCTGCGTCATTATGGGCCTCAAGCCATGCAGCCACATCCTGCATGCGTTCCGGCAGCGGCGGCAGCTTGATATCGTCAGTCTTGGTTGTCATTGTGTGATCCTCCGAAATTCCACGGCCCATACCCAGGGGTTTGTGTCCCAGGCACCGGCACCGTTGATGGATTCCCATAGGCTGCGAAACGAGTCTTCCGCGCTGGTCAGCATCGGCGAAACGGCTGCATCGGCGTCCGACAGCAGGTAGTTGCGCCAGTACCATCCGTCCTCGACGTAGTGGCCCTCGACCCCCTCGGCCTGCGCATCCGCATCGTTGATGTCCTGTAGTCGCTCCACGCGCACGCTGACAATTTCCAGCACGATGCGGCAGTAGCTGCGGGGCATGTGGATGCTGGGACGGATGCGCAACTCGTACGGCTCGACCTCGACACAATCATCCGGGTCTGGGGCCAGGCCGCCGTCAAGGCACGCGCGCCCCTCGTCGGATTCGACGTAGACGGGGCCTTCGTAGCCGTGATCCTCCACCTTGATCGTCGCCTCGCGCACCCACAATCTGTCGCCGGGTTGGCCGTATGGGCATCCGTTTTGATTGGGGAACCGGCGCAGAATCGCATCAAGATCGTCGCGTCCTGCAAATTCTTTTGCGACCCTCCGCGTCTGCGTCTTCTGCCCCGACAGAATGGCACGGACCATCGGCCCGGAAAACAAAATGGGGCGCTCACGCATCGCTGCCTCCCTGCTCCTGTGCGAGTGCGGCATCAGCCATATCCAAAATCTCAGAAAAGCACTTGGTTTCGGACGCAATGGTGATGTTGCTGGCTTCCCTGATGCCTTCCGAGCAGCATGCTTGCAATGCGCCGGCATTCCAGAGCAACGCATCGCGGAGACGCGCTATCTCCGCTGCCTGAGCGTCCAGGGCGTTCTGTGCGTCGGTCAATGCGCGCGCCGCAGCCACAAGCTCAAGAACCTCGGTTGCTCCGACGTATATGCTCTTGCCTCGACTGCCTGGGCCGCTGTAGTCGAGTTGTTGGAGCGCCCGCACATCCAGGCGCTCAAGCCGCATCGGCGACAGCGGAGCGATTGAGCCGTGGGCTGTGAGCAGCTTCTGTGTGTCGATGGTCATTTCAAAGCCTCGTCAATTTGAGCCAGCACGGCATTCAGATCGGCCACGCCGGCCAACCCCTCGCGGTCGCTGTCAGGGATCACGCCGCCGATACCGTGACACTCGATCAGGTCGTCACGCTCGGCGGCGATCTGGGCGCGGGCGAGTTTCAGGGTCGTGCGCAGGCTGGTGATCGTGCTGGCGGCTTCACGCATCAGGTCGGCGGTGGCGTGATTGCCGTTGCTGCGGTGTATTTGCTCGGAAAGGAGCAGAGTTCGGGCGTCGATCATGCGACCATCCTCAATTCGGTGATGACCGCCGCGGTCATGGGAGGCGGGACGGCATTGCCCAGCATGTGGATGGCCAGCCGCCGATCCGTGGGCAGAACGTAGCCGGCCGGAAACGCCATCGCGGCCCGGCATTCATCAGCCGTCAGCATGCGCATCCGATCGCCGTCAATCACTGACCAGCGATCGCGCGTGGTAATGGTGCCGATCGGGCGGTCCAGACTGCGGCCGGTCTCGCCCGATCCGGAGCCGTAATACGGGGCCAGGAAGCGGCGTCCGAACCGCGCGCGCCCGGCGGACACCCTGGCCAGAGTCCTGGCGCTGCGGCCGGGCCGATTGATGGGCGTCCATTTACCCGTCCGGAAATCAACGAAAGAGGCGGCGGGTACATGCGAACGCGGCTGGATCTGCAACTCGATCGGGTGCCGGCTGCGGGTGCCGACGATAAACAGCCGTCGGCGGTGTTGGGGCACACCGCAATCCGCGGCATCCAGAATCATGGGCGCCAGCGCGTACCCCATGGCTGACATGGCCGCGCACCATGCTGGGTACAGCTTCCAGCTGGCGAACTCGGGTACGTTCTCAACCATCACGAACGCGGGCCGGTGGTATTCAGCGGCCGACACAACCGCCCAGGCCGTGGACCGCGTGGCGTCGTGGTGCGGGCGCTCACGGCCCCGAGCATGCGTGTGACCCTGGCATGCGGGGCTGGCCATGAGCAGGTCGTGTGCTGGCACCTGGGCCCAGTCGGCTTGATGCAGGTCCTGGCAGACGTGGGCCGTGTTGGGATGGTTCGCGGCGTGGATCTCGACGGCGGATTGCCAGTGGTTGGCCGCCCACACGACATTCACGCCAGCCTTGCGGGCGCCTTCACTGTTGCCGCCCAGGCCCGCGAATAAATCGATGGCGTCCATCATTCCTCCCACGGCCCTGGATAGTCGCGCCCGGGCTTCTGGCGCTTCTGGCGGCTGCGCTTCGATTCGGTCATGATTTCCCCTCAGCTTTGGCGATGGCGGCGTATTCCGCGTCCAGCCAGCCATCGGCTTGCGTCCAGATAACCTTGTGATTGCCGTGGCGGTCGCACGCTTCGACCTTCAGGGTGCCGGGGTTGCATTCGATGTTGGCGGGCACCGACTCTTTGGTGATCTGGACTGGGTAGAAGCCCTCGGCGCGGAAGAAAAGGTAGGTCTCGAACCTGGGTTCCGTGCTCATGTCCGCTCCCTGGCTGCAAGAAGGACCGCCGTCGTTTCGTTGGGTCATGGTCAGTCCCTCGAATCCGGCGTCACGGCGCGCTGAATGGCGTTCGCACTGCCTCGGAAATCAACATCGGGCAGGATGGTCTGCGGCTTGAAAATGACCCGGTAGTGATAGGTGTTTGCAGGGGCCGGCTCGATCTGTTCAGCAAAAAACGTCACGTTGTCTGACAGGCCCAGGAAATGCTTCTTGTACTGGCCTGGGCCGGTTTTGCAGGTAACGGTGCGCTGCCTGCTGCCGCTCTCTTGATTTCCAAGGGCGCATAACCCTTCGATGGACAGCATGTATTCGCCGGTGATCCCGTTGTAGAAAATCACGCGCCGATTGATTTCAAAGTTATCGGCTGCCGTTGATAGGTTTCGGGATGCAATGTCGGCGTCGTTGCAGCCAGCCAGAAAGACTGCGGCCAGGGCGACCATGAATAGTTTTTTCACGAATGATCTCCAATAGGGTGGGCAGCCAGCAGGCCGAGATCGGGGCTGGCGGGGATGTTTAGGTGGTGGGCCGGTGGGCCGGTAGGGCGGGTTGGATCAGGCGTCGCAGTGATGTAATATTTGGTTTCTTGCGAATTTGGGTGCGAGCCCATACCGTCCAGTCTGGTTCCCCACCTCGTAGACTGGCTCTAAATCGAAATAGGGGAAGGCCTGTCGCTTGGTCCAGACTATTTAAGGTCGCTGAGCATTTTGGTAAGGAGCTATATGCCAACCAAAAATACAGGCAGCTTGTGTACTACCGATTTGAAAAACTGCTGTGTGTCAGTTTCGTCATTGATGACGGCTGCGGCGGCCGTTGGTCTTTCGGGTGTGCCGGCCGTGCTTACTGCCTTACTGGTTGTGGTTGGGCTGTATTTAACGATGCGGTCTTAAGCTGATAGTAGGCGGAGACAACCCTCCGCCTCTTGCCTTATTCGCTGGCCTTCATCCCGCCCAGCGCCGCCACCAGATCAGCCAGCATGCACGCCAGTTCGCCCGCCATCAGGGCGAAGTCGGCGTCGAACTGCTCGGCCTCGTTCTGGGCGTCCTGGTGTTCGCGCAGAACGTCCAGGGGCGCGACGCGCTTGATGTCCAGGTTCTCGGTCAGCACGAAGGACACGCGATCGTTCCAGGTCATGGCCAGGCGCGTGCATTGCTTGCCGGCCTGGATGTGGCGGCGGGCTTCGTCAACATCCACGGTCTGGCGCTGGTAGCGCACAGAGGCCCGGGACTCGCCCGTCGATTGCAGTTGGGTGTCCTGGTCGATGGTGAAGCCGGCCGGCGCCTCGTCCTCGGACAGCCACAGCGTCATGGCGGCGCCCGGCGACATCTCCACGTGCAGCGGCACGATGGGGAAGGGGGTGAGGGTCTTGGCCAGCAGGCCCAGGACTTCGTCGGACTTGTTGGCGGTGCTGGCGTCGATCACGAACCAATGGTTCTTGGTGTCGATCCAGCACCGGGTGTCGGACTGCGTGACGAAGGCCTTGGGCAGCAGTTCCATCGTGACCGCTTCCTTGATTTCCTTCATCTGCTTGCGGCCGGGTTTGTGGCCCTGCTGTTCTTCTATTTGGCGGGAGCGTTCGCGGGCAGCAAGGTTGACGACGGATGCGGGCAGCAGACGCTTTTCGGTGCGCAGGCGGATCAGCATCTGGCCGTTGCTGATGTAGACCAGCCCGCTGTCCTCGCGGGGGAAAACCCAGCCGCTGGATTGGCTGTCCTGGCTACCGCAGGTCCGGAACGCCAGGGGCACCAAGGCCGCTTCAAGGTCGGCGGCGGTTGGCCCATGCTCCGGTGCCAGCCGATAGAGTTTCAGGTTTTTGAACCACATTGGGATATCTCCAGGCGCGACTATCCGAGGCCGATGGCCGGGGTGCGCGGGGTTGGGGGGTATGATTTGTGGGCGCCGTGGTGGCGCCGAATCCTGTTAAAGATCAGACCGGAGGTGAAAAATGAAGGAATGGGGTGACTGGCAACTTGTTGACAAGCCACAATTCATGCTCGTGAATAAAGAGCAGGGTTATGAAATTTCATTCAGTGACATGCACGGCAGTGCTGCCGTTCTAGACTGGATTTTTCAGCTACACGGAAAGCTGTGGATGTCACCCAAGTCGATGCACGACTTGCTATCCGCACTCAGTGATATCTTGGAGCCGCAGGCCAACTATTGCTCTATGGGACAGGACCAGCCTGCCGATGGCGTCGCGTTGGCAAAGAGGTATTGGGAAAATCCAGACCCCTTTGGTTTGGCCTAGAAAAGTACGTTCTAGAACGGAATGTCCGAGTCATCCATATCCGCCAAGCTGCCCGATGCGGGCGCAGCCGGTGCGGCAGGTCGCGGCGGTGCTTGGCGCTGAGATGGTGCGGCCTGCTGCTGATCCGCAGGCTTCGCTGCAAACTCCAGGGTGGCCACACGCCCGGCTAGCTTCGTGCCTTCCGTGTTGTCGCGGGTCTTGAATGTCTCGATATGGACGTCATCCAGCACGACATAGACCAGCGTTCCCTTGAGCAGGTATTCAGCCAGCTTCGTGGCGCGTTCGCCCCACAGGCTTGCGTCCACCCATTGCGTGGGCTTTTTGCCGTCCTGGCTTTTGCGGCCATAGGAAAATGCCAGAGATAGGCTGGCGACAGCATCCCCGCCTTGGGTGTATCGGACTTCAGCGTCCCGGCCAATGCGGGCGATTCCAGTGAGTTGTGCCATTACGCAGCTTCCTTCAGTGCATCGCGCAGTGCGATTTGATGTTTTGTGACCATGCGTTCGAACTCCATCAGGTCGGATTCAAGAGCATTGATGGCGTCGTCGTCGCGCTCGATGCGGATGATCTTCATGCGCTCCAGGTCGTAGACCCACAGGACCAGATCGATCCACTTGCGACCAAGCAGCCACATGGCGCCGTTGCATTGGTCGGTGTAGGCGGAGACGTCGCCATCCACGAAAGCCGTGAACAGCGTGTCGCTGCTGACCATCGTCTTGATTTCGATGATGCCGTCCTGACCCACCAGACCGTCCACGCTGACCCCAAATAGGCGGTCGGGGGTCGTGATGAACCCGGCTTCCTCGACGATGTGGCCGGTCTTGCGCTCGTAGACGGCGCGGGCGTAGGGTTCTTGCTCGGTTCCCAGGCGCATGGCGCCGTTGACATAGACCTGCATGGCCTCGCCGCCTTCGCGCTCCCGGGCGACGTCCAGGGCGTAGTCGATGCACTTCTTGGAAGGTGCGCCGCTTTTGAGGCGGTCCCGGCAGTCCTTGAAGCGGCTTCCGGTGATGACGCCCTTTCTGGCGGCCAGCCAATCGGCGGTGCCCTGGGGCGCTGTGTGGATAATCAGGTCGTCCATCATGCCTCCTTGAGCATCTTTTTCTTGTCCGTGACTGCCTTTTTGAAGGCGTTGTAGTCGGCAAGGTTGTTGGTGGCGTAGATGGCGTTCCCGCCTTCCTTCCAGATATTCTCCAGGGCCTCGAAAGTTTCTGCCTCAGCGACCTTGGTGATCCATCCATCGCGCAGATCAGTGCTGCCGGCAACATTCCCGTCGGTGTCGTCGTTCTGTTCGGACAGGCCGGTAATAGCCTTCAGGGTGTAGCGTTCCAGATAGGTCTTGGTGCTGGCCCTGGCCTGAATCGCGTTTTTCGCGCCGCCTGTATCAGGCGGACCGCCCATGCTCACACTTTCCTGGTGGCCGCCGACATGGCGCAGATAGCAGGTCACCTCCATCCAGTCCTTGTCGTCCTTGGTGAGTTTCCAGGAAGATGAAAGGCCGTGTTTGGACAGGGCGGGGGTGACGGCATTCACCACGTCGTGCAGTTCCGCGTAGCTTTTGCCCTTCAGCGGGCCGTCGGCAACCGCCCGGCCCTTGATGATCTTGACGGCCTCGGCCTTGAAAGCGGCAAACGCCTCGTCATAGGCCTTCTTCGCCTGAGTGGCGTTGTAGCGGTCCTGCAGGTCCATCATTTGGCCGATCTGCTCGGGAGACATGCCGGACTGCAGGGCGGCGATAGCCAATGCCATCGGGGATCCGGCAGGCGCCTGATCGGCGGGCGCGGAAACATGGCGTTCGGGCGCCTCGATAATTTCTGTGCTCATGCTTTTCCTCAGTAATTGATCCGCACTGCCGGCACCTTGCCCTGAGCAATCAGGGTCACGGCCAGTTTTGCGGCTTCCTGGGTCAGTCCGCCGGCCACCAGGGCGGCGACGGCGGCATTGTTGGTCTTGGCCTTGTGTGCCCGGTCGGCTTCGCGGGCCTTCTGTTCGGCCTCGATGCGGGCGGCTTCATCAGCCTGGCGCTGGATTTCGGCCTTGCGTGCGGCCTCGGCGGCGTCCCTGGCCCGTTGTTCGGCGGCCAGCCGCTCGGCTTCGGCCCGGGCCTCGGCCAGTTTCTGGCGCTCGATGGCTTCCAGGCGGTCGCGTTCGGCCTGTTCTGCTGCAGCCTTGGCCTGGGCTTCTCGTCGGGCCGCGGCTTCACGTTCGGCTTGGGCCTTGGCTTCGGCTTCCCTGGTTGCGGCCTCAGCAGATTCGCGGGCGATGCGGTCCTTTTCGTCTTGAATGCGCCGGGCCTCGGCTTCTTCGCGCAGGCGGGCGAGTTCGGCTTGCTCAGCTTCGTATTTCTCGCGGGCGGCGAGGGCTTGCGTCAGGCTATCCAGGGCGCGTGCTTTCATCCGGTGGGCCTCGGCCTCAAACTCTTCCCAGGACTCGTCCACGATGCGGGCGCCGACTTCCTCAATGCTGGCCCGCAGTTCGGCGCTGTCCAGGTCGCGGTTTTCTTCGGCCCGCAGTCGGAACCACTCAATACCATCTTTGTGCTTCGCAATCCGCGCTTCTTCGGCCCGCTCCCACTCCGTCAGCGGCTGGCGCACCTGGGCCTGCAGGGCTTCCAGCGCGTCGAATGCCCGGCGGCGTTCGGCGTCGATCTTCTTGGGGATTTCCTTGTATTCGGCTGACAGGGCCTTGCCCAGCTTCTCGATAGCGGTCTTGGACTTGGCGACCTTGAAGGCGTCAGACGCGCATTCGGCGCGGCCCTTGGCCGTGGTCATGTCGTAGACCACGCCCGAGACCTTGTTGCGGATTTCTTCGATCAGCGGATCCAGTCCGCCGGCGGTGCTGTAGACCTGCAGCGCGACTTCACGCGCCGGCAGAGTGACCAGTTCAGTGGTTTCGACTTCTGCGACTTCGCTCATTTTCAATATCCTCGGCTTTTCAGCCATAAATCCTCAGCCGCGTCTGCCAGCAGATCGGCGGCGTATTTGTCATCGTCCGGCCCGTCGAGCGCGTCGTCTTCGGGGGCCTCGTCGTCTGGCGGCTCTGCGCTGGGTCCGCCCAGATGCTGCCAGCCCATGTCAGTACCCCGCAGCCGCGCCGACAAACGGCACGACGACAAAAAACAGGGCCAGCACAGCCAGGGCGCCGATCCAGGCCTTCGCTGGGATCAATTCGTCGGGGTCCAGGTCGCGCCAGCCGAAGCGGGGCGCCAGGGCAGGGCGGATCCTGCTCACCCACAGCGCGTCGCCAGCGGCAGCAAATGAGACAGCCGCCAGCCACATGAAAAGCGAATCCACTGCGCTCATGTCAGTCTCCAAAAAAGGTCGAGGGTCTGCTTGCGTTCCCCGCCGTCACGTCCGTTCATGACCGTCCGGTATTGGCGGGTTCAGGAGCTCAGCCCTCGGCAGACAGCACGACGCCCCCGGATATGGCACCGGTTGCGCACGTACTCAGCAGAATGGGAAAGGAGACAAGCCGCCGACGCTTGCCGCGCCGTGCTGTCTGCTGAAGGCTGATGGGAATTGGCCCGTTTCGTGGGCCAGGCGTCCAGATCACGCCGGGGCCAAACTGAAACCTCGTCCACCCCACGCTCTCGCATTACCCGCCAGACCGATCTGGTTTACGGGGTAGGGGAAGAATCAGATTTGGAAAAGGAGAAGGGGTCTGCCGATGATCGCAGGCCGCTTTTTTGGCGCTCTGAATGCCGGTGTTTGCCTATGCGCCCACCGCCGGCTGGGACGTCCAGACGATCCCTTGCGGGCCGCTCTGGCTGCGGGTTTGTTGGGTGCCGGTTACCCCGAGTCCGGCGGCCGTGCGAGACGGCCGGGTTAGGTGGATGACCCCGGCTTTCACCATGCGGGGAATGGGCCTATGCGCCTGCAGGCTGGCGTTTGAGTACAAATGTGTGACAATGACAGGCTTTACCTAAACTTGAGGAAGATTTCCATGGGCAATAAGATCGTTACTGAAGCCGACCGTAAGCGCACTCCCCGTCCCGTCCTCCCAAAAGGCGTGACCCTTACCACTCGAAGCAGCAAACATGTGAGTAAAGAGCGTGGCCCGCATATCCATCACAAGAAAAATCCCGGCAAACGTCACCGCTAGGGTTAATCTCTGGGGTCAGTTCGTCAGCCTGTGCGATGGCCCCGGCTTGACGCAACCGGGTGCGGCCTGGACCTCGGCACTGCTCATATCCGAGTCATGCAGGCGTTGAGGGGTCAGTATTCAAGCGGCGTTTGAGTCAGACCGCCCGCCGCCGCCTGGACGTCGCTCTGGTATTCATTGTCTGAAATCAGGGCCAGCCGGATGGTCTGCGCCATGCTTCTGGCCTCATGAGCGGCGCACTCATCGCGTCCGCCGTTCTCCATGGATTCGGTCGCGTTCTCCAGGATGGCAGCGGCCCCCGCAAGCAGCTTCGCGTATCCCGTCGAGTTTTCCGCATCCTTCCTCAGCGCCTGTATCTCAGGTGATTGCAGGACGGCTTGTTCGATGGCACGGGCGAACATCGGCGCGAGCGTCGCGTCGCGGATGTCTCGAATTTGTCGGTCCGTCAGAACGGAGGGCGCGGTTTCAGTGGTCATGATTGGGTTCCTGTGGCTTCGCTTTTCTGCTTCGTCGGCTTGCCGCAGAAGTGGCAGTAGGAGGCATGCACCATGAACTGCTTGCCTTTCTCGCTGCGGTATCCAGTGGCGTCAGCCTTCACGCCGAACGGAATGCTGATGTAGGTTCCGGCGCCATTGCCAAACACCCAACTGATGTTCTGGCACTTCACCGACTCGATAGGGGCCTTGAGACTTGGCTGCACATGTTCCTTGACCTTCGTCTCGATTTCTTCAATGCAGTTGCATTGCATGATCTATCTCCTTTTCATCAGGAAGCCGCCTGGTTGAAAGGCGGCTTTCGGATAACTCCGCGCCCGGCAAGATGCCGCGATGCCTGGGCGCAGATTGCCGACTTGCACGGCGCCTGACGGCTGGTTGTCCGTCAGATCGTCTCCCTGGTTACGACGCCACCAGGGCAGTGTGTGGGCGCGGCTTTCGCCGTCCCCGGACCATGTCTGCGTACTGCGGCCCACTCTTGGGCCTGGCTGACACTCGCCGGATTTCATGGGTTTTGCTCCTGCGCCCATGCGTGTTGCGCAGCCGGCCAAACCTCCATCCATGTAGGGCGTGGGGCCGGTGTTCATCGTCTTCGGTTGTTAAAGAGCGGGATACTGCTGCATCCCTACTGGGCTGGCCCTGGGGCCTAGGCTTGGTGATGCGTTAGGAGAACTATAGCGCCGCGCTAAACAGTTTGTCAATAGCGCTGCGCTAAGAATTTGACATGGGGAAATCCCTCGTCTTGCGCCCGGTCGAGAAAGACAGGGCCGACAGACGCAAAAAAACCACCATAGGGTGGCGCGTGTGCCGATCTGATCCGGCTCTGGAGCGAGTGGGGAGCCGGGCCTGGCCGGGCTCAGATCAGGGGCAGGGCTGACGGCCCTGGCTGGCAGACCCGGATGAACGATGTCCTGAAGAAGGCTGTGGCCAGGAAGCGCGCGTAGGACTGAAACCGCCTGCAGATGGAAGGCAGAATAGGTTTCCTATAATCGGCGGCCATGGCAACAAAGAAACAAGCGGGCCGCCGTACCGCAAAGCGCAGGTCGGCCCCACGTAAGAAGCAGGCAGGCGGCGGCTTCGCAAAGCTCCTCAAGACGACATTTCTCTCGGCGGCGGTGTCCTTCGCCGCCATGCTGTGGGCGCTGCATCCGCAGCTACTCGACCAGATCGGCGTCGACCGGATCCTGGCGAATCTGGAGCAGGCCCAGCCGCGGCAGGACGTCGCCAGCACCCGGCAGGCCGCGCCGGCGGGGCATGACGGGCACGTCCAGACGTCTTTCGCCCAGTGCCGCGAATTTTTCCCCCATCAGACGCCGCCCGTCGTGCCGGCCAGGCCGACCCAGCGCGAGCTATGCTTCTCGTCCTTTGCCATTCTGTACAGCGGCCAGCGGAAAACCCCGGTGCTGGTTGCCGAGCGCCTGAACCGACAAACGCTTATCGCCGCCCAGAGCATCGCGCGCACCGACAGCTTCTACGAAGAGGCGCGCCTGCCGGCGTCCGAGCGGGCAGGGCTGGACGACTACAGGGGATCGGGCTTTGATCGCGGCCACATGGCGCCGGCAGGCGACATGCCCGACGACCAGGCGATGGCGCAGAGCTTCAGCTTGGCCAACATGATCCCGCAGGCCCCGCAGGCGAATCGAGGCGCCTGGAACAAGATCGAGCAGGACACCCGCAAGTATGTGATGCGCGCCAAGGGTGACGTGTATGTGATCTCGGGCCCAGTCTATAGCGATCATCCCCAGACGATCGGGGCCGCGAGGGTCGCGGTGCCCGACTACACGTTCAAGGTCGTCTTCGACGCCACGACGGGCCGTTCCTGGGTGCACTGGCTGGCCAACAGCCCAGATGCGCGGCCAGGCGCACCGATCAGCTACGAGGAGTTTGTGAAGCGGACGGGGCTGCAGGTGTTGGGGTAGGGGGCGTGAAAAGCCGCCCGAAGGCGGCTTGGGGTGGCTGTCTGCGGATCAGCTTTTGGGCGGCGCCACTTTCAGGATGGCAGGATCCTGTCCAGCCACCGCTGCGTCTACGGCAACATCGGACAGACGCACGATAAACGACGCACCGGCCGGTGCCACCAGGACTCGATCGGTAACCGGGTGATTATCGATATAGGCGGCGCCCACGCCGAACCGGAATTCTTCCTTGGTGTCGTTCGTGACCTTCACCAGGACCGACAGATTCATAGACCCAAACGTGTCCTTTTTCGCGCTAGCAATCTTCTTCTGCAGGGCGTCAGGGACAGCCAGGCCGAGCACTGCCGTGTCGTTCGAGATCACATTGATGGTCTGCTCGGATCCGAGCTTGCCGTCTTTGTCCAAGTCCAGGAACAGCGGCATCGAGAAGTGGGCGTAAGAGTCCATCTTCTGCCGGAAGCATTCTTTGTAGACGGCTGTCGGGAACACGCCTGGAATCTTCTGCTGCACATCCAACAGGGTTTTGGACGGCTTGCGCGAATCCTCGAAATCGTTGCAGCTGGCGACCTCGACGTACAGATCACCGGGCAATTCCTTCGACTGTCCGCCCTGCAGCTCGCTGACGGCGATCTCACTGTTGACGGTGGTCTTGCAACCGGCCAGGGCCAGCACTGCAGCGGCCAGCGCCGCGATCCTCATTCTCCTCATCGTGCCCTCCTGTTGTTCGAAACAGTTACATTCTGACCGAGAGGCGGCGGACCAGCAAGCGCGGCGTGCCGCACGGCAGCAGATGGGCACAAAAAGCCGCCTCGCGGGCGGCTGGGGGTGGGGTGGCGGTCTGCAGCGTTTGATACCCGCCGAAACCCGCATCAATGCTAGGTTAGGGGGTGGTGCCCTGCTGGTGCTGGAGTAGGGCGCAGGAGTCGCGCAAACCTGCAGGTGATGCAGGTGGACCGGCGCTGGGCTCCCGCTACCCTGTGGCGACTGGGCATGAAAAAGCCCTTTAGGCTGCGCGCTTACCTTTGAGCGGCAGTTGCAGTTCTTCTACGTCGTATGTGAAATCCAGTGGGATTTGTATCGGATCCTGGGATGGATCCTTTGCGTTATAGACGTCAACGTCGGTCTTTAACTGAAAACAGTCACCAACAATCTGTTGGCGCCGTTGCGCAAAAGAGCGCACGAAGTGATCACGCGGGGCACGATCATCATCTATATCGGCCCACAGCGATTGTGTTTTATTACCGTTCTTTGTGCGTACCGCGTGCTTAGCTCGGTAGCGCTGGCCGAGGCGGTCTGTACGGTACTCTTCCCGAAAGGCTTGGGCGATGTCGGACGCTATGGCATCTATCACCGTCTTGATATTGGGTTTATGTAGTCCGTTGCGGTATGCCCATGCCGCTACTTCATGCGGGTCGATTAAACCATTATCACCCACCTCTGCTTGGTAGCGCTCAAGGTAGGTCTTGATCTGGTTTGCATATGCAGACATCTTGAATCTCCAGAGAGCTAGTCAGAGAATGAGCCCCAACCGTCCACATCGGCTGAGGGCAAAATATGAGCGCGAATCTTTACTTGGTGTTTGCGTAGAAAATCGTGTCGGCCCAACTTTCGCTGTAGCTGCCCTACGACTAAACCCGGATGAACTTGGATGCGTTGGGCAAACCCGAGGACTTTCTGTTCAGAAAAATAAGGCTGTACGCGCACGATAAAATTACTTAATTGGTCCCCAGGCACACAAAACTCTGCGCCTGCAGCATTCGCAATCCGCTCGCATTCTGACAATGTCTCAATTTCATTGCCTACATCGGAATCAATCACTGGTCCATCTTCGCCTCTACCATCCTGACGGAGGACGTGTTCAATCTCATGGCGAAGTACAAACCAAAAGTTGTCAATTCGGTCGAATCGTAGGGTCATGCCGATCACCGGCTTGTCGTCAGTCAACCAGAAACACGCCCCATCGAGTTTTGAGCCTGCCATAGGCTCTACGAGAACAAAGCGCACCCCAGCCTCAGCGAGCAGGCGGGGGACGTGTCGAACCTCTTCTGGAGAGAGGAGAAGAGCTTTCAATTTTTCGACCGCAGCAATTAGCTTCTCGGGGGAGTACTTCGGCAGCACTTGTCGTTCGGCCATGCATCGAACGCGAAACAGCCATGCCAATTGCAACGGCGTAGCGCCCATGTCCTCATGAGTTTTCTTTGCATAGTGTGTCAGCGAGGGTTGTTCGGTGATATCTGAAATTTTGAAAAATTCGCAGAAGCGTTGTTCAAGTACATCAATGTTGTCGCTGGCCCGGATCCATCCGCGGCGCAACATGTCTCGGACGGGAAACCGGCTGTAGAGGTGTGCTTTGCGAGAAACCTGGTCGTCCGGCGCCTTAACTTTGGACAATTGGTATTGGCTCTCGAGATTCATCCAGTAGTCCGGTGATGTTCCCAGGGCATCTGCAAGTCCGAGCGCTGTCTCAGGTGTAATCCCCCGTTTGCCAGAAATCAGTTCGCTGACCAACCGAGGGGGGCGTCCCAAAATATCAGCTAACTCTTGCTGGCTCCAACCCCTAGCTTCTAGCTCTTCACGCAGGAACTCGCCTGGTGCAAAAACTTCTGCAGGCACGCGCGCGTTCATGATTTCTCCATTTCTTTAGTGGTAGTCGACAACTTCAACAATACCAACGACCTTACAAGGGTGATCTCCGCGGATCTCCACGATAAGCCGCCACTGAACATTCAGCCGAACAGACGACTGCCCCTGCCGGCTACCATTGAGCTTTTCGAAATGGAGTGATTTCAACTGATAAAAGTCACGCTCATCGCGAAACGCTCGGATTTGCTGTAAGCGTTTTCTGTATGTGCGGACCACTTCCTGGGGAAATCCAGCGGTGAACTGTCCATCGGTCTCCAGTCGATCTAAGTCTTGGTCGTCAAACTCGACATCCATGTGGTAATTTCCGTCAGTTTAAAGCATGGCGCTTTTTTTTTCAAGTCCATCTTTACACCATGTGTAAAGATGTGATTTGTATAATTCTAACGCATTCAGGAGTTGGGGGATCCATTACTTCTGCACATAGTTCTTCCTGCCGCTGTCCGAGTAGCAGTAGGTCCCGCCCCGCGGGCCTGTGCAATACGAGCCGCTGCGACATGAACAATCTCCCGCAGCAGCCGGTGCCGGTTTTTTCGGCGCGAGCCGCGTAGTTCCGCCCGTGTAGGCCTGGCAGGACTTTTTACTGGCGCTGATCGAGCCGTCATTGCAAACGAAGGTGGCGCCATCGCAGTGTGAAATCCCGCCCTTACGCCCACTGCATGGTGTATTCGCAGCCTGCGCGGGCCCGGATGCTGCGAATAGCACAACAAGAAGCGCGGAGGCGACCGTGCCATGCCTCATCTTCACCGCACCGTCCCTTCACATATCCACATTAATAATAAGGTTTTGTTACTTGATGGCCCAAAGTAATCCTCTCGTCCGCGCTCATCAATCAGGGTTTCTCAGAGTCCGAAGCCGCTACCCGCGAAGCGCGGGCCACTTGGAAAACGCGAACACCCAAAGCGCGATCAGGTTCACCACCGGAATGAATGCCAAGATCACCCAGACCTTGCTGTACCCGGCCTTTCCCACAATGACCGCTGCCGGGATCCCGATCAGTACGAGATAGCCGACAAGCGGCAATAACATTCCTGAGCCATTCATCATTTGCGGTACCCCCTCATCAGTGTTTGCTGGGCCTACAGGCCGAAGCCGTATCAGAAGGCGCGGCCTCAGAACTCCTGGCTGCGCCACACCTTCAACACGCGCCCGATCACCTGGAAGTCCATCTTTTCGGTGATGTTGAACGGATCGTAGGCATCCTTGTTCTCAGAAATCGCCCGGATCACCAGGCCGTCCTCGGTAGGGATGCGCTGCAGACGCTTGACGTAGCCCAGGTTATCCACGCGAAAGAAGTACACCGCATCGAATTCCACGGATGTGACGCCCAGGTCCACCAGCAACGGATCGCCTGGGTTGAACATGGGCTGCATGGAGTCCCCGAACCCGGTTACCACGCACAGGTTCTTCGCCGCGCTGTAGGCCCGGATGTTCTTCGACAGCCATTCCTTGCTGACGCGCAGGTTCTGGATCACGCCCGGCTGGTCGGGTAGGTCCAGGCCGTGACCCATCGAGCCGGCGGCGTCGTATTGCTGGATGGTGATGTCTGTTGCAGACACTTCAGCAGGAGTGGCCTTCGAGTCGCCGCTATGTGGGGTGTCCATCCACCCTTCCTGCAATGAGAGCGCTTCTTCAATCGAACGCGCCATGCGGGGACCCATGGATTTCGGCTTGCCCCCCTTGCTGTTTACAGAGCGGTTCAATATTTGATTGAAGGTCGAGTCTCGTGCCGAGCGGCCAAGTCTGGTGTTGAGCGAACTTATCCCGCCCGATTGCTGGACAAGTTGTTGCAGGTTGTCTCGACGAATTTCTTCAACTGGCTTCATGTCGTCCATTAAATAGCGCCCCGCTAATCCAGTGGTGCAGCGCTGCGCTATTGACTGATGTATAGCGCGGCGCTAAGATATGCCTCATGAAGCTATCCGACCTCTATCAAACCCTCGATCAAGAGGGCCGCAAAGAACTGGCAAACAAGGCCGGCGTTGATGTTGGCTATCTGTGGCAGATCGCCACGAAATGGCGGGGAAAGCGGCCGTCCGTGGATGTGATTTCCAGGCTCACAAAGGCTGATCGTCGCCTCAAGGCTGCGGATCTGATCGCGGAATTCGGAGAGCCCGTCCCCAAGGAGCCCGCCAATGTCTGATCTGACCATCATGCTGACCGGCCTGGTGTGCTTCGTCGCTGGCGGCGTCCTTGGCTACATCCTCGCGCTGCTGAGCGATCGCAGGGGTGGGGGCTGGAATGACTAAGCCCCGTTTCCCTTGCTTCACGCCTGGTCCGGGCGTTTTCGGCGCATCCAAGCTTGAAGCCATCATGCCCCTGCGCCGCCAGGACGGATCGCTGACAGTACCCGATCACGAAAAGCATCCGCATCCTTCAGCGTCTGCGCTTGCATGGCCTGTAGCCATTCTGCGTCGTCTGCTATCGCGTGTGCGGGCGCTCGCAAGCCAAATCGGAGACGCTTCGAGAGGTCGCCCATGAAAACCTCGAATGCCTCCGGATCGCCCTTGAAGGCGTTTCCGTACACGTTCTCCATCAGCGCCTTGATGAGCGTCATTTGGGCGCAAATCTCGATGTCCGTCATGGTCGGTTCCTCCCGGAAACGTTTGGTTGTTGGCACTCCCAAGCATACCCGGGTGGATCCGGCCGCCCAACACCCCTGGCGCCCCGATCCGGTCGACACCCGCATCCCCATCGGGCCGCCGGACACATCAGTGCATGAGCCCCTGCTGGGCCGCATCGAGCGCGTCCAGAAGGTCGTCGTCCACAAGATCGGCTTCCAGTTCCAGACGTCGAAAGACGCTGCAAAGCAGGTCATCGGATACGTCCTCGCGGCCCGTCACCTCCTGGCAGATCGCTTTGGCCTGCCTGAGCAGGGCTTCGGTCTTCGTAGTTTCCATTTCCATGGCTCCACTGTAGGCCGGCCGGCCGTCAATTAATACGTTCGAGGAAGACACACATGAACACAGCCGATGCGGCTTACCACGTCGTCCACGATTATCCCGGCGGATCGGAATCCCTGGGGCCTCGGGTGGACATTTCTGCGGCGGTGCTGAGGAACAAGGTCAACCGCACACCACCGAAGGAGGGCAAGCGGCATCACCTGACGCTGGAGGAGGCCGTGCGGATCACCGATTTCACGGACGACGACAGGATCCTGCGGGCCTGGGCGCGGCAGCGCGGGCTCTTGCTGGTGAAGGCGCCGGCCGGGTCATCCGAGTGCGACATGGGCATGTTGGAGAAGGTTGCTGCCTTCATGATCGCCAGCGGCGTATTTGGCAAGGAAATCTACGACTCCCTGGCCGACGGCCGCGTGGATCAGCGTGAGGTCGGACGCGTTGAGAGCGCCGGCAATCACGTCATGACTGAAGTTGCAGAGGTCGTGCAGCGGATGAAGGGCATGGTGGGGTGATGGACATCCAAGTCTTCCAGCTCTCGCACGTCGTGGCCCGGCGCAATGCCGCGCAAGCCGTCATGGCTGCGCCCGATGGCTTCATGGTGAAGATCGGGCCGCGCACACGCAGCACGGATCAGAACGCGCTCCTGCATGCGCTTTTCGGTGAGGTGGCGAAGAAAGCGACCTGGTGTGGCCGGCGGCTGACTCTGGATCAGTGGAAGGTGCTTTTCATCAGCGGCCACGCCATTGCCACCGGCCTGGGCGCCGACATGGTGCCTGGGCTTGAAAACGAGTACGTCAACATCCGCGAGTCGTCTGCCCGCATGTCTGTGGCCCGAATGACCAGCCTCATCGAGTATGTGCTCGCCTGGTGTGCCGAAAACGGCATCGATACCCATGAGGCGCGGATCCGCTATGGGCATGAGGTGGCGGCATGACCTGGAACTCCACCTTCAAATCCCCGGCCAAGCCGATGCAGCGCAAGACGCCGATGAAGGCGGGCAAGCCGATGGCGCGCGGTCGGCACAAGCGCGGTCCCGGCCTCGCGCAGCGGGTTGCGGAATCGCAAGGCACAGCCATCAAGCATTACCGCAGGCCCGAGCGGTCGTTTCGCAGTATCGAACACCGCCAGGCCGTCGCTAGCCTGCCGTGCGCTAAGTGCGGCATCGTCGGATTCAGCCAGGCTGCCCATGCAAACGCAGGGAAGGGCCTGGGCCTGAAGACGTCGGATGCCCTGACGTTTCCGCTCTGCTGCAGCCGTCCCGGCGTCGTCGGCTGCCATGTCCTGCATGACCAGGGCGGCATCTACACGCGCCAGGAACGAGCCAGGGCTGAATGGGAGTTCGTGGACGCTACTCGCGCCACCCTCATTCGCCAGAACAAATGGCCAGCCTATGTGGAATCGGCCTATCTGAAAGCCATCGTGCCGCTGGCGCGGATGGTGCATGGGGAGGGCTTGTCATGAGGGATTACGGCAAGGTATCCCCGCAATTCTGGATTGGAGAAACCGGCAAGAAGATGCGCAAGGCCGGCCCGGAGGCCCAGGTTGTGGCGCTGTATCTCATGACCTGCCCGCACTCCAACATGATTGGGCTGTACTACCTGCCGATCATGTATATCGGGCACGAAACAGGCCTTGGAATCGAAGGGGCATCCAAGGGGCTTGAAAGGGCCATCGAAGCCGGGTTTTGTTCCTACGACGAGGCTTCGGAGGTGGTGTGGGTCCACGAAATGGCGAAGTTCCAGATCGGCGACCATCTGTCCGAGGGTGACAAGCGGTGCAAGGGCGTGCAGAACGAGTATGACTCAGTGCCAGAAAACCCTTACCTGGAGCGGTTCTTCGCTCGATACAAGGGCGCGTTCCACATGATCAAAATGAGGCCGACTGAACATCAATCCCCAAGCCCTGAATCGCCCCGGGTTTTCTAGACAGTCCCGGTTTTCAAAAAATGGCGTCTCTCAAATTCTACCGGGGACACCTCTCCTGCGTGGCCGTGTCGCCTCTTCGGGTTGTAGAACATCTCGATGTAATCGAAGATATCGGCCCT
>JAHRWZ010000018.1 GCA_019104865.1 Castellaniella sp. | reverse complement strand
GAACGGCAGAAGGCCGCGAACCCCGGCCTGGACGTGGAATACCTGGACCTGGCCCTGCAGGCGCCCGCGCCCCTGTCGCTGGACGCGCTGGGCTTCCGCATGCCGCCGTCGGACGAAACCCTGACCGATGTTCAGCGCCGTGAAAACGAGCTGTCCGAGGCGCTGGTCTCCCAGCTGGTCGCCGCCGATGTCGTGGTGATCGGCTCGCCGCTGTACAACTTCACCGTTCCGGCCCAGTTGAAGGCCTGGCTGGATCGCGTGGCCCAGGCGGGCCGCACCTTCAAGTACACCGAGAACGGCCCGGTCGGCCTGCTCGGCGGCAAGACCGTGATCCTGGCGCTCAGCCGCGGCGGCGTGTATTCGACCAGCGACGCCGGCAACGCCATGGAACACCAGGAAAGCTATCTGAAGACGATCTTCGGCTTCATGGGCGTGACCGACATCCGCGTGGTGCGCGCGGAAGGCATGGATATGGGCCCCGAAAGCCGCGAGCGCGGCCTGGCGCGGGCGCAGGAAGACATCCTGGCCCTGGCTGCCTGATCCATCACTGGTTCGGGTGTGAAGGCTTTCAGGCTCAGACCAGTTTCAGGCCCATAAGCCAGGAAGCGAGCATTCGCACCGCGTGTGTGTCGGCCTTGTCTTTCTTGATGCAAAGAAAATAGCCCTGTTTGGCCAATTGGGCGGAGGGTAGGGGGGAAATCAGCTCACCGCTTGCCAGTGCGGCGGCCGTCAGGCATTTGGGCACCAGGCCGACGCCGTATCCCAGCCGGGCCGCTTCAATGATGAGCGAGTATTGGTCGAAACGAGGTCCCAAATGGGCGGTAGCGAAGGGGAGCTTGTAGTCTTGGAACCAATGGACCCAAGCCAGCGGCACCTTGGCGTGCTGCAATAAGGTGACTCCGGAGTAGCAGTCGATTTCGTGTAGCCGGTGCTGCTGGGCATGATCGGGCGTGCACAAGACGCAAGTTTCTTTGCCAGTCAGGTAGACCGACAGCGAGCCCGGCCATTCACCCTCACCGAACTGGATCGCCATGTCCAGATCCTCATTGTCCATGAAGTTGTGGCTGTGCTCGTAAGGGACGAAGTTCACCACGGTGCCAGGGTGCTGCCGGTAGAAATCCGCGAGCAGCGGCAACAGGAAGTGCGAGGCTAGGGTGGGTGGTACGGAGATATTGATGGTTTCCTGCTGCTGGTGGTGCAGTGTGAAGCGTTGGGTGGCATTGCTCAGAATATGCAGTGCGCTGCGGACGTGCTTGAGGTAATGCTGGCCGTCTTCAGTTAAGGAGATGGCATTGTTCTGGCGAATGAACAACGCCACCCCTAGATAGGCCTCCAGATTGGCGATGTGGCGGCTGACGGCGCCCTGCGTCACGAACAGCTCCAAGCCCGCTTTCGTGAAGCTCAAGTGCCGCGCTGTTGCGTCGAAGGCTTGTAACTCGGAGATGGAAGGGCAGATCCTCTTCATGGCAGTGCTCGTGTGACATGCTCAAGCTCTCATTATGAGTAAAAGTCATGGGCCGCGGAAAAATTATGGTTTGCCGAACGCTAGCGCGTTTCCTATGCTGACTCAAAGTATCCCGGACGGGCTTTGCCCGTTCCTGATCCGAGCAAAGGAAATATCCCAGATGAGTGATGTAAGGCAAACAGTAATCAAGCATTGCGCAGTGCTTGATGTGGACCGGGGCATTCTGGTCAAGGACCGGGTGGTTCTTGTCTCGGGACAGCGCATAGAGGCAGTCCTCGATCCGGCCGAGGCAGATTCTCGGCTGCTGGCCGGCGCTTACGACGCCGCGGGGTTGACGGTGATGCCCGGTATGATTGATTGTCATGTCCATTGTGTCGCTTCGGACATGAATCTGGCCCGAAACGCGGTGTTGCCCAACATGCTGGCGTGTTTTCGTTCCATCCCCATTTTGCGGGGAATGCTGAATCGTGGCTTCACGACGGTGCGGGATGCGGGCGGCGCCGATTGGTCGCTGGCGCAGGCGACGGAAACCGATCTGGTGGCTGGCCCGCGGATTTTCCCGTCTGGACGGGCGTTGTCGCAGACCGGCGGGCATGGTGACTTCCGATTGCGCAGCGACATCCTCGAACCGTGTGGCTGCTCGATGAGGTTGGGCAATATCGCCCGTGTTGTCGATGGCGTCGACAATGTGCGTCTGGCCGTGCGCGAAGAAATCCTGAAGGGCGCCACACAGATCAAGATCATGGCATCCGGCGGCGTGGCATCTCCCAACGATCCGATCCATTACCTGGGATTTTCCGAGGACGAGATCCGGGCTATCGTGGCTGAGGCCGATGGTGCCGGCACCTACGTCATGGCGCATGCCTATACGCCCCGAGCGATCCAGCGGGCCGTGCGCTGCGGCGTACGCACCATCGAACACGGCAACCTGCTGGATGAAGAAACCGCCCGGATGATGGTCGAGCACGGTGCGTTCCTGGTTCCGACATCGATTACCTACGAGGCTCTGGCCAATGACGGCCCCCGCTTCGGTTTTCCTGCCGAATTGATGCACAAGATAGACGGTGTCCGCACTGCGGGACGCGAAGCCCTGCGGATCGCGCATCGGGCCGGGGTTCCCATGGCGTTCGGCTCCGACCTGCTGGGCGAAACTCACGAACAGCAGTCCAACGAACTCTTGATCCGTGCCGAGGTGCTTGGCAATCAGGAGGCCTTGCGAGCCGCCACGACGGTGGCCGCCCGGGTGCTGAATCAGCCCGACACACTGGGGGTCGTGCAGGCGGGTGCTTATGCCGACCTGCTGTTCGTCGATGGCAACCCGCTTGAAGACATCCGGGTGTTGCTAGGACAGGGCGAACGCCTGAAGGCAATCATGAAGAATGGCGCATGGTTCAAGGAGGGCCTGGCGTCCTGAACACCTCTCGCCCGGGCACGGGCTATCGTTTCATCATAATGCCGGGTCGCTGTGGCGCCACCGGTGAAATCCAAGGAGACATCTCATGACGATTGATCGACGCTCGCTGTTGAAGCTGGGTGCCGCCTCCGCGGCCGGTTTGGCACTGCCCTTCAATGTGTTTGCCCAGTCCATGTCCGAATTGCTCATCGGCGGTCTAGTGCCGATCACTGGGGCGGGTGCGCCTTATGGTTCTGGCATGCTCAAGGCCATGGAAATCGCTGTTCAGGAAGTCAACGACGCGGGTGGCGCGGCCGGCCGCAAGCTCAAGCTGATTTCCGAGGATGCGCAGACTCAGCCTCAAGCTGCCGTCTTGGCGGCGAAAAAGCTCATCGAGATCAATGGGGTCCAGGCGATTCTCGGGACCTGGGCTTCGGGGGTCAGCCTGGCCGTGGTGCCGTTGACGGATGCGGCTGATCTGATCGAGATGAACGTCTCCGGCGCTCCCGCGCTGTCCACTTTGGACAAGAAAGACCTCGTCTGGCGGTTTCAGGGCACCAATGACCGGTTTGGTCGCGCTTTCGCCAAGATTGCCGAAAAACGGGGCTACAAGCGGCCCGCGACTATGGCGTTCAATAATGCATCAGGCCGAGGCAATACCGACGGCTTCATCCGTGCTTGGGAAGAAGCCGGCCATGGCAAGGTCGTAGCCAATATTGTGTATGAGCCTAATCGGCCCAGTTACCGCTCGGAATTGCAGACGGTACTGGCGCAAGACCCAGATGTGATCGTCATGGGATCATATTTGCCAGATACGACCATCATTCTTCGCGAGTGGTTCCAGTCCGGCCATGAAAACGCCTGGATCATTCCGGCTTGGGCGGCCAATCCTGATCTGGTCAAGGCGCTAGGCAACGAAGCCACTAATGGGATCATCGCCGTGGATACGGTGTCCAACGTCGACGCCGCCAGCTACAAGGACTTGAGCGGCCGCTACCAGAAGACCACGGGCCAGGCGCTGTCCGACAATGTATACGCGGCTATGGCATACGACATGGTGATCAGCCTGGCTCTGGCGGCCCATAAGGCAGGCGGGAAAGCGGCCTCGCGCGAGATCAGTGCTCAGATTCGCGAAGTCTCGAATCCCCCGGGAGAAAAGGTTTATTCCTTCGCCCAAGGCAAAACAGCTATGGATGCCGGCCGCCAGATCGACTACGAAGGCGCTTCCAGTCGCCTTAATTTTGATGAGTACGGGGATTCCAATCCCGACTTTGGCGTCTATGTCGTCAAGGACGGCCAGTTCGATCGCATCGATACGATCTCTCTGGATTGAAGATGGTTCGGGCGGGTAGCATCGCATGAACAGCGTCTTTTTCGTGAATCTGGTACTCAACGGCTTGATCGAGGGCATGGTGATTGCCTTGCCCGCTCTGGCCTTGACCCTGGTGATGGGAATTTCCAAATTCCCCAACGTAGCTGTCGGCGACACGATGACGGTGGGAGCCTATCTGGCTTTTGGCCTGCAGGCCGCAGGCGTGTCCTGGTTCGCCTTGGCGACCCTGGGGGCGATCGCGGCCTGTATGGTGCTCAGTCTGGCGACTTACCAGTGGGTTTTCCGCAAATTGTCAAAAGCGCCCATGGTCGTGAACCTGCTTGCATCGGTGGGGCTTGCGTTCATGATGCGCAGCGCCTTGCTGCTGTGGGTGGACAGCCAGCCCAAGACCTATGCGTTTCCGCTGGTGCGTGCCTGGAATTTCCATGGCGTGCGCTTGTTGCCAACGGACCTGTGGATCGTGCTGATGGCGGGTGCAGCGCTACTGGTGGTCTTTGCCTTGTTTCGCTATACGAATGTGGGCCGTTGCCTGCGGGCGATTGCGGACAATCCAGAGCTGGCGCGCGCCAGCGCCATTCGCTCTAAGCGTCTGACGTGGTTCCTATGGTGTCTGTTCGGTGCGCTGTCTGCCCTGGGCGGGGTGTTGTTGGCGGCCAAGAGTGTCCTGCTGCCGGAGTTTGGCTGGGAGTTCGTCATTCCCGCCTTTGCAGCCGTCATCTTGGGCGGCATCGGCAGCCCGGTGGGGGCTGTGGCGGGCGCCGTGCTGCTGGGCGTAGCTCAGGAGGTCTCCGTGGCGTTCGTGGGCCCGAGCTACAAGATCACGGTAGCGTTTCTGGTGATGATCGTGGTGCTCGTGATTCGGCCGGCCGGTTTGTTGGGCTTGCTGGAAAAAACGCGTTGAGGTGGCGGCATGAGCGCATATCTGATTGCTATCTGCATTATCGGCCTGATCTATGCTTTGCTGGCCATCGGGCTGAATATCGAATACGGGGAAACCGGCCTGATCAATTTCGGGCATGTGGCGTATTTCGCCATCGGCGCCTATGCGTCGGCACTCCTGTCGCTGCGGGGCGTGCCGGTGTCCCTGTCTATTTTGCTGGCGGGCCTGATGGCGGCCGTGGCGGCCATTCCTATCGGTTTCGCCGCCCTGAGACTGAAAGACGATTATTTCGCGATCGTCACGCTGGGGTTCGCCGAGGCCGTGCGTATCACCATCCAGCAGGAAGAATGGCTGACCCATGGGGTCCAGGGGATCGCCGCGATCCCGAGCCTGGCTGCGGGGGCGTCGGGCAACAGCGTATTTCTGGCCGTCTTGCTGCTGGTCGTGTTGTGCGCCATGGGTAGTGTTTACCTGATCCAGCACAGCGCCTTCGGACGGGTGCTACGGGCGATCCGGGACAATGAGGTCGCCGTGGTGGCGTTGGGCAAGCGCACGGCAGGATTCAAGGTCAAAGTGCTAATGTTCGGCTCGTTTTTCGGTGGCGTGGCGGGCGCTTTCTACAGCCATTTCATCAGCTTCATCTCGCCGGAGCAGTTCGTTGCGCTGGTCACGTTCTACGTTTGGATGTCGATCATCCTGGGTGGCATCGGCACCATGCGGGGCTCTCTGGTAGGCAGCTTGGTGCTGGTCCTGCTGCTCGAAGGCTCGCGCTTCATCGGCGATTTTCTGCCCGGGGTCTCCGACCTGCAGGTCGCCCATCTGCGGCTGGGTGTGATCGGTTTCATCCTGGTAATGTTCAGCCTGTATCGCCCACAGGGCCTGTTCGGTAACGGGGGGCGCGCATGATGCTTGATGTCAGCGACGTCACGGTTAACTATGGCCCTTTTCTGGCGGTCGACCGTGCCAGTCTTCAGGTGGGTGCGGGCGAAATCGTTGGCCTAGCCGGGACCAACGGAGCGGGGAAGTCGACACTGTTCGCAGCCATCGCGGGTCAGATCATGGCCGACGCCGGCCGGATGGTGTTCGCTGACCAGGCGATCATGAACCATCCGGCACACCAGCGGGCGCGGTTGGGTCTGTGCCGGACATTCCAGGTGCCCCGGGAGTTCGGGCGGCTCAGTGTGCTGGAAAACCTGTTGGTGGCTGCGCCGGACGACCGGATGGAGACCATGTGGTCGGCTTGGTTTGCACGCGGCATCATGCGCCACAAGACGCAGCAACTATCCGTGCAGGCGGATGAGATTCTTGAAATGCTGGGCATATCAGAGCTGCGGGATCTGCCGGCCGCCGGTCTGTCGGGTGGACAAAAGAAATTGCTGGAGCTGGCTCGGGTCTTGATGCATCGTCCCCGCCTGATCCTGCTGGACGAGCCCTTTGCCGGCGTAAACCCGGTGCGCATCGGGGAAGTCATGGAGATTTTCCGCCGGCTCAAGGACAGCGGGATTGCGTTGCTGATCGTCGAGCACCATCTTCAAGCGCTCAAGGCGCTATCGTCGCGCCTGTATGTGATGGACCAGGGTCGGGTAATTGCCCAGGGCGATCCGACCGAAGTGCTGGCCTCGCAGATCGTGCAGGATGCCTATATGGGAGGCGTATTGTGAGCGAGATCCTCAAAACCGAGTCCCTGACCGGTGGCTACACTGACGTCGATATCATCCACGGCATTGATTTGTGTGTGATGGCCAATGAGATCGTCACCATTGCGGGGACGAACGGCGCGGGTAAGTCCACTTTTCTCAAAGCCTTGCTGGGTCTTTTGCCGCGTACCTCCGGCCGAGTATCGATCTTTGGCCGAGACGTCAGCCGTCTGCCGGTCGAGGACCGGATCGAGATCGGCATGGCGTATGTGCCTCAAGTGACCAATGTGTTCCGCACCCTGACCGTCTTGGAAAACCTCCAGGTGGCCGATCGAGGCATGACCGGAGACCGGATCCATCGCATGCTGTCGGCCTTTCCCGCGCTGAAGCCGCGGCTGCGGCAGCGTGCCGGCACATTGTCGGGGGGCGAACGACAGCAACTCGCGTTTGCACGTGCGCTGGCCCGCGAGCCCAAGGTGATCGTGCTTGATGAGCCGACGGCCGCTTTATCACCCGGACTTGTCCAGACAGTTTTTCAGTTGATCATCGGACTGAAAGAGATGGGCGTTGCCGTGCTGATGGTAGAACAGCGGGCCCGGCAGTCTCTGGAGATCAGTGATCGGGGCTATATCCTGGACCAGGGGCGGGTGGTGTTGTCAGGTGCGGCGTCGGATCTATTGTCCGATCCCCGAATGACCGAGCTGTATCTGGGTACAGCCACACATACTTGAGCCGAGCATGCTGGTAACTGGCTGGATTTGCCCCCGTCGAGTCCGGAGATTGGCCCCCATCAAGCGGGCATGGGCAGCCGGCCATCCACCAGGAACGTGTCCAGCGGGTAGGTGTGGACGGCGCGGTCGCCGACCGGCTTGAACGCGACTTCTCGGGCGCTCAGCTGGCATAGCCAGGGGCGCATGTCCCGGGGGGCCTTCCCGGCCAGCGCCCGCGGTGTGAACAGGCCGACGCACAGCCCTTGCGCCGGGTCGCGCGCCGACGGGTATTCGAAGGCCTCGACGCCCGCCGCGCGCATGTCGGTCCCCAGCGCCTGGGTCGCCCGGTAGCGTGCGGGATCGGTCAGTGCGGCACGGTGGGCGTCGAAGGGCGGATCCTGCAGCCGCAGGCCACGATCCGTGCGGTAGCCGGCGGAAAACAGGGTGTGCTGGCTCTGGATGGCGTCCCCCGCTGGGGGCGCATCCATGGACCACCAGAACACGAAGCGGTAATAGGCGGATTCGGCCAGCGTGGCGCCGAGATCGCGGCCGCCGTACAGCAGGCTGGGTTCGTGGGGCCGCCCGAAGCGCGATCCCCAGGGCAGCGGCGGGTAGCGGAACGGCGTGCGCAGCAGGTAATGCAGGCGTTCGCCGTCGGCGGGCCAGGGCGGTTTGACCCCGTCGAGCAGGGCCTCCAGGACGGCCTGTTCCTCCAGCGTGTCCACGTACCCCAGGGTGGCGACGTGCTCCTGGCTTTCGACCAGGCGGTGCAGCAGGCCCTGGACGGGAACGAGGCCGTGTTCACCCTCGCAATCCCGCCACAGGTCGCCGGCGTCTGGGCCGGTCTCCGGGCTGGCGCCGCCCCTGCGCGTGGTCAAATCTTGCCCCGCATCGCGTCCACGAAGCGCAGGACCGTCATCAGGCCCTGGATCGTGGCGATCTGTTCGGCCGGCACGCCGCCCGTGACACGGTTCGGGGCGCGCATGAAATGCCGCATCCATGCGACGTCGCCGCCCGTGAGCGCGTACAAGGCACGCGCCAGGCGCACCAGCAGCAGGGCCAGTTCGCCCTGTTTGGAGGCGGGGTCCAGCGATTGCGCGGTCTTCATCCGGCTGACGGCGGTGCGGTGCATGCCCAGGACGTCCGCCAGCCCCGCCTGACGCAGGCCGAGCTGTTCGGCGGCCCGCAGGACAGCCTTGGCCAGCACGGCGTCCGGCGCGGGCTCGGTGTTCTGGAGGGCGGTCACGATGGTTTTCCGTGCATGTTCAGCATGCACATATTATGGTTCATCGGTGCTGATCGCACAATGAATGGACGGCAGTGAAAGCCCCGTCGATCCCCCGGGGACCGGGCATGCGGCCGGGAACGTCGGGCGCGTCAGTCGCGGAAGTTCTGGAACTGCAGCGGCAGTTCCACGTCCGTCTTGCGCAGCAGGGCGATGACCTCTTGCAGATCGTCGCGTTTCTTGCCGGACACGCGCAGCTTGTCGCCGTTGATCTGGGTCTCGACCTTGATCTTGGCCTGTTTCACCGCGGCGATGAGTTTTTTCGCCACGGCCTGTTCGATGCCCTGGCGGATGGTGATCTTCTGGCGTGCGCCGCCCAGGTTTTCCAGCGGTTCGGCCACGTCCATGCAGCGCACGTCGATGCCGCGAGCCGACAGGCGTCCGCGCAGGATGTCGATCATCTGCTTGAGCTGGAAGGCGCTGGGC
>JAHRWZ010000099.1 GCA_019104865.1 Castellaniella sp. | reverse complement strand
GCCCAGGCCGACGCGCGAACTGGCGTAGACGTCAGCGAAGGTGGCCGATCCGGACTTGAAGCCCACGGTGCCGGAGTTGGCGATGTTGTTGCCGATGACGTCCAGGTTTTGCGAGGCGGCGTTCAATCCGCTGAGACCTTGTCCGAAACCCATGAGTGACCTCTTTCAGTGCGTGCTGCGTTGATTCGTGGAAAAGGCGGCGCGGCGCGCGCGCCTCGAATTACATGACCTGCCGGATGTCCAGCAGGGAAATCTTTTGTCCCAGGGCCAGGTTCAGCTTCAGGCCTTCCGAGGTATAGGCGATGCTGTTGATGTGACCCGAGGTGAGCGTCTCGGCGGAGACCGGTTGGCCGTTGGCGTCGGAAGCCGCCACCTGCACGGTATAGGCCCCGTCCGGTACGGCCGCGCCGGCGTCGTCCAGCCCATCCCAGCTCATGGGATAGACGCCGGCACTCTGTGCGTCGAGTTCGATTTTGCGCACGGCCTTGCCGGCCGAATCCAGGATGGTGACCGTGGTTTTGGCGGCGCCGGACATCAGATCGATGCCGAAGGGCGTGGCGGCCTTGGCACCCGAAACTGAATCGGTGCCCAGGGAAATTTTCTCGCCCGGATACAGGACATCCTTGCCGATCAGGCCGGCGGCCTGCAGGGACTGGGACATGTCCATCTGGCCCGACAGGGCCAGCAGGGTATTGTTTAAACCCTGGATGCCATTGACCATGGACAGCTGCGCGATCTGCGAAGTGACCTGGGCGTTGTCCATAGGGTTCAGGGGATCCTGGTTCTGCAACTGTGTGACCAGCAGGGTCAGGAAACGGTCCTGTGTATCGCCCATCAGATTCTTGGTCTGGGCATTGGCCAGCGCGGAGGCGGCGTTCGAACCGTATACGTCATTCACGGTGGACATGGAGAGGCTCCTTATTGACCCAGCGTGAGGGTCTTGGCCATCAGCGACTTGGCCGTATTGATGACTTCCACATTGGCCTGATAGGACCGCGAGGCGGAAATCATGTTGACCGTCTCGGCGACGACATCGACATTGGGCAAGGTGACGTAACCCTTGGCGTCCGCCAAGGGATTGCCGGGATCGTACTGGATACGCGGAGGCGCGTTGCTCTCGAGGACCGAGGCGACCCGTACGCCGCCGACGGCCTCGGAACGGGCCGAAGGCGTCATCTGGAACACGACCTGGCGAGCCTTGTAGGGCTGGCCGTCGGGACCGACGGCGCTTTCGGCGTTGGCGATGTTGCTGGCCGACACGTTCATGCGCTGGGACTGGGCCGACAGCGCGGAACCGGCGATCTGGAAAATGCTGAAGGTGGACATGGCGGTTTCCGTGGCGCGGCCGGTTATTGCTGGATCACGGCCAGCAGGGATTTGATGCGCCCGTTCAGAACCTGCAGGTCCGTCTGGTAGCGCATGGTGTTGTCCGCGAATTGCGTGCGCTCAGTGTCCATTTCGACCGTATTGCCATCCAGGCTGGGCTGGGTCGGCACACGATACAGTTCCTGGGCGGGACCGTTGGTGTGCGCGCTGGCCGGAATGTGACGCGCCGAGGTCAGGGTGAGGGACGTGTCCGGCAGACGCGGCAGACCGCCGTCTCCCATGGCTTCGCGCAGGGTGGCGTTGAAATCGATGTCGCGCGCCTTGTAATTGGGCGTGTCGGCATTGGCGATGTTGGACGCCAGGATTTCCTGCCGCTGCTGGCGCAGGGCCAGGGCTTTTTGGTAGAACTCGAAGTCCTTGCCGATACGATCGATCATGACTTTACACTGAAACGGATGAGCGGAGTGCGCGCCACCGTGCACCAAATGATCCCCCGACCATTCGCGGCTTTTCGCACACCGCCATAGTACGGTCCCCGCCAGGGTGATAAACGCCAAAACAAAGCGGGGATTGAAGCCCTATTCATCCGATGCGACCCGCCTCCCGGGCGGCCGCCAACCATCGGCTTCACCTACAATAAGCGCATGCGCGCATTTCGATTTCTGTCTTTTCTGCTATTAGCCACCATCCTGCCGGGCCAGGGGCGCGCCCAGGCGACCCGCCCCGCCCCGCAGGATCCTGCCGCAGTGGTCGCCCAGGCCGAAGCGCTGCTGAAAGACCGGGCGGCGTCCTGGCCCGGCCGGGCCGTCATCCACGTGGACACTCCCCGCATCGTGAACCAGCCCGCCTGCGAGCGGATGGAGGCCTTTCTGGCCGGATCGGGCCTGCAGCCACGCACGCCCGTGGGGGTGCGCTGCCTGGCGCCACAACCCTGGACTCTCTACGTCCAGGCAAGCGTCCAGATCCTGGGCACTTATTTCGTGGCCAACCGTCTGATCCGGCGTGACGAGATCCTGAGCCTGGACGACCTGGACACGCGGGAAGGCGACCTGCTGCGCAACCGCCGTCTGATCGGCGACCCTGCCCACATCGTCGGCTGGATCGCCACGCGCCGCATCCGCGCCGGCAGCGCGATCGAATCCGGCGCGCTGCGCGACCCGAACACCATCGAACGCGGCCAGCAGGTCCGCACCGTCGCGCGCGGTGTCGGCTTCGTCGCCACCGGCGAAGGCCAGGCTCTGGAATCCGGCGCTCCGGGCGCACAGATCCAGGTCCGCACCCCCGGGGGACAGATCATCACCGGGACGGTGATCGACGCCCATACAGTCCAGGTTATGATGTAGGACCGGGGCCTAAAGAATCCGCCCGGGCCGCCGTTACGAGGGATGCACCAATGATCCATCCCACCCAATCCGGAGACGAGCCTTGAAAATCAACTCCACTTCGTCCAATCCCCTGCTCAACGGGGTGGCCGGGGGAACGCGCGGCGACACGGCCCCCCACGCCGCGTCCGGCTCGGCCGCCAGCAACCGCACGGCGGTGGATCTCAGTCCCGCCGCCCGCCACCTGGCAGCCTTGAACGACGGCGGAGCCGACGTTCAGACCGAACGCGTTCAACAGATCCGCGATGCGCTGGCCTCGGGCGAACTGAGGATCGATCCGGGCAAGATCGCCGACGGCTTGCTGGCCAGCGTGCGTGATCTGCTGAAATGAATCCGGGCGAAAAACTGTTGCGGTGCGTCCAGGCCCAGTCGGACCTGTTGGATGAATTCATCCAGGCACTGGAAGCCGAATCCGCCGTTCTGCTGGACGACCCATCCAACCTTGCACTGGCCGAACTGACCCAGCGCAAGAACGACTATGCGCAACGACTGACGCTGCTGGATCAGGATCGTGCGCGCATCCTGAACGAGCTGGACCAGAGCGACGATGCCGCCGGCATCGACGCGGTCTGCGCCGTCTACCCCGAATTGCGCGCGACCTTCGACGCGCTGTTCGAGCGGGCCGACCGTGCCGGTCGGCTGAACCAGGACAACGGCCAGGTTCTGCACATCTTCATGGAACACAATCAGCGCGCGCTGGACACCTTGCATTCCCTGGTCAATCAGGATCTGTACGATGCCCGCGGCCGCCTGCCCCGCAGCAAACCATGAGTCGTGCCCGCTGCGAGCCTCATGCGGCAGCCGTAGGCAGTGCCCGGGCATCGGCGCGAGCGCCCTGCCCCTAATCAGCCAATAATTCCTTCAACGCGTACAGCTTGAGCAGCCCCGCATGGGATTGGCGCGATGCGAGCCGATCGGCGGCGCCCAGCATGCGAGCCGCGACCCGGGCCGCCGGAACCAGGGCGGGATCCCGGGCCAGACGCCAGGCAGCCAGTCCCATCTGAGCCGCGAACACCGCCCGGTCGATCAGAGGCTCGCGCCCGGCTGCGGCCAGCAGCGGCGCGGCCTGACGCCAGGCCGCATGACATTCCTGACGCAGGATCAGTGCCCGGGAGATCCGCATCAGGTCGGGCTCCACAGCCATCCCGGCCACGGCGTACCAGGCCCTCAGCAGACGGCCATCACGGGAATCCACCGCCCGCAGACTGAAAATCCGCACCGGGAGCGCGGGCTCGCCGCGAGCACGCAGTTCCGCCCGCCCCGCAGCCGCCCACCAGGCGGGTCGGGCATCCTCCAGACCGGCCACCGACAGCAAAGGCCAAAATGCCTGCGCATCCAAGGACTGAAACATCAGCGGCTGGACAGCGGCCGACAGAACACAGGGTTCGTCATCCAGAAAGATTCTTGCGCGGGGACTGCAGGCGGTCAGCCAATGGCGTCCGCCCGCGCTCAGAGCTCGCAGCAGGGTCTGGCTGCCACCCTCGAACACGTGCAGGACCGCAGCGGGCGCATCCCCGGTTTCGACTTCGATCTGTCCCAGCAACGCATCGGCTGCCGAGGGCGCGGTCAACCTGGCGCCCTGGGGCGTATGCCAGCCGTCCGCCAGACCCGCCTGCTGGCTGCCGACAGCCAGCGGCCGGCCCTGCCCGTCGAACCAGGCAGCCCCCAGCCAGGCCCCGCGCCGACCCTGCCAGTCCAGGGACTGGCGCGCATGCACGACCAATGCCTGCCCGGTTTCGTCCAGGCCGCCGTGGGCGATCCGGCGCAGATGCTCGATGGCTTCGGCGGCGGGGGGCAGATCGCCCGCCGCCCGGCTGCGCCACAGATCGTAAGCCTCGGACAATACCGGATCCTCGTCTTGCAGCGCCACCGCGGAACGCAACTGGTCCATGCCCAGGGCATCACCCTGCGCCGAACCGGTCAGCAACTGCGGCAGCAGAATCTGCTGGCGGCGCCTTTCGGCGGCGGCGTCCGGGCTGTCGGCAGGCTGCGTCATGGACAGCAGCGCGGCCAGATCGGCCTCGGAGGGCGCATACAAGGTGCGGTTGGACTGGGCCGTCGTCAGCGCGCGGTCCACCAGATCCGCGGCTGACAGGAACAGCAGGTTTTCCGGCACCTTCTGTCCATTGGAGACGTAATGGATCGGCAGCTTGTAGCGGATCGCGGTGTCCAGCGCGGCGCCCAGGCGGGAAGCCTCGTCGATCTTCGACACGATGCAGCCGCGCAACGGGGTTCCGCCATCCCCCGCATAGGACCGGGCGACCTCGTCCAGCGTGTCGCCGTGGCTGACGGCGTTGAGCACCAGCAGGCGTTCGACCTGGCGGCCGGCGCCCGCCAGCAGGGCGGCCTGTTCGTGAATGTAGCGATCGCGCTGGCTGATGCCGACATTGTCGATCAACAGGGTCTGATCGGGCCGCACGGTCTGCATGACGCGGCGCATCTCATGGACATCCTGGACGACATGAACCGGCACGCGCAGCATCTGACCGTAGATCTTGAGCTGTTCGTGCGCGCCGATCCGGTAGGTATCGGTCGTCACCAGCACCAGGCTGCCCGGACCGGCGCGGCGTACGCAC
>JAHRWZ010000059.1 GCA_019104865.1 Castellaniella sp. | reverse complement strand
ATGGGTGACGACGATGATGGCGGTCTCGAACTTCCGGGCCATATCGTTGAGGATGCGGATCACCGCCATGGCGCGCTCGCTGTCGAGGGGCGCGGTGGGCTCATCGGCCAGGATCACCGGTGGGCGATTGACCAATCCGCGCGCGATGGCGACCCGTTGCTGCTCGCCACCAGAGAGTTGCGAGGGCATGGCGCGAGCCCGGTGTTGCACATCGAGCGCCGTGAGCAGTTCGAGTGCCTTCGCGCGCGACTCCCCATTCGAGACGCCTGCAAGCATCGGCAGCAGCGCCACGTTGTCGGTGACATCGAGAAATGGAATCAGATACGGCGCCTGAAATACGAAGCCGATTTTGTCCCGCCGCAAGGCGCGCAGATCACGGACTTTCCATCCATCGTCGTAGATCACTTCATCGCCCAGCGTCATGCGGCCGGCGGTCGGATCAATGACCGCGCCCAGGCATTTAAGCAGGGTGCTCTTACCCGAGCCGGAAGGGCCGATCAGGCCCACCACCTCACCCGGTGCCACCTGCATGTCCACGTCCTTCAGGGCATCGACAGCGGTATCGCCCTCGCCATAACGTTTTCTCAAACCTTCGATGCGAATGCCTTTGCCACTCATCTCACCCTCCAATGGCTTCGGCCGGATCGACCTTGAGCGCCATGCGAATGGCGACGATGCTGGCCAGCACGCAGATCACGAGCACGGCAAGAAAACCGGCGATGGAGTCTACCGGCATCAGCAGTACGTACTTGGGGAACAGGGGCGCCGAGAAAGTGGCCGTGATCTTACCGACCACAAAACCGATAACGCCCAAGGCGAGCGACTGCTGCATGATCATCGCGGCAATTGTGCGGTTACGCGTTCCGATGAGTTTCAAGACTGCGATCTCGCGGATCTTGTCCATGGTCAGTGTGTAGATGATGAAGGCGACGATGGCCGCGCTGACAATGGCCAGAATGACCAGGAACATGCCGATCTGTTTGGCCGAGGTGGCGATCAACTTGCCGACGAGGATGCCTTCCATCTGTGCCCGGGTATAGACGGTCAAACGCTTCCAGCGTCGGATGGGTTCGGCCACGTCTTCGGGCGCATGACCGGGCTTCAACGTGACCAGCACGGCATTGACAAATGGATTGGTGCTTTGGGATGCGATCACCGCATCCAGCAGGCCGGGCACACCGGGCCGGTTGAGCGCCGGGTTCGCCTCGGTACGACGGCGACTTTGCCAGATGGCGTCGTTGTCCTTGAGGAACTGGGCTTCCTGGGCATCCTTGAGCGGAATGAATACCATCGGGTCGCCGCTGGACGACACCATGCGCTTTGTTAGCCCGACGACGGTGTAATGATTGCGGCGAACAGCGAGTCGGTCCCCCAGTTTGAAACCGGTGGCGATGTCGGCCACCGCTTCGTAGTGGCCTCGCGTGATCTGGCGTCCGGCGACGAGATATGGCGGCCAGCCGGGTGTGGCCCCCAGTTCACCGGGTGCGATGCCGACCACCATGGTGCGGACATCAGTCTCGCCCTTGCGCACCTGCATGGTCAGATAGGTTACGTTCGCAGCCCGGGCAACGCCCGGCATCGCGAGGATGGCCCGATATGCGTCGTCGTTGAGGCTGGACGATTCCGCGTAAGGGCCCAGCGTGTTCTTTTGCACGACCCAAAGGTCAGCGCCGCTGTTGTCGAGCAGCGCCTTGCCGTCGTCCACCATGCCCCGGTACACCCCGGCCATCACCAAGGTGACGCCGATCAGCAGGCCCAGGCCGATGCCGGTGAAGACAAATTTTCCCCAAGCATGAAGAATGTCGCGGCCAGCCAGGCTGATCATTCCGAGACTCCCGGGATACGGTCGACTATATGGACGCGACTACGGGCCGTCAGTGCCTTTTCGCTATAGGTCACGACCTGGTCTCCATTGTTCAGCCCTTCGAGCACCTGCACGTAGCCATCGAGGTCGGAAGCTCCGAGCTTGACCCGGGAAAAACGCAAATCACCATTCAGGATTTGCCAAACACCGACTTTGTCGCCGTTACGCTGAACGGCCGCGTTGGGAACCAGCGGCGTTGCCGGGAGCGCCGGCAAGTCGATCGTGACCTCGGCCAGCTCACCCACGGGCGGTAAAGGCTCCGGTCTGCTATCGAATGTCACCTTGGCGAGTGTTTCCTCGGTTACCGCGTCGGCCTTGGGTTCCACGCGCAGCACGCGACCTTTCGACGTCTGGCTACCACGCGAACGCAGCGCGATACGAGCCGGCAGCCCGCCAGCGAGCCCCGATGCGCTGATCTGGTCGAAGCGCACGTTGACCCACAAACTCTTAGGGTCGATGACTTCCACCACAGCCTGGCCCGCGACGATGGTCGTGCCGGGATCGGCATCGCGTACGGCGACGACACCGTCGACTGGTGCGATCAGGCGCAGATTGCTCCTCTGTGCGACCAGTGCTTCGCGGTCGGAGCGTGCCCGGGCGATATCTTCCCGAGCGGCGGATAGGGCGGCATCGGCGATCTGCAGTTCCTGCCGTTTCGTAGTGGCGATTTCCTCGCTGGTCGAGCGCGCCGCAAACAATTGCGCGTAGCGGCGCGCCTGGGCTTGCGCGTAGGCTTGCCGGGCCTGCGCCTCGCGCAAGGCCGCTTCCGCGCGCTTGAATGCCGATTCCTGCGAGCGGACTCGATAATCGAGATCGACCGGGTCCATTTCACCGAGTACCTGCCCGGCCTTGACTTGGTCTCCCACATGGACATCCAGACGTTTGACGCGCCCGGCGAACGTCGGGCCGATCTTGTAGGTGTAGCGGGCCTCCACCGTGCCGATCCCGAATAACGCCGGCGTGACCGCTCGCGATTCGACTGTTGCCACTGTCACCGAGACTGGTGCCAGCGGGCCGGATCGCAGGCCAACGTAGATGAAGAGTGCAAGCAACGGGACGATGATGGCCAGGAGTGCCAAGGTACGGCCTTGCAGCGGCAGGCGTTTCATTGCGTGCTCCCGATGCCACGCCATTCGCCTGCGGGTCGATGTTTTACATGGGTGCTCATTGATACGGCTCTGATAAGTGAGTAATTGGTCACTATCTTAAGCAAGATGTGCTTTCCGCGCAAGAGGGGTTGCCCACGCACTAGAAGGAGCACGGTCGTGAGCAACAGATCAACCACCGCAAATGGCAACCATGCTGGCCACCGGGAAACGTCGGGCCTCGCTGAACTATACGGTTGCCGCGCATGGACCGCACCACTATCTCGCGGCGTTGCGACCGGCGGGGCGCGTGACCGAATTTGGCGATTTCGCCGCAGGGTCGGCCTGAGCGTGTACGCTAGCCCCGACCGCATTTCGAGCGGGCGGATCTACAATCTTGTAGTCTCAAAGACTCAGGCTGGCACAACGGCGGTGCGGCCAGGCAGGTCATCCACGGAGAGAGTCGATGAATGGCTACGAACTACCACCTGACGCTTCAGGTCTGGTCGCGGCGCTGGCTGTCGGGTTGGTGATTGGCCTGGAACGTGGCTGGCACAGCCGCGAATTGCCGGAGGGAGGGCGTGTCGCAGGTCTGCGCACCTTTGCACTGACTGGACTGCTCGGCGGTGTGCTTGGGCATCTACAGCCGGTTTTCGGTGCCTGGCCTTTGCTGGGCGTGCTGCTCGGACTCGCCTTGCTGCTGACGGTGTCCTACGCCCGAAATGCGGAACTGACTGGCGACCTGAGCGCGACTACCCCGGTGGCGATGCTCCTCACTTTGGTCCTGGGTGCCTATGCGGCGCATGGCAACATCACCTTGGCGTTGTCGGCAGCGGTGATTGGCGCTGTGTTGCTGGACCTCAAGCCGACCTTGCACGGTTGGTTGCGCTTGATCGATCATCGCGAGTTGACGGCATCGCTGCAACTGCTGGTGTTGTCCATGGTCATCCTGCCTTACCTGCCCAATACGGGCCTTGGGCCCTATGCCGCGCTCAATCCGTACCAGCTGTGGTGGGCAGTCATCCTGATTGCGGGTCTGTCGCTGACGGGCCACTTTGTCATCCGGATCACCGGCGCGCAAAGGGGTGTGCTGTGGACCGGGATTCTGGGAGGGCTGGCCTCTTCCACGGCCGCCACGTTGGCTTTGTCCCGCTATGCACGCGAGCAGCCTTCTCTGACCGGCGCGGCCGCTGCTGGCACGTTGGCCTCGTGCGGCGTCATGTTTTTTCGCATGATCGTTCTGCTGGGCGTCATCCAGCCGAAGCTGCTGTCCACCTTCGGCAGCGCCCTGGTAGTCACTGGCGTAGTGCTGCTGTGTATCGCGCTATGGCGGTGGCGCAAGCTGGACCGCACTGCGGTGGGGGAGGGCTCTATCGGCGCGATGGCGCCATTCGACCTTGGCACTGCGCTCGGCTTTGGTGTGTTGCTCGCTGTCATGAGTGTCCTGGTACCTGCGGCAAAGCAGTGGCTGGACACCAGCGGCCTCTATGTCCTGTCGGCGGTTTCCGGCCTGGCGGACGTGGACGCTATCTTGATCTCGCTCGCTCGGCTGCATGGTGCCGGGGGATTGTCAACGGCGGCCACCGTCACGGCGCTTGGTCTCGCGACGTTGGCGAACATGGTGACCAAGGCCGGCATCGCCTGGACGACAGGCGGGGCGCAGCTCGGTCAATCGGTTGTTATCGGCTACCTGGGCGCGATGGCGTGCGGCGCGGTCGTATTGGCGTTGGGCGTGACACTGTCGTGAACTTCCACCAGCCACATTTTCAGTCGATCTGGCTGGGCGCTGAGGTTCGCCGTCCGAACTACGAATCACCAAACCCCAAGAAAGGACACTTCAGAATGAAATACACCTTCAAAGGCAATAGCGCGCTGGTCAGCGGCGCCGGTTCGGGCATCGGCGAGGCAACGGCACACCTGCTGGCTGCAAATGGCGTGCAGGTCGTGGTCTCCGATATTGATTTCGAGGCTGCGCAACGCGTGACGCAGGCCATTGTCGCCGCTGGCGGTCGCGCTGTGGCACACGCGGGCAATACGGCCAAACCCAGCGACGCCAATGCAGCGGTGCAGTGCGCACTCGAGCATTTCGGCGCTTTGCACCTGGCTTTCAACAATGCCGGCATCGCCGGGCAACTCAAGCCCGCGGGCGAACTCACGGCCGAGGAATGGCAACGTGTCATCGATGTCAACCTCTCGGGTGTGCAGCATGCCATGCGCGCGCAGATCCCGGCCATCCTGGCCGCCGGCGGCGGCGCCATCGTCAACATGTCGTCGATCCTGGGGCTGGTTGGCAGCGCGAGCGCCCCGGCCTACGTTGCGGCCAAGCACGGGGTGACAGGTCTCACACGATCGGCGGCACTGGCGTATTCGGCGCAGGGCGTTCGCATCAACTCGATCCATCCGGGCTATATCGAAACGCCGCTGCTCAAGACGCTCGACGAGACCACCCTGGCGGCACTGACGGGGTTGCACGCGATCGGGCGCCTGGGCCGGCCCGAGGAGATCGCCCACGCCGCTTGCTTCCTGCTGTCCGAGGGGGCCAGCTTCATGTGCGGCAGCGCCCTGGTGGTGGATGGCGGTTATACGGCGGCTTGAATAGGAAGGGCGCTGGAGTTGCGCCGCCTTCGATCACTGGGCCTGTGATCTACACGGCGCGGCTCGCCGCCCACACGATTCGCCTCGCGGATCTATTTGGCACGGCCAAGCGACTTGTGCTTACCGTTGTTTGTCGTGGAATACGACGGTTGAGCACGCGGATGGCTGCGATCTCCGGCGCGTTCCAAACCCTTGTCTCTATCGGGCGAGTTGTAGCCGTTCGTATTGGTCATGCCGCGGCTGCTCATATGCGACCCGGATGTGCCTCCGGCTCCACTGCTCACGCTGCCATGCCCGCCGCCATTACCACCACCAGCGCCACCAGCGCCACCGCGGGCCTGCGCACCCAGCGCAAAACATGACATGACAGCAACAGAGGCAACAACTAAACCAATTTTCAGTTTCGACATAACAACTCCTTGATAAGAACATCAAATCGGCATCGCCTTAATGCCGATGTCGGGACTGACCAAAGCGTATCGATTAACCGCATCAAACGCTGAAACTGCCGCGTTAGGTTTGCAACTATCTATATATGGACTGGACCGTATTCAAGACTCTATTGCAGGGAATCGGCAATCGGTTCATCGCCTAAAATCCCGTTTTCAGTCTCCGATACCAAAAGGTTTCCCATGAGCCCCAGCCAACATGCCGTGGACGATCGCGCCAGCCTGACCGGCACCAACCGGTTCGAGCTTCTGCTCTTTCGCCTGGGCACCGACAATGATTCAGGCCAGTCGGAACTCTTTGGCATCAACGTCCTGAAGGTCCGCGAGATCGTCACCATGCCGGCCGTCACGGCTGTGGTGGGGGCACCCAAGCATTCCCTGGGGGTGGTGCAGTTGCGCGACCAGGTGATCCCGGTGTTCGATCTGCCCGGCATCGTCGGCAGCAAGCTTTCGGCGCCGCCGTCGCTGATGCTGGTGACGGAATTCGGCCGCACCACGCAGGCGTTCACGGTCGAATCGGTCGACGACATCGTCCGCCTGGACTGGAACCAGGTGATTTCGGCCGAGGCCAGCGGCACGGCGCACAGCCTGGTGACCAGCATGGCCCGGCTGGACGACGATGCGGGCAATACCCGCCTGGCCCAGGTGCTGGATGTCGAAGCCATCCTGCAGACGGTGACGCCCGTCAAGGACCGTCACCAGGTGGATCCGAAAGACGTCGGCGATAAGATCCAGCTCAAGCCCGGCACCGTCATCTTGATGGCCGACGATTCGTTTGTCGCGCGCGCCTTGATGGAACAGGCCCTCAAGGCGCTCAAGGTCCCCTACGAGATGGTCAAGTCCGGCCGCGAGGCCTGGGACCGTCTGAATGCGTTGAAGGCCGCCGCCGAGGCCGAGGGCAAGACCATCCTGGACAAGGTCAGCCTGATGCTGACCGACCTGGAAATGCCGGAGATGGATGGCTTCACCTTGACCCGCAACATCAAGCAGGACGCTCGCATGCGCGCCTTGCCGGTGGTGATCCACTCGTCCCTGTCCGGTTCGGCCAACGAGGACCATGTGCGCAGCGTGGGTGCGGATGGCTACGTGGCGAAGTTCTCGGCCGAAGAGCTCTCGAGCACAATCCGTAAAGTGCTGGCGCGTCCGTAGCGGTTGGTCGCAACCGGCATCGCTTGCACGCCTCTGGGTGGGCTCTGTCATCGGCGGGGTGCAATGCGCTACTATCCGGTGATGATCAAAATGCTGCTACGCAGCAATACAACAGGAGCCATTCATGCAAGATATCGTCGTCGTGCAGGCATGCCGGACCGCCGTGGGGGATTTTGGCGGTTCACTGAAGGACGTCTCTCCCTGCGAGCTGGGGGAACTCGTCGTGCGCAACGTGCTGGAACGTGCCGGCGTGCCGGCGGCCGATGTGGGGCATGTGGTGTTTGGCCACGTCATCAATACGGAACCCCGTGACATGTACCTGTCGCGGGTGGCCGCGATCAATGCCGGTCTCCCGCAGTCCACGCCAGCTTTCAATGTCAACCGTCTGTGCGGATCCGGTCTGCAGGCCATCGTGTCGGCGGCTCAGGCGCTGATGCTGGGGGATGTGGAGGTCGCCATCGGAGCAGGTGCCGAGAGCATGAGCCGCGCCCCCTATATGGCCGTGGGGCAGCGCTGGGGTTCGCGAATGGGCGACTCGCGTCTGGTCGATATGATGAACGGCGCGCTGTCCTGCCCGTTCGAAAAATATCACATGGGGGTGACGGCGGAAAACGTCGCCCGGAAATACGGCATCAGCCGCGAGGATCAGGATGCCCTTGCCCTGGAATCCCACCGCCGCGCCGCGCATGCGATCGAACAGGGGTACTTCAAATCCCAGATCGTGCCGGTGGTCCGGAAGACCCGCAAGGGCGAAGTCGTCTTCGATCAGGACGAGCACGTGCGTTTCGATGCCACGCTGGAAAGCTTCAGCAAGCTCAAGCCCGTGTTCGCGAAGGAAGACGGCACGGTGACGGCGGGGAATGCGTCGGGCCTGAACGACGGGGCGGCCGCCGTGCTGCTCATGACGGCCAAGGCCGCCCAGGCGCGCGGCCTCAAGCCGATGGCGCGTCTGGTTTCCTATGGCCACGCCGGGGTCGATCCGCAGTTCATGGGCATGGGTCCTGTGCCCGCCACGCGTCATGCCCTGCAGCGCGCCGGGCTCACCCTGGATCAGATCGACGTGATCGAGGCCAACGAGGCTTTCGCGGCTCAGGCCTGCGCCGTGTCGCGCGAGCTGGGTTTCGATCCGGCCAAGGTCAACCCCAATGGCAGCGGCATCGGTCTGGGGCATCCGATCGGTGCCACCGGTGCCCTGATCACGGTCAAGGCCCTGCACGAATTGCAGCGCGTCCAGGGGCGCCATGCGCTGGTCACCATGTGCATCGGGGGCGGGCAGGGCATCGCCGCGATCTTCGAGCGCCTGTAAGCAATACCCCGGCCATGCCTGACGGCCTGGCCGGCATCTTTCTGTCCTCATGTCACGCACACGAAACCCCGCCGCTCGCCGGAAGTCAACCGCCCACACCGATGTGCCTACCCTGTCCGAAGAGGACGGGGTGCGCTACCTGCATTTCAACTCGGAATGGATTCAGGGGGCGATGCGCGTTGCGCGGCCCTCGGATCTGGTGCTGGCCTACACGCAGCAGATGATGGCCTGGCTGCTGTTCCTGCGGCCGGGCATGCGTGATCGCGTCGGCATCCTGGGCCTGGGCGCGGGGTCGCTGCTGCGTTTCACCCTGCGCCACACGCGCGCACAGGTGGATACGGTGGAACGCAATCCTGGCGTGACGGCGATGTGCCAGGCCTTTTTCAGGCTGCCGGGCAGCGTTCGGTCGACGATCGATCATGCCGATGCGCGCGACTGGGTGGCCGAACCCGGCCGGGCAGGGGCTTACCGGGCGCTGATGGTGGATCTGTATGACAGCCAGGCCCAGGGGCCGGTGTGCGACGAGCCCTCGTTTTATCGGGACTGCTACCGGATCCTGGACGAGCCGGGTATCATGACCGTCAATCTGTTTGGCCAGCATGACAGCTTCGAGCACAATCTGCAGGGCATCCGGGCCGCATTCGACGGGCGTGTCCTCTGCCTTCCAGAGATCGACCAGGGCAACACGGTCGTCCTGGCCTTCAAGGGCTCCGCGCTGGATCTGTCAGCGGGAGACCTGCTGGACACTGCGGCTACCCTGGAATCACGTACCGGGCTGCCGGCGCAGCGCTGGGCGCGTTCCCTGCTGGCGGGGGTGTCGGCCTCAAATTGACAGCGCAAAAAAACCTCCATATAATCACGTTCTTTCTTCAGGCGGTTAGCTCAGTTGGTTAGAGCGCTACGTTGACATCGTAGAGGTCGCTGGTTCGAATCCAGTACTGCCTACCAGAACTTCCAGCCGCCGGTCTTTCCACGAGACCGGCGGTTTTGTCTTGGGATATTGGTTGGGCGGACAGGCGCTTGCCGGCTGATCAAATTGATTGTTCCCGGTCCGGTTGCTAAACTGCAGCAATATCCTTCCTGCCTGGCAAATTCATACTTTTTACCGACGCGGCGCAGGCCGCGTTTCGCATTTTCAGGACATACATTCATGGTTCGCATTACCTTGCCCGACGGCTCACAACGTGAGTTCGATCATCCCGTTACCGTGCACGACGTTGCGCATTCGATCGGGACCGGGTTGGGCAAGGCGGCTCTGGGGGGCAAAATCACCGTGGACGGCCAGCCGGCCCGTCTGGTCGATACCAGCCACGTCATCGATCGGGATGCGGCGCTCAGCATCATCACCGACAAGGACCCGGAAGGTCTGGACCTGATCCGACATTCCACGGCGCATTTGCTGGCCTACGCGGTCAAATCGCTGTTTCCGGATGCCCAGGTCACGATCGGGCCGGTCATCGACAACGGGTTTTATTACGATTTCTCGTACAAACGCCCGTTCACGCCCGAAGACCTGCAGGCCATCGAAAAGAAAATGGCCGAACTGGCCAAGCGTGATGAGACCGTCGTGCGCGAGGAATGGGACCGGGACGAAGCCGTGAAGTTCTTCCGCGGCATCGGCGAGACCTACAAGGCGGAAATCATCGCGTCGATCCCGGCCAACGAAAAGATCAGCCTGTACCGCGAAGGCGGTTTCGTCGATCTGTGCCGGGGGCCGCACGTGCCGTCCACCGGGCGTCTGAAGGTCTTCAAACTGATGAAGGTCGCTGGCGCCTACTGGCGCGGCGACAGTAAAAACGAGATGCTGCAGCGCATCTACGGTACGGCCTGGGCGCGTCAGGCGGATCAGGACGCCTATCTGCACATGCTGGAACAGGCCGAATTGCGCGATCACCGCCGCATCGGCCGCGAACTGGACCTGTTTCACTTCCAGGACGAAGCTCCCGGGCTGATCTTCTGGCACCCCAAGGGCTGGACTATCTGGCAGCAGGTCGAGCAATACATGCGCCGGGTCTATCAGGATAACGGCTACCAGGAAGTCAAGGCGCCACAGATCCTCGACCTGTCCCTGTGGAAGAAGACCGGCCACTGGGACAACTACAAGGAAAACATGTTCACGACGGAATCCGAAAACCGCGTGTACGGCTTAAAACCCATGAATTGCCCCGGCCATGTCCAGATCTTCAACGCCGGCCTGCATTCCTACCGTGAACTGCCGCTGCGTTACGGCGAGTTCGGCCAGTGCCACCGCAACGAACCCTCGGGTTCGCTGCACGGCATGATGCGGGTGCGCGGATTCACCCAGGACGATGGCCATATCTTCTGCACCGAGGAACAGCTGCAGGAAGAATGCGCGGCGTTTACCCGCCTGTTGCAGCAGGTCTACGCCGATTTTGGCTTCACCGAGATTCTGTACAAGGTCGCGACGCGCCCGGACAAGCGCATCGGCGCCGACGATGTCTGGGACAAGGCCGAAAAGGCCCTGATGGACAGCCTGGACCTGTCGCACTGCGACTATCAGGTCTCTGAAGGCGAGGGTGCCTTCTACGGGCCGAAGATCGAATACACCCTGAAGGATGCCATCGGGCGCCATTGGCAGTGCGGCACGATCCAGGTCGATTTCTCCATGCCGGCCCGCCTGGGCGCCGAATACGTCGATGCCCAGGATCAGCGCCGCACGCCAGTCATGCTGCATCGCGCTATTCTGGGCTCGTTCGAACGCTTCATCGGTATGCTGATCGAAAATCATGCTGGTGCGATGCCCGCCTGGCTGGCGCCGCACCATGCTGTGGTCTGCTGCATTTCCGACAGTTCCGCCGATTACGCCGATGAGGTCTCAAAAACCCTTGTTAAACAAGGGTTTAGGGTGCTCTCGGATTTGCGTGGTGAAAAAATCACCCGTAAAATCCGTGAGCACAGCCTGCAAAAGATTCCGTATATCCTTGTCGTAGGCGACAAGGAACGCGATTCCGGCGCCGTGGCGGTCCGTGGACGGGGCAATCTCGATCTGGGTACCATGCCGGTGGCGGATTTCGCGGCGCGTCTGCGGCAGGATATTGAAACCCGTCACCAAGAGGGCGATCTGGCGCAGGCCTGACGTTCCCGCTTCTTCAACTCACAGGAGTCCTAGACATCGCAACCGAAAAAAAACACCGCATCAACGGTGAAATCCGCATCCCCGAGGTCCGTCTGCTGGGCGTCGACGGCGAACAGCTGGGCATCGTACGCACCACCGAGGCCTTGACCCTGGCCGAGCAGCACGACGTCGATCTGGTCGAGATCTCGCCCACAGCCGATCCCCCGGTGTGCCGGCTGATGGATTACGGCAAGTTCAAATACCAGGAACAGAAGCGCCAGGCCGAAGCGCGCTCGCGCCAGAAGGTCATCCAGGTCAAGGAAGTGAAATTCCGGCCAGGGACCGACGAAGGCGACTACCAGGTGAAACTGCGCAACCTGCGCCGTTTCATCGAGGACGGCGACAAGGCCAAGGTCACGCTGCGTTTTCGCGGCCGTGAAATGGCTCACCAGGAGCTGGGCATGCGGGTGCTCGAGCGGGTGCGCGACGATCTGGGTGAACTCATCCAGGTCGAGGCCATGCCGAAGCTCGAAGGCCGTCAGATGGTGATGGTCCTGGCCCCACGCCGGAAAGCCGGCAAACAGGGCGATGCCGCGTAATCACGGATTCTGATCGATTGCCGGGTGGGCAGGTCGATCGTCATTCAAGGGGTCTTCATGCATGTCCTGTTCGTCATCGACCCGCTGCCCGGCCTGAAAGCCTGGAAGGATTCTTCCGTGGCGATCATGCGCAGCCTGGCGGCGCGGGGTCACGCGTTCAGTTTCGCTACGATGGGGGATCTGTTCATCGATCAGGGACGCGTCCAGGTGGCGGCGACGGCCATGCGGCTGCGCGCCGATGCCGACTGGCACGGGCACGACTGGTGGACCCAGGACGCGTCCGCGCGGGAATGCGATCTGTCGGCGTTCGATGCGGTGCTGATGCGCAAGGATCCGCCCTTCGACATGGAATATGTCTACGCCACACACTTGTTCGACTATGCGGCCGCGCAGGGGGCGCGGGTCTTCAATGCGGGTTCGGCCATCCGCAATCACCCGGAAAAGCTCGCAATCACGGAATTCGCGGAATATACCGCCCCCACGCTGGTCAGCCGCGACATGGCGCGCCTGCGCGCCTTTCACGCGCAGCACGGTGATGTCATCGTCAAACCCCTGGACGGCATGGGCGGCAGCGGGATTTTCCGGATGCGGCCCGATGAAGCCAATCTGGGCTCGATCCTTGAAACCCTCACGGAACTGGGCACGCGCACCATCATGGCGCAGCGCTATATTCCCGAAATCACGCAGGGCGACAAGCGCATCCTCATCATCGGTGGCGAACCTGTGCCCTTTGCCCTGGCGCGTATCCCGCTGGCGGGCGAAACCCGCGGCAACCTGGCGGCCGGAGGGCGTGGCGTGGCCCGCCCCCTGTCGTCGCGCGACCAGGTACTGGCGCGGGCGGTGGGTGCCCGGCTGGCGGGGCGCGGCCTGTTGCTGATCGGTCTGGACGTGATCGGTGACTACATCACCGAGATTAACGTCACCAGCCCGACCTGTTTCGTCGAAATCACAGAACAGACCGGTTTCGACGTGGCGGGCCGCTTCGTCGATGCGCTGGAACTGGCGGTGGTCACATGAATACGCGGCTGGCGCTGGTCATGCACGAACCCTTGGGGTCGGCCTTCCTGGACTGTGCACAGCATGTGCTGGGGCGCCAGCCCGATCTCAAAGTGTTCGACATCGTGCCCGACGCGGATCCGCAGGCCGAGACCGACCGGATCCTGAATTGGGTGCGGGCGGGACGCCGGGAAGAACCGATCCTGATTTTGAGTGACCTGTACGGTGCAACACCCTTCAATATCGCCGCCCAGGCGCTGCGCCAGGCGCTGGACGACGGCTACATCATCCACCTGCTGACGGGGACCAATGCCTGCATGGTGCTGAAGGCATTGACAGATCAGCAGGAAAACCCCGAATCTCTGAGCGAACGCGTGCGACAGGGGGCGCTGCGCGGAATCGTCAATGCGGAACCCCCTCCCGACTGCTAGTTCAGGAGTTTTGCCAATGCCTTCGATTGATCTGGTGATTTCCAACAAGCTGGGCCTGCATGCGCGCGCGGCGGCCAAACTGACCCAGCTGGCCGGACGCTTCAAGAGTGACGTCTTCATTTCGCGGGGCGCGCAGCGCGTCAATGCGAAAAGCATCATGGGCGTCATGATGTTGGCGGCCGGTCTGGGCGTCACCGTCAAGATCGAAGCACAAGGGGCGGATGAAACTCAGGCCTTGACCGACATCCGTTCCCTGTTCGACGGTAAATTCGGGGAATCCGAATGAAACCCCCAAAGGTCGGTCCAAATCCCCGCGGAAGCCTGGGATGAACACCCTGGAAGCGGCACAGCCCGCTTTGTCTTCGACCCTGTGCCTGTATGGCCAAGGTGTCGTACGCGGTTATGCGATCGGCCGCGCCGTGGTCATGAGTGCAGCGTCGCTGGAGGTCGCCCACTACCGCATCGCGCCCGAGGACGTCGATGCCGAGAAGCAGCGCCTGCGCCACGCCATGGACCAGGCCGTCCACGATCTGCAGCAGATAGCCGAAACTCTGCCGGACGATGCGCCGCGCGAACTGGGCGTGCTGCTGTCGGTCCATGTCATGCTGCTGCAGGATCCGATGCTGGTTCAGGCGGTCTGTCAGTTGATCGAAGAACGCCAGTACAACGCCGAATGGGCGCTGACGGCACAGGGGCAGATCCTGGCCGAACAGTTTTCCCTGATGGATGACGCCTATCTGCGCGAGCGTAGTGCGGACGTGCGCCAGGTGATCGAACGGGTGTTGCGGGTTCTCTCGGGCTCGGCGCTCTGGCTGCCCAATCTCGACGAGGTCGAGGTGGACGGCAGCCTGATCGTCGTGGCGCGCGATATTTCGCCTGCCGACATGATGCGCCTGCGCGGGGGAAAGTTCGGCGCCTTCCTGACGGATCTGGGCGGTGCCACCTCGCATACCGCCATCGTTGCGCGCAGCATGAATGTGCCGGCCGTGGTGGGCATGGGGTTGGTGCGCACGCTGGTGCGCGATGGCGATCTGCTGATCGTCGATGGACTGAACGGCGTGGTGCTGGTCAACCCGTCGCCTGCCATCCTGCGCGAGTATCAGGACCGGCAGGCAGCCTTCCTGCGCGAACGCGACGAACTCAAATCCCTGCGCTTCGCGCCGGCCATCACGCTCGACGGCATCCAGATCCGCATGGAAGCCAATATCGAGCTGCCCGAGGAAGCTGCGGATGCGATGGCCGCCGGCGCCGAGGGCATCGGCCTGTTTCGCAGCGAATTTCTGTTCATGGGCCGCCCGGACCTGCCGGGCGAGGACGAGCAATACGAGGCCTACGCCTCGGTCGTGCGCACCATGGCTGGGCGTCCGGTGACGATCCGGACCCTGGACATCGGCGCTGACAAGACACTCGACGGCGAGGCCACCGTGGCGACCAACCCGGCCCTGGGGCTGCGCGCCATCCGGTACTGCCTGGCCAATCCGGAACTCTTCAATACCCAACTGCGGGCTCTGCTCAGGGCGGCGGCGCACGGCCCCGTCCGCGCGCTGATTCCCATGGTGTCCCACATGCACGAGGTCGTCGCGACGCGTCGCGCGCTCGCGCGCGCCGCCGAGGAACTGCGCAGTGCCGGGATTGCCCACAATGCGCAGGTGCAGGTCGGCGCCATGGTCGAGATCCCGGCCATGGCCATCGCCATCGAGCCCTTCGCCGAGACGCTCGACTTCCTGTCGATCGGCACCAATGACCTGATCCAGTACGTGCTGGCCATCGATCGCGGGGACACGGATGTGGCCTCGCTGTATGACCCCATGCACCCGGCGGTGCTACGCCTGATCGCGCATACCATCAACGTCGGCGAGCGGGTCGGCAAACCCGTCTCCGTCTGCGGCGAAATGGCGGGGGACGTGCGCGTGACCCGCATGCTGCTGGGCCTGGGGCTGACTGGGTTTTCCATGCACCCGCAGCAGTTGCTGGACGTCAAAAAAGAGATCCGCAAGGCGCATTCCAATGCGCTGCGCGTCAAGGTCGCCTCGGCGTTGAACCGGGCCGAACGTATCGACCTGGCCGCGCTTTCCGGTTGATCCGGATCAAATCCGCAAGCAGGTCGGGCGGAAACAAATCCCATTCTTTCATCATGGTCTATTACACTGAGTTATCCCACCGCTCCGGATGGGTGGCTGCCCGCTTTCGAGACCAAGATGATTTCTCTCGCCATTGCCGGTTTTCGGCAATTCAGCATTGCCTGGCCCCGAACCCTGATGCGTAAGATCCTGGCCGCCTTCACGCTGGCGGCGCTGCTGGCGGTCGGCAACGTCCTGATCGTCCGCTCCCTGCTACGCGAGTCCGACGGCATTGCGGCCACAGTCAACGTGGCCGGCAAGATGCGCATGCTCAGCCAACGGATCGCGCTTGATGCGCTGGCCCAGAGGCTGGCCCCGGATACTCCGCGTCCTGACCCTCACCAGCAGGAAATTCTGTTCGAGCAGGCCTACCATGCTTTGAATGCGGGCGGTTCTGTCTTCGGCCTGACGATTCCCGCAGTCGATGGACAGCGGCGTGTGCGTCTTGCCGCCGTCGATCGCGACTGGCAGTCCTATCGGAAGACGATCCAGGAGTTCGGTCAGCCGGTTGACGTAGCGGGTACCGGGGCGGCAGCCGGATATCCGGCGCAGGATCCCGCCCGGGTGCTGGCGGCGAGCGACCAGTTGCTGGGCAGCGCCGAGGGATTGCTGGATGAGGTCGTGCTGCATGCGCGCAACGTGCAGCAACACGCCCTGATGAGCACCTATGCCCTGTTTGCACTGGACCTGCTGCTCCTGTTGCTTGCGTACGGCATGGTGTCAGGTCTGGTGCTGCGCCCTGTTCGCCGCCTGATGGGCCAGTGCCGCGAAATGGCGGCCGGCAATTACGGTGCGCGGTCCGGCCTTCGAAGTACGGATGAACTGGGCCAGCTCGGGCGGTCGCTGGACGATTCAGCCGCGCATATCGAGCAGTTGCTGGCTGACGTGGATCGCGAACGCGTCCAACTCAAGCAGGTCGAGGCCATGTTCGATGGCTTGGCGGACAACACGGTGGCGGGCATCTACATGCTCGATGGCGCCTTCAACCTGACCTATGCCAACGAACAGCTGGCCCGCATCATGGGGTATGACCGGGCCGAAATGACCCGTGGATTCGGACTGGCACGTCTGTTCCCGCCGCTGACCTTCGAGGCCGTGGCCAGCCAGATCCGGCGGCGCTTCGAGGGGCAGGATAAGGGCACTCGCTACGAATGCGCCGCGGTGCGCAGCGACGGCACGCCGCTCGAGGTCGAGATCTTCGGATCGGCCATGACCCTGCGTGGTGAGTCTGCCACCATCGGTATCATGCTGGACATCAGCGAGCGCAAGCGGGCCGAAAGCTCGGCCCGGCGGGCGGCGCTGGTCTACGAGCACACCAGCGAAGCCATGGTGGTGACCGATGGCGAAGGCCTAATCCAGGACATCAATCCGGCCTTCACCGCCGTCACGGGCTACCATGCCGCCGAGGTTATCGGCCAGCGCATGAATCTGCTCAGCTCCGGGCACCAGGACCCCGATTTTTATCGGGCCATGTGGTCGAGTCTGACCGAAACCGGCCGCTGGAGCGGGGACATCTGGAACCGGCGCAAGTCGGGCGAGGAGTACGTCGAACGTCTGACGATCAATACTTCCTACAACGAAGATGGCAGCGTGGCCTGCCGCATCGGCCTGTTTTCCGACGTGACCGAAAAACGTCGCCGCGAGGCCTCGATCTGGCGCCAGGCGCACTATGATCATCTGACGCAGTTGCCCAATCGCCAGATGTTCCACGAGAGCCTGCACCGCTCCATCGATGAGTCGCGAGAGAGCGGTTTGCCCTTTGCGCTGGTGTTCCTGGATCTGGACCTGTTCAAGGAAGTCAACGACACTTTCGGCCACGATGAGGGCGACGAACTGCTGCGCCTGGTGTCGCGCCGCCTGCTGAGCTGCGTGCGGGGGTCGGACCTGGTCGCCCGCCTGGGTGGCGACGAGTTCACGCTGATCGTCCGGGAGCTCAAGCGTCTCGACGATATCCAGCCGATCTGCCAGAAAGTGCTGCAGGCGGTGGCTCAACCCTATGCATTGGACAGCAACACGGTGCACATTTCCGCCAGCGTCGGCGTGACCTTCTTTCCACGGGATGGCGCCAGTGCGACGGAGCTGCTCAAGCATGCGGATCTGGCGATGTATGCGGCCAAGGAAAAGGGCCGTAATCAGTATTGTGTGTTTTCGGCCGACATGCAGGAATCCGCGCAGATGCGTCGCAGACTGCTGCACGACCTGCAGCACGCACTGGACGTCGGTGAATTCGTGCTGTATTACCAGCCCATCGTGGACTTGCGGTCAGGGCGCATGGCCAAGGCCGAGGCGCTGATCCGCTGGCGGCACCCCGAGCGCGGCCTGGTCAGCCCGGCGGAGTTCATTCCGCTGGCCGAGGACGCCGGCCTGATCGTGCCGATCGGCAACTGGGCCTTTCACGAGGCGGCCCGCCAGGTGAAGATCTGGCGCGAGGAACTGGAGCCCGATTTCGAGATCGGAATCAATGTATCGCCCGTGCAGTTCCAGTCTGGCGGCCTGGATCCGCAGGCCTGGATCCAGACCTTGGCGACGCTGGGGCTGCCAGGATCCGCCGTCTCGGTCGAGATCACCGAGCGCCTGCTCATGGATACCGAGGATGACTCCAGCGCCCGGCTGCTTGCCTTCCGGGATGCCGGGATCCAGGTGGCGCTGGACGACTTCGGCACGGGGTATTCGTCTTTGTCCTACCTGAAGCGCTTCGACGTGGACTTCCTGAAGATCGACCAGAGCTTTGTCTGCCACCTGGCGCGGGATTCCGAGGATATGGTGCTGTGCCGCGCCATCATCCTGATGGCCCATCAACTGGGCATGAAGGTCATTGCTGAAGGCATCGAGACCAAGGAGCAGCATGAGCTGCTGCTGGAGGCCGGTTGCGACTTCGGGCAAGGGTTCTGGTATTCCAGACCCTTGCCCGCCGAGCGCTTCGCAGCCCGGCTTCAAGAGGCGCTTCAGGCCGGATAGGCGGTTTCGCCGTGATCCGCCTGGTCCAGGCCCTGGCTTTCGTTTTCGGCTGTCGCGCGCATCCCGATCAGACGATCCGCCGCAAACACCGCGATGGCCGAGCTCAGTCCCGCCCAGACCAGGCTGGCGGCCGCGGCTACCGTTTGCAGCCAGGTCTGGTGCAGCAGGGCAAAAAAGCCTTCCGGGCCGGGGCCGCCCAGAATACGGGAATAGAACACGCCGGTCAGGATGGCGCCGACGATTCCACCCACGGCATGGATGCCGAAGACATCAAAGGAGTCATCGATGCCCAGGCGGCGTTTGAGGCCGCTGACGCCATAGAGCGCCGCCCAGGCGGCCAATGCGCCGATGACCGGCGCGGCGCCCGGCGCCACGAATCCCGCAGCCGGCGTGATGCCGACCAGGCCGGCAATCCCGCCTGATGCGGCGCCCAGCAGCGATGCCTTGCCTTTGAGCAGCCGTTCGGCCAGCGCCCAGGCCAGGACCCCGGCGGCGGCGGCCAACAGGGTATTGGCGACGGCCAGGACGGCCTGTTCGTTGGCTGCCAGGGCCGACCCGCCGTTGAATCCGAACCAGCCGACCCAGAGCAGCGCGGCGCCGCTCAGGTTCAGCGGCAGGCTGTGCGGGGGCATGGCCTGCCGGCCGAATCCCCGGCGCGGCCCCAGGTAGCGTGCGGCCACCAGACCCGCCGCCCCGGCGCTGATGTGCACGACGGTGCCACCCGCGAAGTCCAGCGCCCCGAGCAGATGCAGCCAGCCGTCCTCAGCCCAGACCATGTGCGCGATCGGTAGATATCCCAGGGTGAACCAGATCCCGACGTAGCACAGGACGGCGCCAAAACGGGCCCGCTCGGCAATGCTGCCCGTCACCAGTCCGCAGGTGATGGCGGCAAAGGTCGCCTGAAATAGAGAGAACAGCAACTCGGGGATCGAGCCTGTCAGGGGCAGAGTGGTGCTGGCGCCCGGAAGGTAGAGACCGGCCAGGCCCAGCCGCGTGAAGCCACCCAGCCCGCCAAAGCCCGTCGTGAAGGCCAGCGAATATCCATACAGGAACCACAGGACCGTCGCCAGCGCGCAGGCGCCCAGCGTCTGGCTCATGACCGACAGCACATGGCGACCGCGCGCCAGCCCGCCGTAGAAAAGCGCAAGTCCGGGCATGCACATCAGCCAGACCAGCAAGGTCGAAACCATTACCCAAACGACATCCGTCTTGTCCATGATTCAATGCTCCTGTTGGCGTGGGTCAGAGGGCGGATTCGCCGGATTCGCCGGTGCGGATGCGGATGGCTTGTTCGAGCGGCACGACAAAGATCTTGCCGTCGCCGATTTTTCCGGTGCGCGCGGCCTGACTCAGGCATTCGATCGTCAGTTCCAGCAGGTGGTCGGGAACGGCTACCTGGATCTGCAGTTTGGGCAGGAAATCCACCTGATATTCCGCCCCCCGGTAGAGTTCCGTGTGGCCTTTCTGGCGGCCGAAGCCGCGCGCCTCCGTGACTGTCATGCCCTGGATGCCGGAGGCAACCAGGGCTGCATGGACTTCCTCCAGCTTGAACGGTTTGATGATGGCCGTAATGAGTTTCATGAGCGTTCCTTGGTCGGCGGGATATGGAACAATTCAAAGCAAGGGGCATGCCAGGTTTATTTCACTGTAAAGGCGCCTTTCCGGGTGCCGGGGCCCCTGGTCATCTCGTGTGATGCCCTGGTTTGGTGCGTCAGGGCGACTGGATTGCGCCGACATGGTGCGAGGATGATCGGTCGCAGGACGTGGATACCATGCAGTCGGGCGTAGCGTGTCGTTTAATCGGCGCTTTGTATCCAGTTGTTGATGGGGCTGGGGCACACCCAGCGGAAGACCCGGGCCATTTCCCCTATGGGGCTCGAATCGGAAGCGGTGGGTGATGGGCGCTGCCTGTGAAATCGGTGATTACAGGTCAGGGTTTACCCTTGTCAGCTGGGCGCTAGAATTGTAACCAACCCGGCCGTTACACAAGCCGGACATGTCAATAACGATCCGCCATGCGTTGGCAGCGGAATCTTGAATAGGGAAGATCATGAACATGACGCGTAAAACGTTGACTCTAGCCGCCGTGGTCGCATCGCTGAGCCTGCTGGCCGCGTGCTCCAAGAGCGAGTCGCCCAAGGCACCCGCCACAGAGCCCGCGCCTGCGACGACGCCGGCACCCGCGCCGCAAGGCCAGCCGGCCGCCCCTCAAACGCCGCAAAGCGCGCCGGCCGATCAGCAGTCCATGCAGGACAAGATCAAGGAATCGGCCGGACAAGCCAAGGACAAGGCCGCTGAAGTGGGCCATGCCGTCGCCGACAAGGCGGGGCAACTGGCTGAAAAGGCCGGCGAGGCTGCCAACAGCGCGCGCGAATCCGTGAAGGAAGGCGCCGCCAAGGCTGATTCCGCCATCCAGGGCGCGATCGGCAACGGCAGCAAGTAAGCCGGGCTCCTGATCCGGCCGTTCCTTGTGAATTGGCTGGATCAGGCGTGAGGAAAAGGGCGCTTTGGCGCCCTTTTCCGTATCCGCCCCATGGCCGCCCGCCATAGCCAACCCGCTTCGCATGGCCGGATGCCGGCGCCTGGTTTCCAGGACAATTTCATCCTTCCGAGCTCCGAAGGGTCCCAGGCGCGGCCTATAGTGCGTCAACGGTTTGGATGCGGGGAGGCGTCATGTCGCTTGCGGTGCTGGCCAGCCGGGCGCTCTTCGGCTTGCAGGCCCGGCCTGTCCAGGTCGAGGTGCACGTCGGGTCCGGACTGCCGACGTTTTCCCTGGTGGGTCTGCCCGGCGCGGGGGTGCGCGAAAGCCGCGAGCGGGTGCGTTCCGCGATCCTCAGCTGTGGCTTTGAATTTCCTGCAGGGCGGATCACGGCGAACCTCGCGCCTGCTGATCTGCCCAAGGAGTCCGGGCGTTTCGACTTGCCGATCGCTCTGGGCGTGTTGCTGGCGTCGGGGCAGGTGGCCGATGCGCAGGGGCGCAGCCCCGACGTGCGGCATTACGTGCTGGCGGGCGAACTGTCCTTGACGGGTGCGCTGGTGCCGGCCGATTCGGCCCTCGCAATCGCGCTGGCGGTTGCGCGGGACGACCCGGACGCGACCCTGATCATGGCGCCGCCCGCAGCGGGCATCGCTGCCCTGGTGCCCGGCCTGCGGGTGCTGGCCGCATCCGGTCTGGACCAGGTCGTGGCGCATTTCGCGGGGCTCGAGCCTTTGCCGCCCGCCGAGCCTGCGACCCTGGGTGCTGCTTCCGGGCCGGTACCCTGCATGGCCGACGTGCGCGGCCAGGCGGCGGCGCGTCGCGCCCTGGAGATCGCCGCCGCCGGCGGCCACAGTCTGATCATGACGGGGCCGCCCGGGGTGGGCAAGAGTATGCTGGCCCAGCGGATGCCGGGGCTTTTGCCGCCGCTCTCGCGGTGGCAGGCGCTGGAGGTGGCGGCCGTGCAGGGGCTGGTGAGTCCTCTGCGCGCCTTGCCGGCGCAGCCGCCATTCAGGGCTCCACACCATGGCGCGTCCATGCCGGCGCTGGTGGGAGGCGGCGCGCATCCCCGGCCAGGCGAAATCAGTCTGGCTCATCACGGTGTGCTGTTCCTGGATGAGCTGCCCGAATTCGACCGCCGCGCGCTGGAGGCCCTGCGTGAGCCGCTGGAGGCCCTGCGTGAGCCGCTGGAGACGGGCACCGTCACCGTCGCACGGGCGGCGGGCAGCTGCCATTTTCCGGCGCGCTTTCAGTTGGTCGCGGCCATGAATCCCTGTCCCTGCGGCTGGCTGGGCCATCCCCGCCAGTCCTGCCGCTGCCCCCAGGAACGGATTGCGCGGTATCGCGCACAGGTGTCCGGGCCGTTGCTGGACCGCATCGACCTGCATGTGAATTTGGCCATCGAAGGCACCTGGCATGAAGCGCCGGCGGGCGAATCGTCTGTGGCGATCCGCACCCGGGTGCAGGCGGCGCATCGGGTCCAGCTGGATCGCCAGGGCAGCCTGAATGCCCGGCTGGATGCGCCAGGGCTGGTGGCCCATGGGGCTCTGGATGCGCCAGGGAGGGCGCTGCTGGCCAGGACCGTCGAGGCCTGGGGGTGGTCGGCGCGTGCCACGCAGCGCATCCTGCGGGTGGCTCGGACCCTGGCGGACTTGCAGGGCACGCCGGGGATCGGCGTGGCGCAGCTGGCGGAGGCGATTCAGTTCCGCCCGGACGCGGGGGCACCGCGTCCAGGCAGGTAAAATGAAGCTTTCCATTCAGGAGGCTGCGATGATCGCCCCCAATCAGTGGTTCGAGGATTTCCAGAAGAACATGTCGGATTTGCTGGCCAAAACGCCCGCCGCCGACATCGAGCGCAACATGAAGGCACTCATGACGCAGACCTTTGCCCGTATGGATCTGATCACTCGCGAAGAGTTCGACGTGCAGGCCGATCTGCTGGCGCGCGCGCTGGAACGGGTCGATTCCCTGGAGGCCCGGGTACACGCACTGGAACAACAGTTCGACAAAACCGAATAAATCATCCTATAATCAAGGGCTTTTCCGGGTACCCAAATCAAATTCGTGCACAACCGATCGGGGTTTGTGTTCGAAATTTTTTGGGGTCGTGGAAAAAGGCCCGGTCATGCTGGTTGCGCATGTCGGGTTCATCATGTTTGCGAATTGCAGGTCATCCAAGCGTCCGGTCTGTCGGGCCACCTGGATTCGCCAAGCCAACAGAGTAATCGTCATGCCCAAGATGAAGAGCAAAAAAGGCGCCTCCAAGCGCTTTAAGGTGCGCGGCAGTGGTTCCATCAAGCGCGGCCAGGCTTTCAAGCGTCATATCCTGACCAAGAAAACCACGAAGAACAAGCGTCAGCTGCGTGGTTCGGCTGCTGTCCATGAAACGAACGTTGCCTCCGTGAAGGCGATGTTGCCTTTCGCCTGATCGGAGATCTCTCATGCCTCGCGTCAAACGCGGCGTCACAGCTCGTGCACGCCATAAAAAAGTCATCAAGGCCGCCAAGGGCTACCGTGGTCGCCGCGGTAATGTCTTCCGGGTCGCCAAACAGGCGGTCATGCGTGCCGGCCAGTACGCTTACCGCGATCGCCGCAATAAAAAGCGCACCTTCCGCGCCCTGTGGATCACCCGCATCAATGCGGGCTGCCGTGAACTCGGCGTGACCTACAGCGTGTTCATCGCCGGTCTGAAGAAGGCCTCGATCGAACTGGATCGCAAGGTCCTGGCCGACATGGCCGTGCGCGACAAGGCCGGCTTTGCCGCCATTGTGGCCCAGGCGAAATCCGCACTGGCAGTCTGACCGAACCAGTTTCGTTTTCGATTCTGTTTCATCGCAAACGGAGCTCGTTCGGGCTCCGTTTGCGTTTTGGAAGAAACTATGAACACGACGCTCGACGAGCTGATCGCCCAGGCCCGGGATCGTTTCGCACAAGCGCGGGACGCGGCGACGCTGGAAAATGAAAAAGCCGCATTCCTGGGCAAGCAGGGGTCGCTGACCGCGCTGCTCAAGGGGCTCGCCGGCCTGCAGGGCGAGGAAAAGCGCACCCGGGGGGCGCTGATCAACGAAGCCAAGCAGCAGGTCGAAGCCCTGCTGAACGCGCGCCGCGCCGAAATGGCGCAGGCCGTGCTGAATCAGCGACTGGCTGCGGAAACCATCGACGTGACCTTGCCGGGTCGCGGGCGTGGCACGGGCGGCATCCACCCGGTGATCCGCACCTGGCAGCGCGTCGAGCAGATTTTCCGGTCGATCGGTTTCGACGTGGCCGACGGCCCCGAGATCGAGAACGATTGGACCAACTTCACCGCCCTGAACAATCCGGAAAACCATCCGGCGCGTTCCATGCAGGACACGTTCTACGTGGACATGCAGGATGCAGGCGGGCTGCCGCTGGTGCTGCGCACGCACACCAGCCCCATGCAGGTGCGCTACGCGCGCATGAACACCCCGCCCATCAAGGTGATCGCCCCGGGGCGCACTTACCGCGTGGACAGTGACGCCACCCATTCGCCCATGTTTCATCAGGTCGAAGGCCTCTGGATCGCCGAGGACATCTCCTTTGCCGACCTGAAGGGCGTCTACACCAATTTCCTGCGTGCCTTCTTCGAAACCGATGACCTGACGCTGCGCTTTCGTCCGTCCTTCTTCCCGTTCACGGAACCGTCGGCCGAGATCGACATGATGTTCACCTCGGGGCCGAACCAGGGCCGCTGGCTGGAAATCTCCGGCTCCGGGCAGGTCCATCCCCAAGTCGTGCGCAATTTCGGCCTGGATCCGGAACGCTACATCGGCTTTGCCTTCGGCTCGGGTCTCGAGCGCCTGACCATGCTGCGCTATGGCGTCAACGACCTGCGCCAGTTCTTCGAGGGCGACCTGCGCTTCCTGCGTCAGTTCAACGTCTAGGCTCTCGCGATACGGAATCCGAATCATGCAATTTCCAGAATCATGGCTGCGTGCCTGGGCCAATCCCGACATCGACAGCGAAGCCCTGTCCCACCGGCTGACCATGGCCGGCCTGGAGGTCGAGGACGCCGATCCCTACGCGCCGCCGTTCGCGGGCGTGGTCGTGGCGCGCATCGTGTCCGCCGAACCCCATCCCAACGCCGACAAACTGCGTGTTTGCCAGGTCGATGACGGCACTGGCTCCGCGCTGCAGATCGTCTGCGGCGCGCCCAACGCCGCTGCTGGCCTCGTGGTGCCGCTCGCACGCGTCGGTGCCGAACTGCCTGGCGGCATGAAGATCGGGCCGGTCAAGATGCGCGGGGTCGAGTCCTGCGGCATGCTGTGCTCGGCGCGCGAGCTGGGGCTGTCCCAGGATCATTCCGGTTTGCTGGAATTGCCCGCCGACCTGACCCCGGGCACCGATATCCGGGCCGCCCTGGATCTGGACGATACGATCTTCACCCTGAAGCTCACCCCCAACCGGGCGGACTGCCTGTCCATCCTGGGCGTGGCGCGGGAAGTCGCCGCCCTGACGGGTTGCGCGCTGCGCGCGCCCGAAGTCCCCGCCGTGCCGGTGACGATCCAGGACCGTCTGCCGGTTCAGGTTCAGGCGCCGGACCTGTGCGGCCGCTTCGCGGGCCGGGTCGTGCGCGGCGTGAATGCCCGTGCCGCCACGCCCGACTGGATGAAATCCCGCCTGGAACGAGCGGGCCAGCGTTGCGTGTCGGCGCTGGTCGATATTTCCAACTACGTCATGCTGGAATTGGGCCGGCCGACCCATGTGTTCGATCTGCGGCGCATTCAGGGCGGCCTGACCGTGCGCTGGGCGCGCGAGGGCGAGCAGCTGGAATTGCTCAATGGCCAGACCGTCGCGCTGGCGCCCGATGTGGGCGTCGTCGCCACCGATCAGGCCCTGGAAAGCCTGGCCGGCGTCATGGGGGGCAACGCCTCGGCTGTTACGCTGGACACCACGGACGTCTATCTGGAAGCGGCATTCTGGTGGCCCGAGGCCATCATGGGCCTGACGCGCCGCTTCAAACTCACGTCCGAAGCCGGACACCGCTTCGAGCGGGGCGTGGATTTTTCCACCATTCCTGCGCATCTGGATATCATGACGCAGCTGATCCTGGATATCTGCGGCGGGCAGGCGGGCCCCCTGGATGACCAGATCCTCCGGCTGCCGTCCCGCGCCCCCGTGCGCATGCGCCTGTCGCGCTGCGTGCGTGTGCTGGGGATCGACTTGTCGGCCGAGCAGATCACCGGCATCTTCGCGAGCCTGGGGTTCGAATTCGCACACCACGGAGAGGACTTCCTGGTGACCCCGCCGGCGGCCCGTTTCGACCTGAACCTCGAAGAAGACCTGATCGAGGAGGTCGCCCGCATTTACGGCTTCGACCGGATCCCCGACCTGCCGCCAGTCGCGCCGGCCCGCATGCGGGCCCAGCCCGAAACCCTGTACGGTCCGCATGCCATGCGCGCGTCCATGGCGGCGCTGGATTACCAGGAGGTCATCAATTTTTCCTTCGTCGAGGAAGCCTGGGAACGCGACTATTGCGGCAATGAACAGCCGATCCGGCTGCTCAATCCGATCGCCAGCCAACTGGCGGTGATGCGCTCCGGGCTGATCGGCGGGCTGCTCGCCAACATCGCGCACAACGCCAAGCACCGCCAGACCCGGGTCCGCGTGTTCGAACTGGGCCGTGTCTTTGCGCGGGACGCATCCGTAGCCGACGGCGATCTGTCCGTGGCCGGTGTGGCGCAGCCCACCCATCTGGCAGCCGCGGCCTGGGGGCCGGCCCTGCCCGAACAGTGGGGTGAAGCCGTGCGGCCCGTCGATTTCTTCGACATGAAGCGCGATCTCGAATCCCTGCTGGGGGCCCGCGCCGCCGGGTTGCGCTGCGAGGCCGCCAGCCATCCCGCACTGCATCCCGGGCGCAGCGCCCGGCTGCTGCTGGACGGGCGGCCGATCGGGTGGCTGGGCGAAGTTCACCCGCGCTGGGCGCAGGCGTTGGATCTGGCGCATGCCCCGGTGGTCTTCGAACTGGATGCCGACGCCGTGTCCGAACGCGTCTTTCCGCAGTCGGCCGATCTGTCCAGGCAGCCGGTCGTGGTGCGCGATCTGGCGATCTGGGTCGATGCCCGGCTGCCATGGCAGGCCCTGCTTGATACACTTGAACACCAGATCGCGGCCGATGCCGCACTCGCGGTCGTCAAAGACATTAAACTGTTCGACATTTGGCGCGATGCGTCTTCCGCGGAACAACGTAGCCTGGCCTTGCGTTTCTGGTTCCAGGGGCAGGATGCGACGCTCGACGAGCGCCAGATCGAATACTGCATGCAACGTCTGACCGAGGCTCTGTCCCAGGCGCATGGGGCCCGGTTGCGTACATAGGAGATTTGCGGGTGAATACGGATCGGACGCTGACCAAAGCCCACTTGGCCGAACTGCTGTTCGAGCGCGTGGGTCTGAACAAACGGGAAGCCAAGGACGTGGTGGATACGTTCTTTTCCGAAGTCCGCGATGCCCTGGTTCAGGGGGTCGAGGTCAAACTTTCGGGATTCGGCAGTTTTCAGGTGCGCAATAAACCGCCGCGCCCCGGGCGTAACCCGAAGACGGGCGAGGTCATTCCCATCTCGGCCCGCCGGGTGGTGACCTTTCATGCCAGCCAGAAACTCAAGGATGGCATCGTGACGACCGGAGAACCCGCATGACACCGGCCGCGTCTTCTTCGGCGTTGCCGCCCATTCCCGCCAAACGCTACTTCACCATCGGCGAGGTCAGCGAACTGTGCGGCGTCAAGCCACACATCCTGCGCTACTGGGAACAGGAATTCGCGCAGCTCAAGCCCGTCAAGCGCCGGGGTAATCGGCGGTATTACCAGCACCACGAGGTGCTGCTGGTGCGCCGCATCCGCGATCTGTTGTACGAACAGGGTTTTACCATCGCCGGCGCCCGCAACCGCTTGGGCGAGGGTGCCGACGTGCCGCATGATCAGGACGCCGCCGTGCGCCTGACCGGGGCCGAATTGCAGTCCCTGCGAGCCGAACTGCAGGGCATCCGCGAGCGCCTGGGCCGGGCGTTGGGCGCCGCCGACGTGCCCAATCAGGCGGCGGGTTTGCGCGATCTTTGATCCAGCGTCGCCGGGCTGATGCCGCGGGCGCGTTTTTCCGATGCGGGGCCGCTCTTGGGGCAGCCCTGCATTTTTAATGACTTTCCAGCTGTACCGGTTGTTGCACGACCTTGCTGGTCGTGTGGTGCAGATTGGCCCCGATCACCAGGGCGAGCAGGCCGGCCACCACGCAGGCCGCGGCGATGGCGGTGATGCGGTGGCGGCCGATCCGCCAGCGGTGTCCATTCAGGCGGCCCGAGGATTCCTGCGGGGATGATGGTGTATCAGGTTCGGCCGCGTGAACCGGCGCGGGGCGGGGCTCTTCCGGCATGGGCATGCCTTCCATTCCCAGGGTCGCCTGGATCCGGGTGATCACCGTGGCGGGCGGCGGGGCTGGTTGCAGCGCATCGACGATGCCCAGAAAATACGTTTCCCACTTCAGGGCCCGCGCGGCGGCCGCGTCATCCTGTGCCAGGCGCGCCTGGATGTCCCGGGACTGATCGGGCATGTCCAGCCCCAGCACATAGCACGCAATTTCGTGATCGGAATAGGAACGGTGCGATTTCATGCGCGCACGGCCTCGTCGATATGGCTCAGGCTTGCCTCGATGGATGCCTGGATGTCGGGTTCGGAACGGTCCAGCAGGGCGGCGATACGGGCTGGGTCACCGCCGTGCAGGTAGGCTTGCAGCAGTGCTTCGAGCTGGGGGGCGGGCAGAGCGGCCAGCGCGCCTGGTATCGTGTCGGCGGTGGCGTCGGTGCGCAGTGTCAGGGTCGGCAGCGGCAGGCTTTCCGGAGACGAGTCCCCCGCTTCTTGGTGATGCCGCGCATGCGCCCGCGCCCGATAGCGCAGGATGCTGTACATCCAGGCGCGGGCGGTGCCGATGGTCGGGCTGTAGCCAGCCGCGTTACGCCAGATCAGCACGAAGGTCTCGTGCAGAACGGCATCGGCATGTTCGGGCTCTCCCAGCATGGCCAGCGCCAGGGCACGCATGGCGGGCGCCTCGTGGCGATACAGGGCGTGAAAAGCGGACCGGTCACCGGCGGCGCAGGCGCCGAGTTCCACTTCGTAATCGAAAACCGAAACAGTCATACAATCAGCCGGGCTTCCTTCAATGCTCTCTATTGTATGCGCAGCCCGCCGTGCAGCTGCTGTCGCGGCTCCGCAGCTTGTCACTCCAGATTTCCGGACGTTTCCATGCGTTTTTCCCATACTGGCCCGGCCCCCGCGCGACGCGACGACTGGCAGACTCTGAAGACCCTCTGGCCCTATGTGTGGGCCTTTCGCGGCCGTGTGACGCTGGCTTTTGCCTGTCTGCTCGTGGCCAAGCTGGCCAATGTCTCGACCCCGATCTACCTGAAGGATCTGATCGATGGGCTGGGGATGCCCGCCACGCAGTTGACGGTCCCCCTGGCCGCGCTGGCCGGCTACGGATTGGCGCGCCTGATGACCGGGGTTTTCGGCGAACTGCGCGACGCCCTGTTCGCACGGGTCACCCAGGGCTCCATTCAGCAGGTCGCCAGCCAAGTGTTCCGCCATCTGCTGGCGCTGTCGCTGCGGTTTCACATGGGGCGGCGCACGGGCGGACTGACGCGCGACATCGAGCGTGGCACGAAGGGAATCGGCTTTCTGCTCAATTTCACGGTCTTCAACGTCCTGCCCACGCTGCTGGAGATCGCCATGGTGACCGGGGTGCTGCTGTGGCGCTACGACTGGATCTTTGCCGCGCTGACGCTCGCCACGATCGCGGCCTACGTGCTGTTCACCCTGAAGGTCACCGAACGGCGCATGGTGTACCGGCGCACCATGAACACGCTGGACAGCCAGGCCAACGGCAAGGCCATCGACGCCCTGCTGAATTACGAAACCGTCAAATATTTCGGCAATGAGACCTACGAGAGCCGCCGCTACGATCACGATATGCGCGGCTGGGTCGATTCGGCGGTGCGCAACCAGGTCTCGTTGAATCTGTTGAACATGGGGCAGGGCCTGATCATCACCATCGGCATGACGGCACTGCTGTGGCAGTCCGCGCGTGGCGTGGTGTTGGGCCGGATGACGGTGGGCGACGTGGTGCTGGTGTCCGCGTACCTGACGCAGCTGTACGCGCCCTTGAATTTCCTGGGTTTCGTCTATCGGGAAATCAAGCACGCGCTGGCCGACATGGAACGCATGTTCGACCTCCTGGGGCATCACCAGGAAGTTGCCGATCGGCCGGGCGCCACGGTCTTGCAGGCGGATCAGGCCAGCGTGAGCTTCGATGCCGTGGATTTCGGCTACCAGGCGGACCGACAAATCCTGCACCAGGTCAGCTTTTCGGTGCCTGCGGGCGGCTCGCTGGCCGTGGTGGGTTCGTCCGGCGCGGGGAAATCCACGCTGTCGCGCCTGCTGTTCCGTTTTTATGACCCCACCGCCGGGGCCGTGCGCATCAACGGCCGCGACATCCACGACTATACGCAAGATAGCGTTCGCGCCCATATCGGCATCGTGCCGCAGGATACGGTGCTGTTCAACGACACCATCGGCTACAACATAGCCTATGGCCGACCCGGTGCCACGCAGGACGAAGTCATCGAGGCGGCGCGTGCCGCCCACATCCATGATTTCGTGGCGTCCCTGCCACAGGGCTACGACACGCCTGTCGGCGAGCGGGGCCTGAAACTGTCGGGCGGTGAAAAGCAGCGGGTCGCCATTGCCCGGGCCCTGCTGAAATCACCCCCCATCCTGGTCTTCGACGAGGCCACCAGCGCGCTGGACACCCGCACCGAGCGGGCCATCCAGGATCAGTTGGACCGCATCGCCCAGGGGCGTACGACGCTGATCATCGCGCACCGCCTGTCCACCATCGTCCATGCGGATCACATCCTGGTGCTGGAGGGCGGCCGGGTGGTGGAGCAGGGCACCCACGCTGCACTGCTGGCACGCGATGGCCGTTATGCGCGGATGTGGGAACTGCAGCAGTCCCGCGCCGCCGAGGCCTCGTAAAAGTTCGTCCGGCAGGCGCGCAACGGTGCGTTTGCCTGAAATCGTGATCCGCGGCATCAGGGTTTGACCTATACTGTACCAAAGCGGTACTATTTTGTTTCCCGAATTTCCTCCCCCTTGGACCAGCCCATGCTGCGGATCAGCAAGATCGTCGATTACGGAATCCTTGTGTTGACGCACATGGCGACCCGTCCGACGCACGTCTGCAGCGCCGCCGAGCTGGCCGGGGCTCTGGGGCTCGGCCAACCCGTGGTCAGCAAAGTCCTGAAACTGCTGGCGCAGCACGGTCTGGTCGCCAGCACACGCGGGGCGCATGGCGGCTACCGCCTGGAACGCGAGCCCGATCGCATCAACGTTGCCCAGATCATCGATGCCCTGGAGGATCAACCCTTTGGCCTGACGGAATGCACGGCCCTGCCGGGCGTCTGCAGCGTCGAAGGCGCCTGCCACATCCGCACCCACTGGCAGCGCATCAACCTGATCGTGCGTCGCACGCTGGAATCCGTGACGCTGGCCAACATGGTCGATGATACGCGGCCCATCTCTGCGGCTGTGGTCGCCGTGACCGGTGCGCACCCGCCCCTTACGAATATTCCGAACTGGAGTCTGTCCAAATGAGTACTGTCAATGACAAGCTCGATTCCTTCCTCGATCGCGAGTATGACGCCGGTTTCGTCACGCAGATCGAGGCCGAGACCTTTCCGAAGGGATTGGACGAGGATGTGATTCGCCGCTTGTCCGCGGTCAAGCGCGAACCCGAGTTCATGCTGCAGTGGCGCCTGAACGCCTACCGCGAATGGCTGAAGATGCCGCAGCCCCAATGGGCCAAGGTCCATTTCCCGGAACCCGACTTCCAGGACATCAGCTATTACTCCGCGCCCAAATCGAAGAAGGACGGTCCCAAGAGCCTGGAAGATGTCGATCCCGAACTGCTGAAAACCTACGAAAAGCTGGGCGTGCCGCTGCACGAGCGTGCGAAGCTTGCCGGCGTGGCGGTCGATGCCGTGTTCGATTCGGTGTCGGTGGCGACGACGTTTCGCAAGCAGCTGGCCGACGTCGGCGTCATCTTCTGTTCGTTTTCCGAGGCCGTGCGCTCGTACCCCGAACTGGTCCAGAAATATATGGGTTCGGTCGTGCCCCCGGGGGACAATTTCTACGCGGCGCTGAATTCGGCGGTCTTTTCCGACGGTTCTTTCGTCTATATCCCGAAGGGCGTGAAATGCCCGATGGAACTGTCCACCTATTTCCGCATCAACAGTGCCGATACCGGTCAGTTCGAACGCACCCTGATCATCGCCGACGAAGGGGCCATCGTCAGCTACCTGGAAGGCTGTACGGCGCCCATGCGCGACGAAAACCAGTTGCACGCCGCCGTGGTGGAATTGGTCGCCCTGGACGACGCCCGGATCAAATATTCCACCGTGCAGAACTGGTATCCGGGCGACGAGAACGGCCTGGGCGGTATCTACAATTTCGTCACCAAGCGCGGCGACTGTCGCGGGCCGCGTTCGCGGATTTCCTGGACCCAGGTGGAAACCGGATCGGCCATCACCTGGAAATATCCTAGCGTGATCCTGCGCGGCGACGATTCCACGGGCGAATTCTATTCGGTGGCCCTGTCCAACCATTATCAGCAGGCTGACACCGGCACGAAGATGGTGCACATGGGACGCAACACGCGCAGCACCATCATCTCGAAGGGCATTTCCGCCGGTCACGGCAGCAATACGTTCCGTGGCCTGGTGCGCATGACGCCCAAGGCGGAAAACGCCCGTAATTACACGCAGTGCGATTCGCTGCTGATCGGCAAGGAATGCGCCGCGCACACCTTCCCGACCATCGAGGTGCAGAATCCCAGCGCCAGCGTCGAACACGAGGCCACGGCCTCGCGTATCGCGGAAGATCAACTGTTCTATGCCATGCAGCGCGGCCTGTCGGCCGAGGATGCCGTGTCGATGATCGTCAACGGCTTCTGCAAGGAAGTTTTCAAGGAATTGCCCATGGAATTCGCCGTCGAAGCGCAGAATCTGCTCGGCGTGAGCCTGGAAGGCAGCGTCGGTTAAGGAGCCCATCTCATGCTGAAAATCAATGATCTGCACGCCTCGATCGAGGACAAGGAAATCCTGCGCGGCCTCAATCTCGAGGTCAATCCGGGCGAAGTCCACGCCATCATGGGCCCCAACGGCGCCGGGAAAAGCACCTTGTCCCAGGTGCTGACCGGCCGCGAGAACTACCGGGTCACGGGCGGCACCGTCACGTACGAAGGCCAGGATCTGCTGGCCCTGCCCGTGGAAGAGCGTGCCCGTGCCGGCATTTTCCTGGCGTTCCAGTACCCGATCGAAGTCCCGGGCGTCTCGAATGCTTATTTCATGCGCGCCGCCGTCAACGCCGGACGGCGTCATCGCGGCCTGCCCGAACTGGACGCCATGGATTTCGTCAAGAAGGCCAAGGCGGAAATGAAGCTCGTCGGCATGCGCGATGAATTCCTGTACCGCTCGGTCAACGAAGGGTTTTCGGGCGGCGAGAAAAAACGCAACGAGGTCCTGCAGATGGCCTTGCTGGAACCCAAGCTCGCCATCCTGGACGAGACCGATTCCGGCCTGGACATCGACGCCCTGAAGACGGTGGCCGATGGCGTCAACCGCCTGCGTTCGCCCGATCGCGCCATGATCGTCATCACCCACTATCAGCGGCTGCTGGACTACATCGTGCCCGATTTCGTCCACGTGCTGGCCCATGGCCGGATCGTGCGCTCGGGCGGCCGTGAACTCGCGCTGGAACTGGAAGAAAAAGGCTACGGCTGGATCGAAGGGGTCAATCAGGCCCCGGCGGCCGCGCGTGGCGCCAAGGCCGACGACGGCAAGAAGATCGGCGTCAAACCGGGGGCGCGCGCATGAGTACCGATCTTCAGGTCTGGGCCGATGTGCTTGGCCGGCGGGCGGATTCTCTGGCCGGGGCGCGGCTGCCCTGGCTGGCCGATTTGCGTCGGCAGGCCCTGGACCGCTTCATGAGCGAAGGCTGGCCCACTACCCGAAACGATGCCTGGCGTCACACGTCGCTGTCGCCGTTGGCGGCAGCAACGTTTGCTGATGGTGGCGCGCAGCCGGTGGCCGACCTCGTTGCCTCGCTGAAGGCCGGCGAATCCGGCCACTGGCTGGTGTTCGTCGATGGCGCTTTCGACGTGGCGTTGTCCGACCTCGGGTCGCTGCCTGCGGGTGCGACCCTGTTGCCGCTGTCGCAGGCCTGGGCGGATCACGCCGAGGCCATCCAGGCCGCCTATGGCCAGGCCGAGGACGGCCACAGCACCAGTGCCTTGAACCTGGCGCTGGCCAGCGATGGCGCCTGGATCCGGCTGGCGCGCGGCGTGGCCGTCGAGCAGCCCATCCACCTAGTGTGCGTGGCCGCATCGCCGCAGGCGGCGCATTTTCTGCGCCACCTGATCCAGGCGGATGCCAATTCGCAGGCGACCGTGGTCGAACATTACGTCGGTGTGCCGGGCGCCAGCAATCTGCACCACGCCGCCACTCGCCTGACGCTGGGCAGCGACGCGCGCGTCACCCATCTGAAACTTCAACAGGAATCGGCCCTGGCCTGGCACCTGGGGGAAATCGACGCCGTGCAGTCGCGGGGGTCGTATTTCGCATCCCATTCGGTGTCCCTGGGCGCGCGCCTGGCGCGGCACGACATCGCCACGCATTTCGCCGACGAGCGCTGCGAGACGCTCTTCAATGGGCTGTACTACGTGAACCAGCGCCGTCACGTGGATCACCACACCCTGATCGGCCACGAAAAGCCACGTTGCGTCAGCCATGAAAACTATCGCGGGATCCTGGCCGATACCGCGCATGGCGTCTTCAGCGGCCGTATCCTGGTCGCGCCCGGTGCCGATGGCACCGACGCCATCCAGCGCAACGACAGCCTGCTGCTGTCGCGTCTGGCGAAATCGGATTCCCGGCCGGAACTCGAAATTTACGCCGACGACGTGAAATGCGCCCATGGCACGACCGTGGGCCAGATCGACGCCGACAGCCTGTTCTACCTGCGTACGCGTGGGCTGGACGAGGCGCATGCCCGCGATATCCTGACCTACGCCTTCGCGGCGGCCAGTGTTGCGCGCATCGATTTCGTACCCTTGCGCCAACGGGTCGAGCAGGCCATCCGCGCCCTGTTGCCCGGCGGCATGGCCCTCCAGGAGGCCGCATGAACGCGCCACTAACTTCTCGCGAAAGCGCCCGCCTCGCCGTCGATGACGAGGCGGGGGATGCATTGTCGGCGGTCGGCGGCCGCGTCGCGCTGCTGGACTGCGCAGCCGATTTTCCGATCCTTGCGCGGCCTGTGCGCAAGCGCCGGCTGGCCTATCTGGACAATGGCGCCACCACTCAGAAGCCCCGGGCGGTGATCCAGGCGCTGGATCAGTTTTATGAACAGTCCAATGCCAACATCCACCGAGGCGTGCACTGGCTGTCCCAGCATGCCACCGACCTGTACGAACAGGCTCGGGAGCGGGTGCGCGAGCTGTTGAACGCGCCCGACAGCCAGAACGTCATCTTCACCCGAGGCACGACGGAATCCATTAACCTGGTCGCGCAGACCTGGGGCCAGACCCTGCGGGCTGGCGACGAGATCCTGGTCACCGGGATGGAACACCATTCCAACATCGTGCCCTGGCAGTTGCTGTGCGCCCGCACCGGTGCCGTGTTGCGTCATGTCCGGATCACGGATTCAGGTGAGCTCGACCTGGACGATTTCCGGGCGCAGCTGAACGCGCGCACGAAGCTGGTCGGGATCGCCCACGTGTCCAACGCGCTGGGGACCGTCAATCCCGTTCAGGATCTGACCCGCCTGGCGCACGAGGCCGGCGCCCTGGTGCTGATCGACGGCGCCCAGGCCGTGGCGCACGCGACGGTGGACGTCCAGGCTCTGGATTGCGATTTCTACGCCTTTTCCGGGCACAAGATCTATGGTCCGACCGGGATCGGCGCGCTGTATGTGCGCGGTTCGATCCTGAAGGACCTGCCGCCCTGGCAGGGTGGCGGCGACATGATCCGCACCGTCAGTTTCGACGGCAGCACCTGGGCCGAGGGCCCGCAGCGCTTCGAGGCCGGCACACCGAACATCGCCGGGTCGATCGTCCTGGGCGCGGCGATCGACTATGTGCGCGGCATCGGGCTGGACCGCATCGCCGCCCACGAATCGGCGCTGCTGGCCGAAGCTACCGCCGCCATGCAGGCACTGCCTGGTGTGCGTCTGATCGGCACCGCGCCGCACAAGGCGGGGATCCTGTCGTTCCTGGTCGACGGCATCCATCCGCACGACCTGGGCACGATCCTGGACACCGAAGGCGTGGCGATCCGGGCAGGGCACCACTGCGCGATGCCGCTCATGACGCGTTTTGGTATTCCAGGCACGGCGCGGGCGTCCTTCGCCCTGTACAACGACCTGCGCGACGTCGAGGCCCTGGTGGCGGGCGTGCGCAAGGCCCAGAAACTGTTCGGGGTGTAAGGCATGAGAGACACAGAAGACGGCCTGCGAGAGCTCTACCAGGAAGTCATCTTCGATCACAACCGCAACCCACGCAATTTTCATGCGATGGACGATGCCTCGAACCGGGCCGATGGCTACAACCCGCTGTGCGGCGACCAACTGACGGTCTATGCCCAGGTAGCGGATGGCGTCGTTCAGGATGTCAGCTTCATCGGTCATGGCTGCGCGATTTCGACCGCGTCGGCGTCGCTGATGACGGAAGCCGTGCGCGGCCTGTCGGTGGATCAGGTCGAATCCCTGTTTCACGATATCCACGCCATGCTGACCGAAGCCCACCCGGATTGCGATCTGGGCAAGCTCGAAGTCCTGTCCGGGGTGCGCGAATTTCCCTCACGGGTGAAGTGCGCCACGCTGGCCTGGCATACGCTGCACAACGCCATCGTGCAGGCGCGCGATACGGCCGTCACCGAATAATGCGATGAACCAGAGGTAACATCATGAGTTTCAATCGGCAGGAAGTGATCGTCAACCGGGACTGCCCGGCGGTCACCGTGCCCTACGGTTCGCCCGTGACCATCGAGGCGGGCTGCGAGGCCGTCATTACCCAGCAGCTGGGTGGCACCTACACCGTGATGGTGGAAGGCAATCTGTACCGCATCGAGGGCGTCGATGGTGATGCCCTGGGCTTCGAGCCCACCGAAGAGGTCAAGCATGTCCATGAAGGCCCGGCCACAGTGGAATCCGTGGAAGACGCCGCCTGGACCATGCTGTCCACCTGCTACGACCCGGAAATCCCCGTGGACATCGTCAATCTGGGGCTGGTCTACGAGTGCAAGGTGATGCCCGCCGCCACGCCGGACCGGTTTCGCATCGAGATCAAGATGACGCTGACCGCCGCTGGCTGCGGCATGGGCACGATGATCGCCGACGAGGCGCGCAACAAGCTGCTGAATATCGGCGGCGTGGATGAAGCCACTGTGGATCTGGTCTGGGACCCGCCCTGGAGCCGCGAGATGATCAGCGAGCCGGCCAAGCTGCAGCTGGGCCTGCTTTGACGGATGGCCATCGGCCGGGGCGGTTGCCTGCCCCGGCGGTGCTCTCGTATTTCTTTCGATGTTGGTGTGTCAATGTCGTCTCTGCCGGATCCGAAACAGCCCGCCCGTCTGGCGGCCGATGTCGGCCCGAGTATCGATCCGGCGGGCGCCGATCGTGACCTGATACTGGGCGGCGTCCTCGACGCCGTGTTCCAGCCGATCGTCTGGCTGCGGGAGGGTGCCGCGCTGGGCTACGAAGGGCTGATCCGTGGCCCTCGGGACAGCCGGCTGCACAGTCCGGAACCTCTGTTTTCGGCGGCGCGCGCGGCAGGACTGGGAGTCACCCTGGAATTGCGCGCAGCGCGCGTCGTCGTCGAGCGCTTCGCCGCGCTGGGGCTGCCCGGCCGCCTGTTCCTGAATATCAGTCCGCAGGCTTTGCTGGCTACCTGCGAGTCCGAACCGAGCCTGCCGGCTCTGCTGTTGCAGGCCGGGCTGGACATCAGCCGCCTGGTCATCGAGGTTACGGAACAGGAGGTCGATGGCAACTGGTCAGAGCTGGCGTCCGTCATCGCGGTGCTGCAGGCGCAAGGCGTGCAGTTCGCCATCGATGATCTGGGTACAGGGTTCTCCAACCTGGGCCGCTGGCTGAAATTGCGACCCAAGTACATCAAGACCGACAAGGCCTTTGTCAGGGGAATCCAGGACGATCTGCTGCGCCAGCAGATGCTGCGTTCCATCAGCGACATCGCGGCGGTGGCTGGCGCCATCGTCGTGGCCGAGGGCATCGAGACGGTGGATGAACTGGCCTGCGTCTGCGATCAGGGCATTTCCTGCGCGCAGGGCTATTACATCGATCGGCCGCAGGCGCAGCCCTCGCGCCGGGCCTGGACGGGGTTGTCGTCCGATCTGACCACTCTGCGGCTGAACGCGCTGCGATGCTGCGCGGAGCCCGGGCTGCCGCAGGACGATGAGCAGGGCTGGGCGCTGCAGCTGTTGCGGCGTGTTCCCAGCGTCACCTCCCAGATGTCCAGTGAAGCGGTTTTCAGTCTGTTTCTGGGCAAGCCCGGCCTCTACACCATTCCGGTGGTGGAGGATGGCCGTCCGCTTGGCGTGCTCAAGCGCAGCAGCCTGGTGGAGCGGTTCTCCCTGCCGTTCCAGCGCGAGCTGTATGGTAAAAGCCCCTGCCGGCTGTTCATGGACAGCAAACCGCTGATCGTGGACATGCACACGCCGCTGCTGACGCTCAGCCGCTGGCTGGCCGAGGCCGAGGGTCACTCCCTGGCCACCGACTTCATCATCACCGGGCGCGGGCGCTACCTGGGCGTGGGATCCAGCCAGGACTTGCTGCAGGCGCTGAACCGTCTGCAGCTGCGGGCGGCGCGGCATGCCAATCCGCTGACGCAGCTGCCCGGCAACGTGCCCATCGATCGCCAGATCCAGCGCTATCTGGGCAGCGGCCTGCAGTTTGCCGTCTGCTATGCGGACCTGGATCACTTCAAGCCTTTCAACGATATCTTTGGCTATCGCCTGGGGGATGACGTCATCCGGCTGCTCAGCCGGATCCTGTCGCGCCACGTCGACGAGCAGCACGATTTCCTGGGACATATCGGCGGCGACGACTTCATCATTCTGCTGCGCAGCGCGGACTGGCAGGCGCGCTGCGAGCGCATGCTGGCCGATTTCACGCGTGACATGCGGCAACTGATGATCGAGGCGGGGCAGGGCGCCATTGAGAACTACGAGGCCGAGGACCGCCAGGGCCAGCACCGCCGCTATAGCCTGCCCGCGCTGTCCCTGGGCCTGGTCCGGGTCGAACCGGGCGCCTTCCAATCGCGCCATCAGATCGCCCAGGCGGCGAGCGAGGCCAAGTCCCAGGCGAAGAAGCATCCGGGCTCCACACTGTTCGTGGATCGGCGAGCGGCCCCCGAGAATTCTGTGCTAGAATTCACGTCTTTCGGGGCGTAGCGCAGCCTGGTAGCGCACTTGCATGGGGTGCAAGGGGTCGCGAGTTCGAATCCCGCCGTCCCGACCAGCATTATCAAGGGCTTACAGATTTCGGTCTGTAGGCCCTTGTTCTTTTTGCGTGAGTTTTGCGTGACCCCCTATCACGCAACACGCTTGAGCACGGTGAGCGCTGGGGTGTGCCCCCCGGTTGCGACCACTTTATTTGCGAGCTCGATCAGCTTGCCCAGCTCCGCGGCAGAATAGTGGGATGTCACGCTGCCGTTGGTGTGCCCCAGTAGGGCCTTGCGATCTTCCTCTGGCACGTCTGCGGCTCTCAGCCTTCGCCCGAAAGTGTGCTTGAGGTCGTGGACTCGCAGCCCCGCAAAACCAGGATGCGCCGGGGCGCCGTGGACTTTCTCCCATTTCGCCGCCGCCCGCCGTCTGGCGTTTCGCCAGGCTGTGTCATTCATCCGGTTCAGTGCGCCGTCCTCGTACGGGAATACCCATTCCGCATGTTGGCCGCGCTGACCGTCGATGATGGACTTGGCCACACGGTTGAGGATCACCAGCCGTTCTTCGCCGTTCTTCACCCCAGAATCCTCAAACCGGCCACCGAAGTCGGCTGGTAGCAAGAAAACGCTGGTCTTCAACTCAGGCACGGCGATTTCCCACTCCCACCGCAATTTGCAGACCTCCTGCTCTCGGCATCCCGTGTTGACCTTGTAGAGCGCCATCGTTCTCAGGTGCGCTGGCAGTTCCAGGAAGAACGCTTTCTGCTCTTCCCAGGATAGGGGGTAAGGCTGGCGGCTGCTTTTCTCGCTGAGCATTTCGATCATAGGAACCGAATCCAGCCACGGCCGCTTGTGTTCGTCCCGCCACTTCCGAGCGCACAGATTGAGCACCCTGACGACCCTTTGCAGGGCAATGTTCACGGTTCGATTGGACTTCCCTTGCGCAAGCCTGTCCTCGACGTAGGGTTCAAGCGCTTCGCCATCAATCTCACGCAGCGCCATATCCCCAATATAGGGGTCAAGCTGCTTCAAGAAAATCGCCGAATGCCATATTGATCGTTGGTGCGAATACTCCTCCAAAAAACGTGTTGCGGCTTGCCGCCAGGTGCGGTCCTGGCGAACCCCGTAGACGGTGGATTGGCGAATTTTTTCAAGCCGATAGATCAGGTAGGTTTGTGCCTCTTGGCGGTTGCTCGTTCCAGTGCTTTCGCAAAGGCGGCCATACCCTTTGATCTGCTTGTCGATGTGCCAGACGTCGCCCCGGAGCTTGAGCCCTGGGATTGTGTTTTGCGCCATGGTTGATGATCTCCGTTGCCATGAGCGCATCCGCTGTTGCCGGGGCCATCTTCGCCCTGGGGGTGTGCTCTGTCAATTCCTTCTTGTCCCAGGTGTCGCTCCACCCAGGCGTCCAGTTCCAGACGGTCAAAGGCCTTGCCTTGGGGGCCGATCTCAACCACGCGCAGATGAGGGCGCACGTGGCGATTGAAGGTGTTGCGGCTGACCCCTAGGTACGACGGCGCCTTGCCCGCCCGAATGAGGCGGGGGAGTAGTTCTGCCATGACCGCCCCCTACGCCTTGAACAGGTCTTCAAGCCGGCGGCGCGCCTCCGAATTCCGGCGAACCCCCCGGTCCGGCGCAGGCTTACGCGGTGCGCGACCGGCTACAGAGCCGCGTTGCCGTGCCTCCGCGCCCGGGCCAGAGCCGCGCCTGGGCGGCAGGGAGCCGCCCTGGAACACCGAGTTCTCGGCTTCGCGCAGCGCCATGGGTGCATCAGGCTGGCCGTCGTCCTTGTCCAGCATGCGCAGGATGTCCTGGATGGCGTCCTGGTAGGCCAGGACATAGACATCGAGGTTCGCCTGCTCGTCCTCGCGCAGTTGGCCGGCGCACAACACCCTGGTGGTGCCCGACGGAATGTAGGTGGCCGCCTTGGGCCAGCGCATCGCCAGGTGAGCCAGCATCTTGTCGAGCAGGGTGATTTCGATGCGGGTCAGGTCTTGGGGGGTCATGATTGTTCCCCCTCGGCCGCCAGCCTGAGCGTCCTCTGATAGTCGTCGATGATGGCGTTCAATGCGGCGCTGTCGCAGTAAGCGGGGCTTTCTTTCAGCCGTCGCAAGAATCGCAGCCTGTCGACTGCTTCCACCGCGCCCACGCCCTTCAGACCTTCGATCGAGGAACCCCGTGCCCGGCATAGCTGGTCGTCGTCCATGAAGTAGCGGTAGTATCCGCCGCCCTCTGACAGTTTCGGCTTTCGCCGTGAAATTCTGCCTTGGGCGATCAAGCGTGCCGCGATGCCGTTGCATTGCTTCTGGGTTAAGCCTGACCTGCGGGCGATTACGGAGGTGGGCTGGGGGCCACACTCGGCAACAACGGCAAGAAAGCGCGCAATGCACGTGGGTCCTGTCTTGGTGCGCAATGTCATGGCCGCACCTCCACAGTCGGGGCCAGCCGGAAGCGTGCCTCGATGAACGGGTGCGTGACGAAGGCCGGCGTCACGCGGGTGCATTCGCCCACGAATCGCCGGAACACCGCGTTCACGTCCTTGGTCCAGTACACAGCGTAGCTGGCGCCCTCGGCTTCCTCCCGAGTGTTCTTGACCATGCCGGCCGGCTTCGGGCTGTAGGGCAACTGGCGCATCACCTGGTCCACGACATGCTCGGGCAGGCCGTATTCCTGGAAGATCCGCCGGCGGATGTGCGTGATGGCTTCGGCGTTGCTGGGGCGCTTGATCAGCAACTGGTATTCCACCAGTTGGTCGATCTGCTGCTCGACCCTGGCCGTAGCCTGCTCCAGGGCGGCCTGCTTGCGCTCCATCTCCACCATCGCCTGGGCGCTGGCCAGGAACATTTCGGCTTGGCTCATGGGGCGCTGGTAGCTGCCGGTCTTGCGAATGGACGGCAGGACTTCCTCAAACACCCACCGCTCGAACCGCTCAGCGGCGGGCAGCGTGCTGCCAACGATCAGCCGGTACAGGTCAGGCTCGTTGATGACGCGCAGATCCTGAACGCCGCCAGCCGTCGGAAGGGGGTAGCGTTTCACGACCCCCTTGCAGTGACGGTTCAGCGCATCCGTTTCGTTCGCGTAGCCGAGTTGCCCGGCCGCATCCTTGCCTACGAACCACTTCTCATCGTCGATCAGCACCACACGGATGCTGAACTCGTCGTTGCTGAAGGGGATGACGTTATTCATGGCCGACCTCCTTCAGAGCGGAATCCGAGGCAACGCGGTTCACCTCGGCCACCAGCAGCCGAATGCCAGCCTTCACGTATTCCCATCGCGTGTCGGTCAAGCCTTCGGGACGCTCGATCGCGTTCACGGCGCGCTGGATTACCTCCTGGGCGCTATGTCCAGAGCCTGTGTCCAGAGGCAGGACGTTGTGTCCAGAGGCTGCCTTCTGCGTGGAAAGACGCACGTAGTTCAGCACTTCCTCATCGCTGGCCCCTGCCAGCCCCATCCGGGCGCATCCGAGATAGAGAGTGTCACCACCGTGGAGGGACAGCATATCCGCGATGTCACCAGCCATCCGCCCTGACACGATGACCTGCGGCCAGCCCTGGCGGCGGCGCATCCAGCCGATCATGGACTGAAGGTTGATGCTGGTAGGCGCGCAGGCCCGTCCATGCCCGCCGTCGGAGCCAGCATCGGCGCGGGTTTCCACGGCGGCGCGCCGCTTCTCCGACCCACCGTCTTGCCCAGGCGGCCGGGCGTACCGATCCAGAGCCTTGATGGCATCGCGGACGTATTGCGGCACCGCCGCGGCCCGGCGGTAGCTTTCCACCATGCGGGCCTTGCCTTCGTCGCTGATTTCGTGGGACTCGACCGACAGTTTGTCGGCAATGTTGATCATGGTCTTCTGCATCTCGGCTGGATCCTGGCCGATCTCGCAGCGCACCCAGGAGACCAGGCGGCGCAGGTGGTTCAGGTCAGAGCGCTTCATGGTTGACCTCCTGCGCACGGGCGGCCGCATCCAGGATGCTGCGCACATAGGTGTCGTCATCCGGACTGGGCCTTCCGAGTAGCGACGCCTCCATGGCTTCTTCGATCATCGCGTCGGTATACGGCATTCGAATGGCTGGCGCCTCCCACCCGCTGATCACCAGGTTCTGCAGGATCGAATCCGCCTCGGCCCAGTCTCCCCGGTCGCTGTTCTGCACATGCTCGAAGGCCGCGATGGCTTCCTCTCGGCTGCGCGGCCGGATGTCAGCCAGCATGAAGAACGCATAGCACTCATGCGCGTAGGCGGACGACGGGAGATCGCTGTCGTCACTGACAGCGGCATGACGGAGCGACCACAAGTGACGCCAGAACTCGATGGCGTACAGGCAGTCGCTGATCGTGCCGGGCACCAGTTCCGGGCGCTTCTCGAACCGGGCCCGGGCGTGGGCATCGTCGTACATGTCGAAGTCGTCACGCTTGAGCCGCTTCAATGCCAGCCGGCAGGCACGCTCGGCAGGCAGTTCAGCGAACAAGGCTTCCTCGGTACCGAAGCGAGACATCGCCTCGTGGTAGAGGGCTGCGCGCTCGATGGCCTTTTCCGCCTGGTCCTCCAGCTCACCGAAGCCGAAGGTCGCCAGGACCGCACCAAAGTGTCCACCGCTGGCGCGCGAGACGTGCTCGGTGTATCGCTTTGCCAGATCCTTCATGGGCGTCTTGATCTGCTTGGCCGCCTCCAGGGCCTTGTCGATCAAGCCCCGGTTGCCGGTATCAATCACCTTCTGCAGCCAGAGAACGGCGTCAATTTCCTGATCGCCGGTCACGACTTCGCGGAGCGGCATTTCGGGGACGGCCAGGGCGGTGCTGGCGCTGGGCTGGATCGGCGGCAGGCAGAGCAGGGCGCGCAGTTGCTGATTGTCTTGGAGCGTCATTGCACGGTCTCCTGTTGGCCCAGGGCCGGCCCCTTGTCACACACGGCGAGGATGGCGGCGGTGGTCACACGGGCATCGGTGGACCCGGTTTCGTCCAGTACGGCAGCCAGCATGCAGATGACGGCCAACACCAGAAGGTCCGGATTGTGTCGCCCTGCGGCGGCGTGGCCGACGATGAGCGGCAGCAACTGCCCAGAGACAAAAGGCTCGTGCTGCTCGGCCAGTGCGTTGAGGTCGATGTTGGTCATCATGCCTTGGCCCTCCGATTCGCCGGTTCCGGCGTGACGGTGACAGCCACCTGCTGACCCTCGAACTTCTCCAGGGCCGAGAGCAGGGCGTCGATGCTGTTGTGGGCGATGGCGGTCCAGCAGTGCAGGCCGTTGGCGGCGCGCACCTGGACCTCGAAGCGCCTCGTGCGAGGACGTCGGACAGTTTGGCCGCCGGCCTTCAGAGCGTCCCGGGCGGCCGCCGCGGCGTCGATCTGTTGCCGCCGATCGCCATGCAAGCAGACGTAGGCCAGGGAGTCCAAAGCCAGGGCGTAGTCCTTGATCTGGGGTGTCATGACTGGCCCTCCTTTCCCAGGAGGGACCGGATGGCGGTGTCCAGGCGCCGCTTGGCATTACGCACGTTGCGTTTGGCGTCGTTGTAGGCCTCGAACTCCATGCCCGTCGCCTCGCGCATCTGTTCGTGCAGTTCGCTGTCTCGCGGGATGTAGTCGCCCTGGTTGTGCTTGCGGCGGAACTCAGCGCAAGCGTCACGCAGGTCTGCCGATGCTGTGCGCAGGGCCTGTTCGAGGTGGAACAGATCGACGGCCTTCTCGGCGATGGCGATCTGGAGGGAAAGGTTCTTGGTGTTCATGCTGCATTCCTCCAGACAGGGAACGGCCAGCCCTCCGGGGCGGCGTTGATCCGGTCTTGGTCGTGTTCTTGGATTTCCGCCAGGACGCGGCGGGAGAGGTCGATGATTTCCTCGCGTGTTGGGGCGCTGGCATCCTTCCGCCACCAGGGGCCCCAATGGATGCGAATCCGGATGCCGCCGTGCTTCAGGTTGGCGCAGACCGCGTGGTTTGATACGGCCTTTCCGTCTGAGCAAACCTGGGGCAGGGTGATGTACTTTCGGTCCGCCGGCGGAAGGAGGGGGCGCAGGAAATCCGAGCGCTCCAGGGCTTCGCGTTCGCCGTAGAAGCTGGTGCTGTTGACCATGTCCTGCCAATGGCTGTGCTCGATTCGAGGGGGGACGTTCATGATTCCCCTCCCAGGCGGATCCCGACCGTGTTCAGGATCAGATACGCCTCGGACAGCATGCCGGCCAAGTGGCCGTAGAAGACGGATTTGTCGTCGTCATCACACTCTCGTTCGAGGGTCCGAAGGATGAGCTGTACCCGGGAGACCCTGACCAGGCCGGCGTCGAGCACATTGAGCGCGGGCGCTGATTCGGGTATGACCAAGGGGGGGGAGTTGCACAGATCGTCGCGCGACACCATGCCGAGGCTATCGACATCGATGAGGCCAATTGCTTTGGCGGGCTTAATCATGGTCGCCCCCCGCTTCCTTCACATCAGCCATGCTCAGCATGTCGTCCAAGCGCAGCAGTGCCGCGGCGGCCCTGTCGGCGAGTTCGGTGATGTTGTTGAAAATCGCCATCTGACGGTCTTCCGTCATTTCGGCGAACGAGTCGAACCCATCCGTGCCGAGAACGCTGCTCATCGCGGCGATGGCGAGGGCGTCATGCCGGGCCCGAGTCAGCGTGTCCAGGACGCCGGCCATGGTGTGGTCTCCGTGGGCTGCGGACGTGAAAACGATGTGCTTGGCGATGGTCATTGCTGGCCCCCCTTTTTTTCGTGGCGGCTCAGCATGCCGTCCAGCAATTCGAGCTTGCTGCCCAGTGCCATTTTCCCGAGCTCGATGAGGTTTTCCAGCCGGGGTGTTTTGGAGCATTCCTCGTCGTCAATCAGTTCTAGGATGAGGAGGGCGCTTTGCAGGTCGTCCCTGTGATCCTCAAGGCGGACGCGTCGTTCTTCGATGAGTGCGCTCATGATTTGAACCCTCCGATGAGGCGCAGCGCATCATCAGCCGCTGCGACGTGGGCATAGACGGCGCGCAGGTATGCCTGCTGCTGCTCCGGCTCAAAAGAATCGAACCCGGAATCACCGCCAGTGCTGGTGACCAGATCGAGCATCGCCCGGGCCGGGCCGCTGTGGTCGATGGCCGTGTCGTAGGCGAGTCGGTGGCCCTGTTGGTCCACCTCGACCTGCGAAAGGGATGAAGGGATGAATTGATGAACGCGGAAAGGACGAACGCGGAACTCGAGGCTGCGGCTGTCCGTGCTCACGCGGCCGGGCTCGAAAGCGACGGCCCAGGCGTGGCGCTCGCCGTAGGGCGTGGAGGTCCAGTGGATGGCCTTGTCGAACTTGTCCCGAGCGTTCAGCAGGGCGACCGTCAGATCGTTCTTGGACGGCAGGAACCAGCTATTGAAGCCGCCGCCGCGATATTCGCTGGCCTTGTCCTTGGCGTCTTCCCATTTGTGATCGCCCAGGGATTCGGTGGCAGAAACCAGGTGGCGAACCGATCCGTCCGGCTGGAAGTGCGGGCCGACGTAGATGCCGCCGCCAAGCTCGGCGCCGATGGGAGCGGGGAGGGTGAGGGTGATAGTGCTCATGCCGCCACCTCTTCATCGTTGTGGCGGTCGCTCCAAGCATCCTGCTCCGCCGGCGTCGAGGCGTACATCGCCAAGAGGTCGGAGGTGGCACGGAATTCCTTGGTCGGTTCGCCGTACGCCAAGTGGGTCACGAGGTACGCGCCCACGGCATCCAGAAAGGCACCGTGCTGGCCAGCAGGCAGGTCGTTGAACGCCTCTTTGAGCCAGGAATTGACGCAATAGCCGGCGATGATCTCGCGCCCTTGACGGCGTGACTCCTGTCGACAAAGCGCTTCCATGCGCTCGACCATATCGGCGTACCATTTCTGGGCTGCCTCGTAGCCTTCGTTCAGCACTGCCTGGGGCATGCCGTGGGCGGATGCGCGGGGGCCAGGGTCGCTGTTGTCGCCGTCGAGGACATTGCCGAAGTACGAGGCGAGATCGTGGCCCGTGCTAGCCAATCCCGCGATGATCGAGCGGTGTTCGTCGTCGTGCTGTTCAGCGATGTTCTGGATGGCTTGGAACAGCGTCGCGATTTGAGTGATTTCTTGGGGGATCATGCTTCGCCCCCATTCGGCAGGGCCGCCAGCAGGCGGGGGAGGTGTTCGTCGCGCAGCATTTCGCGCTCGCAGTCGATGTGATTGCAGAAATCGCCAGCGAGGTGGTGGATGATTTTGACCAGGTCATCGATCTTGGTGCGAGAGGTATTTTTTTCTTTCGCAAGCGATGCCAGAGTTTCGATCCACCCGAACACTTCGGCGGCTGTCTGCATGGGCTCGATGGCGCGATCCTGGATCGTGGCGTCGAGTGTTTCGGCGAACGCAGCCACGGAAAAGGCTTGGGTATTCCCCAATTTGGGGTTTGCTGCTATGATTTGAGGCGTAGAAATCCCCTCACCCCGTGTAGGGGCGATCTTCTTGGACATGGTTATCTCCCTTGGTCCGATTAAAGGTCGGCTGCGTCAACAGCCGGTCTTGCAAGGCCCTCGTTCAGCTAATGCTGCCGAGGGTTTTGTTTTATCCGGCCTGGGCGGGCGGCGTGAGATTGCGTTGCATGGTGTATTTCCTATTCGCTGAGAACAGCCTAGCAAATCGAGGTTGGCTGCTGCAAATCTAATGATAGGTGTGCCTAATTTGATTGTCAATAGGCATGCCTACTTATTTTTGACTGACTGACAAGCCCGATGGGTGTCCGCGTCTTTCAGAGGGATTCTGCCGAGTGCACGCAGCGCATCCTTCGCCGCCCGGTAGCCGTCGTGGTGGTCCGCCGCCCCACGCATTGCCGAAGCAGCCACGGACTGCGCCACCACCATCAGAGATCGGTGGGGCAGGTCGAGCCGTCCTCGTTCCCCGGCACCAATGCCCACGGCCTGGTTGAGCAGCCGGTTCATGTTCATGTGGACGAAGCGCGCGTTGCGGGAGCCGGCTGCAAGCAGGCCGATCCGGCCGTGCAGGTCGTGGTAGGTGGGGAGATATTCCGCCTTCGTGATGTCGGCGGCCAGGCGGGCCTTGCGGAAGGCCATGACGAGGGCGATCTTGATTTCCCGGACCCGCTTGGTGTTCTTGGAATAGGTCAGGAGCAGATACGCCTGGTCTTCGTTGAGCAGGGCGAACTTCTCCGGCTGGCCGGGACCAGATATTTCTTCCGTTTCAAACAGAAGTATCCCCAGCCGTTTGAAGTCAGCCGCGTAGGTTTTGATCAGCGCGTAGGTGTTTTTGTGTTTGACGCCCAGGCGTGCCGCGAGATTGCGGCTATCGGCCCTGGGATCGTCGCCCCGGGTGAGCTGGATGGGCGTGTCGTCGGTTTCGATGGCCGGGCAGATGCCGGCCTTGGTTTGCGTTGCCATGTCGAACCCTTGCGGGAAGTGAACATGGCTGTATGTTGCCTGTCTCGGAGTTGGATGGTAATGGCGGTTGATGCGGCTGCGATTCGATTACGCGTGACCGGCATTACTGTCTAGCCATAGCTTTCATCAAATCCCTGGCAGTTGTTGCGCCTTATATGTTTGAACAAGCGCCAGTGGTAACTATGGGAAAAATCCTTGTATTTCTCGGCGAAGGCGGCGCACGCCTTGCTGATATTTCTCTCATCCATTTGATTCTCTATTCCTTCCATTAAGAGAAAGTATTGGATGGCTCTGGTCTTGGAATTCCTGAATATCCCCATGTTGGCCTGCCAGATTCGATAGATAAACAGGCGTTCCCGGGCCGTTGCGTCATTTCTACGTATCGGATGAAGTGTGCGCACAGCGAAACTCCAATGCCGCTCAAGCTCATGCAGCCGTCTTTTATGCAAAGCATCTATTTTTCCAAGAGATGAGCTGGAGTAAAGATTGGCTGCGCTTAGCTTCTGAATCTCATTGATCGCCTCAAGCCCTGCCAATGCCTTTTCTTTCAGGGCATTTATCTGGCGTTCTTTATTATTTGCCGAGATAACAGCCGCGTTGTTGTGGTGGTACTCATGCAGCGCACATATTATTGCTAGAGGGTAAACCACTGATCGGTCGGCAACCGATGTCAGGTAATTGATCACAGCAAAATCGTCTGCGGTGGCGCTCTCCGCATAAGACAACACCTTAGAGCATATTTTATCGAGTATTTCTGCTCTGCTCTTCCTCTCTTTTTTCCTGGGGCTTGCTGATTTGATTGCCCGCTCTGCCATTCTGTCTTTATTGACCCAGCCCAGCGCCCCTAAAGTGGATGCGTCTTTAAATCTCCGGTCATTCCATGAGGCAAATTCAGACACAGAGACCGAAACATCCTTGGGGTTTCCTCGACGTATAGAGCGCAGGGAAAATTTTTCTGCAATTTCCTCTGGCATGATTTCCGCCAGGTATCGCATCGACGATATGAATTCTTGTTCGCGTGGTACGGACATCGTTACCCCAAGGCCAGGCGGGCCGCTACCGCCCCGCCAAACACCCCGCAATAAACCTCGCCACAGTCTTGTCGAGGTCGCGCTGCTCATCCGTCGTCAGGCGGTCGTAGTCCTGCTTGGACACGAGTCTGAACGGCCATAGGTCGGCTGAGTCGGCCGTCGGCTCGACCACTGCAGAGTGCGCCTCATCGTTTGTCCTTGGTCCTTTGCCTTCGGCAAGCCACAAGCTCCTGACCCCAAGGAAGTTCGAGGCCCGTATCAGACTGCTCCCTTTGAGGCTCTTTGTTTTTCCCGAAAACCAGTCGTTTACGGACGGTGCCGCCACCCCGCATGCGCGCGCCAGATCCGCTTTGGTGTGCCCTGTCTTTGTAAGGGCTTCTGAGAGTCGTTCTGCAAGTGTCTTCATGATTAGGCCATCCTAATAGACTATTGGTTAGGTGTGCCTTGACATAATAATAGGCATGCCTAATAATGCTATCCATGAAAACACCACATCCGCACTCGGCACTCATCGATCGGCTCGGCGGGACGATGGAGGTCGCCCGAATGTTCGACATCAAATCGCCTTCCGTGTCGGAGTGGCGCCGAACAGGGATACCGAATTCGCGCATGATGTTCTTGCGCCTGGCCCGTCCGGACTTGTTCTCCGGCGTGGAGCCGAAAGGAGCCGCCCATGCGTAGCATCACACTCCGTCCCGGCGAGTCCATCACCATCGGGGATACGGTCATTTCGGCGGAACATTCCGATCTCAAATCCGGAAGTGCCGCAGCACGGACGTCTGCCATCGGTGGTGGGTATATCGGAATTCATGGGTTGTCACTTCGAGGCCTCGTCCGGCCCGGTGAGCCGGTATCGGGCTTTGTTATGTCCAACGATAGGACGCAACAAAGCGGCGCGGGCGCGCTGTTGGCCTTCCTCAACGGCCGGTCTGTCGAGCGCCAGGAAGCCTTCGCTGCAGCCTGCGATACGACCGTGGGCTACTTGCGGCAAGTCGCCTATGGGAACCGCCAATGCAGTGCTTCCCTGGCCATTGCCATTGACCGGGAGTCGGCCGGCAGGGTGCCGTTCGAGGATCTGTGTCCGGACGCTGATTGGGCGTATGTGCGCAGCCGGGATTCCGATCGACCGGGCAAGGCCGATGCCCAGATTTCAAATCGAGCCTTCCCTGTCCTGGATGACCTGCGCCCGATCCTGAACGAGATCCTGCGCACGGGCATCCGCAAGGCCGACGTGGCGCGCCGTCTCGGCGTTGAGCGCGCCACCATCACTGATGCGTCGAGGCCCTCGGATCGCCCCTGGATGCCGACCTACGCGAACGGCGTGCGGCTCATGCAGCTTCACCGCGAAGTCTGCGGCGGGGAGGGCGGTGATGCGTGATCTCGCCAATTCGGTCGCCAAGCTGGCAAACGCATGGATGCGACGGTCCGGCTCATCGCTGAAAGTGCGTGACCGGCTACGCGCTGTTGATGCAGCCGTCGGTAACGCCGGCATGTCTACGGAGGAACGCGTCCTGCGGGCGGCTGCCTGCGATCTGCACGACGTCCTATACGCCACCCCGGAGGGTCGGCAGGCCCTGCTGGATCTCGGCCTTAAGCCACTCACGCAAGACGGAAAAGGTGAATGACGTGGCAGGCTTGATGACCGATGTTTTGGCCTTGGCCCATAGCGTGTCGCTTCGGACGGCATCCGCAAATTCACACCCGTCCCATGTGAGGCGGTGTACCTCGACGAACGGCTCGTCGCCCAGGGTTTCCTCAACGATGGCGGCGACCAAGCCTGCCTCTTGCATCCAAATCACGTGCTGCGCGAAGACGTCATGCTCGACGTCCGCCATTCCGCGGAGCGTGTCTCCGAACGGCAGTTCCGCTGTTTCGAGCGCGATGCGCCGAATCAAGTCCATGTCTCGTTTCATGGCCGGCCCCTTCCTGATCAATGGTTCGTGTGAGAGCAGCCATTCTATCGGGCTGGGGCGGGCCGCCCATATGCGGGGGATCCACCAATGACCGCCTCGACCTTCTTCCTGGCGGTGCTGGCCACCCCTACGGTCATCATCCTGCTGGTGCTGGCTGCGGTCGCTTTGCTCCTGTTCTTCGGCGGGCTGCTGGTGTTCATCCAGCAGTGGCGCGGCCGCAGTCGGTGGCGCGCAAAGGTGCAGGACATGCAGGAGCGCCGAAAACATGCAGGTGCTGCAGGTGCTGCAGGAGCGGCCCAGGACTGCCGCTATGACCCCAGGCTGTTTCGGGGGCGCAGATGAGCGCCTGCACGCCCCCCCCCCGCACGCGGTTGAAGAGGGCAGTGATGAATTGGTATTGCCGTGGATGCCTGCCGGTCTGGATGGTCCGGGCGGCGTTTACGGTCTTCAGGTTGCATCGGCAATGAGCCGTGCAAGGTTGTACACGGCTAGGGGTGTTGTCTCCCCAAAGCGCGGGCGGAAGCCCGGTGTCGGAAGAGGAAGGTATGACAGATCGAGCAGGTAAGCCGGAAATCGGCGTCTACATGGTCACGGTGGAGCGCGAGCGCATCGTCAGAGAGACCCGTACGGTGCGTGTGATCGCGCGCTCGGCGTACGGAGCGAAGATGCTGGCCAAGCAGAAACGCCCCGGCGATGGCTGGGCGCAAGAGAGCATCAAGAAGAACCTCAACAGCGCAGAGACGACGTACTTCACTGAGGCCGTGGTGACATATGCCGGCCCTGCTGAGGGCCTGCCTGATGATCCGAAGGAGCGCCACCGGCTGCTGAACGACTCCGCCTTTGTCGTCAAGCTCGAAGGGGAGTTCTGATGGCTGATGCACGCATTGCGGTTGGCCTGCCTGCTCACCCCAAGACCAAGAAGCTGATCCGCCGTCTTGGTGCCGATGGCGCCTGGCGTCTCGTGTGCCTGTTCCTTTGGTGCGCCGCGAACCGTCCTGATGGTGACTTGACCGGCATGTCGGACGAGGATATCGAACTGGCCGTCGACTGGGGCGGGGAGGAGGGCGCGTTTGTCGCCGCTCTGCGCGACGTTGGGTTCATCGACGGTGCTGAGCGTTCATCCTCGATTCACGACTGGGCAGAACATAACCCATGGGTTGCGGATTCTGAGGCGCGCAGCGAGAAGGCTCGATGGGCAGCGCTTTGCAAGCGGTACGGTCGCTCAGGCGCTGCTGAACGCATGCCTGGATATGCGGCCAGCATTGCGAAAGTAGTGCCTGGGGATGCCAGTGGCAAGGATGCGGCACTGCTAGATTCTGCTAGTAGCACGCAAGATGCACCGCCAAATCCTGCTACTAGCATGCCGGTAGCAGGATCTAGCGATGCCCCATCTCCATCTCCATCTCCATCTCCATCTCCATCTCCATCTCCAATACCAAAAGAAAAAAACACTCGTGCCATCCTGCCGGATAGCACGCCCGCAAAAACGCCTTCCGAGGACGAACCTTCCCCGGAGTTCATGGAGGCGTGGCAGGCATACCCGGCGCGCGAAGGGGGGAACCCCAGGAAAACCGCATGGAAGGCGTGGAAGGCTCGCATCCGTGAGGGGGTGGACGCTCAGGATCTGTGCGCTGGGGTACGCCGGTACGCTGCGTATCTCCAGGCGAGGGGAGAAGTCGGCACGCGGTTTGTGATGCAGGCCAGCACATTCTTCGGGCCGGACGAGCATTGGCGCGAGCCCTACGGGGTCGGAGACAGCACCATCGAATCGTCGCCGGATCCCGCCTGGTGGCTGGCGGCAGGTTTCTCTGCGCGTTGGGAGGCGGAAAACGAAGGCTGCACCGAGGGCAAGGCCTGGATGTTCGAGGGCGGCAAGCAGGTGCGCCAGCCCGAGGACTGGCAGTCGTACAAAGCCGAGCGGGCAGGGGAGGCACAGCCGTGAACGCACACGAGCTTTCCCGCCGACTGGCCGATTCCGCTGCCAACGTCGCCCAGCACCTGCTGCCCCAGGGCAAGAAGCAGGGCCGGGAGTGGAAGGCCGGCAGCACGAAGGGCGAGGCCGGCCAGTCCTTGTCGGTGTGCGTGTCCGGGGAAAAGGCGGGCGTGTGGTCCGATTTCTCCACCGGTGAGACGGGCGACCTGCTGGACCTCTGGGTTGCCGTGCGCGGTGGCGCGCTGGCCGATGCCATCCGGGACGCGAAGGCGTATCTCGGGGTGCGCGACGACATGCCAGAGCGGGCGCCGCGCAAGGCGTATTCCGCCCCCGCAAAGCCGAAGGTGCGCAGCGCCAAGGGCCGGGTGCTTTCCTGGCTGAACAGCCGGGGCCTCACGGACACCACGGTGGCCGCATTCAAGGTGTCTGAGCAGGACAGCAATGGCAAGGTCTACGCGTTGTTTCCGTACCTGCGTGATGGCAAGTACGTGAACGGCAAGTACCGCAACATCGACGATAAAAAGGACATGCGCCAAGAGGGCGGCGCCGAGCCCTGCCTGTTCGGCTGGGACCTGATCGCACCGAATGCCCGGATGGTGTGCATTGCCGAAGGCGAGATCGATGCCATGACGCTGCACCAGGCCGGCCTGCCGGCGCTGTCGGTCAACGCCGGGGCAGGGAATCACCAGTGGATCGAAAGCGACTGGGAGCGCCTGGAGCAGTTCAGCGACATCGTGCTGTGCTACGACAACGATGAGGTGGGCCGCAAAGGGGCGCGCGAGGTTGCCCAACGCCTGGGCATCGAACGGTGCCGCGTCTGCTACTTCGGCGAAGCCAAGGATGCGAACGAATACATCCAGTCGGGGGCGACGGAGGAGCCTGCCGAGTGGGTCAAGCGTGCCCGCTACCTCGACCCGGACGAGCTGCGGTCTGCCGCGGACTTCATGGCCGAGACCAAGGCCCTGTTCTACCCCGCGCCAGGCACCCAGGAATACCCGCTGCTTTCCTTCTGCGGAAAGTCGTTCGATTTCTGGGAGTGGCGGCCCGCACAGGTTTCGGTGTGGACCGGGATCAATGGCCACGGCAAATCGCTCATGCTCATGCAGGCCCTGATCCCGGTGATGATGGCCGGCGTTCCGATCTGTGTCTTCTCCGGTGAACTGCCGCCGCCCAAGCAGTTGAAGCGCTTGGCCAAACAGATCACTGGGATCGACCGGGCCGCGCCGGCGTTCCTTGATTATGTTGCGCAATGGCTGCGGGACCGCATGTGGATCTTCAACACTACGGGCGTGGCGACGCTGGACCGGCTGCTGGAGGTGTTCGGGTACGGGGCCAAGCGCTACGGCATCAAACACTTCGTAATCGATAGTCTGATGATGACCGATGTCCCTGAGGACGGCCCCGGCGCCATGACCGCGCAGCGCAAGGCAATGGCGCGGATAGTCGCCTTCGCCCATGCGGCCGACGTCCATGTCCACCTGGTGGCCCACCCCCGCAAGGCGATCGATGAGAAGCACTCCCCGGGCAAGCTGGATGTCGCTGGCAGCGGCCACATCACGAACGGCGCCGACAACGTGTTCGCGGTCTGGTCGGCCAACAAGGAACCGGGGGAGGGGATGGACACCTCGGACGCCAAGCTGGAGATCTTGAAGGACCGGGACGACGTGGGCCGGCGGACGATTCACCTGTTCTTCAACCGCCAGACGAACCAGTACACGTCCGACCCTAACCGGCGCGGGTACACCTACCTGAAGGGATTCAGCACCAACCAACCCCAGCAACCGCAGGAGCATGACCATGAGCAATGGTGACCTCTGGGTCTTGGAATGGCACCACCGTTCCAACAACATCCACATCCAGCCGCTGGCCAGCACGGTCGGCGTGAACTTGTCGAAGTTCCACCTCGATGTCGAACCTGGGGCCTGGGTCCCGATTTGCGTGGGGACCAGGGACGAGGTGGACGCGGCGGCCGATAGCGTCCGGCCGACGTTGATTGCACGGGAAGCCACAAAGGAGAACGCATGACCTACGCAGACCACCCCGACGTCATCTGGGACGAGGTAGACGAGCCGCCCCCCGTTGTGGCGGCACCTGCCGCCCACCACCAGGCCGGGCCCGCCGAGGCGCACGATGCCGGATACTCGCCATGCCGCTGCTGGCGATGCCGTGGCGGCGCGTCGGTGCATGAGCGGGCAGTCCTGGATCGGGCGCTGGGTCGCCACCTGCTGCGCCTGACCTACCAGGAGCGCGAGGACTGGCTCGGCAAATGGGCGCTGAACCCCAAGCATACGGCGAACGATGTGGCGGTGCTGCGCCGCTGGGTCGCCATTGAGGCAGGCCAGCATCTGCCGCAGCCTGTGTACCTGCAGGAGCGTGCATGACTGAGCGCCCGCCTTTCCGTCACGCCGTGGAGGCGCTGCGCTTCCTGTTCAACCCGGACCGCGCCACCTGCGACCGCCCGCCGGCCGCCAGGATGGTCGACAAGCGCCGCGGCGACCCCGGCCCCCTGGCCGGACTGGATGGTGCCGCCGAGGTCGGCGTGGCCGAGGACATGCTGCGCAAGCGCCTGACCCCGCTGCAACTGGCGGTGCTGGCCTGTCGGTACGCCCCCAGCAAGGTGCGCTGCGCGTGCCGTTCGGACTGCTGCTCTGGCTGGCGGACCAATCCCACCTGGCGCGAGGCGATCTCTGATGTCTCAGGTGAGGCCGTGTATCGGGTACTGCCTGGGCGCGAGCCGGTCGATCAGCGATTTGTGGCGGCGGTATTGCTGCGCGAGTTTGGTGGGCAGAAGATCGTGCTTACCGAGGTGGGGGCTGATCTGGGCATGTCGCCGGCCACATGCAGCCGCCGTAAGCGCAAAACCCTCGACTGGCTGCTGCGACCCCGGGCTTTGCCTGAAAGCAAGGGCGCAGATGGATGTGTCACCACGCCTGCGCAGCCCCAGGGTATTGAGGTCGAAGCGTTCGCGCTGGCAGAGGGCGTGTTGCGAGGCGGAGGGTTTATCGAATGAGCCCTTGACTGGTGAAAAAAACAGTGGGAAAATACGCAGTATCTACCACGTGTAGTAATTCGCCCAGAGCAAACAGACCCCGCCATTGAGCGGGGTTTTGCGTTTCTACAAGAGAGCGCCGGACTCCCAATGCGGAAGGGCCAAGGCTGTAGCCTCATCGGCAGTGACCCCATCAGCCACATAAAAAGCGCGGCTTTCCAGCAATTTCGTTTCGGCGTTCGGACCCCGAAGCCGTACGAGCATATAGCCTGTGTTTTTGGGGTCATCGAGCATTACCAGGGACGGCATAGGCGGATCGGTGAGCTCTATAGGTTGCCCATGATGCGGTCCGCCGATGATGATGGTGTGCTTCATGATGGATTCCTTATGGTGGCCAGGGACTTTCGTCACGCTTAGTGGGTGCCGATCAGTAAGGTCACTTGTAGCATGCCGCTGCCTCCCGATGCTTCGGCATCGTTTCGCGCCCCGCTGAGTCGAGAGATTCGCGGGGCGCTTATCTTTATGCGCACACTCAAGCCAAAGCTCAATCTGTTGGACGCCCGTCGCAAGCCGATTGCATCCGAGCGCATGACCGGCAGGAGGCTGCAAGACAGGCGCCTGCGCCTCTGGTCCCATGACCCGCGCTGCGCGAACTGCGGCCGCGTGACGCAATTCCCCGACGGGTTCGAGCTGGACCACAAGACGCCGCTCTTCCTGGGCGGCCAGGACACAGACGCGAACTGCCAGATCATGTGCATCTGGTATGACGAAGCCGGCAACAAACGCGGCTGCCACGTCGAGAAGTCGAACGAGGAACGATGATGGCTGTCCAGTGGAGGATTGAGACATGGGTGATCTGAGCAGCGCGATTACGGCGCTGGCTGTTGCTGCTGGCATTGCGAGTGCCGCAATCATGGGCCTGTTGTTCTGGATCGTGCCGTGGCTGTGGGATCTGATCCGCCCGTGGCCGCATGCGGTGGCCGGGTGATGCTGCGACAAGGCGAGTTCAGGACGAGCGATCTTATGAGATTGCCGCGCCCGCCGATGCTGGCCAGGGTCTGGCAAGGCAACCGCGTCATGCTCGCAAGCGGCGGCCCATCAATGGTGGTTATGGACACAGACGGCGACCAGGTGACGTGCTGGTGGGATGACGGATCGGGCAAGGCTCAGCAGGCGGTATTCGATATCGCGTTGCTGACTTGCTACGGAGCGCGGTAGACATGGCACAGCGACAGGTGGCGATCCGCGTATCTGTGGCCTGGTGGCTGCGCTGGTATCTGGCCGGCGTGACGCTCATGTGCCGCATGACGGGATGTCAGCCCAACATCGAGCGCGTGATGTACTGGGTGCGACGGTCTATCAGGATGAGGATTGAGTGATGGGCAGCATTGCAGACATGATCGAGAGCCGGATACAGCGAGACGCTGACATCAAGGCTCGGCAGGACGCTGTGCGGTTCGAGGCCGACTTGCGCGCGCTGGCCCTCCGCCACGGGCTTGAGGACGTCGCGCGTTCCGTCTCGGGGCCCGCGGTTTCGGCCTACATCGATGCGCGCCGTGGCCAGCTCGCGGATCGTGCCCGCCAGGCTGTGATTGATCGGTTGCTGGACGACAACGATCGATGAGCATCAACCAAATCCCGCCACTGCGCAACCCGATAGCGCCGCCTGAGCGCAGCGCTGAGCGGTCAGGGCTGACGGGCAAGACGCGGTATCGACTGGGATGGCGTGGCCGCCTGGTGCTGCAGGTCGAGTATCGAGCGTGCAGGCCAGGAAACATGTACACGATCACGCCGCCATACCTGGTGCGCTACTGGCGGGACGCCACAGTCGAGGATCTGCAGGCGCTGTACCAGGATGACCGTGAGATCGACCCAGACGGACACAGGCGAGGCTCTGCGATGCTCCCCGTCACCCGCACGTCATCGCCACGCACGAGCTCATAGACGGGCTGCGGCGTGCCGCGTCACGGCGTTCAGACCAGGGGGGGGTGGCTGGAAGTCCGGAGCCCACGAGGCATGGAAACCGCCCGCCCTCTCACGCAGAGAAAAAATCCCCCTTAACAAGGACGTTAACAGGGACATGTTAAATGGCACTGACTGAAAAGAAGCGTCGGTTCGCCGCCGCCAAGCGGTCGGGCCTGAGCAACAAGGAAGCCGCAATTCTAGCGGGCTGTCCGGAAAAAACTGCCGCGCAGGCTGGCTCTCGGATGGCTAAAGACCCTGATGTATTGGCCGCAATCGAGCGCACTGAGGCCGTCGAGCAGGTCAAGGCAGAGGCGAAGTCACAAGGCAGGGAAGTTGCGCTGCCGGACCTTGGCAAAATGTACAGCGATCCGCAGGATTTCTTGAAAGCGGTGATGAACGACCCTGAGCAGGATGCGAAGCTGCGCACCGATGCTGCGAAGGCGCTGATGCCGTATGTGCATCAGAAGCTGGGCGAAGGCGGCAAGAAAGATGCCGCAGCGGGCGCGGCCAAGAAGGCAGCCGGCGGCAGGTTCGGTCCGGCCGCGCCGCCTAAGCTTGTGGCCTCTGGCGGCAAGAGGTTGTGATGGAGTGGTCAACCGCATGCCCGGACTGGGCGGATCGCCTGCGGGCTGGCGAGTCGATCATTCCGCCGCCGATATTTCCGGATTACGCCGACCAGGCGCTGGAGGTTTTCAAGGCGCTACGAATTGTGGACGCCCCGGGCAGTCCGACATTTGGTGAGTCTTGCGGCCAGTGGGTGTTTGACCTGGTGCGCTCGATTTTCGGAGCTTATGACGTCGAGTCTGGCCGCCGGCTGATCACAGAATGGTTCGTTCTGATTCCGAAAAAGAACAGCAAATCGACGATCGCCGCCGGAATCATGATGACGGCGCTGATCCTGAATTGGCGCGAGTCGGCAGAATTCACCATCCTGGCGCCCACCATCGAGGTCGCGTCGAACGCCTTCGCCCCGGCGCGCGACATGGTGCGCAAGGATGAAGAGCTCGACGACCTGATGCAAGTGCAAACCCACGTCAGGACGATCACGCAGCAGGTCAACAATGCCACGCTGAAGGTGGTCGCCGCTGACCCGAACACCGTGGGCGGCAAAAAGTCGGTTGGCACGTTCGCCGACGAGCTTTGGCTGTTCGGCAAGCAATCGAACGCTGAGAACATGTTCCGTGAGGCGTTCGGCGGCCTGGCTTCCAGGCCCGAGGGTTTCGTGATCTACGCGACCACGCAATCTGACGATCCGCCGGCAGGCGTTTTCAGGCAGAAATTGCAGTACGCCCGCGATGTGCGGGACGGCAAGATCGTGGATCCTCGGTTTGTACCGGTGATCTACGAGTTTCCTCAGGAAATGATCGACGCCAAGCGGCATCTCGACCCCAAGAATTTCCACATCGTGAATCCCAACATGGGGCGCTCGGTGGATCTGGAGTTCCTGGGGCGGGAGTTCACCAAGGCTCGGGCGACCGGAGAAGAGTCGCTGCGCGGTTTCCTGGCGAAGCATCTGAACGTCGAGATCGGTATGAACCTGCGCTCCGACCGTTGGGCCGGCGCTGATCACTGGGAGGCCCGCGGCGGAAAGCTGGCGCTGGACGATCTTCTCAGCCGATCGGAGGTTGTGACCATCGGCATTGACGGTGGCGGGTTGGACGACCTGCTTGGCGCTGCTGTCATTGGTCGTGAGAAGGAGACCGGACGCTGGCTGCACTGGGGCAAGGCCTGGGCGCATGAGTCCGTGCTGGAGCGGCGCAAGGAAATCGCGCCTCGTCTGAAAGATTTCGAGCGTGACGGCGACCTGATGATCGTGAAAAACGTCGGCGACGACGTACGCGACCTGGCCGACATCATCAAGATGGTCTATGACCGAAGCCTGCTACCCGAGAAAAACGCTGTGGGAGTTGACCAGATCGGCTTGAGCTTCGAGGAGATATTCGACGACGCGGAGATCCCGCCAGAGCTTCTGGTGGGCGTCTCCCAGGGTTATCGGCTTGGCGGCACGATCATGACTGTGGAAAGGAAGCTCGCCGAAGGGTCGTTTATCCACGGCGGGCGACCCATGATGGCCTGGTGCGTCAGCAACTGTCGCGTCGAGCAGCGATCCAATTCGATCCTGATCACCAAGCAAGCATCAGGGAAGGCGAAGATCGACCCGGTGATGGCGCTGCTGGATGCGGCGCAATTGATGGCGATGAACCCAGCGCCAACAGGCAAAAAATACGAAATGTTCTTCTTGTAGGCCCTTCGGGGCCTTTTTTAATGGGAAATCGATATGGAAACGGTGAGCCGGGTTTGGTCCACGATGACCATCAAGGCCGTGGACGAGGATGCCCGAGAGATTCGAGGCATCGCCTCGACGCCCAGCACTGACCGCATGGGCGACGTCGTGGATCCTCACGGCGCTCAGTTCAAGCTGCCGATTCAGTTGCTTTGGCAGCATGACCACGATCAGCCGATCGGCCAGGTGGTGTCGGCCAAAGTCACGGACGCCGGCATCGAGATCGTGGCAAAGCTTGCCAAGATCGACGCACCAGCCCGCTTGGCTGCCCGCCTGGAAGAGGCTTGGGCCTCGATCAAGTCCGGTCTCGTGCGGGGCCTGTCGATCGGCTTTCGTGCAATCGAATACAGCTATATCGACGGCACTGATGGAGTGCGTTTCTCCAAATGGGAATGGTACGAGCTGTCGGCTGTGACCATCCCGGCGAATGCCGAGGCGTCCATCACCAACATCAAGCAATTTTCCGAGCAGGCCGCGTCTGGCCAGGATGCTCGAAATCAAGTGCCCGCGTCAGGGCTGAAATCTGTGAAGTTGTCCAACCCTGAAAGAGGTACGACCATGAACTACCAAGAAATGCTCAAGCGTCTGGAAGCGACCAAGAGCGAAAAGGAGCAGGCCCGCGATGACCTGCAAAAGACTGTCTCCGACGAAGGCCGCACGAAAACTGCCGCTGAGCGCGAGGCTTTCGACACACTGAACGACGAAATCAAGGCCATCGATCTGGAAATGAAGGATCTGCGCGACCTGGAAGCCCAGAACAAGGCTGCCGCCAAGCCCGTGGATGGCGGACAAGCGCCCGACCAAGCCAAGCAGTACAGCGGCATCGTTATCAAGCAGGCGCCCGAGAAGCTGGAAAAGGGCATCGAATTCGCCCGCTTCGCCATGTGCCTGGGCTCTGCCAAGGGCGATCTGCATACGGCCATGTTCATCGCCCAGAAGCGCTTCCCGAAAATGGAGCGCCTGAACGAGGTGATGAAAGCGGCTGTCTCGGCCGGCACCACGACCGATGCCGATTGGGCTGGCAACCTGGTGGCCTACAACGAGATCACGAGCGACTTCGTGGACTACCTGCGCCCGCGCACGATCATCGGTCGCTTCGGGCAGGGCGGCGTTCCGGCACTGCGTTCCATCCCCTTCAACGTTCACATCAAGGGGCAATCCGCCGCTTCGACCGCCGGCTGGACCGGGGAGGGCAAGCACAAGCCCGTGACCTCCGGGAAGTACACCGACGTGCATCTGGGCTGGGCCAAGATCACGGCAATCTCGGTTGCGACCGACGAGCTGCTGCGGTTCTCCAATCCCAGCGCCGAGCGTCTGATCCGCGATGATTTGGCCAACGCCGTGATCGAGCGCATGGATACGGACTTCATCCAGATCGCCAACGCCGGCCTGACCAACGTGAAGCCCGCCTCCATCACGTATCACTTCAACGGGACGGCCACCACAATCCCGGCCGGCACGGCGTCACCCGAGGGCGACATTGCCGCTCTGTGGAGCATTGCGGACTCCGGCAATCTGGACGCCTCTTCGGCGGTCTACATCACCACTCCCGCCATTGCCCGCAAGCTGGCAGGCCTGGTGACGGCAGCCGACAACAAGCGCTTCCCCAACATGGGGCCGATGGGCGGCACCATCGATGGCGTGCAGGTTCTGGTGTCCAACTATGTGGATACCAACGCCTTCATGCTGGCGTTCGCTGGTGAAATCTGGCTGGCTGACGACGGCGTGGTGACGCTGGACGCCAGCCGCGAAACCAGCCTCATCATGGACAGCGATCCGGAAGCTGCGATTGCGGCTGCCGATCCGGGTGCGACCCCGCCCGTGTATGCCCCGCAGTCGGTCTCGATGTTCCAAACGAACAGCGTGGCCTTCCGTGCCGAGCGGTACATCAACTGGCAAACGCGCCGGGCCAACGTCGTGAAGGCGGTGTCCGGCTCCAGCTGGGCCTAATCGCCCAGCGTAGGCAAGGGGCGTCCTTCGGGGCGCCCCATTTTCGTGGAGCACACATGCGAGTACGAAACATCCGCACCGGAGTCGAAACCGACTATCCGAAGCGCCAGGCGTTGTGGCTGATCGGCATGGGCAAGTGCGAAGAAGTGAAGCCGGCCAAACGCGCCGATGTGGCCGTTCAAGAATCGCCGGCCTCGAAAGAGATTGTCGCCGCCAAGCCTTCCAAGCGCCAGAAGTACCAAACCAAGGACATGAAAGCCGATGTGGCCGTTCAAGAATCGCCGGAAAGCGCTCAATAGCGTGCCCGTTGGCGGGTGGTGGCCGTGGGTCCGCGAGCCGTTCACAGGCGCATGGCAACAGAACAAAGAGGTGCGCCTGTCTGACGTGCGCGACTTCTTCGCCATCTACGCCTGCACGACGCTCATTTCGGGCGACATCAGCAAGATGGCCGCCCAAGTAAGGCGCCGTGACTCCGATCGTGTCTGGAAGATCCTGGAAGACTCGACGCACAAGCTATTGGCGCGCCCGAACCGCTACCAGAACGGCGTGCAGTTTCGTCAGTGGTGGATCAATTCCAAACTGGCAAACGGCAATACCTATGTCCTGAAACAGCGAGGCGTGGGCGGAAAAATCGAGGCGCTGTATGTGCTTGATCCGCAAAAGGTCATGCCGCTCGTGGCCGACGATGGCAGCGTCTATTACCAACTGAATACGGACAATCTCGCTGGCGTTCACGAAACCCAGATGGTGGTGGAAGCATCCGAGATCATTCACGACCGCTATCAGCCGCAGTTTCATCCCCTGGTCGGCGTGTCGCCTGTCTACGCAGCCGCATTGGCAGGCGCCCTGGGCAAGAAAATTCAAGAGGACAGCCGCACATTCATCGAGAACGGCGCGAGCCTCTCCGGAGTGCTGTCCGCGCCTGGCGCGATCAGCAAGGAAACAGCGAAGTCACTTTCCGACCAGTGGAATACGAATTTCACGGGCGCCAAGGCTGGGCGCGTGGCTGTCGTGGGCGACGGCTTGAGCTTTCAGGCTATGCGCGCCAAGGGAATTGACAGCCAGATTGTCGAACACCTGAAGCTTTCCGCCGACATCGTCGCGAGTTGCTTTCATGTTCCGCCGTTCAAGATCGGCATGGGACAGGCTCCCACGAAACCCCAGGAAGGAAACCTCATCTACTACAGCGACTGCCTGCAGGTACTGATCGAAGAGATGGAGGCCTGCCTGGACGCCGGCCTGGATCTTCCAGCTGGCACGATCGTTGAGTTGGATACCGATGACCTGCTGCGCATGGATGCGGCCACCATCATTGAAACGCTGGCAAAGAGCGTGGATGGCAGCATTAGCACGCCCAATGAGGCCCGCGCAAAGGTCGGACTCAAGCCGCTGTCCGGCGGCGACAGCATCTACATGCAGCAGCAGAACTACAGCCTGGAAGCGTTGGCCAAGCGGGACGCTCAGGATGATCCTTTCAGTCGCGGCAAGGCCAGCAGCGAAGCAGCCAGCGATGCCGCCAAGACAAATAGCGATTTGAAGCAGGCGCGGATCTACGCGAAACGAAAATTCGAGGTAACTGCAAATGCTTGACGAACTGAAGATGCTGATCGACGACCTGGCTGGCTACGTCAAATCGGCGGTCCAGCCGCTATCGGATCGAATCAAGGCGCTGGAAGATCGCGGGCCGATCAAAGGCGCTGATGGAAAAGACGGCGTCGACGGAAAGAGCGTGACTGTTGATGATGTGCGGCCATTGATCGAGGATCAGGTGCGCGCTGCAATCGCTTCCTTGCCTGCCCCCGAGGATGGCAAGGATGGCAAGGAGGGGGCGCCGGGCAAGGACGGACTGGACGGCAAGGACGGGCGTGACGGCGTCGACGGCAAGGATGCCGAGCCGGTTTCTGAGGCCGCGATTGCTGACGCCGTTGCCGCAAAATTTGAGCGCCGCTTTTCTGACATGGCCTTGAGTTGGGAACGGCAGGCCCGCGACGAATTCCAGCGCGCGATCGACAGGATGCCGGCCCCGAAAGACGGCCGCGACGGCAAGGATGCGGCACCCATTGAGTCGCTGGAGATCACGCAGACAGAACGCTCCGTGACGATCAAGCTGGGCAGCGTGGAGCGCACGATCAAGCTGGACACCATTCTGGATCGCGGTGTGTGGGAACAAAAACAATACGAAAAGGGCGATGCCGTGACCTATGGTGGCAGCCTGTGGATTGCCCAACAAGACACCACGGACGCTCCCGGCGCCAGCAAGGCATGGCGCCTGGCGGTGAAGAAGGGCCGCGATGGTCGCGATCTGCGCGACAGCGCGAGCCTGCATGACAAGGATGAAGGAGTGAAGGTATGACGTCGCTCGTCAGTATGCAAGAGGCCTCGGATCACCTGCGTCGCGATGCTGATGATGGCGACGACGCCGACCTGACGCTGAAGATCGAAGCCGCCAGTCAAGCGGTTATGCAATATCTGGACTGGACCGAAGTCCCTGCTGACGTGCCTGCCGTCGTGAAAGCAGCTACGTTGAATCTGATCGGCGAAATGTATCGCGAACGTGATGGCGAAATGTCCGGCCAGAACAGTTACGGATATGGATACCTTCCGGTCGGCGTGATTGCCTTGCTGTATCCGTTGCGCACCCCGAGTCTCGCATGAAAACTGGAACCCTCAACCGACGCGTCAGCATTCAGGCGAACCAGTCCGTCTTGGACGAATACGGCGAACCGCTCCCGGCCGCATGGGTGGAAGTGGCGAAAGTGTGGGCGGACGTGAAGATCCTGTCCGGCCTGCAGACGATCAAGGAAGGCGTGGACGTGTCTGTGGTGAAAGCCAGCATGCGTATCCGCTACCGCGGTGGAGTCACTGCCGCCATGCGTGTCATCTACCAGGGCCGTGTGTTCGACATCCGGGCCGTGCTGCCGGACGTATCCAAGCGCGAATATCTGGACTTGGTGTGCGAGTCCGGACAGAACCAGGGGTGAGCCATGGCTACGAAAGCCACGGTCAAGATCGAAGGCCTGCGCGAGTTGGGCTTGGCGCTCAAGGAGTTGGATAGCCGAGTCCAGAAGCGCATCGCCAGGTCCGCAACAGCGGCGGGAGCCCGTGTGATTGCCAACGAGGCCAAGCGCCGCGTGCCGGTCGATACCGGGAACGTGAAAAAGAATATCCGCACAGCGAACCTCAAGCCCACACAGCCAGGCCTGCAAGAATCTGCGGTCGGCGTGCGCGTGAAGGGCAAGACGAAGGATTCCGCTTTCTATTGGACCTTTCTGGAATTCGGAACCGCGAAAATGCCGGCCAAGCCGTTTATCCGCCCTGCGTTCGAGGCCAAGAAGCAAGAGGCGGCGGAGCGTATGAAAGAACAGTTGCAAAAGCGGATCGATGCTGAGGCCGCCAAGATCGGCCAGACGATAGGTAAAGCACGATGACCATGCAATCCGACCTGCGCGCCTGCCTGCTGCCTGTGGTGACTGGTGGCGTGCACTTCGCCGTCCTGCCGCTGGATGCGCCGCCGGTTCTGGATAGCCCGGATCGTGCCGGATGGTCGGCCATCGTGATCCCGGCCGACATTACGACGCCTGACAACACGATCTGCGGGGCGTCCGACTTGGAAGATCACCGCGTTCAGATCGATTTGTACAGCCCATCCTTCGGGGCTGTTCTCACGCTGCGGGCCCAGGTGTTTGCGGCCATCGAAACACAATTCCCGCTGTCTGTGCGGCTCAACGATCTGGCCGATTACGACGCCGATCTGAAGCTGCATCGCAGGATCATCGAGGTAGCCATTCCTGCTGAATAGGCGCTCAACAATCAATTTCAGGCCGTCCGGTTGGGCGGCCTTTGTTTTGGTCGCAGCTAGGAGGCATCCGAAATCGCCTTCCCTGGGGCGCTGCTGCGGCCATCCTCATTTCCAGGGCATTGCAGGGAGTGAACATGCAAACACCATTCGAGCCACTGGTCTCCGTCATCGGCGGTGAACCCCTGGCATCCAGCCTCGTGATCGCGCGCGGCATGAAGGCCAGGCACAAGAGCGTCATCCAGTTGATCCGGCAGCATGCGGCCATCCTCCAGGAGTTCGGCCCACTGGCATTTGAAATGCGGGTGGTGAAACGCCCACAGGGCGGCGGCGCCCCGACCGAATACGCCATGTTGAACGAGCAGCAGGCCGCTCTGCTGATTTCGATGATGCGCAACACAGACGAGGTTGTGGCATTCAAGGTCCGGTTGATCCGCGAGTTCTACCGCATGCGTGATGCACTAAGCCAGCGCACGCAGAACCTGTATCAGCAACTTCAGGCGCTGGTGGCAGAGGAGGTCTCCACCCAGGTCAAAGCGTCCTTCGGATCGCGCCTGATGCTGGAGCGTAAGTACGCCATTCCCGATTTCAGGCGACGGCGCGAAGCGCTGGAGTCTCAACTTCAACCATCCCTTTTCATTCACTGACCCGGCCTTGCGCCGGGTTTCTTCTTTCTAGCGCCGCTCACGCGGTTTTTTATTGGAGCCAGCATCATGAGCAAAGGCCAAGTGACCCCGTTCAAGGGGTCGAAACTCTTTATCCAGACCGGCGTCGAGTCGCCGGGCGAAGCAATCACGGCCGTCACGGCGACCAGCCCTGGCACGGTCGAGACCGGTGCGGCGGTCGCCAAGGGCGATGTCCTGGTCATCGCCGGCCTGCCTGGGTTTGATGGGGCCTACGTTGTGGCTGCCGTTTCGGCTGGTACCGTGACTCTGGCGGGTGCCGACTGGAGTGGTCTGGAGGTGCCGGCCAGCTACGTCGGCGCCCTGGCCTCTGCCGCCACCTTCTCGGCCAACTGGTGCGAGGTCACCGGCATCAGCAAGACTGGCGGCACGATTGACCAGACCGAGGTTTCCACCATTTGCAGCGTGCGCAAAGAGTACGAGCCGGGACTGGCCGACGCCGGCACGTTGCAGGTGAATTTCAACTTCGCGCCGGCCACGGACCTCCAGCAAAAGCTGCTGGCCTACGAGGTCTCGGCCGAGAAGTTCTGGGCCAAGCTGGTCCTGCCGCGCAGCCAGGGCACGATGCTGTATTACGGCTCGATCCAGACCGGCATGAACATGGACGGCGCGGTGAACGGCAACTACACGTCGGGCGTCACGATCCAGTTGTCCGGCGACTATTTCCACGTCAAGGCCGTGTAAGGAGCCAGCATGAACGCAAAGCAACTGAAAGAGGCATTCGCCGCCACGCCCCTGCAATCGGCCATCGTGGATATCCCGGGCGTCGGCCGGGTCATGATCCGCGAACTCACTGTGGGCGACCTGGATCAGGTGGACTACGACAGCACGGCGGACGCCCGAGCCAAGAACGTCGCGCTGTCGCTCTATACCGAGGACGGAAGCGAACGAGTATTCGATCCCGGCAGTCAGGCTGACATCGAGATCATCAAACGCCTGGGCGCCCGCACGTTGAACCGGCTGACGGCGGCGCTTGAGGGAAAAAACTGACGCCCCAGCGCGAGTTTCTCATTGAACTGAGTCTCGCGCTGGGGAAAACGCTTGATGAATTGCGGGGCATGTCCGCGTCGGATTTCGATCTGTACCGCCAGTATTACGCCAAGCAGCCATTCGGACAATGGCGCCAGGATTACAACGCGGCGCGTGTGGCTCAGGCGATGGCCGGCGGCAAGCTGCAAGACCTGATGCCGTTCTGGTTTGAGGCCGATCCAGACGAGGCGGCGAACGAGGCGTTCGAGGATCTGTTTGCTGGGGCGGTTGCGGTGTGATAATGGGGCGGGATTATTGATTTCGGAGGATGCTCATGTTTCATCAGATCATGCTTGTCGCGCTGTCCGGGTTTGCTATTTCTGCTGTGGCCGCAAACGATGCGCAGAAACATACGCCGCAAGAGACGTGCAAGCACGCTTCGGAGCTAGCGGAGAAGATCATGCTGGCGCGCCAGTCTGGATTTCCAGCTGCGGACGCTATGGACGTTGCAGGAGATTCGGAGATCGTCCGAAGGATGGTTATTCAAGCGTACAAATCTCCCAAGTTTCTGACCGAAGAATCAAAGAAAGCCCAAGCCGTCGAATTTGGAAATCGGATGTATGTGGAGTGCGCCGGAGCGATCATGCAATAGCCTGCAGAGCGAAATTTATAGGTCGCCTACGGGCGGCTATTTTTTTGGGTCCTGCTTAGGCGGGGCCTTTTTTATGGGTGAAAGATATGGCTTCTGGTGGCGCACTAGGGCGACTAAACGTCATCTTGGGTTTGGATTCCGCTGAGTTCACGAGCGGCATGAACAAGGCCGAATATCAGGCTCGCAACTCGTTGGACAAGATCGCCAAGCAGGCCAATGTTGCAGCCGTTGCGCTATCCGGTATCGGCGTTGCCGTAGGAGCCTTGGCTGCTCGTGAAATCCTCAAGGCATCCGAAGCCATGGATGCTATGGGAAAGCGCGCACAAGGACTTGGCGTTGCCGTCGCTCCGCTCACGGAGATTTCCTACCAGGCGGAGAAGGCCGGATTGGGTCTCAACGAGCTTGATGTTGGCCTTCGTCGCGTGTCTCGCACCGCCTACGATGCCGCGAGAGGCAACGATGCGGCCGTCGATGTCTTCAAGACCATGGGGATCGCCGTCACCGATACGGCTGGCAATTTGCGCTCCACCGAATCCCTGTGGCGGGACGTGGCCGATTGGTTCGCGAAAACCGAGGACAGCTCGTACAAGGCTGGTGTGGGCTACAAGCTCTTTGGAACCCAGGTCACCGCACTGACGCCGATTCTCAACGAGGGGTCGGCAGGACTGGATGCGGCCGCCGCGAAGGCGCGCGAACTGGGCATCGTGTTTGATGGCGAGGCTGCCAGTGCGGCGGCGCGGCTAAACGACAGCCTGTTCGACCTGAAAAAACGCATGGACGGGTTCTGGATGGCGGCGAGCGTGCAGACCATCCCGATTCTGAGTGACTTCACGGAGGCCCTGTTTGAGTCCGACAACAGCGTAACAACCCTGGCCGGATCCGTGCAATCATTTGCTCGCGATCAAGCATTGCTGGACTGGATCAATGTTGTCGGTGCCGGCCTTGCTCATCTGACGGATGTTTTGGTCGGCCTGGCGAAGCTCGTTCAGGCAGTCAAGGGAAGCTTCGATGTTGTGTTCGCCGATACGGCGAAGTTTTCGGCGTGGGTGGCGCAAGACCACACTGGGCTGACTGAGATGTTTGACCCGGAAAAGGCCAAACAACAAAAAGCGGAGTACGAGCGGCTGACCCGCGAACGCGACCAGATTTTAGAAGACGCCAATAAAAAATGGTCCGATGTCTGGAACTTCGACGGCGCGAAGTTTGCGAACGCTTGGGAAATGGCAATGACGCAGGCCCGAGCGCGCATCGGCAACCCGTTTGACGTGGACCTGACGAATCTTGGTGCACCGACCTCCATGGCGCCCATTGCGGTAAAACCGGCGGCCGGGAAGAAAGGCCCCAAGCGCAACATCCTGTACGACAGCATCGACGATTGGCTTGGCTCTGCTGATGGCATGTCTCGGCTTGAAGACGTGCGCAAGACGTATGACCAGCTGGACGAGCTGATCGGCGGACGGCTGACCAACGCTCAGGCCAATTACAACCGAGAGCTTCAGGCCATGGGCCAGGGGGACTGGGCGCGCCAGATAAATGAGCAGCTACACGCCATCGAGGATCAATACCAGAACCTGATGGAGCAGCGCCGCAACTCGCCTGCCGGGTTATCAGACCGCGACGAAACCGCGTTCCGTGAAGCAATGGAGCGCGAGAAGGAGATGGTGATCCAGCACTATGACGATCTCAAGCAGATCCAGGGGGACTGGATTCTTGGTGCTCAGGACGCGCTGATTAACTACAGCGATCATGCTGCCAACGTGTACGAGTCCCTGGGTGGCGTCGTGCAAGACAGCTTCAAGGGCATGGATGACGCGCTGGCCGATTTCGTCACGACCGGCAAAGCGAATTTCTCAGACCTTGCCGACTCGATCATCAAGGACATGATCCGGATCGCCATCCAGCAGTCCATCACCGGGCCGTTGGCCGGGGCGCTTGGCAGCGGACTGGCTGGGATGTTTGGTGGCCCGATCACTGATGCACAGGCGACCAACCTAATGCAGAACAACGTCGATCCCAGGCTGTTCGACGGCGGCGGATTTACCGGCGCGGGCGGCAAGTACGAGCCCGCCGGCATCGTCCACAAGGGCGAGTACGTTCTGACGAAAGAGGCGACCAGCCGGATTGGCGTGGGCGTGCTGGACCGGATGAACAAGGGCTACGCGAACGGCGGGCTGGTGGGTGGTGGCGCGGCTGGAGCAGGAGCAGTGTCCGCGCCTATCGTCAATATCACCAATACCGGCACACCGCAGGCTGCCCAAGGCCAGCCGCGGATCCGTACGGATGAAATGGGGCGGGCTGTGATCGACATCGTGCTGGGCGACATCCAGAAGAACGGCCGACTGGGCCAAACTTTGCGGCGAGGTTTGTGATGCCGGCATGGCCCGCCTACGCGAAGATCATCACCGCCGGCTATGGCGAGGAAGCCGATTTTGGCGTCCTGCGTACCGAGATGGACAACGGCATTGCTCGCCAGCGGGCACGGTTCTCTACGCCCATCGTCACGCGAGACGCGACTGTCTGTGTCATGGGCCTGGTGAACAAGAGAGCGCTGGATACTTACCTCGGTACGGACTTGAACGGCGGCGCGGCATGGTTCGACTTCTTCGACTGCGCCGCCGGCCAGACCCTGCAGGCCCGGCTCGTGGGCGGGAAACTGCGTTGGGGGGAGCCCAAGGGGCAGCTCTGGACGGCCACCTGCCAGATCGAAACCCTGGGGCGGTAAGCTGAATCCCTCACAAGGGAGGATGCCATGCCGAATTGGTTTGGAGATGCGCTGGGTAGCGCAATTGGATTGGTGGCGATATTGGTGGGCGCGCTGTACAACGCCCGCCTCATGCGCCGCCGGGATGACATGATCATGAACGATGAAGCGAAAGCCATAGCGGCAGCCATTGGTGCCGAGATGAGCGTGTATGCGGAAATGCTGGGCAGTCTGTATGTGCAGGCGT
>JAHRWZ010000049.1 GCA_019104865.1 Castellaniella sp. | reverse complement strand
TTTGTGCAATTCCAGCGGCAGCTGACGATTCGTGAGAATCCCCAGCGCGCCTGGCCGGTGCCTGTCATTCAAGCGCCCACACTTATCGGCTGTTTAGTTGTTAAAGAACAAGTCTGCGTCAAGCAGAGAAACGAGATTATGAAGGAACTTCTTATCTCTGTCAAATCACCGCCGGGGGAAACCTGAAATTCGCGGTTGGCAAATTTGCCGCCTACAAACCCTGGATCCGGACCCGAAGCGTCTGACCAAAAAGGCCTTCTCACCTCGTTATCGAGCCTGCCATTAGAGCACTTGCGTGCCGGTCTGTCAAGCCAGACTTCCCTTCGGTCGAAACCGAAGTCTCGCTGCCTGCCGGCGCCCCCAGTCGGGCACACAGGCCACAAACCGAGGACTTCAGCACCGTGTCTGGTGGGCAATAAACCCATCAGTTTCAGGGTTAACCCTGACCACCTGGCGGCAAAGAGGCGCAACTATAGCACGGGATTTTTGAAGTGCGCAAACGCGTCCGGGTTGCAGGCCGCGGGTCATCAGTTCCGCCGCGGCGCGCTACGGCTGCACAGGGAGCTCGGTTGTTTCCTTGATGGATTGCAGGGCGAAGCTGCTGCGGATATCGATGACGGCCGGATGGCGCATCAACACGTCCATGGCAAAGCGTGAGAAGGCCGCGAGATCCCGCACCTGCACCCGCAGCAGGTAATCCATGTCGCCCGACATGGCATAGCACTGGATGACCTCGGGCCAGCCCTGCACGTCCTGGGCGAAGCCGGAGATCGAACCATGTTCCGCACGGTGCGACTTGTCGAGGCGCACGAAGACATAGGCCAGCAATCCCAGGCCGAGTTTGTCCGGGTCCGCCAACGCGACATAGCGACGGATATAGCCCTGCTCTTCCAGCCGCTTGACGCGCCGCAGGCAAGGACTGGGCGACAGCGCAACCCGCTGTGCCAGTTCCTGATTACTGATGCGACCATCCCGCTGCAGCTGTGCCAGAATCAGCCGATCGGTGCGATCCAGGTCCTCGTCAGGCATCATATTGGTCCAAACACCCTTCAGTAAAAGATTGATTGCGCCAGAATAGGCGAAGGGCTTGGCAATTTGCAATCTGCTTGCCGGCCGATTTCCCTACAATTGGCCAAGGAGTGCTCTGAATCAGCGGCGCGGAAAGCAGGCGCTTTGGCTCATCCCGAAAGGGCCGGCATACGCTGGCCTACCGTGCATCGACGGGTCCCGAACACACGGAGACATCATGACGACTTCCTTTCAGCCTTGGGACAACCCGCTGGGCACCGCAGGATTCGAATTCGTGGAATACACGGCGCCTGACCCCGTCGCCCTGGGGCAGGTCTTCGAGGCGCTGGGCTTCCGGCCAATCGCCCGCCATCGAAAAAAAGCGGTGACGCTGTACCGCCAAGGCGGCATCAATTTTCTGGTCAACGCCGAGCCCGATTCGTTCGCCCAGCGATTCGCGCGCCAGCACGGCCCATCGATCTGCGCAATCGGGTTGCGTGTCCGGGACGCGGCCAGAGCTTATCGGCTGGCGCTGGAGCGCGGTGCCTGGGGATTCGATTCCCACAGCGGCCCGATGGAACTGAACATCCCTGCCATCAAGGGTATCGGGGATTCGCTGATCTACCTGGTGGATCGCTGGCGCGGCAAGTACGGTCATGGCGGCATCGGCGACATCGGGATCTACGACGTGGATTTCGAGCCCCTGGACCACGCCACCGCCCATGAGGACCTGCACCCCGCGGGTGCGGGGTTGCTGCGTATCGACCACCTGACACACAATGTGCACCGGGGTCGCATGCGGGAATGGGCTGAATTCTACGAGCGTATCTTCAATTTCCGCGAGATCCGGTATTTCGATATCGAAGGCAAGATCACGGGTGTGAAATCCAGGGCCATGACATCACCTTGCGGACTGATCCGCATCCCCATCAACGAAGAAGGCACCGAAACGCCCGGCCAGATCCAGGAATATCTGGATCAGTACCGTGGCGAAGGCATTCAGCACATCGCGCTGGGCACCGACGACATCTATCACACCGTGGAGTCCCTGCGGGACCAGGTCAGGTTCCTGGATACACCCGACACCTATTACGAACTGCTTGGCCGGCGGCTACCGGGCCACGGTGAAGACACCGAACGGCTGCGGCGCAACCGCATCCTGCTCGATGGCGCCCCGGACGGCGGCCTGCTGCTGCAGATCTTCACGTCCAACCAGATCGGCCCGATCTTTTTCGAGATCATTCAGCGAAAAGGCAACGACGGATTCGGCGAAGGCAATTTCAAGGCGCTCTTCGAATCCATCGAGCTGGACCAGATTCGCCGCGGAGTCGTCAAGACCCCCGACATCCGCCCCCCGTCATGAGCCTTGCCTATCTGAACACGATCCGCCAGCGCAGCACGCGCATGTTCCTGACCATCACGCGGATCATGGTGCCCGTCATGGTCGTTGTGTATGTGGCCGATCGCCTGGGACTGGTGCGGCTGGCGGGCGAGGCCCTGACGCCCGCGATGGCGATGCTCGGCCTGCCGCCCCAGGTCGGGCTCATCTGGGCGACCACTGTTCTGACCAATATCTATGGGGGCATGGCGTCGATGGCCGCCCTGTCGGACAGCCTGCAAATGAATGTGGCCCAGGTCAGCGCCCTGGGTGCCATGATGCTGTTCGCCCACAATGTGCCCACCGAGCAGTCCGTCGTGCGCAAGGCCGGAGCCAGCGCCCTGTTCACCGGTGCCCTGCGTCTGACCGTGGGCATCGTGTACGGCGCGGCAGTCGCCTGGATCTGCCAGGCGATGGGATGGCTGCAGGACCCGGTATCCTTTGCCTGGATGGGCCAGGATGCGGCACTGAATCAGGGGCCTCCCGATCTTCTTCCCTGGCTGATTTCCACAGCACGATCGCTTTTACTGGTACTGGGCGTGATCGTCTGCATGGTGATTCTGCTCGACATCCTGGAACGCCTGAAGATCACGCGCCTGGTCACGCGGCTGCTGACACCGATTCTGCGCCTGTCCGGCCTGGAGGAACGCGCTGCGCCGCTGACCACGGTGGGCGTGCTGCTGGGGCTGGCTTATGGCGGGGCGCTGATCATCGACGCGGCTGAACGCGAAAATTACAGCCCGAGGACACGCTTGCTGGCGCTGTCCTGGCTATCCCTGTGCCATGCCCTGATCGAGGACACGATACTGATTCTGGCACTGGGAGCCGATATCTGGATCATCCTGGTGCTGCGTGGACTGGTCACCCTGGGCATCCTGGCCGCGATCGCGGCGCTGACCCAGCCCCACACCTGGTGGGGCAAACGCCTGGCTGCACAGACCGACACCAGGCCGGTTGCGCCGGCCTGAATCCACCGTATCAGGCGGACAATCACGCCCGCCCGAGCAAGTGGGCATATTTTTGCCGGAATTTCGCCATTTTCGGGGCGATGACGAACTGACAATAGCCTTGTTCGGGATGCTGGCGATAGTATTCCCGGTGCAGGGTCTCGGCCGGCCAGAAAGTGCCGGCCGGCTGGATCCGCGTGCAGATGGGCGAATCGAAATGCGCCTGGACCTCGTCACGGACAGCCTGCGCGGCCAGCCGCTGGGCATCGTCCTGATAAAAAATCACCGAGGCGTATTGCGGCCCGATGTCGTGGCCCTGCCGGTCGGGCGTCGTCGGGTCATGGGTGCCGAAAAAGACTCCCAGCAAAGTCCGGTAGCCCACCTGCTGCGGATCGTAGTCGATGCGGACGACTTCGACATGCCCCGTGTCGTGGGCGCACACCTGTTCGTAGGTCGGCGCGTCGACATGGCCCCCGCAATATCCCGGCTGCACGTCGCACACACCGGCAAGCGCCCGGAATACGGGTTCCAGGCACCAGAAGCAGCCACCACCGAAAATTGCCTGTTCCATCGATAAAGCCTCCAAGAACCACCCGGATGCCCCGCATGGGGCGAACCAGCCGGATGACAGCCTGCGCTGCCCTGATGACAGCTTATTCCTTTGCCAGAGACAGGATCCAGTGCGCCAGGCGCAGCGCATCGGCATCGGACAGCCTGGGCTGCGCCGGCATGGGAATCGCCCCCCACTGCCCGCTGCTGCCCTGCCGCATGACCCGTGCCAGATGGTCAGCCGCCCCGGGCTGCTCGTGGAAACGCTGGGCGATGGCCTGGAACGGCGGCCCGACCCGGCGTGTCTCGACCTGATGGCACCCCAGGCACTGACGCTGCCCGGCCAAGGCGAGACCGCCCGAGGCCGTGCCTGCCGCCATGGCGACATTCACCGTCACCAGGGTGAAGGCACCGAAGAAACAGCCGGCTAGTCCGGCCCGGCACGTTGGATGCGGATATTTCATACCCGGTCGTCAATCCCGTCATAGGTCATCCGCAACCCTGCGTACAGCCCGCCGGGAGCAGGTCGAAGTCCGGGTTGCCATACCGCGACGACACCCGATCACGGTATTATCCATGATTGTGTTTTCTTCGGTCGCCTCAGCATGCTGCCATACCCGCACATCAATCCCATTGCGCTTCAGATCGGCCCGCTGGAAATCCACTGGTATGGCCTGATGTATCTCGCCGGCTTTGCCCTTGCGTGGCTGCTGGGACGCTGGCGCATTCATCACCACCCCTGCGGGCTGACGCTGCGCGACCTGGAAGACATCATCTTCTACGGGGTCCTGGGCGTCGTGCTGGGCGGACGACTGGGATACGTGCTCTTCTATCAGTTCGACGACTACCTGGCGCATCCGCTGGCAATCTTCAAGGTCTGGCAGGGCGGCATGTCCTTCCACGGCGGCCTGATCGGCGTCACGCTGGCCATGCTGATCTTCGCACGCAAGCGCGGGCAGCGGCTGCTGGCCATTGGCGACTTCATCGCGCCCCTGATCCCGCTGGGGCTGGCCGCCGGCCGCCTGGGCAATTTCATCAATGGAGAACTGTGGGGCCGCCCGACGGACCTGCCCTGGGGCATGATTTTCCCAGGCGCCCATGACGGGATTCCACGCCACCCGTCGCAGCTCTATGAAATGGGGCTGGAGGGATTCACCCTGTTCGCGCTGGTCTGGTGGTTCGCCCGCAAGCCGCGCCCCACGGGACAAATCAGCGCCGTCTTCCTGATGGGTTACGGCACGTTTCGCTTCCTGGCGGAATTCACCCGCGAGCCGGACGATTTCCTGGGGTTGCTGCTCGGCGGCCTGTCGATGGGTCAGCTTCTGTCGATCCCGATGGTGATCATTGGCCTGTGGCTGTTTGTGTGGGCAGCAAGACGATCGTCCCCTGAACTGACACGCTGAGCGTCTGACGTCCGCCCTCGATGGGCGCCGCCGCGCTGTCGGCGGCCATGGCACGCATCATGCGCGGCCCCGGAGACGGCGGCAGGTCGCCAGCCCCCCCCAGATCGACCGAACGCAGCCGATAGCCGGCAAAGCCCAGAGCCTGCGTCAAGGCCTGGGCACGCGCCTTGAAGGCAGTGACGGCCTGACCCAGCAGTTTTTGCTCTTCGGCCGTTTGCCGGTCATGCGACACCGAGAATGTCAGCCCCGCGATAGGCATCCGGTCAGCCAGTTGGGCCGCTAGCCGCGACGCAGCCGCGAAATCACGCGATTGCAACAGGATTTCCGCATGCCCGCGCCATTCGGAGACCCGGCCATCCCGGTCGTTCATCGGCCAGATGCGATAGGCGCCGCTGCGCGCCTCGATTCCCTGATGGCCCTGGGCCTGCTTCATGACGGAATCCAGTCGCGCATTGAGCTGGTCGGAGACTTTTTCCTGGGACGCGTCGGAGACCTCGGCGGCCAGCGTTACCTGAACCGTGTCCTGCTGAACTTCCGTGCTTGCCTGAGCCGACAGCGTGGCCTGTGGCCGAGTCGGCCTGTCATCGCCTTGCGCCTTGGCCGTTGCGGCAACCGGTGCCGCCAGCGCGGCACCCAGCGCGAGCAGGGTCAGGAGCGGTATCGTGGAAAAGGGAGAGCGTGTCATGTCGATATCCGGAAAAAAAGCTCGCCGTGCATATCACGGCGAGCTTTTGGTAAATGCCCCACCTGTGCCGTCTAGGCCGGCATCCCGGAACCAGGGGTTCACGGTGGTCGCCTTCAGTCAGGCTTCGGGCTATCCAATGAAGGTAGCTCTCCCATCTGTCAATCCAGCAACCTATGCCAAATAGCATTGGTTCAAGGAATGTATGGCCAGGTCACGAACACGGCAGGGACTTAAACGGTCGGATGCCATATGGCATCTGGCGAAAATCCGTCAAACGGCATCTCGGAGGACTTCGTCGAGCATGCCGTTCATGGCCTCAATTTTACCCCTGAAATCCCCCAACGCAATATGACTCAAGGGCCCATCGGGGGCGCGCAAGGACAGAAGTTCGTTGGCGATCTGGATGGCGGCCATCACCGCGATGCGTTCGTTGCTGACGATTTTCCCGGTGCCCTTGATGGCCAGCATGCGCTGGTCCACCTGGCGGACAGCGGCCAGCAGGGCGTCTTTTTCCTGGGACTGGCAGGCCAGCGAGTAATCGCGGCCAAGGATGGAGACATCGACACGTTCCATGGATCAGGCCTCCGCGCCCGGCAGGCGCTCGAGTATGAGTTCAATCTGTTGCTGGGCACCCGTGGCGGCGTCACGCAGCCGGTCACGATCGGCCTCGATCTGGACCAGACGCTGTCGCATCGATTCGGACCGGGACTGGTGATCCCGGACCTGGGACTCCAGGGAACTGCGCTCGTCCCGGGTTTCATCGCGCACGGCCTGCAGTTCCTGGTCGTGCCGGGCGATCCGTTCAGACATGCGGGTGAATTCCTCGTGCTCACGGGCTTGCTGGGTTTTCAGGGACTGGCATTCCTGTTCGAGTTGTCGGATGCGGGCCTGAAGCGTGCCACGTTCGGCCTGCAGCCCCTGGGCGAGCTGCACGACCTTTTGGATACGCCGGGATAACGCGTCGAGATCTTCGAGCATGCGGTCTAACCTTTATCAGGAGGTGGACTGAGTGGAATGCGTCCCCGGCAATACCGCCGAAGTCTGATTGGTCTGTGCCGTGCCGCGAGGGCCGCGATGCCGCAGGTAACGGTTTTCGCGCCCCCGTCGGAACAACAGGCTGGACAGCTCGTTGAGCGCCAGCGTGTAGACCTCGCGCTTGAATTCGATGACGGCATCCAGCGGCACCCAGTAGGCGTTCCAGCGCCAGGCATCGAATTCGGGCGTATCGGTGGCGCGCAACGACACGTCGGTGTCACGACCGACCATGCGCAGCAGGAACCAGATCTGCTTCTGTCCTTTGTAGTGGCCGCGCAATTCGCGGCGCACGTAATGTTCGGGTACGGTATAACGCAACCAGTCCCGGGTCCGCCCCAAAATACGGACATGCTCGGCACACAGGCCGGTTTCTTCGTGGAGTTCCCGATACATCGCCTGCACGGGAGTTTCGCCGTGCTTGATGCCGCCCTGGGGGAACTGCCACGCGTGTTCCCGGATACGCTTGCCCCAGAAAACCTCGTTTTTCTGGTTCACAAGAATGATGCCGACATTGGGGCGGTAGCCTTCGCGATCCAACATGGGGCCACCTCGGTTGTGAATTCAATACAATTACCATCGATTATACGTACCCAGCGGAATCCCTACCATGTACGCCAGCAAGTATCACCTGAACACCCTGAAGGAAGCCCCCGCCGAAGCCGAAGTCGTCAGCCATCAGCTGATGACCCGCGCAGGCATGATCCGCAAAATCGCGGGCGGGATCTACACCTACATGCCCATGGGGCTGAAGGTTCTACGCAAGATCGAGACCATCGTTCGCGAGGAAATGAACCGCGCCGGCGCCATCGAGCTGCTGATGCCGGTCGTGCAGCCAGCCGAGCTGTGGCAGGAATCCGGACGCTGGGAGCAGTACGGCGCTGAACTGCTGCGCATCAAGGACCGCCATCAGCGGGACTTCGTGCTGCAGCCGACCTCGGAGGAAGTCATCACCGACATCGCGCGCAACGAGATCCACAGCTGGCGCCAGCTTCCAGTGAACTTCTACCATATCCAGACTAAATTCCGCGACGAGCGGCGTCCGCGCTTCGGCCTGATGCGGGGGCGCGAATTCACCATGAAGGACGCGTATTCCTTCGACCGCGACGAAGCCGCGGCACAAGCCAGCTACGACACGATGTACGCGGCCTACCAGCGCATCTTCACCCGGCTGGGGCTGACCTTCCGGGCTGTGGCTGCCGATACGGGCTCCATCGGCGGCTCACGCAGCCACGAGTTCCAGCTCATCGCCGACACCGGCGAGGATCTGATCGTCTACAACCCCGACTCCGACTACGCCGCCAACATCGAACTGGCGGATGCGCCCTGCCTGCTGCCCGCTCGTGAACCGGCGCTCGAAACGATGGAAAAGCGCGCAACCCCCGATGCCCCCAAATGCGAGATCGTGGCCGATCAGCTGGGTCTGCCCCTGTCGCGCACGGTGAAGTCCGTGGTGCTGGCCACCGACCCGGAAGACGAGCCCGCGCGCCTGTGGCTGCTGCTCATCCGCGGCGACCACGAAACGAACGAGATCAAGGTCGGCAAGCTGCCGGGTCTCCAGGGCGGCTACCGTCTGGCAACCGAGGCGGAGATCCAGTCGGTCTTCCACTGCACACCGGGCTATCTGGGGCCTGTGGGCCTGGATGCGGCGGCCATCACCATCATCGCGGACCGCACGGTCGCGAACATGGGTGACTTCGTCTGCGGCGCCAACGAGGCCGGCTATCACCTGAGCGGTGTGAACTGGGGTCGCGATCTGCCCGAGCCGGCCCTCGTCACCGACTTGCGCAACGTCGTGGCGGGCGACCCGGATCCACAGGGAGGCACCCTGGCGATCCAGCGCGGCATCGAGGCGGGCCACGTTTTTTTCCTGGGCGACAAGTATTCGCGCGCACTGAACGCGACCTTCCTGGAAACCGACGGCAAGCCCGCCGTCATGCAGATGGGCTGCTACGGCATCGGCATCAGCCGGATTTCCGCCGCCGCCATCGAGCAGAACCACGACGACCGGGGCATGATATGGCCGCGCGCCATCGCGCCCTTCGAGGTCGTGCTGTGCCCGATCGGGCTCGGCAAAAGTGAAACCGTGCGCAACACGGCTGAATCCCTGTATCAGGCCTTGCTGGCACAAGGCGTCGACGTCATCCTGGATGACCGGGATACCAGGCCAGGCATCATGTTCGCCGATTGGGAACTGATCGGCGTGCCCCTGCGGGTGACCCTGGGCGAGCGCGGTCTGAAAGAAGGCATCATCGAGATCCAGTCTCGTCGGGACACGCAAGCGCAGCGGGTGGAACCCGCCGCCGCCGTGGACCATATCCTGGCCATGCTGGAATCCCTGTAGGCGCGGCCGGCGGTCCTGGCCGGACCGCCGCCCCCCGCATGTCACACGGATTAACGAAAAAATGAACTCAGCGAGCAGCGACGCTACCGGCGAACTGTCGGTTCGCGTATATTACGAGGACACCGATACCGGTGGCGTCGTGTATTACGCGAACTATCTCAAATTTTTCGAGCGTGGCCGCACGGAATGGTTGCGTTCGCTCGGAATGGATCAACGCGAACTTGCAACCCGGGAACAGATGATGTTTGTGGTCAGACATGCGGACATTGCCTATCGGCAACCGGCCCGCCTGGACGATCGGATCGACATCCGCACCACTGTTGCCGAACTGCGGGCCTCCACGTTGGTCTTCCACCAGCAGGCATTGCGCGATGGGGAACTGCTGGTTTCGGCCACGGTCCAAGTCTGCACTGTGCATGCCGCCACCTTCAAACCCATTCGTCTGCCCCCCGCCATTCGGGATCTCTTGAACAAGGCCCTTCATTAACCATGCAAGCTTCTAGCGATTTGTCGCTGCTGTCTCTGATCGGCAACGCCAGTATTCCCGTGCAGATCGTCATGTTGATCCTGCTCGGCGCCTCGGTCCTCTCGTGGACCTATATCTTCAGCAAACGAGCGGCCCTCAAACGCGCCGACGAGCAAACCCGGCGCTTCGAGGATGATTTCTGGGCCGGCGGCGACCTGACGGTGCTGCAGCAGGCGATTGCCAGTCGACGCAACGAACACGGCGCGCTGGCCCGCATCTTCGACGCGGGCATGACCGAATTCGTCAAGGCGCGCCGTTCGGCCAGCCGTGGCGACAGCCTGCTGGACGCCCCTCGCCGCGCCATGAAGGCCGCCTTTCAGCGCGAGATGGACAGCCTGGAATCGCACCTGAATTTCCTGGCCTCCACCGGATCGGTCAGCCCCTACATCGGCCTGCTGGGCACGGTCTGGGGGATCATGCACGCCTTCATGGGCCTGTCCACGATGCAGCAGGCGACTCTGGCCGCTGTCGCGCCGGGGATCGCCGAGGCCCTGATTGCAACGGCCATCGGCCTGTTCGCCGCCATTCCGGCGGTGCTGGCCTACAACCGCTACACCAACCAGATCGACCGCCTGTCGATCCGCTTCGAGAGCTTCGTGGAGGAGTTCCTGAACATTCTCCAACGCCAGGTGCACTGAGATGACATCGCTGAGCAACCGCCGCGCACGTCGAATGAAGAACGACATCAACGTCGTTCCCTATATCGACGTCATGCTGGTTTTGTTGGTGATCTTCATGGTGACGGCGCCCATGATCACACCGGGACAGATCGAGCTGCCATCGGTCGGCACCGCCTCCGAGGTCCCCACGCAGCCCGTCGAGGTGCAGATCGACGCCGAGGGTGCGCTCGCCATCCGCGTGCGCGAGGGCGGCGCTTCGTTCCGCCCCATCGACAAGGCCAATCTGCTGGCCGAGGTCCGTTCCGTCGTCACGCCCGACACCCCCGTGGTCATCTCGGCCGACGGCAAAGTCCCCTACGAATCCGTCATGCATGTCATGGACCAGCTGCGCAACGGCGGCGTTGCCAAGCTCGGGCTGCTGGTCAACCAGGACGGGTCAGGAGCCCGCAAGTGATCCACTGTCCGGGCAGAATTTTCGTATCATGAAACTCATCGATCGCCTGACCGGCTCCGGGGATCCCACGGACGAACGCGACGACCGGCGCGGCCTGATCATATCCCTGGCCGCCCATGGTCTGCTGCTTCTGCTGATGCTGGTGGGGTTCTCGTCCGTGCCGAACAATTCGGGCCCCGTGCAGGTCCAGTTGTGGGCCAAGGGCACGGTCGCCGAGGCGGCTCCGCCGGAAGAGCAACCCGACCAGGCACCGCCCGTCGAAAAGCCCGAACCGAAGCCCACCCCCGAACCCCCCAAGCCCGACGATAGCGCACAGAAGGCTGCCCAGGCCGAAGCGGCGCATCAGGCGCAGCTGGCAGCCGCGCAGGCTCAGGCCGCCGCTGCCGCCAAGGCGCAAGCCGATGCGGAAATCGCATTAGCCAAGGAACACAAGGCGCGCGAGGAAGCCGAAAAGCTCGCAGCAGAGGAAGCGGCCAAGGCCAAGGCTGAACAGGAAGCCGCAGCCAAGGCGGCGAAAGCAGCTGCCGCGAAGGCCGCCGCCGACAAGGCTGCAAAGGAAAAAGCCGCCAAGGACGCCGCCGACAAGGCGGCTGCGGATAAGGCTGCCAAAGAGAAGGCCGAAAAGCAGGCCGCGGAAAAAGCCGTAGCCGCCAAGGCCGCCGCCGAGAAAGCCGCTGCCGACAAGGCGGCTAAGGAAAAAGCAGCCAAAGAAGCGGCCGCCAAGGCCGCAGCTGACAAAGCCGCGAAGGAAAAAGCAGCCAAAGACGCCGCCGCCAAACGGGACGCCCTGAAGGCCGCCATGCGCGGAGCCGCCATGGAGGCCGCCGGGATCCCCAACGGTAATGCCGACCGCAATCAACGAGGCGGCGGTGGCGGCAACGAGGGCTATGCCGCGAAAGTGCGCGCCTGCGTGCAGCCCGGTGTGATCTACAATGTTCCGCCCCGCAGCGGCTCCGGGAATCCGACGGCCCGCTTCCGGACGCATCTGGCTTCCAACGGCCAGGTGCAGGGCGTCGACCTGTCGCAGTCCTCGGGTGATACACGCTTTGACGACGCCGTACGCAAGGGTATCCTGGCGTGCTCCCCATTCCCCAAACCGCCAAGCGGCCGGTATCCATCGTATATTGACGTGGATTACCGGATGTACGACTAAGGAGATCGTTACCATGACCGTATTCACAGCTTCCGGCTTCATCGGGCGCCTCTGGCGGCGCACGGCGGCGGCTGGTCTGGGTATTGCGCTGGCCGCAGCCACCGCCACGACCGCACAGGCTCAGCTGCGCGTCGATATTTCCGGCGTTGGCGCCACGCAGTATCCGATCGCCATCGCCGATTTCGCCGGCACATCCGGTGGTACGTCCACCCATGAAGTCATCCGCGCCGACCTGACCCGTTCGGGCCAATTCCGCCTGATCAACACGGCAGGCGCACAGCTCAACGTCCAGAGCGCCATCGATTACGGCACGTGGCAGGCCCGCGGGGCAGACTATCTGGCCTACGGCTCGGTGGCGCAAAACGGCAGCCAGTACACCGTCAGCTACCGGCTGGTGGACAACGTCCGCAAGTCCGAACTCGACCAGGCCACGTTCAGCGGCACCGAATCCGAAATGCGCCGGATCGCCCACAAAATCGCCGATCGGATCTACGAAAAGATCACCGGCGTACGGGGTGTTTTCTCGACCCGGATCGCTTATGTGTTGCAAACCAGCAACGGCTATGAGTTACAAATTGCTGATGCGGATGGGCAAAATCCACAGGTAATGCTGCGTTCGAAACAGTCCATTATCTCGCCCGCCTGGTCGCCGGACGGCAGCAAGCTGGCCTATGTCAGCTTCGAATCCGGTAAATCGGTCATTTATGTCCAGACGTTGGCCACGGCCCAGCGCCAGCCGATTTCCAACTACAAGGGCAACAACAGCGCGCCCGCCTGGTCGCCGGATGGCAAACACATGGCGATCGTGCTTTCAATGGACGGCATCTCGCAGATATACACCATCAATGCAGATGGATCGGATCTGCGCCGCGTCATGCGTTCGCCATTGATCGACACCGAACCCTTCTACACACGGGATGGACAATCTCTGGTCTTCACCAGCGATCGTGGCGGCAGCCCGCAGGTTTACAAAGTCCCGGCCAGCGGTGGGGACGCCCAGCGCGTAACTTTCTCCGGAAGTTACAATATCTCACCTAGGGTGTCGCCGGATGGGCAACAACTGGTGTACGTTACTCGCAGAAACGGCGCTTTCAGGATTGCAAGCTTGTCCTTGAGTTCGGGTGCGGAACAGCTCCTGACGGACGGCCCGGACGATCAGTCTCCCAGCTACGCCCCCAACGGCATGCAAGTGCTTTACAGCTCGATCCAAAACGGAAGGAGCGTGCTGGCGGTGACTTCGATCGACGGGCGTGTCCGACAGACTCTGTCGGTGCTCAACGGCAAGGTTCGCGAGCCCGCCTGGGGCCCTTTCACCAATTGATTTTTTCTCGTGTGACTCTTTCTTCTAAAGGACTTTAAATGAGCTCGCGCATCACCAGGACTCTGACCATAGCCGCTTTTGCCGCCTCCCTGGCAGCTTGCAGCTCCGTGCCGCTGGATCAAAACGGCGCCAACGGCGCCGGCTCGAATTCGGCGTCCGCTGGGCAAATCATGGATCCGTTCAATCCGCAAAGCCCGCTCGCGCAACAACGCTCGGTCTACTTCGACTTCAACAGCTACACGATCCCCGAGCAGTATCGTAGCGTGGTCGAAATGCATTCCAACTATCTGACTGGCCATCCCAACCAGAAAGTCCGTATCGAAGGCAACACCGATGCCCGCGGCAGCTCCGAATATAATCTGGCTCTGGGCCAGCGCCGTTCGGATGCCGTAGCACGTGCGATGAAGCTTCTGGGTGTCAACGCCAACCAGATGGAAGCCATCAGCTACGGTAAGGAACGTCCGAAGGCTCAGGGCAACACCGAAGCCGACTACGCCGAGAACCGTCGCGCCGACATCGACTATCAGCGTTGATCCGCACCTCGGTTGCAATAGCGCCGTAGCGGCAACGCTACGGCGTTTTCATTTGCCTCGTGAACTTATTGGCCGCGAGGTCATTCTGGACTGAAGGAACCGATCCATGCACGCACTGCCCCACCGCCTGAACGCACTGTCCGTCTCGGCGCTGTTTGCTCTCATGCTGGCCGCGCCCGCCGCGCATGCCTTTGCCGACGACGACGCACGACGCGCCATCCTGGAACTGCGCACGCAGATCCAGCAGATGCAGTCCCAGAACCAACAGGCCCGGCTGCAGCTGGCGGACCAGATGGATCTGATGAGCCAGGAAATCGCCACCTTGCGCGGACGTGTCGAAGAACTGGGTCAGCTCAGCCGCCAGTCGGCGGCCGGCCAGGGAAACGCACCCCAGCAGCAGGCCCAGCAGGGTCAGCAGACGGGCGATCCGCAACAACAGGCTGCCTACCAGGCGGCGGCGGATCAGTACCGCAACGGCCGCTACAAAGACGCTGCCTCTGGTTTTGCAACCTTTGTCCAGTCCTACCCCGACAGCCAGCTGGCGACCGATGCCCTGTTCTACCTGGGCAGCAGTCAGTACGCCTCGAAAGACTTCAAGAACTCGATCCAGACCATGCAATCCCTGGTCAAGAAACACCCGGACGACGCCCGCGCACCGGACGCGCTGCTGGTGGTCGCCGCCGATCAGATCGAACTCAACGACATGAAGGGCGCCAAGGCCAGCCTGCAGCGGATCATCAAGGACTACCCTCGCAGCTCCGCCGCCGAAACCGCCAAAAGCCGGCTGAAGCTGCTGTGACACGACCGACGCCGGACCTGCCGCACGACACCCTGGCATTGCCGGGTGGCAGCCTGCACTACACGCAGGCTGGACAGGGCGAACCCATCCTGCTGATTCACGGGTCGCTATGCGATTATCGCTACTGGCGCTGGCAGATTCCGGCCTTTGCGGCCACGCATCACGTCCTGGCGCCCAGCCTGCGTGGCTGCTGGCCCGATCGCCAACCGCACCCGCAGCCCGGCTACCGGATCGCGGCGCATGCGCAGGATCTGATCCAGCTGGCGCGCACGCTGAATGTTGCTGATGGGGTACATGTCATCGGCCATTCGCGTGGCGCCCAGGTCGCCATGGCTTTTGCCACGCAGGCGCCCGATCTGTGCCGCACCCTGGTGCTGGCCGACCCGGCGTTCCGGTTCGACGACGAGCCGGAAACCCCGCCATTCTATGCACGGACAGTGGATCAGTTGCGCGCCGGCGACACTGAAGACGCGCTGCAGGAGTTCATCGACACAGTCAACGGCCCCGACACCTGGCGCAAGATGGTCGGCTGGTTCAAGGACATGACGCGAGACAACGCGGCCACCCTGGTGTCCCAGATTCTGGAAGCCAATACGCCCGTCCGGCTGCGGGATGCCGCCGCCCTGAGATGCCCCTTGCTGCTCGTGGGGGGATCGAACAGCCCGGCCAAATACGGCACCCGCCAGGACCGTCTGCAGCAGCTGCTGCCGCACGCCCGACGGGCGCGGATCGCGCTGTCCGCCCACGGCATGAACCTGGCGAACCCCAGGGCATTCAATCGCACCGTGCTGGAATTCATTGAAACCGCCAGGGCCCTGAGCGCATAGCGGACAACGCTGCCGGAGCCCTGCCCCGAGATCAGTACTTCATGTGTCCCCGCATTCTGGGCATCGCCCTTGCCGGCTGGATCTCGCATTGCGCCGACAGCCGCTGGCCATCCGCCACGGTGAAGTCGACACGGACCTGATCGCCGACCTTCAGCCCATCGCGCGCCTTTTCCAGCATCAGGTGGTAGCTGCCGGGCTTGAGTTCCAGCTGCCCGCCGGCCGGCACCGTGACCTGATGGACCATGGACATCCTGCTCATGCCGTTTTTCTGGGTGGTTTCATGCATCATGACCATCCCGTAGTCGGGCGAGCTGACTCCATTGAGCACGGCGGGTTGCGTCCCCGCATTATGAATCACCAGAAACCCGCCTGAGGGCGCGGGCGCCGGAATTTGACGGATCCAGCAGTCGGACGCCGTCACCGTGGAGGACACCGGCAGCTCGGCCGAGGCCGCCTGCGCCATAAGGCCGTCATGCCCCGCCGCCGCCCATGCCGAGGAGGCCAGCAACAGCCCGGCGGACAGACCCAAGGCGTGTGTCAACATTCTGTTCATTTCACTATCCATCACGTTCTGAGCCGCGATACGCCACCATGGCCTCGCGAAACCTACAGCCGGACCAGTGTACTATCGGCTTTTCAGCTCTCGTTTGCGCCATGTCGAAACTTTCCGCTTTGGCCGATACGGCGTCGCCCCCCGTGTCGCACATCACGGTCGAGGAATTTCGCAACCTGCTCGAGCGCCTGCATCCGTTCGCAGCGGTGTTGGGTATCGAGGTGCAAGAGATCCGCTACGGACAGGCCACGCTGCGCCTGCCTCCCAGCCCGGACAACCAGCGGTTGGGCGGCATCGTGGCGGGCCCCATGCTGATGGGTCTGGCCGACCTGGCGCTGTATGCGGCGGTCGTCAGCGCAACCGGGATCCCGGAAGCCGTCACCGCCAGCCTGACGATCCATTTCCTGCGCGGCGCGCCCGCAGGCGGCGTTCTGGCGCAGGCCCGCATATTGAAAACCGGCCGCATGACGACCGGTGAGGTCTTGCTGCTGCCCGAGAGCGGCGGAGAACCGGTGGCCCAGGTGATGAGCACCTGGTCGGTCCCCCGCAAGACAGCCTAGTTTTTTTGCCGCCGGGATGAGCCCGGGCATAGATCAGTCCCTGCGGACTGATCTATGCTTGGCGAATCCGAGCGGCTTGCAAGCCGCGAGGTGGGGCTATGCTGCTATCCGAGACCGACCGCGCAGCGTGAGGGCCATTAGTTCTTTTGCAATTTCCCGACGACGCCTTCGACGTAGTAGTTCATCGCGTTCAGACCTTTGTCGTCGAGCGCACCTTCAGCCAGCACAACCTTACCCTCGTTGGTCTTGATCGGCGCTGCAAAGACGTTCAGCGTACCGTCGGCGATGGCGGCCTCTTTTTCCTTGACCTGCGCCTTCAGGGCGTCGTCCACGGCGGGGCCGAAGCCTTCCACGTCAACCATGTGTTCCTTGAAGCCGCCCCAGACTTGATCGGGCTTCCAGGTGCCGTCCAGGACCGCCTGCGCTTCGCGGGTGAAATAGGGACCCCAATGATGAGTCACGGCCGCCAATTGGGCATGCGGGCCGAATTTCGACATGTCGGAATGATAGGCGATCGCCCACTTGCCGCGTTCCTCGGCGGCCTGCACGGTGGCGGTGGAGTCGGTGTGGTGCGTGACGATGTCAGCACCCTGGTCCAGCAGAGCCAGGGCCGCATCGCGTTCCTTGCCCGGATCGAACCAGCTGTTGACCATGATGACGCGCACGGTGGCGTCTGGTTTCACGCTGCGCAGGCCGCGCGTGAAAGCATTGATGCCCTGCAGGACCTCGGGAATCGGATAGGCGCCGACATAACCGACCACCCCGGTCTGGGTCTTGTGGCCGGCCAGCACGCCCGCCACGTAACGCGCCTGGTAGAAACGGGCATTCGTGGTGGCCACATTCGGGGCTGTCTTGTAGCCGGTCGAATGCACGAACTTCACGTCCGGGAACTGCTTGGCGACCTTGATCGTTGGGTTCATGAAGCCGAAGGACGTGGTGAAGATCAGCTTGTTGCCCTGTTGGGCCAGATCGCGGATGACCCGCTCGGCGTCGGCGCCCTCAGGCACATCCTCGACGTACTGGGTCTTGATCTTGTCGCCCAGCTGCTTTTCCATGTATTTGCGGCCCTGGTCCTGCTGCCAGGACCAGCCGGCCTCGCCCACCGGACTGACGTAGACAAAGCCGATCTTCAGGGGCTCCTGGGCGACGGCGGGCCCGGCGGCCCAAAGGCATGCCGCGGCGGTCGCAGCTGCCAGCGTATGGCGAATCAGATGGTTTTTCATGAGAGAGGATCTCCGGGTTCGAAATCGGCGGATGGCAGTGAATCAAAAAGAATGGAAACGCGGAATCAGCTGTTGGGGTTGAAGACGCGCCCCAGGGACGCGGGCATGTTGATGCGGATCCAGTCCACGTTGCGGGAAATGAGGACCAGCACGAAGATCGTGGCCAGATAGGGCAGCATGGACAGCAGTTGCGAGGCGATCGGCACGCCCAGAGCCTGCATGTGGAAGGTCAGGATCGTGATGCCCCCGAACAGATACGCACCCACCAGCACCCGCAGAGGGCGCCAGGTGGCGAAGGGCGTCAGCGCCAGGGCGATCCAGCCGCGCCCGGAGACCATGTTTTCCACCCACATCGGTGTATAGACCAGCGACATGAAGGCGCCAGCCAGGCCGCAGCAGGCCCCGCCGAACAGCAGCGCCGCCAGGCGGATGCGCCGCACCGGATAGCCCAGCGCATGCGCGGATTCTGGCGATTCGCCCACCGCCCGCAGCACCAGCCCCGCCCGGGTGCGGTACAGGAAGAAGGCCAGCGCCAATGCCAGCGCCAGCGCCCCGTAGACCAGGGGATGGTGCTGGAAGAGCGCCGGCCCGACGAAAGGCAGGTCGGCCAGAAATGGCACCGACCAGGAGGACGCCTTGATTGTGGCCCCGACATAGGGCAGACCGATGGAGGCCGAGACCCCCACCCCGAACAGCGACAGGGCCAGGCCACAGGCCACCTGATTGGCGCCCAGCCAGACGACCAGCCAGGCGAACAGCCCCGCCATCAGGGCCCCGGCAAGCGCACCGCTGACAAAGCCCAGCGCGGAGCTGCCGGTCTGCACAGTCATGGCGAAACCAAGAGCGGCCGCCACCAGCATCATGCCTTCGGAACCGAGGTTGATCACCCCGGATTTTTCATTGATCAGCAGGCCGAGCGCCGCCAGCATGAGCGGGGTGCCGGCATTCATGGCTGCGGCGATCAGGGGAGCCAGTGCGTCCATGGGTCAGCCTCTCCAGCGCAGTCGTTGGTGGATCAGGACATCGCAGGCCAGCAGCGAAAACAGCAGGATGCCCTGGAAGATCCCCGTGATGGCGTTGGGCATGCCCAGACGGGTCTGCGACAGTTCGCCGCCGATGTAGAACAGCGCCATGATGAAGCTGGCGAAGATGACCCCGATGGGGTGCAGGCGCCCGACAAATGCCACGATGATGGCGGCGAAGCCATAACCCGGTGACACCGACGGCGTCACCTGGCCGATGGGCCCCATGATCTCGCAAGCCCCCGCCACCCCGGCCAGAGCGCCGGAACCCAGCATACAGCCCCACAATGCACGGCGCGAGGAGAACCCGGCATAGCGGGCGGCCAACGGCGCCAGCCCGCCGACGGTCAGGCGGTAGCCGGCAAACAGCCGCGACAGCATCAACCAGGCAGCCAAAGCGGCGACCAAGGCGAAGACGATCCCCAGATGCAGGCGGGTACCGGGCCAGACCGGCAACAGGAACCCCGCATCGAAAAGACGGGATTGGGGAAAGCCGAAACCATCCGGGTCGCGCATCACGCCATGCACCAGATAGCTGAGCAGCAGCTGAGCGACGTAGACCAGCATCAGGGACACCAGGATTTCGTTGGCGTGGTAGCGGTCCCGCAGCCACGCTACCAGCGACGCCCAGAACGCGCCGCCGATCGCCCCCGCCAGCAGTGCCAGCGCGATCATGAACGGCCCGCCCCCACCACCCTGTCCATCATCGAACTGCAGGATGAAGGCACCCGCCGTCGCCGCGCCGATCACCAGCTGGCCTTCGGCGCCGATATTGAAGATATTGGCGCGAAAGCACAGGGCCAGGCCAACGGCGCACAGCAGCAAAGGCGCCACCTTCACGCCGATTTCGGACCAGCCGCGCAGACTGCTGATGGGTTCGATGAAGAAGACCCACAATCCCTGCAGAGGCGATTTGCCGACTGCCAGGAACATGAAGACACCGCACAGGGCTGTCAGGGCCAGGGCCAGCAGCGGCGACAGCCAGGCCATCCGGCGCGAGGGTTCGGCCCGTGGAATAAGCTCAAGCATGGAGGGTCCCCGGCACAGCCCCGGTCGGACCCGGGAAGGCCGCGGCTGCGACCGGGTCCGGCCACAGGCCGCTCATCCATTGGCCAATGAGCTCGCGGCTGGCTTGTGCGCGTTCGATGGGCGGCGACAGGCGCCCCTTGGCCATGACCACCAGTCGATCAGACAATTCGAACAATTCGTCGAGCTCCTCGGAGATCAGCAGGATGGCGCAACCCGCGTCGCGCAGGGCCAGCAGTTCGCCCCGGATCTGGGCCGCCGCGCCGACATCCACCCCCCAGGTCGGCTGGGCAATAAGCAGCAGCCGGGGGCGGCGCACCACTTCCCGGCCAACGATGAATTTCTGCAGGTTGCCGCCCGACAGGCTGCCCGCCAGCGCATGCGGACCCGCGGCCTTGACGTGAAACCGGCGGATGATGCCCTCGGTGAGCTGATGCACCATGCCCGAGCGGATCCAGCCGTGCCGGACGGTATCCGCCCCCTGATGGGACAACAGCAGGTTGCGCGCCAGGCTGAGTTCGGGTACCGCGCCACGCCCCAGGCGTTCTTCAGGCACGAATGCCAGGCCCTGTGCCCGCCGCCAGGCCGCCGAGCGCCGGCCCATGGGCGTCCCGTCGAGGTGAATGGCGGCATCCGCCGCCCTGCGGTCCTCTCCTGAGAGTACCGCCATCAATTCCTGCTGGCCATTGCCCGACACCCCGGCAACCCCGAGGATTTCGCCGGCATGCAAGTTGAACGCGATACCCGACAAAGGCACCGCGAACGGATGAGCCCGAGGCAGGTCGAGGCCTGTGACCCGCAGCAGCACAGGCCCGGACGGCCGAGCCTGGCGCTGCTGCACGGGCAGGTCGGCGCCGATCATCAGACGCGACAGACTGGCCTCGGTTTCCTCGCGGGGATCGCACACACCAGTCACCCTGCCCGCGCGCATGACCGTGCATCGATGACACAGGCTGCGGATTTCGTCGAGCTTGTGGCTGATGTACAGGATGCTGCAGCCTTCGGCCGCCAGCTGGCGCAGGACCTCGAAGAGCCGCTGCACGGCTTGGGGCGTCAACACCGAGGTCGGTTCATCAAGGATCAGCAGCCGTGGTTTGCCCAGCAGCGCGCGCACGATCTCGACCCGCTGGCGCTCGCCCACTGACAAGGTATGGACGTGCCGATTGGGTTCGACATCCAGGCCATACTGCCCGGCCGTCTGTTTGATGCGTTCGGCCAGCGCGTCCAGGTCCGTATCCGGCGGCAGGCCCAGGGCAATGTTTTCCGCAACGGTCAGGGTATCGAACAGAGAAAAATGCTGGAACACCATCCCCAGCCCGAGAGCCCGGGCCGCGGCCGGATTGGCGATCTGGACGGCCTGGCCATCCCATTCCACGGCACCGGAGTCAGGTCGCACGACACCGTAGATGATCTTCATCAGGGTGGACTTCCCCGCGCCATTTTCCCCCAGCACGGCATGGATCTCGCCGGGCTGCACCGTCAGGTCGACCGCATCGTTGGCGCGGACTGCGGGATAGGTCTTGGTGATTTGACGTAATGCCAATCGCGGCGGCATGCGGGTACCCTGTTCGAATCATTCGTGAAACTGCCGGATTCGAAAAATTCTACTCAGGATAGATAAGGCGGCCTAAAGGGGAAAAACCCCTAGGCGGGTGGGCCAGCCTGAACAGCACGAACCGTCAGTCCCGCCACACGGTCGTGTCCAGGGACTGACACCGGATCATCATGATTGGTGAATGATGAATATTAACCCAGCGTGATGATGGTTGTCAGAGACGGGCTGCAGCCCTGCCGGTCCAGGACGGCCAGCCGCGCGGAAGCGACACCCGGTGACGATCCGCCCGTATCAGGCCTCGACGGCCATGCGGCCGGCGAACCACAGGAACAGGATCCCGACCAGCCCGCTACCGACGCGTGCCAGACCCTGACGGCGGCGGAAGGCGGCCGCCAGGCGCGCACCCCCGAAGATCAGCACGGACAGATAAAGCACGCTGCAGGCCTGCAGAATCGCGGCCAGGATCAAGAACGGGATTGCGGGGTGTGAATAGGCCGGATCGACGAATTGCACGAAAAACGACAGCAGGAACAGGATCGCCTTGGGATTGAGCAGGCTGAGCAACAGCGCCTTGTGAAAGGGATTGCCCGCAGCCACGCCATGCACCGTCCGCGCCGCGCCGTGCGCCGGGCGCCAGGCGGACAGCAGCAGCCGGATTCCCAGATAACCGAGGTACACCGCGCCGGCTGCCTTCAGCACAAAGAACAGCACGGGCAGCAGCCTGAGCACGGACGCCGCGCCCGCCGCCGTCAGGGTCATCAGGATGGAATCCCCCAGAAACACCCCGCAGGCCGCCTGGTATCCCGCGCGCACGCCCCTGCCCGCGCCGGTCGCCAGCACGAACAGGGAATTGGGCCCAGGCAGCAGGATGATGAAAATCGTCCCGGCCAGATAGGTCCAGATATCCACAACCCCATAGTGCGCCAGCATGGCAAGATCCTTCGATCGAGCAGAATGAAGCTGGCTATTTTAATGCGCGGCCGCCGCCCATGGTCAGGCCTGCGACACCTCGGGCATGTGGCGCATCGAGCCGGTCGCGGCATACCGCTCGTGCCAGGAAAGAGCCTCGCCCAGCAGATGGGGCGTCTGCCCGCCCTGCGCGCACGCCCGCTCGAAGTAATCGCGAAGCGCGTCCCGATAATCGGGATGCGCGCAGCACTCGATGATCCGCGGCGCCCGTTCCCGGGGCGCAAGATTGCGCAGGTCCGCAAGCCCCCATTCCGTGACGAGGATATCGACGTCGTGTTCGGTATGATCGACATGCGCCACCATCGGGACGACGCTGGAGATCGCGTCTTGCTTGGCCGTCGACTTGCTCACGAAGATGGACAAGTGCGCCTGGCGCGCGAAATCGCCCGAGCCGCCGATGCCGTTCATCATGCGCGTGCCGCCGACGTGTGTGGAGTTCACGTTGCCATACAGGTCGAACTCCAGGGCAGTATTGATGGCGATGATGCCCAGGCGGCGCAGAATCTCGCAATGGTTGCTGATTTCCTGGGGACGCAGGACGATACGCCCGGCATAATCGGCCAAGTGTTCCAGAAAATGCTGATAGACGGGGGCCGACAGCGTAATCGAGGAAGCCGAGGCAAAGGACACGAGTCCTGCATCGAGCAGCGCGATGGCGCTGTCCTGCAGGACCTCGGAATACATCTGCAGGTCACGAAACGGAGAATCGACCAGGCCATGCACGACCGCGTTGGCGATGGTGCCGATTCCGACCTGCAGTGGCAGCAGCGTATCGGTCAGCCGCCCCGCATCCACCTCCTGCTGCAAGAACCGCACGATGTGCCGCGCGATCGCCCGGGTCTCCTGATCGGGCGGCAGCACGGTGGAGGGGCTATCCTGATGATCGGTGTGAACGATGGCCACAATACGCTGCGGATCCACCGGAATGGCAATCGAGCCGATCCGCTGGTCGACGGCCGTCAGGGGGATCGGCTGGCGGCCAGGGCGCGATCCGGGCTGGTAAATATCGTGCAACCCCATCAATTCCAGGGGCAGCGCCGTATTGAGTTCGACAATGACCTGACGGGCCTGGGCGACGAAAGTGGCGGAATTGCCCACGGACATCGACGGCACGATCCCCCCGTCCGGCAGGATCGCCACCGCCTCGATGACGGCGATGTCGATGGCCGGCAGATGGCCGGCACGCAGTTGTTCGGCGGTTTCCGATAAATGCTGGTCGATGAACATCACCTGGCCGGCATTGATCATACGGCGCAACCGGACATCCGCCTGGAACGGCATGCGGCGCGCCAGCAAGCCGGCCTCGGCCATGAGCCCGTCGCTGTCGTTGCCCAACGAGGCCCCCGTGATCAGATTCAACCGCAGCGTCTCATGCGCCGCCCGTCGCGCCAGGGCGGCAGGCAGCGCCTTGCAGTCCCCGGCACGCGTGAAGCCGCTCATGCCGACGGTCATGCCGTCACGAAACAATTCGGCCGCCTGGGTAGCCGACATCAGCCGGGATTGCAGCCCAGGGCATTGCAAACGATCCATCATCACGGTCTCCTCGAATTTTCATAGGATGATGGATGACAGATTATCATCGCCATAATGAATCAAATGAAGATACACTATTCTTATTATTCATAGTTGTGCCGTAGACCACGGATGGATCTGAAAGCCCTGACCTATTTCATCGAGACCGCCCGGCGCGGGAATTTCTCCCGGGCGGCGGCGACGCTGGGCGTCACACAATCGACCATCAGCAAAATGATCCGCCTGATCGAGGACGAGATCGGGTCCCCCCTGCTGGATCGCGACAGACGGCCGGCGCAACTGACCGATATCGGCCGCATCGTGTACGCCCGGGGCCAGGAGATCCTGGCCGCCCACGCGGGCCTGATGCGCGATGTCGCGCGGGCGCAGGCCCTGGATCTGGGGCAGCTGCGGCTAGGCCTGCCCCCCATGATCAACCGTCTCTTTACGAGCGTACTGAAGGAATACCGCGAACGGTATCCGCGCATCGAAGTCGTCCTGCATGAGGACACGGGCCAGGAAGTGGAACGCCAGATTGCCAATGGCCAGCTCGACCTGGGGTTCAGTCTCATGCCGATCGCAACCGGCTTGGCACTGCACGCTCAGAGGGTGGCGCGATTCAGGATTCTCGCGATCGGACACCCGGACCTCATGCGGACATTGCCGCCAAACCCGCAGGTGCGCCACCTCCAGGGACGTCCGCTGGTCCTGACCAGCGACGACTTCGCGCTGGCGCGGCTGCTGGACCGCCAGTTCGAGGCCGCCGGCATCACGCCGTACACGATAGCCCGCAGCAGCCAATGGGACTGGACCCTGTCCATGGCCCAGGCGGGGATGGGCATTGCGCTGCTGCCCGAACCCTTCATCGACCATCCAGAATCACAGGGTCTGCAGACGCGGCCCTTGGGGCCGCCCGATCTTAGCTGGGACGTCGCACTGCTATCCCCGGTCGCATGGTCCAGGCTCGGGCACGCGGCCCAGGCCTGGGTGGACCTGTGCGAAGCCCGCATCGGCGGCCCCTGGCCTCGGACGGAGACGAACAGCCCATCCTGAGGCCCGCTTGCCCCACGGAATCAGGCAGCCGCCTCTTCCGCGTCGGACACCGAACTGCGGATCAGATGGTCGAAGGCGGACAAAGCGGCCTTGGCGCCATCGCCTGCGGCGATGATGATCTGCTTGTACGGCACCGTCGTCGCGTCGCCCGCCGCGAACACGCCCGGGACGGACGTCTGGCCGCGCGCATCGACCACGATCTCGCCGTGCGCCGTCAGATCCACCGCCCCCTTGAGCCATTCGGTATTGGGCACCAGACCAATCTGGATGAACACGCCATCCAGTTCGACACGATGCGTGTCGCCGCTCGTCCGGTCCTTGTAGCTCAGGGCGATGACGCGCTTGCCGTCGCCATGGATTTCCGTGGTCTGCGCCGATGTCAGGACGGTAACATTGGCCAGGCTGCGCAGTTTGCGCTGCAGCACCGCATCAGCCCGCAAAGCATCGCCGAACTCGATCAGGGTGACATGACCCACGATGCCAGCCAGGTCGATAGCCGCCTCGACACCCGAATTGCCACCGCCGATCACCGCCACACGCTTGCCCTTGAACAGCGGGCCGTCGCAATGCGGGCAGTAGGCCACGCCACGATTCCGGTATTCGTCCTCGCCAGGCACATTGATCTGGCGCCAGCGGGCGCCCGTGGACAGGATCACGTTCTTGGCCTTCAGCACCGCGCCGCTGGCCAATTCCACCTGAATGGATTTCCCCGGCACCAGGCGCGTGGCCCGCTGCAGGTTCATGATGTCGACCTCGTAAGCCTTGACGTGCTGTTCCAGCGCGACGCCGAACTTCGGCCCTTCGGTCTCCAGCACGGAGATGTAGTTCTCGATGGCCATAGTATCGAGCACCTGGCCACCGAATCGCTCGGCCACGACCCCGGTGCGGATGCCCTTGCGTGCCGCGTAGACAGCGGCAGCCGCACCCGCCGGGCCCCCACCCACGACCAGCACGTCGAATTCTTCGCGGGCGTTCAGGGCTTCGACCTTGGCGTCGTCATTGCCGACGTCCAGCTTGACCAGCAATTCCTCGACACCGGCGCGCCCCTGATGGAACAATTCGCCATTCAGGAACACCGCCGGCACGGACAGGACCTCGCGCTTGTTCACTTCGTCCTGAAACAGCGCCCCATCGATGGCCACGTGACGAATGCGCGGGTTGACAACCGACATCGCGTTCAGCGCCTGGACCACATCCGGGCAATTCTGGCACGACAGGGAAAAATAGGTTTCGAACCGGTAGTCGCCGGGCAGATCCCGGATCTGTTCGATCACGGCATCATCGAGCTTCGGCGGGTGGCCGCCGACCTGCAGCAGGGCCAGCACCAGCGAGGTGAATTCGTGACCCAGGGGTATCCCCGCGAAACGCACTGCCACATCGGTCCCCGCACGGGCGATCTCGAACGACGGCACGCGTCCGTCCGCAGCCGTGGTTTCGACCAGAGACAGTTTGTCGGACAAGCCCGCAATGTCTTCCAGAAAGGCGCGCAGTTCCTGCGATTGGGTGCTGCCGTCCAGGGAGGCGCGCAGCTCGACGGGTTGTGTCACCCGTTCGAGATAGGTTCCTAATTGTCCTTTGAGGTTCGCATCCAGCATATCCACACCTTTTTGGAAAAAATCACTCCCCGCCGACACGTCGTGGCGACGTGTCGCCAGACATTGCCAGCGGGAAAAAAGACCGGCCAGGGTTGAAATCGGGCCGGCCGGTCCGATCATCCTGCACGCGGACTGCGGTCCTGCTGTGCAGGCACGCAGCTACCGCTCACAGGCTGCGATCAGATCTTGCCGACCAGATCCAGGGACGGGGTCAGGGTCTTGGCGCCTTCTTCCCACTTGGCCGGGCAAACTTCGCCCGGGTGGCTGGCGATGTACTGGGCGGCCTTGACCTTGCGCAGCAGCTCGGACGCATCGCGGCCGATGCCGTTGTCGTGGATCTCCAGGACCTTGATTTCACCCGCCGGGTTGATCACGAAGGTACCGCGCAGGGCCACGCCTTCTTCTTCGATCAACACATCGAAGTTGCGCGACAGCAGATGGGTCGGATCGCCGATCATCGGGTAGTTGACCTTTTTGATGGCGTCGGACGTGTCGTGCCAGGCCTTGTGCGCAAAGTGGGTGTCGGTGGACACGGAATAGACTTCCACGCCCAGCTTCTGGAATTCGGCGTAATGATCCGCGAGGTCTTCGAGTTCGGTCGGGCACACGAAGGTGAAGTCGGCCGGGTAGAAAACGAACACCGACCACTTGCCAGCCACAGTCTGCTCGCTGACTTCGACGAACTTACCGTTATGGTAGGCGTTGGCTTTGAAGGGCTTGATCGTGGTGTTGATCAGGGACATGAGTGCTCCTTGTTCAGTGGTTGGAGAAGTGGCCTCAGTGGCAACGAACCCAGTGTAGGCAATTCCTATAAATTAGTAAAATTGATAGTTTTTATATTATAGATTGAAAATAACTATCGAGAAACCGCTGGCGCTTCAGGCCAGCCAGGGGTGAGACGCCAGCCAGCGCCCCAACTCATTGTCATTGGCGACCGCCAACTTGTCGAAGATACTGGCGCGATGGGTCTCAACCGAGCGCGGGCTGCACGGAGGAACCAGCAGCCGGGCGATTTCCTTGTTGGGCTGCCCCAGGCCGACCCAATGGGCAACCTCGCGTTCGCGTGGCGTCAGTTCGCCCCAGCGCCGTAGGGCCTCGCTGCGGGCGCGGGCTTCGGCCAACGCAGCGGGCAATTTTTCCAGCAACTGCTGAGTATCGGGTTTGACCACCCAGTCATGAGCGCCCAGCCGCACGGCCTCCAGCGCCGTGGGAATGTCGCCATGACCGGACAGGAACAGGCTGACCAGTGGGCTGTGCGCATGACGCAGACGATCCAGCACTTCCAGCCCGCTGATCCCGCCCAGGCGCAGATCCAGGATCACGCAACCTGGCCGGCGCATGTCCACCGAGGCCAGGAATTCCTCTCCGGAAGCAAACGACTGGACCGGCACCCCCTGGGAAAACAGCAGCATCAGCAGAGAGCGACGCAGCGCTTCGTCATCGTCCACGACATACAGGGTCAGCGGAATGTCTTTCATGGATTGATCGGCAATGTGAACGTGAAGGCGGCGCCGCCCGCCAGACGATTGGCGACCCACAGGCGGCCGCTGTGAGCCTCGATGATGGTGCGGCAGATCTTCAGGCCCAGCCCCAGACCATCCGGCCGGGTGCTGAAAAATGGCAGAAAAATTTGCTCCATCCGGTCGGCGGGGATCCCAGGTCCCTGATCGGCCACCCGGATTTCCACCACCCCGCCTTCCCGATGCGAGCTCAGTTCGATGCGTCGCCTGGAAGGTGGCGTCTCACGCATCGCCTGGACCGCATTCTGGATCAGATTGACCAGAACTTGTTCGAGCAGCACCCGATCGCCACGCACCGGCGGCAGACCGGCGGCCAGATCGCTGACGACGACCACCCGGCTACGCTGCAGTTCGGGCAGCAACAACGCGTGGGCATGCTCCACCAATTCATTGATGGCCAATGTTTCGTAGACGGCGCGCTGCGGATTGATGAAAACCCGGACCCGCCGGACGATGTCGCTCGCCCGGGTCGCCTGCTCCACGATCCCGTCCAGCGCGGTTGCTATCATCGGCGACAGGTCCGGATCCGCCATGGCGCGAGCGGCCAGCGCGAAGTTGGACAAGGCCATCAAGGGCTGATTGAGATCGTGAGCGATTGTCGAAGCCATCTCGCCGACACTGGCCAGCCGCGCGCTGTGCTGCAGCTGACGCTCCTGCTCGCGCTGGCGGGCCTCGGCCTGCTTCTGTGCGGTGATGTCCACGATGGAACTCATCCAGCCGCGGTACAGGCCCCGGGCATCGATCAGCGGCGCGGCATAGACCATGCAGATCACCTCGTGACCGTCCCGGTGGCGGAATCGCGTCTCGAACCCATGCGGCACCCCGCCATTTCGCGTAGCCTCGTGTTCACGCAGCAGCTGCGCCACATCATCGGGATGCCAGTAAGGATAGGGCGGCACGCAGCCCAGCAACTCGTCCTGGGGGAACCCGACCATCTCGCACAGGGCGCGATTCACGTAGATCACGCGGCCTTCCGAATCGTGGGCCCGCATGCCGACCAGCAGGGAATCTTCCATCGATTTGCGAAAGGCATGGGCTTCTTCGAGATCGCGGGTGCGATCCTCGACGCGTCGTTCCAGCTCGACACGGGCCTGGCGCTGCTCGGCATACCGTTTCTCACGCTGACGCCAGGACACCAGGCCCAGCAGCAGCACGGTGGCCACCAGCGCGGCAATGATCTCGGCTTTCAGGCGAGACCGCCAGACCTCATCGAGGTTTCCGGTCACGGTCAGCGTCCAGCCGAGCTCAGGCAGGTGCGTGCGCAAGGCCAGCAGCTCGAGCGGCCGCCCATCCAGCCGGGTCCGGATCAGCAAGCCCGGCAGATCGGCATCCTGCTCAAACTGCCAGGGCAAGCGTTCGAAGCGATCCCGCGCACCGTACTGGGCATGCTGGTGCAGCCATTCCAGATCGGCAGGCGCCAGATCCCGGTCGGCCCGGTACAACCAGTCGGGGACCGAACTGAGGAATACGATACCGTGACGATCCTGCAGCAAAACCGGATCCGTCGCACGCGACCAAGCCTGCTCGACCCGCTCCAACCCGAGCTTCACAACCACCACGCCGGCAATGGCGCCCGCATCCCGGACGGGTTCCGCGATGAACAGGCCCGGCTGGCCCGTCGTCAGTCCCACGCCGTAAAACAGGCCACGCCGTCCGCCCAATGCGTCCTGGAAATAGGGCCGCAAACGATAAGAGTGTCCGACGAAGGTGGTCGGCTGATCCCAGTTGCCTGCGGCCAGCGTCAGCCCCTGGGAGTCCACCACGTACAGGACCTCCGCACCGGTCTGTCGCTGCAGGTCGGCCAGGTAGCGATCGACCCGGGTTACCTGGCCCCGGTCCGCGGGATCCCGCAGCAACGCCAAGACATCCGGATGGCGCGCAACCACGTAAGGTAGATCGCCGTATTTCTCGACGATACCGCGCAGGGCCAGGACATAGGCATCGGACGCCTGGCGCAGACTGGCCTCGCGGAGATTGAGTTCCTGATCCTGGGACCAGCGCCCGGCCACCAGGATCAGCAACAGGCCGACCAGGGCGGCAAGGCCCCAGCGCCAGAAACGCAGGACGGGGAAGCGGGAAATCGGGCTCATGGGCGTGGCGGCACCTGGATGGAAACAAAATAGCACAGCCGCCCCGGCTGCCTCTACCGAGCAGCCGACCTGCGTAGTTCTACGGAGATCGGCACCGTGAAAGCTCCGGATGCGCCACCGCCTGCGCGGATAGATACTCCAGCCACAATATCCCCTGCTCACTTGGGCATGGACAAACCAGGAGACAGCCCGGCAGCCTGCGCGGGCGCAGGGGAACTCCCAGGAGTTCACACACATGACAACAGCGACAAACCGACTGACGGGCGGCCTCGACGCCGCCGTGCAGACGGCCCATGACGACAATCCCTCGACCCGCAAGGTGGTCAAGGCCATCCTCGCCGCGTCCAGCGGCAATCTGGTCGAATGGTTCGACTTCTACACCTACGCTTTCTTCAGCGTCTATTTCGCGGAGCAGTTCTTCACCGGCGTCGGGCAGACCGGCGCCTACATGCAGGCCGCCGGCGTCTTCTTCATCGGCTTTCTGATGCGGCCGGTCGGCGGCTACCTGTTTGGCCGCATGTCCGATCGCTACGGCCGCAAGCGCGCCATGGTCGTCTCCATCCTGATGATGGGACTCGGATCACTCGGCCTGGCGCTTCTGCCGACCGCGTCCACCGTCGGCGGCCTGGCCCCGGCGCTGCTGATCCTGATGCGCTGCATCCAGGGAATCTCGGTGGGTGGTGAATATGGATCGACGGCCACTTACATGTCCGAGGTTGCCCAGCGGGGGCGCCGCGGCTTCTTCTCGTCCTTCCAGTATGTGACGCTGATCGGCGGCCAACTGCTGGCGAGCCTGCTCGCCGTCATCATGACGCACACCCTGGGCAGCGATCAGATCTCGGCGGGCTGGTGGCGCCTGCCCTTCGTGATCGGAGCGCTCGCCGCACTGGTGTCCCTGTGGCTGCGCTCCGGCCTGGAAGAGACCACCACCACGAAGGATCGCCACCGCGCCGGGTCCGGATCCTTTACCGAGGTCATGCGCTATCCCCGCGCATTCTGGGTGGTGCTGGGCATCACCTGCATCGGCTCGCTGGCGTTCTACGTCTTCACCACCTACATGCAGAAGTATCTGATCAACACGGCCGGCCTGAGCAAGGGCCTGGTCGCCGAGATCATGACCGTCTGCCTGCTGGTCTTCATGCTGATGCAGCCCTTGGTCGGCATGGTGTCGGACCGCATCGGCCGCAAGAACTCGATGCTGATCTTCGTTGCCGGCATGATCATTCTGCCCGTTCCCCTGCTGGCGGCAATCGGCAGACAGCAGTCGCCTGTGGCGGTGGGCCTGCTGATCCTGCTGGCGATGGTCTTCCTGAGCTTCTACACCTCGATCTCGGGCATCGTGAAGGCCGAGATGTTCCCTGCCCACGTACGGGGCCTGGGAGTCGGTTTCACTTACGCCATCGGCAATTCCCTGTTCGGCGGATCGGCCGAATATGTCGCGCTGTTCATGAAGAACCAGGGCGTCGGCGGTGTGTTCCCCTGGTATATGGTGGCCATCGCGGTGTGCGGACTGACGGCGATCCTGGCGATGCATGACAACCGCCGTCATTCGACGCTGGACAACCCCGAAAGCAGCGCCTACGGCCGCTGATCCAGACCGAGCCTGCGCGCGCGGGCCCGGCTTGCCAACAGCGCCAGCGCGATCACGCAAAAGCCCGCCCCAGCGTAAAAGGTGACCGGCGCCCCGAACCGGTCCCACAGCAGGCCGGCAATCACGCTGGCAAAGAGCATCGCCAGGCCGCAGACCAGGTTGAAGACGCCATACGCGGTGCCGCGCAGATCGGCCGGGGCGACCTCGGCCACCATGGTCGCCAGCAGCCCCTGGGTCGCACCCAGGTGAATGCCCCACAGAATGGTCCCGGCCAGGACGATCGTCCAATGACTGCTGGATGCCAGCAACAGATCGGCCACGATCATCACCCCGAGACCCAATGCCAGCAGACTACGGTGGCTCATGCGGTCCGACAGTTTGCCGAAGGGATATGCCGATAGGGAGAAAGCCAGGTTCATGGCGACGATCGCCAGCGGCACCAGAGCCATGGCGATGCCGCTTTGCTGCGCTCGCAGCACCAGGAAGGCCTCGCTGAATCGGGCCAGCGTGAAGACGGCCCCCATGATGACCACCCACCAATACGGCGACGTCAGCCGGCGAAGGTTTTCGCGCCGGATCGGGTTGGTGCGCTTCGCTTTGTTGCCCGCGGCAGCGGGCTCTCTCAGGCCGAAGGCCAGCAGCGCTGCGCTGGCAAGCCCGGGAATGACCGCGATCCAGAAAACCGTCCGGAAGTGATCGGACCACAGCAGCATCAGGCCGACCGCCAGCAGCGGCCCCAGCGTCGCGCCGACGGCGTCCAGCGTCTGGCGCAAGCCAAAGGCGGCACCCCGGATGTTCGCCGGCGTCAGATCCGCCACGAGCGCATCGCGGGGAGCGCCCCGAATCCCCTTGCCGACACGATCCAGCAGCCGCGCGGTCAGGACGACCCCCACGGTGGGCGCCAGCGCAAACAGCGGCTTTGTCAGCGCAGCCAGGGCATAGCCGAACACGGCCAGCCCCTTGCGCCTGCCCAGATAATCGCTGAGCACCCCGGAGAACACCTTGACGATAAGCGCCGTCGATTCGGCCAGGCCTTCCACCCAACCGACTTCCAAGGCGCTGGCCCCCAGTGTCGTGATCATGAACATCGGCAACAGACTGTGGATGAGCTCGGACGATACGTCCATCAACAGACTGACGAAACCCAGCACCCAGACCCCACGCGGGATGGCAACCGCCATGTTCATGCATCCTTTCAGAAATGGCGGCCCAGTTCCAGTCCGCCAGCACTCAGCGGCCTGTCGAGAAAATACCCCAGCGTCGCCCCCAGGGGCCGCGTCTGAACGAAGGTGGCCCAGAACAGCAGCGTAGTCGAAATCCGGGCTCAGTCATAGGTGGCGGCCACGATCGCTTGCAGAGCGCAAAACACCAGTGCGCCCCAGGACGGATAGCCGGACAATAATCGTGTTGGTCCGAACCCATTCGACCGCTTGCAAGCTCTATGAAAGCGCAGGGCCTTCGTGACCCCGGCCACTCAGCGACCGAAGGTGCCGCTTTCGCGATGCCACAGGACAGGAGCCAGACCATGACCGATACGCATGACCGCGACAACCTCATCATGGCGGCGCAAACGGGCGATTCAACGGCGATCGCCGTCTGCCAGGCGGACGTGCGCCGCTACGCGCGCAGGCACTGTCAGCCCAGCGATGTCGATGACGCAGTTCAGGAATCCTTGCTGATCATTGCCCGCAAGGTCAGGGGCCTGAAAGCGGCGATGGCGTTCTCCTCGTGGCTTTTTACCGTGGTCAAGCGCGAGTGCGGAAAACTGTCCCGGATGATGTTTCGGTACGAACCGCTTCCGGATGAACTTGCGGAAGCGAAATTGTTGCACAGGCCAACCGACGAGTTGAGGATCGATCTTGCCCATGCGCTGGAATCGCTGCCGGCACATTATCTCGAGGTCATCCTGCTGCGCGATTTCGAGGAACTGACCATTGCGGAAATCGCCGACCGGCTGGAAGAACCGCACGGCGCGGTGAAAAGCCGTCTGCACCGGGCCCGGGAACTGGTCCGGGAATATCTGCTGGCCCCGCAATAGGCGGGTACTGGGCAACGCGAAGGCCAGACACGCTCATGCATCTACCCGATTGCGCGCATAACCTGAATGGATGTAGGGTTAAGCATCCACGGTAGGCGCGCGAGACCCAGGCCCAGGTTCGATTCATCCGTTCCCCGCCCGCCCCGAACACGGGTCATTCAGATCCAGGAGCATCCCGATGAGCAAAAAACCGATTTTCTCGAAATGTCACCTTGTAGTTCTGGCAAGCAGTGCCATCATCGGCACGTTGACCGCCGGCGGCGTTGCCCTGGCGGATCAAAGCAAGGTGATGCTCAGCGGCACCCAGGAAGTTCCCGCCGTCACCACCTCGGCCAAGGGCGAAGGTACGATCACCATCAACGCCGACCGATCCGTCAGGGGCAGCATCATGACGTCGGGCGTGGCGGCCACCATGGCGCACATCCACGAAGCCGCCGCCGGCAAGAACGGTCCCGTCATCATCCCCCTGGAAAAGAAGGGGGACACCGAATGGGTCGTACCGGCGAACGCCAAGCTGACCGATGCGCAGTACAAAGCCTACAAGGCGGGCGATCTGTATGTCAACGTGCATAGCGCCGCGCACCAGGCGGGCGAGATCCGGGCTCAGATCAAGCCCTGACACCCCTTCCGCGCCAGGCCATGGATGCCCACCAGCACCGTGAGCAGCGGCATCGGTGCGGCCGTGCACAGGCGATCACAAGCAATGCTCATTTTGCCGAAGCTCAGCCACTCCAGACTTCATCGTAGTAGCGCATCCAGTTCAACCCCAGCACCTTTTCAATGCGAGACCCCGGCCAGCCTGCCTGCTCCATCGCCCGGGTCAGGTTGGGAAATTCACCGATCGTGCGGATGCCTTCGGGGTTGAGAATGGTACCGAAGTCAGTCAAACGCCGATAGCGGCCCTTGTCATGCGTGATCCAGTCGAAGAAGCCTTTATCGTAGCCTTGGGTGAAGTCGCTGCCGATGCCCACGCAATCATCGCCAATCAGATTGATCACGTAGTCGAAAGCTTCAACATAGTCGTGAACATCCGCCTCGATCCCCCTGCGCAGAAATGGGGAAAACATGGTGACTCCCACAAAACCGCCATGATGGGCGATAAACTGCAGTTCTTCATCGCTTTTATTGCGCGGGTGATCCTTGAGCCCCGAGGGCAGACAGTGCGAATAGCACACTGGCTTGCTCGAAGCAAGAATAGCTTCGCGGGAGGTGTTCGCCCCGACATGCGACAGGTCGACCATCACGCCGCAGCGGTTCAACTCCCCGATGACTTCACGTCCATAGCCCGAAAGACCGCCATCACGCTCATAACAACCGGTACCGACCAAGTTCTGCGTGTTGTAGCAAAGCTGTACGACACGCACACCCATGTCGGCAAACGCCTCGATGCTGCCGAGCAGATCCTCGAACGCATACGAATTCTGAAAGCTGAGAATGATGCCGGTCCTGCCTTCCTTTTTCGCCTGGCGGATATCATTGGCAGTGCGCACCAGGGTCACCAGTTCCGCATTATCACGAATCAGTTTCTTCATATCCGCAATGTTCGCCACAGTATCCCGGAACCCCTCCCAGATGGATACCGTGCAACTGGCGGCGCTCAGTCCGCCTTTCCTCATGTCTTCAAAAATGGACCGATCCCACTTGGCAACGATCAGACCATCGATGACGATGCTGTCATCGTGCATGGGCCCCATGGCGCGTTCTCCCTGTTCGATAGACACGTTACGCGCCGCTGGCGGGTACCAGCACGCCGGCGTCACTGTGCCATGACAGCCGCACATCCTGCCCCTGGGGCAGAACCGTGGGACCGCCGATCACCGGTGCCTGGCGCCGCGCAGTCAGAACCATCCCCGACTCCGTACGAACTTGATAATCAATCACCAGGCCCCTATAGGTCACTAGCCGGATCTTCGCCTTCAAGGCACCCCCGCCAGCAGCGTCCTGGGCATCACCGATCTGGATGCGTTCGGGACGTAGCGCCATCACGACTTTTCCATCATCGCCAGCCGAAGCGGCCGGAACGAGGTCCCCGCTATCCACCCGGAATGCGCCCGGGCTCTCCACACGTCCGTGCAGTATGTTCGTGACCCCCATGAACTCCGCCACGAACTGGGAAGCGGGCGTATCGAAGATCTCATCCGGGGACCCCGACTGCTCCACACGCCCGTTGCGCATGACCACCACCCGGTCCGACACGCTGAGCGCTTCGTCCTGATCATGTGTCACGAACACAGTGGTGATACCCATTGAGCGCTGAATCTCGCGAATTTCGTTCTTCAGGCCCTGCCGCAGATTTGCATCGAGGTTGGACAGCGGTTCGTCGAGCAAGAGTACATCCGGCTCTATCACCAGAGCACGAGCCAGCGCGACGCGCTGCTGCTGTCCACCAGAAAGCGCCTTGGGCATGCGCTCCGCAAACTCGCGCAGCCGGACCCGGTCCAGCGCGGCATTGACCTTCTTTCGGATTTCGTCCTTCCGCACGCGCCGCATCTCCAGTCCGAACGCCACATTGGCAGCCACGGTCATATGCGGGAAGAGCGCGTAATTCTGAAAACCGAAACCCATGTTGCGCAGATTGGGCGGCAGATCGGTCACATTGCGTCCCCCCACCAGGATCTGGCCGCTGGTCGGGCGGATGAATCCGCCCAGCATGCGCAGAGTGGTGGTCTTGCCGCATCCCGAAGGTCCGAGCAATGTGACTAGCTCGCCGGAACGAATGTTCAGCGAGATGTGATCGACGGCCGTGCTGTTACCGAACTGTTTCGATAGAGCTTGAAGAATTACGTCTGACATATCTCTCGCCTTTTCTCAAAAGTCATTGCGTTAGAAAACACGGCTCAACTTCACATAGCGGTCACTGATCAGCAGCAGCGTCCCGACGATCAGCATCTGGACGGTCGCCACTGCCGCCACCGTGGAATCCAGATTCCATTCAAGATAGTTGATCAAGGCAATCTGGAGCGTCGTGCGCCCCGGTCCCACCAGAAAGAGAGATCTTTCCAAATCGATGAATGAAATCACAAACGAAAACAGGGCCGCCGCAATCACGCCTGCCCGAATCGTAGGCAAGGTCACACGCCAGAATACAGTCAAAGGCGATGCGCCCAGACTTGCCGCGGCCTCTTCGATAGACCGGTTTGCACCAATCAATGAAGAGGTCACCAGCTTCACGGTCCAGGGCAATGCAATCAAGGCGTGTGCAATCAGAAGCCCGCCAACCGTACCTGCGATCTGAACGTCCGAAATGATTTCGAACTCGATGAAAGCCATGAATAGGGAGGCTCCGCCAACGATCCCCGGCACAATAAGCGGAGACATCAGCACCGTCTGGATGGAATCCCTGCCCGGAAACTGATAGCGCACAATGGCCAGGCTGGCCGGGATGCCCAGTATCAGGCTGATGACCGTCGCAATGGCGGCAACTTCCATACTCACCAGAAAGCCCTCGCGAAATGGATCCATGCCCCAAGCTCGCACATACCACGCCGTCGTGTAGCCTTCGGGCGGGAATGTCAGGATCTGATTGGAGAAGAAACTTGCCCAGATGATGACAGCCAGCGGCAAAACGATGAATGCAACGGAACCGATGGACAGGAATAGATAAACCTTGTTCGATAGCGTGTTCATGATTCAGCCCCCAATACAACCAGCGCACACAACGTGCTGCGAATGTTTTCATGCATCACTCGCTCCATTTACGATAATGACGCTGAGTGACCGCCGTCATTACAACCACCAGCACCAAGGTGACGGCCATCAGGGCAAATGCCAGCGCAGCCCCGAACGGCCAGTTCATGGCTTTGGTGACCTGCTGGTAGATTTCCGGCGCCATCATATGAAACTGGGGTCCGCCGAGCAGTACCGGCGTGGCATAGGCATTCATGGCCAGGATGAAGCACAACATGGTGCCGGTAAGCAAGCCGGGCATGGCCAGGGGAAGTAGGACGCGACGCACGACCGTCAGATGACGAGCTCCAAGGCTCTCGGCCGCGTGCTCCAGGTTGCTGTCTATGCTCTGTATCGTGCCTAGAAGGATGATGATCATGAAGGGCAAGAGCACAGACACCAGCCCTACCAGGACGGCGGTGGGCGTGTACATCACTTTTTCCAGCGACAAACCAACATATCCCGCCATGGTCGACAACAGCCCCTTGTCTCCCAAAACCAGCATCCATGCCGCCGTGCGCACCGCATTGCCCATCAGCAATGGCAGGACAATCATGATGAAGAACACGGATTTCCATCGATCCGACGCGATACGGGCCAAGAAGTAGGCCACCGGAAACCCGAGCATCAGGCAGATGGCGGTCGATGCGGCGGACATACCCAGGGTGACAAGCAGAACATCCTGGTAAAAGCGGTCACCGAAAAACTTGCTGTAGTTCTCCAGCGTGAATGTGGAGACCATCAACTCGGCTGGCACAAACTTGTTGAAGCTGTAGCGAAACATCAGCAGCAGTGGCGCCAACAGCCCAAACACCACCAGAAGGGTTGCCGGAGCAACCAGATTGAACACAGGTGATTTGCGCTTCCGTTTGATGGGCATGGCAACGGAAGGACTGACGGAAAAGCTTGTCACAGCCATGATTCTCCCCTATGCGTTCAGACTGCGATGCTTTTGTTCCACCATTCAAGCCACGCCGCCGTATTCTTTGCCACATACGGATAGTCGGGCATATGCAGCAAGCCCCGTTCTTCGGAAGAGAAATCGATCTTTGCGCGCACGTCCTCCGGAAGTTCCGCGTTGGCGTTCGCCGGCGCGTAGAAGCTGGCTTGTGCCAAGCCCGCCATCGCGCGCTTGTCCAGCATGGCATTTAAATAGACATATGCCGCATCGAGGTTGGGCGCCTTTTTGAGCAATGAAGCACCGAACATGACGCTAATCGCCCCGCCCCCAGGAAACTGGATATTCAGAGGCGCTCCGTCATGGATCCACTGCAGGCCCCGAGCCTTGTAATTCACCGCAATATCGACTTCGCCAGTCAGAAGCGCGGACTGAAGGTGCTGATGCGTGGCGTAGATCTTGGGTTCCGTCAACTTCTTGAGTTCAAGTAGTTGCTTCATCCCGGCTTCACCATCGTTGACCTTGCCGCTGGCGACCAGGCTGGCCATCATGACATAGTTGAAGTAGAGCTGATTGGTCAGACCCAGCTTGCCTAGCCATTTCTTGTCCCACAGCTCCTTGTACGACTTGGGAGGATCAGGGACCTTGTCCTTGTTGAATATGATGACCACGCCGCTATACAGCCACGGCACGAAGTACGGCATCGTTTGCAATTGCTCAGGAACGCTGGCGAAATTCGAGATCTTCGACTTGTCCAGGTCTGCCAAAACCCCATAGTTGTGTAGTTCGTAGGCATCGCCCTGATTGATGTGCATCACATCGATCGTCCCACGGGGCAAGCGCCGCTCTGCAAGTACTTTGGCCTTCCTGTCCGCTTCCACCCCCAGGTCGCGGACGATACGAATGCCCTGACTCTCGACAAGGGGCTTTTCGACGTAGCGGATCGTGCGGTCATTCCAGTCGCCACCCCAGTTTGAAACCACCAGCGTGCCACCAGCGGCAAAAGAAAGTTTTGGCGCCATGGCCAGCAATCCGGCGGCGCCCAAACTACGGATGATGTCTCTCCTGGACATTGTCATGGAAGCTTGGCTTGGGGTGTATTTCATGCTTGTCTCCTGGACAATCGGCAGATTATTCCGCCTTGTATAGTTCTAACTAAGTTCAATCGATAAGATTTCTATCCATTTCCTTGCAACTACAATTTGACGTGCTGTCGCTCCAATCGGGGCCCGCCGCATTGCGCAACGAACCGCCCTTATCGAAATCCTTGGCCGTTCACGCAACGCGGCGAGCGTGTGAACTAGCTTCCGCGGCGGCTTGGCCGACACGATCGAGGTACTGCAGGCAGGTTTCAGTGGTTTCAACGTCGCCGAACTTTGCATCGATATCGAACAAATTCCAGAGTACGGCGCCAGGGACACGATCCCCGATGGCTTCCTTGACGGCAATCGTGCGGAAGCCGTCAGCGAGGCCGTCGCAGATCGTCTCGCGTACGCAGGCCGAGGCGGTCACACCGGTCACCAGGATCGTATCCACCCCCGCGGCACGCAGGTATCCGGCCAGGTAGGTACCGTGAAAAGCGCTGGCGCGTTTCTTGATCAGCGTCAGTTCGCCTTCGACAGGCGCGATGCGCGAGTCGATCGCCCAGATATCGGGGTTGCTCTGATTGACCACATCAATGGGGATCTTATTGTGCCACAAGCCCATATCAGTATTAGGGTTATGACGGTCTGTGATCTCGTAGCAGGTCGTGACATGGACGACCGGTAAGTTGTACTTGCGGAAGCCTTTTAACAGCGCCTGCATGGAGGGAATGATCTGGTCATCGACATGCTCGCAAGTGAATGGATTCCCGGGACGCGTCCAGGCATTGGCCAGATCGACGCTGATCAACGCCGGCCGATTGCCAAAGCCGACGCGGCGCTGGAAACCCCGGTCCTGGTAACGGCGGGTTGCTTCGGCGAAAGCGGCTTCCAGTACTTGTTCCAGTTTGTCCGACATGGGGGAAGTTCCTTTAAAAGGTTATCAAGGCGACTTCGGGGCATCCTGGCGACCAGAGTTTTAACGCCCCACTCACGATGTCATCCTAGCAGGGGCACAAACTCATTTGATAATTATTTTGTGGCTATAAATGCATTTTTTGATATGAATGACATTCGATCATCCAGGCAGGTGCTGCTTGCGCAAGCCTGGGCGCCAAGTCTTTGGCGGCGATCGATGACTTCCTGGGCCACGTCGCGCCCAAAATATCTGATAACCTTTTCTCTCCCGCACAGACGGGACAGGCCGGATTTACCTGCCCGGTCTACGCTTTGCACAGCGCCGCCTTCTTGCAAACATCTCATACGCAAGGAATCTGCATGAAATGGTCCAAGGCAAGCCGTTCGCCCAATCGTACCGATGCGCCACGCGGGGCGCCGGCAGGACGCCCTTCAGCGCCAGGCCAGGGTGGACAGCCGGGGGGGCTGCATCCTGGCCGCATCTGGTGGCTGTTTCTAGTCGTGCTGGCAGTCAATTATGCGTTGATGCGGTTTTTCACGCCGGGCGAGGAAACGCCCATCACAATACCGTATACCGTTTTCAAAGCGCAGGTTACGCAGGGCAACGTGACCGCCATCTATAGCCAGGGTGACCGTATCGAAGGCCGTTTCGTGCACCCCTTCACCTGGCCGTCCCCTGGTGCTTCGGGTGGGGGCTCGCCGGCAGTCGGCTCGGAAAGCAGCCCTCGTACGTCGCACACATTCGAGAGCATCCTGCCGACGTTTATCGACCCGGGGTTCGAGCGTTTCCTGAATGAGCACAAGGTCGAGATCCAGGCCGTACCGATCCAGACAAGCAACTTGATGGGGACCTTGCTGTACGGCTTCGGGCCCGCGCTGATCATCATCGCCTTCTATGTCTGGATGTACCGGCGTGCGACACAGGGTGGCGGGGGGATGGGCGCGGCTTTTGGCATGGGCAAAAGCAAAGCGCGCCGCTATGATCAGGATACCGTGCATCGGGTCACGTTCGACGATGTGGCGGGCATCGACGAAGCCGAGAACGAGCTTGTCGAGATCGTCGATTTCCTCAAAGATCCGGAAAAATATTCGCGTCTGGGCGGCTCCGCGCCCAAGGGGGTGTTGCTCGTCGGCGCCCCGGGCACCGGCAAGACCTTGCTCGCCAAGGCCGTGGCCGGAGAAGCCGGGGTACCGTTCTTTTCCATGAGCGCGGCGGAATTCGTCGAGATGATCGTCGGTGTGGGCGCGGCACGGGTACGCGATCTGTTCCGGCAGGCTCGCGAGCATGCACCGTCCATCATTTTCATTGACGAGATTGATTCCATTGGCCGCGCGCGCGGCCAGGTGGCGATCGGCGGGACGAGCGAACAAGAACAGACGCTCAATCAGATCCTGACGGAAATGGATGGCTTTTCGGGGCGCGAAGGCGTCATCGTACTTGCCGCCACCAACCAACCTGACATCCTCGACAAGGCTTTGCTGCGAGCGGGCCGCTTCGACCGCCGCGTGGTGGTGAACCTGCCGGACAAGAACGGCAGGCAGGCAATCCTGAAGGTACACACCCGCAAAGTACCTCTGGCGGAGGATACCAGCCTTGCGCAGGTGGCGGAGGCAACGCCCGGTTTGTCGGGCGCGGATCTCAAGAACCTGGTGAACGAGGCGGCCTTGCTGGCTGCCCGACGCGAACAGGATTCCGTCACCCAGAAAGACTTCGATGACTCACTTGAAAAGATCATGCTGGGGCCGGAACGGCCGTTGATTCTGAGCCACGCGGACCGCGAACGCATTGCTTACCATGAAAGCGGACACGCGATTCTGGGCTTGTTGGTGGCCGGTGCCGACCCGGTGCACCGGGTGACCATCGTACCGCGAGGCCAGGCGCTGGGCGTCACGTATCAACGCCCCTCATCTGACCGCTACAACTACCCCGAGGCCTACCTGCACGCCCGCATCGTCGGCATGCTGGGCGGCCGGGCAGCCGAGGAAGTCGTGTACGGCACCCGCACGACAGGCGCCGAGAACGATATCGAGCAGGCCACCGGTCTGGCGCGCAATATGGTCACGCGTTGGGGAATGAGCGACAAACTGGGTATGGTTCAGCTTGCGGAACGGCAGAATCCTTATCTCGGCAATACGTACGGCGGCGGGCCGACGCTCAGCGAGCAGACGGCAAGCCTGGTCGATGCCGAAGTCCAAGCCATTATCTCGGAATGCCACAGCAAGGCCCTGACGCTGCTGCGTGAGCATCGCCGTGCGCTGGATGCGCTGGTGCAAGCCCTGCTCGAGCGCGAGACGCTGAATGAAAAAGAGATCTGCGAAGCCACGGGCTTGCCGCCGGCAGCGCCCTTGGAGGAGCTGCCGCACACGCCGGTTTGAAAACAGCATTTCTCTGGCATTCATTGGCCCCGGCGGGTTTCAGCCTGGACAACCCACGCCCGTGCGCGATTCAGGCAGCGGGGTATCCACGGACGTGTTGCCCGCGAACTTGCGTATTTTCTCGGCCAGACCCTGCGTCGGCTTTTCATAACCGTAGCAATACGAAGGCGTCGGAGCCGATTCGGGGCGGTAGTCCCGCAGCACCGGCTTCGCATCGCCAAGATACAGGTTGTCTTTCAACCGCAGAAAGGCCTTGTAGTCGCGGGTATAGCCATACCGGGATTTCAGTTTCTCGTAGGCCTCGCGATCGGATTCGCCGTTATCCAGCGCACTGCGTCCGGGCGCGATGGAGATATAGCGACAGTAATTCACATCAATGCCTTCCACCGTGGGGAAGAACTCGGGCTCCACACACTTGCGCCGGGAGTCGTTGTTGAAGATGTTTCCTTCGACCAGGGCCTTGGCCTCCAGACTGAAGCTCATGCCATAGAAATCCCAATTCTCCACCAGGTTATTGAACAGGTGGAAGGTGCCGAACTGCGCCCTGGGATTGCGCTGCACGGTGTTGAAGAAATAGTTGTGGTGCAGCGTCACGCGCGCGATCGAATCGCGCTGGTAGTTCTGAAACAGGTTCTTCGAGGTAATGTTGTTCAGCAGCATGACCTTGTCCGAGTCGTGGAACTTGGTCCACGAGATCGTCACGTCGGTCGAACCGTTCTTCACATTGAGCAGGCGGTCGGACATCCGCGACAGGTCCATGTGGTCAACCCACACGTCGCGGCTGCCGTTGGCCACGTTCACGGCTTGCGTGAATCGGTTCAGGCGCCCGTCTATCGTCAGATGCGTCAGGATGACGTTCCGGCTTCCATAGACGCCCAACCCGTCATCGATCAAGACCACCCGCTTGCCGCGTCCGTCTATTGTCGTGTCGGACGGCACGCGCAACTGCGAATCCAGGACGACGGTCATGTCGGAGGCGAAGCGTATCCACGTCGGCCCTTTGCGGGCGTGCTTCAGCGCGGCGCGCAGCGTGCCGGGCCCCGCGTTCCGGTCCGATGTCACCTCGACAAACTTGCCGCCCAGCCCGCCCGTGGCACTGGCGCCATAGCCCTCGCGCTCCTGCAACAGCGCGGACACGAATGGGCAATGTTCATCCGGCGCCGCGCACTGCTCCCCGGCTGTCGCCGGGCCGCCATATAGTGCGGCCAGCACCGACACCAGCAGCCATGTCATCGCATTCTTTCGTGCAAACATAGAAGCCCCTCCCTATTCTTGCGCGGACCGATCCGCGGACGTCACATGACGCCAGATACCGCCGCTCAGGCGCAGATTTTCCGGTTCACTGGCCAAGTGTTCACGAAGCCGTTCGAAATACGCCTTCTGCCAGCGCAGCGAATAGGCTTGCGCATCCTCGCCCGGATTGGCCGCCGGCAACATCTCCAGCGTGTAGGACATGCGCCCGTTCTCCCAGCGGGGCACGTAGAACACCGAGGGCACTTTCAGGCGGTACGCCAGATGGGACGCAAAACCGGAGTACGTCACGTCCTGCCCTTCGAAGGTCGTGCGCGGCGCGGCGGGATTGATTGCCCCATCGATGGCCAGACACAGCACATAGCCCTCGTTGATCGCACGCATGCAGGCCTTGGCAACCTGGGCCTCGGTCTGGTCGGCGGTGGAGATCAGCGCTTCGGAATAACTGCTTCTGGCAATGCTGGGCGCCGTCGCCAGCCAGCGGGACGGAATGCCCACCAGTTCCATGGCCATCAAGCCGGCGTACATGGGGCCCACGTGCGCCGTGGCGACCACGACACCGCGTCCGGCCGCCAGCAACGGCGCAAAAAAGCGCTCGCCGGTATCGAGTTCGCCCAGCAGATGCATGGCCTCTTCGGCGCGTTCCTCGCGGCATTCGAGCCAGTCGAGCAGCAGATGGTCGATCATATGGCCCCAGCGCGCCCGGCGCTCCCAGGCCGCGCGATCGATGGATGTGTCGCCGCGCAGCGACCAGGCCCAATCCAGCCGCGCCTGCGGAATGGGCACGGTATCCAGTTTTGCTTCCATGCGGGCCAGGGCTTCCTGGAACGTGCCCGGCAGCCGCGCGCTGCGCGTGGCGATGTATCGCGAGAACAGCGCCTCCGCCTCCTCATGACGACCCGCCTGCGTGAGCGCGCCGATGGCGGCCCGCTGCCACAGCAACTTGTCCGGGGACTTCTCGACCAGTCTCATCCACTGATCGGCCGCATCGCCATACTGCAGGGTGTGGCGCAGCGCACGGGCATACAGGGCGCGGGTCTGCTCCAGTTCCGGCGCCAGTTCCAGTGCTCGCGCCAGCGGCGGCGCCGCTTCGTTGTAGCGGCCGGCGCGCAGCAGGGTTTCCCCATAAAGCGTCAACAGCCTCACGTCCGCCGGCGCTGCCTGCAAGCCTGCTTCGAAATGCGCCACCGCATGCACCTTGCGATCGGCTGAAGTGCCGCGCCGCAGATGCGCGAGGCCTAGCGACGAACGCAGCGCCGCGCAATCGTGGCCCGCGCACAGTGCGGTATCGCCAAACCGGATCGCCGCCACAGTGCGGCCATCCTCTATCAGAGCTCGCACGGCCATCGTCGCCACGCGTCCGTTCGGCAGCTTTTCCGGATCCAGCGCCGCCGCGATGCCCGCCGCCTCGGCGACATCACCGTTGCGCACGAAAGCCATCATCCAGGCGTACGCTTCGCCCGGCTCGCTTTGGGCCAGGGCAAGGGTCGCGCGGCCAACTTCCGCCGCCTCGGCCTCCCGCCCCCCCTGCACGCGTAATTGAATCCGCACGGCGTGCACCGCCGCGTTGCGGGGCTCGATGCCAGCGGCGGCGTCCGCCTCGACAATCGCCCTATCCCACTGCTCCATGCGCCCGAAAAGACTGGCGAGCAGGCGGCGGTCTTCGACGCGCGAGGGATGGACGGCAATCAGTACGCCCAGCGCGGCGATCGCGGGTCCGAACCGGCCTTCGCGCACGAAGGGCGAAACCAGCAATCGCCGGACATCACGCCAACCGTCCTTGGCCTGTCGCAACGCAGGTTCGAGCGCGGCCATGTCGCGCTCGGGGTCGGCCGCGCCGCGGATCAGCCCGATGATCTCGCGCAAGCGGGCGGTGGCGCCCTGCGAATCGGTGCCAGCCACAGGCCGGCGATTCTCCATCGCCGTATCAACCATGACGCAGTCCTCTCAACAAAGCCATCGTCACGCGAGCGATGAACATGAGCACGAAGCCCAGCGCCAGCGCCTGCAACAACAGAAGAGCCGTGCGCGGGCTGCTAGGCCGGTCCGTGGGAACCGGTTGCGCGATGATGGACAGATATCGCTGCAAGCGTAAAGCGTCCGTCATTGCCTGTTGGTACGACTGCTGCGCGAGGGTCAGGTTTGAATCCGCGAACGCCTGGGCATTGCGCAGCGCCTCGTAGGATTTGAGCTGCTTGGCTTCCGCATTGTCGTCTCCGCTCAGGCGATAGCGCACGGACGCGAGCCGCTTTTTCAGGGCGGCGACTTGCAGCTCGGCCGGCTCGAGCATGAAGTGTTCTTCGTTACCCAGGGCCTGAATCTTGTCCAGCCTGATCTGCGCGGTGCTGAGCTCCCCTTCCAGCTGACTGGACAGATTCAACAGCATCGACACCGTGGCGGCGGGGTCGACGTTTCCATGCGCCGTGCGCCATGCCGTCAGCGCATCCCGGGCCGCGAGTGCCTTCTCCTCCGCCAGCCTGACCGACTCCTGGCTCACCGCCAGCTTGTCGGCAACGCCCTTCTCGTTCATGGTGCTGACGAATTTCTCGGCCAGGCCGATCAGCGCCTTGGACAGCGTGGCCGCGTCTTCCGGGGAAAACGCGCTGACCCGCAGCACATCGATCTGCTCCAATGCGTTGAACGAGACATGCACCGACGCCTGGTAAGCTCGATACAGCTCGTCCTCGCTGGAATCCTCGGAAAGATGATTGAGCGGGTCCAACCCGGCGTTTGTCAGATAACGACGCAGGCCGACCTGCTGGTCGAGCTGCTGCATGCTGTCACGCGACTTCACAAAGTCGGCGACCGCCCACCCATCCACGAAGCCGCCGAGCATGCCGCCCGCATTTCCCGTGGTGAGCAGACCAGCCGCAGCGCCCGCGCCGCCTTGCTGGACGGATGCCGACTGCACGAAGAACCGTGACTCCGCCTCATAGCGCGGCGTGGCGAAGAAATACACGTAGACCAAGGCGAACGCCACCGGCGCCACGACGATCAGGGCGTTGATCCAGCGATGGCGGCGGCGCTCGCGCAGCGCCGACTGCCGCTCGCGGCGACGACGCTCGATCTCCGACCCGTCTTCAGAACCCGAGCTGGCCCTCGTCGATGCCGTCGCCGAGGTCTTCTCCATGTGTTCCGGAGTCGCTTCGCGATCGTCGCGGGGGAAACCTGCTGATGCACTGGTCGAGGTCGTCGTCGATGCGGAGCGCGCTTCGTTCATAGATCAAACCTTTGAAACAATAGTCCGCCAACTGATTCTGGCGGTAGCTGGAGAAAATAAGAGTCCGGCTCACCAGCCGTTCTTCGAACAGGGCGAGCCAGAGGCGCGTGAAACGGCAGGGCTCGAAGGGAATGCTCCCTTCGATCACGTAGACGTCGAACGCCGGCGCCAGCGCCAGGGCGAACGAAAACTCCTGCCGCGCGTAGAGCGGCCAATGTTCCATGGGCTTGGCCAGGCATTTGGGATCGCTGATCAGGTCCGCAACCAGCTCGTGCGTCGCATCGGCGTCGATCTCGTACATTTCACTGACGAAATCGATCATGCTCAGGCCGGTTGCCTTGCCGCGAATGAAGCCTTGCCGGCCGATCGCCCACGACACGGTGCAATCATGCTTGACGAAGCCCCGGCTCGGCGGACGCAAGCCGCACAGTACGTCCAACAGATGGCGATGCATTTCCGGTACGTGCGACAGCAAGGCATAGCGCCCGACCGGGATATCGAGATGGGCATGAGCCAGCAGCGCTTGCCGGCGGCCGAAGACATACGGCTCGTCGGTCACGCCATTGAACTGGATAATCTTCCCTGGGTCTGTCAACATTAAAAGGGGCCTCGCACAGGTTCTACCTCACATCGGCTGGACACGGGGGCGGGCCAGGGTCTCGACCATCAGGGCGACCACCATCAGGAATACCAGCGAGGTCAGGAAATAGCCCAGGCTGGCATCGTGCGACTGGTACGCGGGGAAGTAAGCCGAACGCAGCAACTGCATGCCATGCGCGAACGGCGACCAGAGCACCCACGGGCGCAATTGCTCCGGAAACTGTTCCGATACGAAAAAGACGGACGCGAAGATCTGCAGAAAACGTTCGATAATCGGCGCAAGCCGCAGAAAGAAGCGCCAGAAAGTCGCGATCGTTCCGAACAGCAACCCCATCGCCGCGCCGCAACACCCCATCAGAACGACGAAAAGCATGAAGCCGGCCCAGCTGACCGGCAAGGTAATGAGGCCTAGCGCGTGGCCCGCGCCGATCAGCACCGCGAACACCACCAGATAGACCGACACATAGATCAGCGACTGCACCAGCGCGCACATCAAGGGCGTGACGCCCTGGAAGTTCAGCAGGCCGCGGGCCGACACATAGGCCGTGCTGCTCCGGAAGGCGATCTGCCGGAACATGATCCAGGTCGTCGCCCCCAACAGCGCGAACGTCTGCACGTCCATGCCCATGATGTAATGCGTACCCATCAGGATATACAGCGACGAAATCAAGGTCAGCAGCACCACGGGACCGACCAGCGCCCACACCAAAGCGATGCGGCTCTCGCCCTGCATCTCACGCAACTGATAGATGAACATCGCCATCAGCGTGCGCCCGGCTGGCCGGGCCTTGCCGGCCATGTCCGGCGGGCGCCCTTCGTGCAAGACGCGCAACCGGTCCCGCAGGATCGCCAGATCGCCCGCTTCGTCCTGCTCCACCTCGATTTCCAGCGCAATGTCGTTGCGTGATGCATGGCGCCGCGCTTCACGCGCCTCGTCCTGCTTGCGTCGCTCCACGCGCCGCGCATGCGCCACGGCCAGGCGCTCGTCCTCGGCCACCAGCTTGGCCGGCATGTAGCCCGGCTCGAATACCGCCACGCCCGCGCGGATGTCCTGTTCCAGGAGGCGCACGATGATGCGCAGGCGCCGCCGGGAAAAACCGGCCAGGTTTTCGTCGACCGCGCTGCGCGCGATCTCCGCCTCCAGCTCCGCCTGCACCGCCTCATACACCGCCCGCCGGGCCGCCACGGAATCGTGCGGCTCACCCTGCAAGCGGGCAAGCAGGGGTTTGAACAACACGGCCGGCGTGGCCCTGGCTTCGAACAGCGCGGCCGGATCCAGCCGCCAGTCGGCGACTCCGGACCCTACCGTATAGTTTCCGCCTTTTCGGCGCGATCGCCAGCCTTTGATCCGCTCCTCGTTGCTCTTCGACATGCTATTGGGCTGGCGCGGACGCGCCGGCGCCCGTATCGTTGTCGATGTTCTTCGTGGCGCTGAAGCCCGCGCTCATCGTGAAGCGGAAGGCCGACAGGACCTTCTGCACCTGCGTGAATGGCGCGTCCGAAATATAGATCGCCTGGCCTTCGTGCACTGTGAATTCGCGCGCCAGCGCCACCTGCTCCGGACGGGTCAGGTCAAACTGGTAGACCACAGGCAGCTTGTCCGGCTTGCCGGCCACCCCGGCCTTTGCGGGTGTGAACAGGAACACGGAACGCGGATCCGCCAGTTTGTCGTCCAGCCCCCTGGAATCGGCCAGCGCATCCAGCACGCTGTAATTGCGCTTGCTGATGGCCACGCGCCCTTGGGTGCCGGCAGCTCCCAGCACGGTCAGGAACTCCTTGGAGTCATAAACGGTAATGACATCGCCCGATCGCAACAGGATGTCGTTGTTCTGGTTCCGGTAGATATCCGACAGCCGCACCGACGCCACCTGCTTGTCGCGGCGCAGGCTGATGATCAGTTGCTCGGGATTCTCTTGGACCGGCGCGGCCTGCGCCAGCGCGCTGCTCAGGCGCTGGGAGGTCTGCGTGATGGGATACATGCCGGGCTTGGTCAGGTTTCCCTGCACCGTCACCACCTGCCCACGTTCGTCGGCAGCGCGTGTCACACTGACGTCGGCGCCCACGACAAGCTTGCTCAGGCGCGCCATCACGGCGTCATGCAGCTGTCCGAGGGTCAGGCCCTCGGCCCGAAACTTGCCGAGGATGGGGAACGAGACATGGCCCGAACGGTCGATTTCATGGTTTCCCAGGTCGCTCACGCCGGACGGGTCCGCCGCGAACACGCCCAGGTCACCGCGCTCCCACACCTTGATGTTGATGCCGTCGCCAGGCACCAGCCGGTCGAATCCCGCTTGTGTCAGGTCGCGGTAGCGTACGGGAAAATTGGCCACCTCGGGATCCCGGCTCTGCTGTGCAAGTTCGCGCGACACAGGCATCACGATGACGTCCTTGTCATCGTGAGCCCCCATCATTTCACTTAGCATGGGGCCGGACCGCGGAAGTTGACAACCCGTGAGTGTCAGTGCGGCAAGCAGCAGCATGGTCAGGGTCGTGTGGCGCCGCGCGTTCAGGGTCAGGGCTTTCATTTGCATAAGATCATTCCACTTCAGCCGCTTGGAAAAACCCCCACGCTGCGCCTTCGGCTTGCTGCCCCCAAGGGGGCGCTTTTTGCCTTAGGGCGGCCTGGCGGCAAAAAGAGCGATCGCCAATCACGCTCGCATCAGGTGCACGGACGGCGCGAGATCGATGCGATCGCTGTTCCCGGACAGGTCGGGCATGCACAGGCTCAGGAACTTGGTGAGCATTGCCTCCAGCGAAAACAGCTTCTGTGCCCGACGACGGCTATGCACCCCCAAGTCCTCATTGCTGCGCGCCTTATCCACCATCGATGTGACCTTCTCGCACGCCTCATGCAAGTCCGGATGAACGACGTCGCTGAGCAGGTGGCCCGTCTCGTTTTCCACGAAGCACTCGCCCGCGCCGCCGGCCGGCGTCGAGATCACGGGAACCCCCAGCAACTGGGCCTCGATCAGCACGTTCGGCAAACCTTCGTAGCGCGACAGCAGCACGCTGGCGTCCATCTGCGAATACCAATAGCCGACATGGTTGGACAAGCCCACCAGCAACAGCCGGTCGGTCACATGCAGCTCTTGCGCCAGCGCCTCGATGTTCTCGCGCAAGCGCCCGTCTCCCACGATGACAAAGCGCGCATGCGGGCGTTCCTTCAGATACAGCGCGGCCAGCTTGATCCACAGCTGCGGCCGCTTGTCCGGTTCTAGCCGGAACACGCCGCCGATCGTCTCCGTGGCGTTGTCCGTGCTGGCATGAAAGGCCTTCCACATTGCCTTGTCGGCGGCCGACGCATCGGTCGGCAAGTCGGGCACGCCGTTGTACAGGATGTGGAAGCGCTCGATCGGAATGTCCAGCCATTCCGAGTAGGCTTGCGCAGCCTTGCGGCTGTTGCTGACGAAGACCACGCCTGGCACCTGGGCCAGGGCCTGATACAGTTCCGGATACTCCTCGCGGAAGCGATCCTTGCGGATGTTCGGCGGCAAGCCACGGAACACCAGGTGGATGGTCGGCGTGCCCGCCAGCAACGCCGCCAGCGCGCCGAACAGGCAGGTGCCGTCCTGCCACAGGCTCACCACATCGAACGGGTTGGCCCGCAACACCGGCGCAAGTCGCGTCACGCCATAGTGGACAGGCGGGGGCAATTGTTCCAGCAAACGGACCAGGCTTCCTTCGGGAACGGTCTGGTGAGACACCGAAATGGCCGGCAGCCGGTTGATCTCCGTGACCGGAATGTGCGCTTTGACCAGGACGGGAAGGAAGAAATCATCCTGCTTCTTGGGCGATCCCGTCGGTTCGGTGTGCTGTTTGACCAGCACTTCGACCTTCTTGGGCCGCAGAGGAATATCGGCGGAAGGCCGCCGGCGGCGAGATTTGGCCATACGGGTCAGCTCGCCGGCCAGGCGCGTCAGTTGCCGTTCGGCGCCGCCGGGGCCCAGACTGCCGGTGACCAGCGCCACGGAAACGGTCTTATCCAGCCCATGCTCGGCGATTTTCCGGTTGCGAAAGTGCAGGATCGCATGTTTCATCGACACGATCCGGACGTCTTTTCCCGCCAGCGCGTCTTCGGATTCGAAGCGCTGGTAGAACGCATAGTCGCTTGCCAGCCCCTCGGCGAGTTCGGCCGCCTTGCTGCCGGGCGCCAGGTGTTTGACCACCGGCGCGATCACCTCGAACGCGTCAGCCAGCAAGCCGCGTTTGCGCAGGCGCTTGGCAAACTCGGCACGCATGTTGCGGTCCGTATGTTGCGAGATCAACCGTCGGAACAACGCATCGGACTGTTCGTGCGCGCGGATATCGCTTAACAGTTTTGCCCGCGAGAACAGACGGTCGGCATTGCTCGTTGCCTCGGGCAGATGACGATCGATCAGCGCCATGGCCTCTTCGACGCGCCGTTCCTTCACGAGTCGCGTGGCGCAATGGCGGACGATCTGCAGATCGTCCAGGCATTCCTGCAACAAGGTCTCCCATTGCTCGGCCATGCCCTCGTTCAAGCCCGCCGACTCCTGCAAGCGAAGCAGCAGAAAGCGGACCTTCGAGTCCTCCATGTGATCCTGGGCCAGCGCCTGCGCCCGAGTCAGATTTTCCTGTGCAACTTGAACCCGCCCCGATCCTGCAACGATGTCCGCCAACTGCGCTTGAACCTGTTGAAGATCGGACGGGGCGTCCACTTGCTGGGCAACCAGCGGCGCACTCATGCCGCCTTCCTCCGGTTGAGCTTCTCGATCCACACCGAGCAGCGCTCGATGTAACGGTCGAACTGCGCCGGACTATCGGAACGCTCCCGCAGTTTTTTCCAGTACGGCAAGGCCTGCTCGAAGCGGCGCAGGCGCATGGCGCCCACGGCTGCCAAACGCAGGCCGACGGGATCGTCGGGCACGAGATTCACGATGCGCTCGCCCAGCGCCAGACGCTCGGTCGTGCTCGACGATTCCAGCGCGCGCGCTTCGGCGTACAGATAGGCCAGGATGCGCCGCTTTTCGTGAGCGACTTCCTCCATCTCGGGCCACGACTGGGCGACGCGGTCGAGCAGGTTCCAGGCGGCCTGATGATCCCCCTGGGACAGAATCTGGCGGGCGCCGCGAATCGCACGCGGGCCCAGCCTGCCGAGCTGGCGCTGCGCTTCGTCCCTGGCACTCTGGTCGGCGGACGAATGGGCGAGCACGTCCTTGTACGCGTCGATGGCTTCACCGAACCAGCCACCGTTGAACGCGACCCGCGCATAGTGCAGCTTGGTGCTGAGCGGCGCGGACTCGCCAGCGGCGGCCCGCGCCAGATGTCGCATCGCGGTCTTCTTGTCACCCAGCGCATCGGCGGCGCGGCCGCGCATGGCGTGCAGCTCGGGGAAATCCACATGGGTGTCGATGGCCAGGTTGGTCAGGTCGATCACTTCCTTGTAATTGCCAGCCACCAGCGCGGCGCGAACACCCAAGCGCATCGCGCGCTCAAACGCCCGCTGCGCCCGCACACCGGCCAGCTCGTGGGGGTTCAGCAGACGGTGCGCGCAGACGCGCTCGGCCGCGTCGCGCAGGCGTCCTTCCTCCAGTGCGCGATTGCCTTCCTCGGACCAGGTTGAAGACTGCGTCCGCAGCCATGCGCCGATTTCCTCCTGCTCGCTCTTGGCCAGGCCGCAAGACGCCACCAGCGTTGCCGCGGCCATGATGCAACCTCGCCACGAGGCTTCCTTGACCAGTTCCAGAACGTCGGCGTCCTCCAGCGCGGGATGCTCCGAGGCCAGGTCCCGCAGCGCGTCGCGGTCGCCAGCCAGCAACCGATCACGCCACAGCACCGCAAAGCCGCGCCCATGACCGGGGAGCACCGCGCGGACCTCATGAACCCAGCGGATGGCCGCTTCCATGTCGCCGGCGGCCTGCAGCAACGCAAGCACCGTGTCGGCCGCTTCGATCGCCGTCGCGTCCCGAGGCGAGGAGATACGGAACAACTGCTTCCAGAAGCCCAGGCTTTCGTCCATGTAGCCCAGATGGCCAGCGGACACCGCCGCGATCCGGACGATTTCCGGCGTTTCGATCTCGTCGCCCAGCAGGCTGGTCGCCAACGAGTACGCCACGTCATGACAACCCAGCTTGAACTTGTTTCGCATCAGGATGTGTTCGGCCTTGCTGCCCGATGCCTGGACGCCATCCATGCCGCCCAGCAGCGCCAGCGAGCCCTCGTAATCGCCCAGTTCTTCCTGGATCCGCGAGAGCAGCAGCACGTGATCGGGCAACTGGGGGTAGCGGCGAAGCACTTCGCGCACGCGGCACGAGGCGTCTCGCAAGTCGCCGGAATCCCAGAGCTTCTCGATGCGCTCGACGCTCTCGTCGGCGGCAAGTTTTGGCACCACAGGCTGCGGGGTGGACGTGCCCATCCTCGGACGTATGAAGTTTTTGTACCAGTCCATGTACAGGCGCTCGGCAAAGACCGGGGTGTAGTGCGTCAGGTCGAGCCCACCGTCCTCCATCGCGTCGGCCTGGCCGATCTTGTTCATCAGCGGCGTCGGATCGTAGCAAGGCACGCCGGTGCGCTGGGCGGCGGCGGTCACGGCAGCGATCAGTTGCGCCCGCTGTTCGATAGCCACGTTGTCCGGCGTAGTGGCATTGACATGCGTGACGAACACCACCTTGTCCCTATCCAGCAGCTCGATGAGCTGACGCATTTCCTGCTCGATCTCCTCGTCGGTCTGATCGCGCCTGACGATGCGCGCGAGCAAGTCTCGGTCGTCCGCGTTGAGGCTCTTGAAGACCGGATCCTCGTCCAGCATGGCGCGACGCTCGACAAGACATTGAGCGTTGGCCATGGACCAGAACTGGCGGGTACGCGCCCGATCGGCGAAGAACTCGCTGAAATAGCGGACCAGGTAGTTGGATTGGATGGGAAAGCCGTCAATGGTCAGGAGCTTGCGCGAAGACAGCTCGACCATGTACAGGTCGGCCGGCTTGTGCGTGCCGCGGCGAGCCTGCTCGCCATTCGAAGGCCGGAAGATCACGCGCTGGACGTCGGCGGGTATGTCGGCCTGGCCGAACATGAATCGCGCCTGTTGAAGCGCTTCGGCGGCCGTATGCACAAAACCGTAGTTGCGGCCGAGCTGCAAGTTGATCGGGTAGCGTCCCAGGGCATCGCGCAGCGGCGTATGGATGCGGCAGGTTCCTATCGGAGCGATGGCAAAGACAGTCATTCAGGGTCTCTCCTGTAGTGATGGGTAACGGGCGTGGACTTAGAGAGTCCAGTACGAGAGGTCGGTCGGAAGCCGTTTCGTGTCCAGGACGGACTTCAAGTCGCACACCATCCCGCCGGTCTTGACCAGTTGCGGCAGGTCGCCCCAGATGGAGTCCATGGTTTCGTCATGCGGCACAGCCAGGATCAAGACGTCCATGTCGCAGAACTGGTCACGCCCAACGAGCTTGATGCCGTACTCATGCTCCATCTGGTCCGGATCGGCCATCGGATCACAAGCGACCGGGGTAATGCCGTATTGGCCAAGAGCGTTGTAGAGATCGACGACCTTCGAGTTCCGAATGTCGGGGACGTTCTCCTTGAACGTCATGCCCAGGATGCCAACACGGGTTTTCACGTTCAGACGACCATTGCGCGCCAGGGTCTGCACCAGGCGCGAGGCAACATGCGACGCCATGCCGTCGTTGATACGACGGCCCGACAAAATGACTTCGGGGTGATAGCCCAGTTCCTGGGCTTTGGACGTCAGGTAGTACGGATCAACGCCGATGCAATGGCCGCCCACCAGGCCCGGCGTGAACTTCAGGAAGTTCCACTTGGTGCCGGCGGCCGCCAGGACCTCCGAGGTGCGAATGCCGACCAGATCGCAGATCTTCGACACCTCGTTCATCAGGGCGATATTGATATCGCGCTGCGTATTCTCTAGCACTTTTGCCGCCTCGGCCACCTTGATGGAGGAGGCGCGGTGCACGCCTGCGTCAATAATCCGTTCGTAAACGCCGGCAATCACTTCCAGCGATTCCGCATCCTGACCGGAGACGATCTTGACGATTTTCTCGAGCGGATGCTTGCGGTCGCCCGGATTGATCCGTTCCGGGCTGTAGCCGAGCTTGAAGTCGATGCCGCAGCGCAGGCCCGACGCCTTTTCAAGCTCGGGGCCGCAGATTTCTTCCGTGGCACCGGGGTGAACAGTCGATTCGAACACCACGATGCAGCCGGGACGCAGCACGGAACCTAGCGACTGGCAAGCCCGGACCAGCAGGGAAAAATCGGGATTATTCTTCTCATCGACGGGCGTCGGGACGGCCACCACGAAAAAGCCGCACCCCTGCAATTCCTGCAGCTGATCGGTGAACTGCAAGGTCGACGCAAGCAATACGTCGCGTCCGATCTCGCCGGTCCAGTCATCTCCCTCTTTCAGCCGTGCGATTCTCCGCTTGTCCACATCGAAGCCGACGACATCGAAGCATCTGGAAAATGCCACTGCCACGGGTAGGCCGACATATCCGAGGCCACACACTGCAATCTTCTTTACCACGGGAACCCTCACTGTTTTGGTCGTGTCGCAGACACTAGAAATCGACACCCGCAGACAAGGAACTCGCCACCAAATCGAAATACGTTGACCGTTTACGGGCGGACATATAGATAAAACTGATTCCGGCTCAGTACCAGCCAAAAGGCTCGGTAACAAGCCACTGAATCCTAGAAGGACCGAACAGCAAATTTATTTCTAAAAATTTTCATTGCCGTTGAAATGAATCAGGGGTAACCAATAATACGCCCCCTGGTATAACCTAAAAAATTGGATCTCTACGACATACACCGAAACATAAAAAGTCGAATGCATGTTAGAAAATATTAAAAATGGTTTTTCTTGGTCTGGCTTAATCACCGTGAAACATACTTATGCAACCTCGAGAGCTTCCTTATCGCAACGAGCGACTATTCTGAGGCCGGACTTGGCCGCAGCGAACCTACTTTTTCATGGTTCCCGTCTGTTCAAGCCGATCGTGCCAGCTGAGCGCCTCGGAGAGAATATGCAGGGTGTGCTGGCCGCGATTTGGCTGTTTACCATCGACCTCGGCCAAGGCGCCATCAAGCTCGAGCGCCGTGGAAGCACCCGTCCAGATGTTGATTTTGAACTCATGGTTATCGGCATGCTGCCGACGAATTTACTCGGCTAACGCCAGTGGGGTTTTTTTGGTCGGGTGTTGAAGATCAACGATGGGGTTTGTTATATTTTTCTTCCCGGGGACAAGTAATCAATTTAATAATAAGATCATCCCTAGACCTTGAGATTCATGGCAAGATGTTCGGGTAATTTATTCCAAGGCCGCCTTACTGCAGCTCGATGGCAATCGACGTGCCATCCCTGGGCAATTCGAAGCGGGCTTCTTCGAAGCGTGCGGCGCGCATCGCGGGCTTGGGGTTGTTGGAATACCCGTAGGGTTTCTTGGGTCGGCCCAACAGGCTGGTTTCAAGCGTGCCACTGTCGTCGACGTCATGGTAGAGGGCAACGGCATACCGGCCCTCGGGCAGATCCTGGATCGTGGTGGCGCACAGGCCGCTGGCCTCGTCGACAGGCACGCGCACGCGGTGGAACGCCAAACGGTCGTCAAAGGGAAATCCCGCCCCGGGTGCGGCGAACAGCGCGATGGCGATGTGGCCCCCCGCGCTGCGGGCGCCCATCACCTGGATGTGGAGGTCCGCCGCGTAGGCCGGCGAGAGCCAGGCAAGGGCCGTGACGAGCAGCATACATGCGAGGCCGTGGATCGGGGTGGCGAAAGAAGTACGAGGAGTCATGCCGATTGCCAGTATCCGTGAAAGCTCAGCGGCGTGGGGTGCTCCAGCCAGATGCGCGCCACCGGTCCGTCGGCCAGTGCGTCGCTGGCAAAGACGCCTAGGAAGGACGTTCCGCTGTCGCCATCCAGGCCCAGGGAAAGCAGCCATCCGCGCTCGTCCCGCGCCGCCGGATCGGCGACGAATATCGGCTCGCCCAGATGGGTCCGGGGCCCCAGATCGATGACTTCGGCGCGGCCGTCGGCCGTGTCGACGCGCGCCAGGCCGCTGTGGAATACCGACGGCCCGGGCGCGGTGGTGACGTAGGCATACCGGTGGACGCGTGTGGCGGCGCACGGGTCAACGATGGGAAATTCGCAATTGCGCTCGCAGAGGATGTCCTCGGTGATCCGCCGACGCACCGGATCAATCACGTAGCGGCGCAGCAGGCCGGGATGGCGAGCCTCGCCTATGGCACCCGTCATGATTTGCCGAAATGCCGCCTGTTCGCCGATGAAATGGTCGGGCGCGTCGTAGCCGACGAAATCCGCCACGATCGCCCCGCCCTGCTCGTAGGCGTTCAGGCTGTGCCACATGAAGCTGGCGGGCGCCTCGAGGATGCTGACGGGGGCCTGCCCCGACCGGTCAATCACCAGCAGCAGGTTGCCGCGGGATGCATCCCAGTGGAGGCTTTCCGTGAAGCTGCGCAGGCCCGCGAGGTAACCCGGCAGGGACAACTCGATCGGATGCAGCAGGATCAGGACGTGGTGTTCAGTCAGGAACCAGTCGTGGATGTAGGAAGCGCGCGGCGAGACGATACGCTGGTGGCGTCTCAGTGTGCCGTCGGCCGCGTGTTCCACCAGATGGATGTGGTTGCGCAGGCCGTGCTGGAAGGCGACCAGCACCCAGTCGCCGGTATTCGGGTCCGTCTTGGTGTGAGCCTTGTAGTCCAGGGACACCCCGGCGGGCCCGAGCACCTGTTCGCCGAGCGTCTGGAGCGTGCGCGGATCAAGTCCGTAGGGCTGGCCGACCTCGTCGAAGGCGTATAGGCGGTCGTTCTTGAGCAGCACGGTGACGCCCGCCTGCGAGCGGATGCGATTGCCCGCGTTGCGCCAGGGGCCGCCGGGTGCGCGCGTAGTCCAGGTCGGCCGGGTATAGCGGCCCACCTGTTGCTCCTCGAGGAATTTCACGGTGCGCACGTAGCGGTTGCGATAACGCACACCATCCCCGTCAAAATCGAAGGCCTGGATCATGCCGTCGCCGTCAAGCAGGTGCCGCTTGCGCATGCCGCTCCGGTCGAAGCGCCCCGGACCGTTGCGGTAGAGTGTGCCGCGCAGGGCGGCAGGCAACCGGCCTGCCACGCGCGGACGATAATCATGCTCGATTTCGAGGGTGGCGGCCAGGCCCGAAAGCCATGGCTGTCCAGAAGGCGGGGCGGCTTGCGTCATCCGGGCTCCGGATAGGGGGCTGTCGCTGCATTGTCCTGTAGCCCCGGCGGAAAGTAAACTGAGGCGGGCACCCGGCCAGCTGTCGAACGCCACTGAGCCCTGAACCGCCGCCTCTTTGAAATCAGTACGTTACAGGAAAATCACTATTGAATTTCGAACAACCTGGTCGTTGAGTTCTGAATTTTCCGTACTTTCCACAGCTTAGTTCTGAACTTTCCGGATTGTTCAACGTGAGCGGCTGCTTTCGGCCAGAATCGGACATCCGCCCAACTGGCATTCTCAAGCCAACGACGGCCGTTTCGCGGAGTTCGGGCACCGCGCTGTGGCAGAAGCAAGTGCGTAGAATTGTGGGGTGCTCGATCCTCTCAACCCACGGAGTCGCCCCATGAGAAAGCTCATCGCATCCACCTTCGTCTCGCTCGACGGCGTTATGCAGGCGCCGGGCGGTCCAGAGGAAGACCCCTCCGGCAGTTTCGTCTTCGGCGGCTGGACGTTCAGCTACTGGGACGAGATCATGGGCCGCTCCATGAACGGCTTCGACGCTAAGGACCGTGAGCTCGTACTCGGTCGCAGGACCTATGAGATCTTCGAGGCGCACTGGCCGTACCAGCCAGTCGACGACCCGATTGCGCGGACCTTCAATGCGACCAGGAAGTACGTCGCCTCGCGCACGCTGGAGAAGCTGTATTGGAACAACGCAACGCTCCTACGCGGCGACGTTATCTCGGCGGTCGCGGCGCTCAAGGCAGAGCCAGGACAAGACCTGCAGATCATCGGCAGCGGCAACCTGATCCAGACGTTGCAGGGCGCATCGCTGATCGACGAGTACAACGTGTGGACCTTCCCCGTCGTGCTCGGGTGCGGTAAGCGGCTGTTCGAAGCTGGCGCGAAGCCCGCTGCGCTGCGCCTTGTCGCTTCGCAAACCTCGACTACCGGCGTTGTGATGAGCACCTACGTGCCAGCCGGCGACGTCCCGCTCGGATCGTTTTCGCAGACCAAGCCGAGCGCGAAGGAAGTGGAAAGGCGCGCGAAACTGGTACGCGGGGCGGACTGAGGCAGTTCCCCACGAATTCCTCGACTCTATCCGCACTCCATCTTCATTTCCGTGAGCCGGGCATTTGCCTTAGCCGCATAAACTGAGCAGGAAGTATTGGGTCATTACAGGGACCGAATCGCCCCCGGTTACCTTGCATTGAGAGTCTTACAGCGGGGTTCGCCGATTCGCGCCAAAACAGGGAGTCTGCCTGCGACCAGTAGGAATCTGGACGCAGGCTACAAGGAGATGTGATGTCCGAACTAAAGGTAAAAGGCTTCACCATATCGCTCGATGGCTTTGGAGCAGGCATGAACCAGAGCCTGGAAAATCCAATGGGTGAGCGCGCGCAGACGCTACATCAATGGTTCTTCGGCACTCGCACGTTCCAACGCATGATGGGAGACGAAAGCAAAGGCGTAGCTGGTCCAGACGAAGATTTTGCTGCCCGCGGCTTTGTGAACGTCGGCGCCTGGATCCTGGGCCGGAACATGTTCGGCCCAATCCGTGGACCATGGTTGGACGACGAGTGGAAAGGCTGGTGGGGAGAGGAGCCTCCGTACCATGTCCCCGTGTTCGTGTTAACCCATCATCCCCGCGCGCCGCTGGAGATGAAAGGTGGCACTACCTTTTATTTTGTCACCGACGGCATTGAGTCCGCTTACGCTCAAGCCCGCCGAGAAGCAAACGGCAGGGATGTGCGTCTAGGGGGTGGCGTGGCGACTATTCGCGAGTATTTGCGCGCTGGCTTGATCGACGAGATGCACCTGGCGATATCCCCGGTATTGCTCGGATCGGGTGAATCTTTGTTCGCAGGACTTGACCTGCCAAGCCTAGGATTTCGTTGCATCGAGCACGTGCCAACCGAATCCGCAACCCACATCGTGCTAAGGAAGAACTAAGAAACGACGGCGGTAATTTGTGCTTGCCACGAGCGCCTTGTAACCTGAGCTACCACGTGCGTCTGCACCCTAAAGCAGACGCATGACAAATACGATATTCACCAAATTGGAGACGATCAGCGGCAGGCTCGCCGTGTCTGCAATAAATCCGGCGGCCATGACAAACGCCAGCGTTGCTGCCGGAGAAAAGCCCAGTGCCACGAGCATGGCCATCACGATGGGCGTGAGAATCAGGGCCGCTCCGTCGTTGGCAAATAGCGCCGACACGGCGGCACCCAGCAACACGATGAAAGCAAACAGCTTGACTCCGCTGCCGCCACCCCAGCGGGCAAAGTGCAAAGCGGCCCACTCGCAGAAACCAGCCTCATCCAGCAAAAGGCTGATGATGATGACCGCGACAAAGGTCTGGATTGCAAATGGGCTATCGAGATTTAGTGCGACGAGATTTAGTGCGAAGAGAGTTCACGCGCCGTGGACTGGAGCATTGCTTGTTCCAGCTTTTGCCCCGGAAGGTTCACCAACAACTCCAGGCGACGACGGATCATGCGCATGGTCTGTCTGAAGGCTTCCAGCTTTGCATCGTCAGAGAGATCACCTTCTGAGGGGTCCGGGTAGCCCCAATGCGCCGTAGCGGGGTGACCAGGCCAAATCGGACAAACTTCCCCTGCTGCGTTGTCGCAGACGGTGATGATGAGATCCATGTGCGGTGCACCAGGCACAGCAAATTCATCCCAGCTCTTGCTGCGCAGGCCTTCCACCGAGACTCCAGCCTTTTGAAGCACTTGCAGTCCCAGCGGGTTGGGTTGCTGATTCTCTCGGGGGCTGCTGCCTGCCGAATAGGCCTTGAAACGGCCCTGCCCCATATTATTGAGCAAGGCCTCGGCCAGGATACTGCGTGCCGAGTTGTGGGTGCACAGGAATAAAACGTTCAGTGGAGCGTTGTTATCAGACATGGTTTTTAGCAGCAGGACTGAGGGGAGGGAACAGGGGAGCAAAAAGACGACGCCTAGCACTGACATGACGTTGCTGCGTCATCAATGCAGCCCGCGCCTTGGCAGCAGTTCTCCGTGAGATACGCCAGCAGGTCGTTCATGACGGGGAACGCAGCGCGATAGAGCATATTTCGTCCCTGCCGCTCCTGGCTTATCAGGTCGGCATGAAAAAGCTCTTTCAGATGAAAGGACAGGGCATTCGGAGCAAGGCCCAATTGCTCAGCTAACGCACTGGGTGTCAGGCCTTCAGGACCGGCCACAACAAGGGCGCGAAATATGCGCAATCGGGCTTCGTGGGCCAGAGCAGATAGTGAACTGATGACGTTTGCTTCTTGCATAATTTAATAATACATCAATTGTTGAATTAATGTATTAAGTGAGAAAAGAGTCGAGTACCTTTTACAAAGGCAGCTTGCCAATGACGGCTTGTGGATTCCGATGCCAAGTGACTGCTTCTGGCCGATAAAAGCCTTTGAACCTGCTTAACCGTCAGACAATCGGAAAAACGCAACTATCAGGCTGATAGCCCTGCATTTGACGTTAGTACGTTACGCCCCCGAATCGGCCTGCAAGCCGCGCCAGCCTTGGATCTAGCTGCGAGGGACAGTTCAGACTTGAGTGATGTCGAACGTCACTGAGCTCTGAACCGTCACCTCTTTGAAATCAGTACGTTACGGGGAAACCACCATCGAGTCTCGAACAACCTGGTCGTTAAATTCTGAACTTTCCGTACTTTCCACCGCTTAGTTCTGAACTTTCCGGATTGTTCAACGTGAGCGGCTGCTTTCGGCCAGAAGCGGACGGCCGCAGTTCACCTTCAAACGACAGATACAGGCTGAGTGCTGTCGGTCAGGTTCGGCAGTTGAACGGCGGCCGAGGCCAGAACCTGTCATACGAGAGACGCCACGCCCGATGACCGCTGCTCCTTCCTGATCAGTCGCTCGCAAAGCGCCGCTGGACTGAGGGCCTTTAAGCGACTCCTTCTGCCCTAGTCGACCGGCCGAACTCAACCCAATGGAGACTTCCTTAGTTCGATTTTGGTAGGTAGGAGTAAGGCAGCTTCCCGGCTATGGAGACTCGGGCGATTCAGAGTTTGCATGCGCCCAACATTCGATGTACGGTGTGATTGGATGGCGACGTTGTCCTGTCCCATTAGCTTAGGAGTTTCTCATGAGCAAGAACCATGGCCCCGCAGACAAGCAACAAACTCACACAGGCAAGGTGTCCAACGACACTAACAAACTAGGTGAGCAAGACCCAACGCAACTGAATCAGGGACGCCGCACGCCACAGAGCCGCAGTGATCGAGAAAGCCAAATCGGCGGATCGAACCAGCCACAATCCCGCCGAGGCACCGTCGGAGGTGACCACAGCCGTTAAATTTACTCAGTTTTCTACAACGAAGAAATTAAGATGACCGCCACAAACCATACGCCGGTCGGCACATCATTGAACCTCTCAACAAGAGAGGATGTCTTCGTCCTGACCAGCTCCCCACCAGCCATACCAAGGTAAACGAGAGTTTGGCCTTGGCCGTATGCCGTGCTGCTGCATCAGCTTGCGTACCCGGTCTTTTCCCACCCGGATGCCGCAGGCCTGCAGTTCTTTGTGCATGCGTGGCCAGCCATATTCGCCCTTGACTTCGGCATGGATGGCCCGGATATGGGCCAGCACTGCTTCGCCGCTGTAACGCCCCGCAGGACCACTGCGACATTCACCATCCTGTCTGCGCCGCAACCAGTTAAATGACGGCTTTGGAGCTTTTATCGGGTTGGCAGCTTTGGGTCGCTTGCGCGAGCTCGAAGCCTTGAGGAGCAGTCATTAGACCGGCCGAAGCAGAGTGGACTGAGTGCCGACAGTGACGATGTCTGCAATACCTTCCACAGCGGTCATTCCTGCCGCTTCGGTCTCGGTTGCCCAATGACTGCAATGCTGCCCAGACCAGAAGTTCAGCTTGTTGCAGCGATCGCTGCGCAGCAGTCATAGCTCGGCGAAGTCCGAACGGCTGCAATGGGTCGGAAGCAGTCATTTGTAGAGGGCTGCTTTCGACCCAAATCAGACTTTGGGACCGCCACCAACTAACGTTCGGTATATGCCTGAAAGCAGTCGTTGCTTATCAAAGCACTACCTGCGACCCAAGCTCCACGACACGATTTGATGGAATCTTGAAGAAAGCAGTCGCACTACCGGCATTCCGAAACATAGCAATGAACAGCAGTGCCCGCCAATAGGCCATTTCTGACTGAAATTTCGGTATCAATGTTTCCCTGCCAAGGAAGAACGACGTGTCCATCATATCGAGTTGCAAGCCAGCCTCGGCGCACATCAAAAGAGCCGCTGGAACATCTGGCTCATCCTTGAAGCCATATTGAACCGTCACCTGATTGAAGTTGCCAGGAAGCCGCTTCACCTCGACACGGTCTACATCCGGCACATAGGGCACATCAAAGACCTGCACGCTCAGAATCACGACTTGCTTATGCAGCGCCTTGTAGTGTTTCAAGCTATGCAAGAGGGCATGGGGAACATTTTCCGGATTCTGCGTCATAAAGACCGCCGTGCCAAGCACTCGTTCCACCCCCCCCTCGACGATGTTCGATACGAATGGTTTTAGCTCCACGGCTTGATCGGCCAAGCGACGAGATAGCAGTTCACGCCCCCGCTTCCAGGTGGTCAGCAGGATGAAAATGGCCAAGCCAAAAGCCAGTGGGAACCAACCTCCATCTGGAATCTTCACCGAGTTGGCGAGGAAGAACCCGAGGTCGATGCAGATAAAGGGCAAAGCACCTAGAATGGCTCGTGTTGGTCTCCAATCCCACAGCCGAACAGCAACAGCAATCGCGAGCACGTTGGTAATCAACATCGTGCCGGTTACCGCAATACCGTAGGCGGCTGCCAGGTTAGACGACGAGCGGAATTCCAGCACCAGAGCAATGACGGAAATCAGCAATAACCAGTTGATGGCTGGCAGGTAAATCTGGCCAATCTCCTTCTCCGAGGTATGCCGAATTTCAAGGCGCGGCATATAGCCCAGCTGGATTGCTTGACGGGTGATGGAGAAAGCACCGGAAATAACAGCCTGCGAGGCAATGACGGTTGCCACCGTGGCCAGAATCACCAGCGGATAGCGCGCCCATTCCGGGGCCAAGAGATAGAACGGGTTTTCGATGACACTCGGGTCGGCCAGGAGCAAGGCGCCTTGGCCAAAATAGTTGATGAGCAGAGCGGGCATCACATAGCCAAGCCAGGCGTATTGAATCGATTTGGCGCCGAAGTGCCCCATGTCCGCATAAAGGGCTTCTGCACCGGTAATACACAGAACAACTGCACCGAGAGCAAAAAATCCTAGCAAGGAATTGCTCGTGAGGAACTGAACGGCGTGGAGCGGATTGATAGCCGCCAAGACTGATGGGTTTTCAACGATAGCCAACGCGCCAAATGCGGCCAGCACGGCAAACCACAACGCCATCACCGGCCCGAATAAAGCACCCACACTGGCGGTTCCCCGCCGCTGAAAGAGAAACAGGCCGATGAGGATGGTCAACGAGATAGGCAAGATGTATGGCTTGAAGGCTGGCGTGATGATTTCCAGACCTTCAACGGCGGAGAGTACCGAAATGGCGGGGGTAATGACGCCATCGCCGTAGAACAGCGCAGCGCCGAACAAGCCCAGCATGATCAGTAGTTTCTGCTGCCAGGTGCCAGGCGTTCCCTTGTGCAGCGCAAGCGTCATCAAGGCAATAATGCCGCCTTCACCCTTATTGTTGGCGCGCATAATGAAGGAGACGTACTTCACGGTCACGACGATGATGAGCGACCAGAAGAAGAGCGAAAGAATGCCTAGGACGTTTTCCGGGGTAATCGGTACAGGGTGGTGCACATTTCCGAATACCTCCTTGATGGAATAAAGGGGACTTGTGCCAATGTCACCATACACGATGCCGAGTGCGGCCAATGTCAGCGTTGCAAGACGCGTCTTGTCTTGTTCAGTTTGCATAATTCTCACTTACGGCTGGAAGCGATAGCCCACACCAGTTTCCGTCAGAAAGTGTTTGGGTTGTGTTGGGTCGTCTTCCAGTTTTTGTCGGAGGTGTCCGACATAGACACGGAGGTAATGACTGCTTTCGACATACGACGGCCCCCAGATTTCGCGTAGCAGGTTGCGCTGTGTCAGCACCTTGCCGGGATGGCCAACCAGTACCGTCAGTAGGCGATATTCAATGGGCGTCAGATGCACATCAGCCCCGCCTCGCATCACCAGGCGACGCGACAAATCGACAATAACCTGCCCGAATTCGATGATGGGCGAAGCCGCCTCCGGGCTACGGCTGCGCCGCCGGAGCAAGGCTCTGACACGCGCTCGCAATTCGCCGACACTAAAGGGTTTGGTCAGGTAGTCATCGGCGCCTGCATCCAGCGCATCAATCTTGTCGTTCTCCTGCGAGCGGGCCGAGAGAATCAGCACGGGAATATCGGACCAGCCACGTAGGTCTCGTATCAAGTCGATTCCGTTTCCATCCGGCAAGCCCAAATCGAGAATGAGCAGTTCAGGTTGTCTCGCGCCAGCTTCCAGTAAGCCCTGCGCCATGGTTTCCGCTTCGGCGACCTGGCAACCTTCCTCTTCGACGGCAACGCGAATGAAGCGGCGTATCTCCTTTTCGTCTTCAATGATGAGCACCTTGGCCATCGTGGTCATACCGGCTCCTCCTCGATAATCGGAGGGTTACCCACTGGCAAGGTGAAGCGAATCCGCGCACCGCCCGCGGGTTGGTTATCGGCTTCAATCGTGCCGCCATGGGCCTCGACGATTGCCTTACAAATAGCCAGACCCAGACCCGTGCCCGGCTTGCCGGATTCGCTATGGCCTCGCACAAACATGTTGAAAAGCTCATCACGGCGATGGCCGGGAAAGCCAGGTCCTTGGTCGAGTACAGCTATTTCAACAATGGAACCAGTTTGTATCGCTTGCAATTCAATCGTGGCGTTCGGCGGTGAATACTTGGACGCATTTTCCAGCAGGTTGCACAGCACCCGCTCAATGAGCACCGCATCGAACTCCAGCAAAGGCAGCTCCTTGTCCAGCATTACCTTAACCGGGTGCCCAGCCAGCGCGGGACTTAACAGTTTGATGCTGGCCCCAACCACCTCCTCCAGGGGTTGCCATTCGCGCCGCAGCGTTACTTCGCCTGCATTGAGTCGCGCCATGTCCAGCAGGTTGCCAACTAGGCCGGCCAGACGGTTGGCCTGCTCATGCAGTGCTTGTGCGGTTTCCAAGGCGGTCTTCGGCAATGTCGGTTTGACCAGAAATAAGGAATCAGCGAGGCCGACCATTGCGGTCAATGGGGTCCGCAAATCGTGGGATAGCGCCGACAAAATTGAACTACGCAGGCGTTCAGTCAGCATCTTTACCTCCGTCTCCTGAGCAACTGCAACGTAATGCAGGCGCTCCAGGGCAACGGCCACCAAGGAAGCCAATGCATCCAGCAAAGGCAACGATTCGTCGCTGGGCTCTCCCGGTTGTCCGTCAAAGCTCACAGCGAGCACGCCTTGCAAACGCATCGAAGCCTTGAGCGGGAAATACAATGAGGCATAGCCCAAGCCACGCACCTCGTCGCTGCGAACAAAATTCCCGCTCTCAAAGGCTATATGAGCGAGATGGGTTTCTATCGGCAGGTCGAATCGGGCATGAGCAGTGCTCAGCGTTTTACTTGTCTCGTCGGGAATCAGCACGCTGGAGCGGGCAGGTAGCTGCGAACGGACAAAGCTATCGGTAATTTCGACCACATGCTCGATGGTCAGCGCACCGGCCAACTGCTTGGCGAGTTGATAAAGCGCCTGGGTACGCTGCTCACGCTGGCCCGCCTCTTGCGCCCGTTGACGAAGCACCGAGGTGAAATGCGTGGTGATCAGTGCCGTCACCAACATCACAATAAAGGTGACCAGGTATTGGATATTGCTTACCACCAATGAGAAACGGGGTGGTACGAAAAAGAAATCGAAGCAGAGAACGCTGATGACCGATGCCAGGATGGCTGCATTGCGACCTAGCTTCACTGCAACAACCAGAACCGTGAGCAAAAAGAGCATCACGATGTTGGCCAAATCGAGATAGCCGAGCAGTAGTGTTGCCAAGAGGGTCGTCCCTGCACACGCTGTTACCGTCAGCGTAATGCGCTGTGCACTACTGTAATTCTTCTCAGCGCTTGAGGTATCGAATGGCATTTTGTGTTTCCGATAACGGGATGGCTTAAGACTAGGGCAACCTGTGTAAAAACGCTGTCCATTCTGGCGATTGGTACGTAAAAATGTCGTAAAGATTTAGGCTGAGCGTCGGCTTTCTGCTGCTTTGCAGCCTTCGGTCTTCAGTGCAGTGATGGACTGCAGTTGGCCGAAAGCAGCCAACATAGCTGGTCTGCCCCGAAAAGGGCATCCAAGCCCAGAAAACCACCAAAACAAGGTTTTCTTGAAGCCTACCTCAGTCCCATTTTTGACTGGGATCCCGCATCAGCACTCGCTCTAGGTGTTTTTCTGAGTTCCAAACTGAGCGGCGGAAGTTCCAAACTCAGTGGCGTTTGACAGCGTTCGACACGACAGCTGTCAAAACATCACGCCAAATGTAACTTCCTTCGCGCTCCCCTTGAAAAGGGGGAAATCATCCCTATAATTAGCACTCGATGGGGTTGAGTGCTAACACCCGCCTTGCCCCCGCATTTCTCAATTTCTACGTACAGGAGTTCCTCCATGGCACTGCGTCCTTTGCACGATCGTGTGATCGTCAAGCGTCTGGACAACGAGCGCACTACCGCCTCGGGTATCGTCATCCCCGAGAGCGCCGCTGAAAAACCCGATCAGGGCGAAGTCCTGGCCGTCGGTCCCGGCAAGAAGACCGAGGACGGCAAGCTTATCGCTGTCGACGTCAAGGTCGGCGACAAGGTCCTGTTCGGCAAGTACGCCGGCCAGTCGGTCAAGGTCGATGGCGAGGAAGTGCTCGTCATCCGCGAAGAAGAAATCTTCGCCGTGATCCAGTAAGCCACCTCACCGTTCAACCCCAAGGAATTTCAACATGGCTGCAAAGCAAGTTTATTTCGGTGACGATGCGCGCGCCCGCATCGTCCGTGGCGTCAACATCCTGGCCAATGCCGTCAAGACCACCATGGGCCCCAAGGGCCGCAACGTGGTGCTGGATCGCTCGTTCGGCGCCCCCACCGTGACCAAGGACGGCGTGTCCGTGGCCAAGGAAATCGAACTGAAGGACAAGTTCGAGAACATCGGCGCGCAACTGGTGAAGGAAGTCGCTTCCAAGACCTCCGACAACGCCGGTGACGGCACCACCACCGCCACCGTGCTGGCCCAAGCCATCGTGCGCGAAGGCATGAAGTACGTGGCCGCCGGCATGAACCCGATGGACCTCAAGCGCGGCATCGACAAGGCGGTTGCCGCCCT
>JAHRWZ010000017.1 GCA_019104865.1 Castellaniella sp. | reverse complement strand
GGGGCTCCGCTCAGTCGATCCGGCGGTGATGGAGGCGAGCCGCGCCTTCGGCACCAATCCGACGCAGCGGCTGTTCGGCGTGCAGATCCCGCTGGCGCTGCCGACGATCCTCGCCGGCATCAACCAGACGACCATGATGGCGCTTGCCATGGTGGTGATCGCCTCGATGATCGGCGTGCGCGGCCTGGGCTACGAAGTCCTGCAGGGCATCAACCGGCTGCAGGTCGGCCGCGGGCTGCTGGCCGGTCTGGGGATTGTCGTGCTGGCGATTATCTTCGACCGGATCACGCAGCAGTTCGGCCGTCGTCAGCACAGGAGGGCCTGACATGAGCAAGATCGAAGTGCGCAACATCTACAAGATCTTCGGCCCCCATCCGGATCGCTGGCTGCCAGCGGTGCGCGACGGCCTGTCCAAGGAAACCTTGCTGGAGCGCAGCGGCCATACCCTGGGCCTGCGGGACATCAGCCTGTCCATCGAGGAAGGTCACATTCACGTCATCATGGGGCTCTCGGGCTCCGGCAAATCCACCCTGATCCGGCATTTCAACCGCCTGATCGAGCCCAGCGCCGGCCAGATCCTGGTGGACGGGGTGGACGTGATGGCGCTCAAGCCCAGGGAACTGGAGCATTTCCGTCAGCGAAAGATGAGCATGGTGTTCCAACGTTTCGGCCTGCTGCCGCATCGGTCGGTGCTGGACAATGCCGCCTACGGCCTGGCTGTGCAGGGCGTGCGCCGCGCCCAGCGCAACGAGCGGGCCAGCCACTGGCTCGAGCAGGTCGGCCTGTCCGGCTTCGAGGCGCAGTATCCGCATCAGTTGTCGGGCGGCATGCAGCAGCGTGTGGGTCTGGCGCGGGCCTTGGCGACGGATGCCGAAATCCTGTTGATGGACGAAGCCTTCTCCGCGCTGGATCCGCTGATCCGCCATGAAATGCAGGATCAGCTGCTGGCCCTGCAGGCCAAGCTCAACAAGACCATCGTTTTCATCACGCACGATCTGGACGAGGCCCTGCGGCTGGGCAACCGGATCGCGATTCTGAAGGACGGCGAATTGATCCAGGAAGGCACGCCCGAGGACATTCTGCTGGCGCCAGCCAACGATTACATCGAATCGTTCCTGCAGGATGTCAACCGGGGCAAAGTCCTGAATGCTTCGCATGCCTGCAACGAACGGCCGCTGACCCTGACCATGCGCAGCAAGCCCGCCCATGCGCTGGATCGCCTGACCGCGCGGGACTACGATTATGCGGCGGTGCTGGACGGCAAGCGGTTGGCGGGCGTGCTGATGCGCTGCGACGCCGAGCGCGCCGTGCGGGACAATGCCCGCGATATTGCCCGATATCTCAGCGACATGGCCTCGGTGCCGGCATCCGCCGGCCTGGACGAAGTCCTGGCGCGTTTGCTGCGCACCCCCGAACCGGTGGCCGTCACGGGGGACCAGGGTGAGTTCATCGGCGTGCTCTCGCGCAGCAAGGTCGTCGAACTGGTCACGCCAGGCACGACGCCGGAGCCCGGCGAGACGGTGGTTCCCGCCGGACAGCCTGTTGCCCCGGTCGTCCATGCGGCGTAGCGTGCGGCCCGATGGATCCGCGGGGCGGCTCAGGCCGGATCGCCTGCCCACCGTTGGTGACGCAGGACGTGGCCGTACCAGCCAAACAGCAGCAGGGACGTGAGCGCCAGCCCCGCCATGGCCATGATCCACATCGTGGCCGCGCCCACTGGGGCGCCGGGCATGAACCAGCGGGCAACGGGTGCGATCGCGCCGGCCGCCGGACCGTAACCCAGCCACCAGCCGCCGATCAGGCCAACCCCGGTCAGGGCCAGGATCTGCAGGATCAGCGGCACCAGGGCGATCTTGTAGGCGCGCAGGATGTAGGCGCTGATGCAGTGCATGGCGTCCCAGAAATGGAACCAGGGGGCGATCTGCAGCAGGGTCAGTGCGATCACGGCGACACGGGCCTCGTCTGTATAAGCGGACACGATGGGCCGCTGCGCACCGATCAGGATCAGGTTCGTCAGCACGGCACCGGCCATTACCAGTGCGATCCCGTGCAGCCCGGTGCGCCGGGCCGTTGCCAACTGGTGCGCACCCACCGCCTGCGCGGTCAGCGACGCCGTGGACAGGCTCAGCGACATGGGCAGCATGTAGCATAAGGCGATCAGGTTGGCCAGGATCTGCTGCGCACCGCTGACATAGAGCCCGTCGCGGGCGATCAGCAGGGCCATGAAACTGAAGGCGCAGACCTCGATCAGATAGGATCCACCCATGGGCAGCCCCAGGCGCAGTAGTTCCTTCTGATCGCGCCAGCGGGGCCAGCCGATGCGGGGCCGCAGCGTCTGAAAGGCCGGATGGCGGCGAAGCATCCACAGGCCGGCCGCCAGCATCATCCAGTCCACCACCAGGGTGGCCACGCCGGCCCCGACGGCGCCCATGGGTGCCAGCCCCAAGCCGCCAAAAATGAACCAGGTGTTGAACAGCAGCTTGAAGACAATGCTGCCCAGGTTGATCGCCATCACCCCGCGCGTCTGTGAAATGGCGGTGGCCATGGCGTAGATCGTCCGAAACAGCAGGGCCGAGGGCAAGGCCAGCGCGAGCGCGACCAGGTAGCCCGCGACACGGGTCCGGACTTCGGGTTCGATGCTGCCCGACAGGGACAACCACACATCGGGAAACAGCAGGCATGCCCCGCCCAGCACCGACAGACCCAGCGCCAGCCAGACGCCCTGGCCCCAGGCGTGGCCGGCCGCGCTCAGGCGCCGGGCGCCGAAATGCTGAGCGATGATCGGGATCAGTGCGTGCACGACCCCCATCAGGCCCACGAAGACCGTGATGTAGATCGATGCGCCGAGCGCCATGGCCTGCAGGTCGATGGCGTCGGTGTGTCCCACCATGGCCGTGTCCAGCACGGCAAAGACGATGCCCGCCCAGGCGCCGACCAGGATCGGCCAGGCTTGTTGCAGGATCGTGCGCCAGGGAGTGGATGCGGCCCGGGGGACGGCGGTCATGGGGATGGCGTCACGCGCACGAGGCGGAAGTATTCCTGTCGATCCGGCCCCCGGCGGCCTTCCCAGAGGGTCTGATATCCGGGGCGAAGCGACGCGCCGGCGTCGTCGTGCGTGCTGAGTTGCTGCAGCAGCAGCGGGCACTGACTGTCGAAATTGAACTCGATCTGGTTGAAGACCAGGAAGGAGGCGCGCTGACCGCTACCCAGGCCCTGGGTGCGGACGCATTCCCCCGGCTGGCGGTCATTCGCCAGGACGCGAGCCAGCGAGGCGGACACGTCGCGGTAGCTGCGGATGTAGTCGAATGCAGGCATCCAGAGGGTCGCCAGCAGCAGCCAGCTGATCAGCAGACCGCCCGCCGACAGCGCCGTGCCGCGCCACAGCCCGGCGGGGTGGTTGCGCAGGCGCCAGCGCACCAGGGCGATCCAGGCGATGGAACCCAGAATCGCGATCGATGTCGCGGGCCAGGCGATGTGGGCGTCGAAGCCCCGGGTCTGGCGGGCGATGTTGGCGGCGATCTGGGTAGGCCAGCCGGTCTGCAGGGCGATCCAGCCCAGCCAGACGGTTGCGGCGGTCAGCGAGAAGCACATGACGGCGAACCAGTCCAGCGTATTGACCACGCCGCGCCGCAGGGTGGGTAGCGCGAAGGTCGCCAACACGGCGCAGGGGACGGCCAACGTGCTGTATTCGGGTTCGAAGGGATCCGCGCTGGCCAGCAGGATGATGAGCGCGCCGAGGGCGAACCCCAGCGGGATGCGCATGTGCGGCGCCCGGAACCAGCCGCGCCAGCGCCACAGCGCCAGCAGGGCCAGCGGCCAGGTCGGCCACAGGAACCAGGGCAGGTCGCGGAAGATGCTTAGCCAGGCGCGTGCGCTGGGCCAGTTGAAGGCGTGTCGTGTCCAGAGCAGCCAGCTTTCGGTCCAGTAGGGGCCGAACGTGCGGGCGGGGATCCACCAGAGCAGCATCAGGGTGGCGGCAATCAGCGCGCTGACGGCCAGCCATTTGCGCTCACTGGCGAGCGTGCCGTTTTGCCCGAAGATGATCAGGATCCCCAGCATCAGGGGCAGACAACCGAGCCAGCCGCGCGCCAGGAACGCCGCGCCGACCGCCACGCCCAGGGTGATGGCGCCCGAGACCGGGTGATCCAGCATCCGAGCGACCGCGTAGAACGCTAGTGCCTGGCAGGCGATGACGGCGGGGACTTCGGAGGTTTCGTGCATGCGCCAGATGATGCCGACCGTGGCGACGATCAGCAGCAGGGCGGCGTCGGCCAGCATGCGGCCGTAATCGCGTTCGCTGGGCTCGCCGCCAAAGGGCAGGGCCAGGGGCTGGGCTTCGTCGCGTCGGCCCAGCAGATAGGTGCCGTACCAGATCGAACTGGTCAGGATCGCGAACCACAGGATGTTGGGGATGCGCGAGGCGATGATGGCCGCGTTCAACGGGGTGAAGAAGACCTCCAGCAGGGGGCGCAGCGACCAGATCGAGATGGCCCCCACCCAGGTGACCAGCGGGCCGTCCTGGGACTGCGCCAGATGCCCGACCTGCGGCAGCAGCCAGGCATGGGCCTCGCCCGACAGGGCGGTCAGCATGGTGGCCAGGCCGGTGACGTCGTCGGTTTTCCAGGGGTCCCGATAGAACAGGCCGGACAGGATGTAGACCAGCCCGACCGTCAGCAGGAACAGGCGGGGCAGTTTCGCAGCCGCCGTGGCCGTCAGCCTGGCAGGCGTGGATTGCGGATCGTCAGGGTGCACGGAGCAGGCAGCGGGAAATGGGGATGGACCCCATGTTAAATGAAAAAGGCAGCCGCACGGCTGCCTTTGGACTGGGTGTGTATCGGGTCCAGGACCCGGATGCCACCCAATGTCGCGGCGATTATTTCTTGACGGTGCCGGCCGTGCGGGCGAAGCGGGCGCGGAATTTTTCCACGCGGCCGGTCTCGACGATGCGGGTCTGGGCGCCGGTGTAGAACGGATGCGATTCCGAGGTCACGTCGCACTTAAAGAGCGGGTAGCTCTTGCCGTCGATCTCGGTGGTTTCACGCGCGGACAAAGACGAGCGCGAAATGAATTTGTTGCCGGTCTGCAGGTCCAGGAACACGACCTCGCGGTATTCGGGGTGGATGCCTTCTTTCATGGTGAAGTCCGTAAATAGTAATGGGGTCGCCAGCCGGATGGATGTCTTTTGACATCAAGATCCTGGCAACGTATCCAGGGTTAGCCAGAAATTCTACCATGTCGCTAGCGCGTGTGGCAAAGACGATCCTGGGTGGCTGGCCGGGCGTACGGATATTGTCCCAGGCAGCGCATGGGGTTCAGATCTGGCCGCGCTCGGCCAGGGACGTGACCTCGGTGGCGCCCACCACCAGATGATCCAGCAGCCGCACGTCCACCAGCGACAGAGCCTGCTTCAGCTGGCGGGTCAGGGCGATGTCGGCCGGGCTGGGTTCGGAAAGCCCGGAAGGGTGATTGTGCGCCAGGATCAGCGCGGCCGCGTGGTGACCCAGGGCGGCCCGGACGACTTCGCGCGGATAAATCGACGCGTGCGACAGGGTGCCGCGCGCGATCTCCGCGCAGTCGATCAGTTGCAGCTGGGTATCCAGGAACAGGGCGATGCAGTGTTCCACGCGCAGGTGCGCCAGGCGCATGGCGCAGAACTGCTTGACCCGGTCGGGCTGGCTGAGCGCCCGGCCGTTGCGCAGCGGTTCCTCCAGGGCGCGGCGCCCTAATTCCTGGACGGCCAGCAGTTCGCAGGTCTTGGCTGTTCCCAGGCCGGGAAAGGCCAGCAGGGATTCGGCTTCCGCCGACAACAGGCGGCGCAATCCGCCGAAGTGTTCGACCAGGTCGCGGCCCATATCCACCGCGTTGCGCCCGCGGGTGCCGGTGCGCAGCAGCACGGCCAGCAGTTCGGCGGTGGTCAGCGCATGCACGCCGTGCCGCAGCAGACGTTCGCGAGGACGTTCGCCGCAGGGGGATTGGCTGTCTTGTGGCATGATAGGCCCTAAAATAAGCGGGTTTGACTGATTTTTGAGTGGTGAACCATTTTGACCTCTTCCCATGCCGCAGCGCACGTCCGTCCGGACTCTTATGTCACGCTGCACTACCGCATCGAGCCGCTGACGGGGCCGGCCGCCGGCACCGCATTCGTCGATACGTTTCTGGATCGGCCCGCCACCTTGCAGATGGGGATCGGGCAATGGGCGCCCGGCCTGGAAGCCCTGTTGCTGGACCGGTCCGAAGACGAGCACTTCATGGTGGACCTGCCCGCCGCGCAGGCGTACGGTGACCGCAACCCCGAACTGCTGCGCTGGATCTCGCACGACGAAATGGTGCGCAATGCCCCCCCGGACACGGTGTTCGAAGCGGGTGACATGATCGAATTCGTCGCACCCCAGGGTGGACGCTATTCGGGCGTGCTCAAGACCTTGCAGGGCGATTCCGCATTGTTCGACTTCAACCACCCGCTGGCCGGCATCGATCTGCAGGTCGAAATCCGGATCCTGGGGGTTTTGTGATGACATCCGGCCCTGTCGATTCCGTGTCCGCCGATGCGCCGGACGACGCCGCGCCCGAGGTCGTCCTGGCCCAGCCGCGCGGCTTCTGCGCGGGGGTGGATCGCGCCATCGAGATCGTCGAGCGGGCGCTCGGAATTCATGGCGCACCGATCTACGTACGCCACGAGATCGTCCATAACCGGTACGTGGTCGAGGATCTGCGGGCCAAGGGCGCGGTGTTCATCGACGAACTCGAGGACGCGCCGTCGGGGGCCATTGTGATCTTCTCGGCGCACGGGGTATCGCGGGCCGTGCGGTCAGAGGCCGAACAGCGCGGCCAGCGCATTTTCGATGCGACGTGCCCCCTGGTGACCAAGGTCCACGTCGAAGTCGCCCGCATGCGCCAGGAAGGCCGTGAGGTCATCATGATCGGCCACCGGGGCCACCCCGAGGTCGAAGGCACCCTGGGCCAGGCCGACGACGGCATGTATCTGGTGGAAACCGTCCAGGACGTGCAGGTTCTGCAGGTTCGCGACCCGGGCAACCTGGCGTTCGTGACGCAGACCACACTGTCGATCGACGACGCCGCCCAGGTGGCGGACGCCTTGCGTGCCCGTTTTCCGGGCATTGCGGAACCGAAAAAAAGCGACATCTGCTATGCGACCCAGAATCGCCAGGACGCGGTGCGCGTCATGGCGCCGCAGTGCGATCTGGTGCTGGTGGTGGGCAGCCCCAACAGTTCCAATTCGAACCGCCTGCGCGAAGTAGCCGAACGCAAGGGGGTGACCGCGTATCTGCTGGATCACCCCGATATGATCCGCCCCGAATGGCTGGAAACCGCGCGCCGTGTCGGTGTGACGGCGGGGGCCTCGGCGCCCGAAGCCCTGGTCCAGCAGGTGCTCGACCGCTTGCGGGAACTCGGCGTGCGGTCGGTGCGGCCCCTCGACGGCGTGCGCGAGCAGGTGTCCTTCCCATTGCCGCGAGAATTGTCTCGCAAGCTCCACGACGAATCCTAATTTCCTACCTATGAAGATCGGCTTTTGCGGATTGGGGCGCATGGGCGTGCCGATGGTCAGGCGCCTGTTGCAGGCGGGCCATCAGGTCCATGTCTGGAATCGTTCCCCGGCGCCCGCGCGTCAGCTGGCGGCCGAAGGCGCGCAGGCACACGCCACACCGCGCGAACTGGCAGATGCCTGCACCTGGGTGGCCTTGTGCTTGTTCGATGCGGCGGCGGTGGAATCCGTGGTCTTCGGGGCGGACGGCCTGGCAGGGTCCGGTTCGCTGCGGGTCCTGGTCGATCATTCTTCGATTCCGCCGACAGACACCCGGATATTCGCCGACCGCCTGGCGCAGGCCAACGGCGCGATCTGGCTGGATGCGCCGGTGTCCGGCGGGACGGGCGGCGCGGCCGCAGGCACGCTGGCCATCATGGCGGGTGGCCCCGCTGACGTGTGTGATCAGGTTGCACCAGTGCTGCGGGCCTACGCGCAGCGGGTCACCCATCTGGGCCCCGTGGGCGCGGGGCAGGTTGCCAAACTCTGCAATCAGACGATCGTCGCCACCACGATCGCCGCCATTGCCGAGGCCGTGGCCCTGGCGCAGGATGCGGGCGTGGATGCCGCCCGGCTGACCGAGGCGCTGACGGGTGGCTGGGCCGATTCGACGCTGCTGCGGATCTTCGTGCCTCGGATGACCCAGGCGCCAGCCGAGGCGCAGGCCAGCCTGGACACGATGCTGAAGGATCTGGACACTGTCGCCGCTTTGGCGCGCAGCCAGGGGACCGCCGTTCCTGTGGCGACGGCGGCGGGCCAGAATTACCGGCTGGCCAGCCGCCACGGGCTGGGGGCCGCCGATGTATCCCAATTGATCCGTTTATTCGACCGGGCTGGAGACCGCGCATGAGCCGTCGTTCCCTGAAAGTCATCACCGGCCTGGTGGTCGTCATCGTCGTCGCATATGGCGGCGCCTCGTGGTATGCGGGGCGGCTCGCCCAGCAATCCATCGAATCCTGGGTGGCTCAGGCAAACCAGGAAATCCAGGCCCAATGGACCTCCAACGATCCCCGGCCGGTCCTGCGGATCGACGATTACCGGCGGGGGCTGTTTGCCTCGCAGGTGCGCTATGTCTTTGAATTTCGGGATGACGGCGGGTCCACGCAGACCCTGTCGCTGGAAGACGATCTGCGGCATGGTCCCTGGCCTCTGGCGGCGGTGAAGGCTGGTTTCTGGCGGCCCCTGGCGGCATTCAGCCAGGTGCGCCCCCTGCCAGGCGGCACCTGGCAGCCCTGGTTCGACGCGCTGCCTGGCGGGACTGCGCCCTGGGAGGCGGATTCCCGGGTGGGGTTCGACGGCCACATCGCGTCGGTCTGGCGCTTCGTCCCGGTGCACGCCGCGGACAAGAGCCTGGATTTCAGCGGCGGGACGCTGACGGTGGACCATGATTCCCGGGACCGGCGGACCGTGCTGTCCGGGCATATGGACTCGCTGGATGTCCTGGCACCGGATTCGGGCGCCAGGGTTCAGCTGCAGGGGCTGGAATTCGACAGTCAGACCACGCGTAGCGGGGATGCCGATCTGCAGTCCCGTCAGCGGATCCGCCTGAACCAGGCCCGCTTCCTCAGCCCCGAATCTGGCGAGGTGCTCTTTCGTCAGCCGTCGTTCGGCATGGAGGCCGCGCGCACCGGCAGTCTGCTCGACAGCCGCGTCCAGTACGATCTGGGGCAGGTGCGGGTTGGTTCGCAGGACATGGGCACGATGCAGCTCAAGGCGTCCGTCGAACAGCTGGATATCGTCGCCCTGCGGCCGCTGATCCTGGCGCTGGAACAGATCCAGGCCAACCGGGGCGATGATTCGGCCCCGTTGTCGGCCCAGGACGAGCAGCGCTTGCGGATCCTGATGATGCCTGTCCTGGCGTCCTCGCCGCGCGTGTCCCTCGATACGCTGAACTGGACCACTCCCCAGGGCAGGACCGAGATCCGGGCCCAGGCGCAGTTCCGGCCGGCTGGCGACGATGCGCCACAGGACCTGGGCGGCCTGATCGAACAAGGCATCGGTCAGGTGTCGGCGCATCTGCTGTTGTCCAAGCCCATGCTGCTGCAGGTGCTGCGCCAGAGCCAGACAGGCGGCAATCCGGACGTGGCTATCGCCCTGTTCAGCATGATGTTCGATCAGTATGCGGGCCGTCTCGAGCGCCAGGGGCTGGTGAGTCAGAAAGATGGCCAGGTGCTGGCCGATGTCCGTTATGCCGATGGCCGGATGACGGTCAATGGGACAGAGATGACGCCCGCCGCCTTTGCCGGCCGCGTCGATTCGGCCCTGGGGATGGGGAACTGAAATCCGATAGTTTTGGCTTGAATCAACGGGGTCCTGGCGGACCCCGTTTTTATTTTGCAGTGCAATATGACAGAACAATCCAACCTGCGGATTTCCCTTACGCATAAACCCTGATTTTATTGCATCGCATCAATTTTCAGATTATCTGAATATCGCTAGATATCAATGACTTATCTGGTTTTTAAATCGATATTGTCGTATCCGGTTCAATGGGGGTTGGCCGTCTCTCCGTAGTGTTCAAAATTCACGTAAGTTCTGCGTAAGTTTCAAATTTCCTAATAACGTCACGCAGAAATCCGACTGTCTGTTTCTCTGCACGATAAAAACAAAGCTGCTTCGAGCATAAAAACAAAGCGCGGGTGATTGACTGAAACACAGTTCCTCAGCCGGGTGCCATCGGTGTCCGGGACCACTCAAAAAATCAGGAGACGAAACAATGAAAGACAACAATTCGTTGGGTCAAGCCATGCAGGCGCAGGTCAAGCGCCGTTCCGTGCTCAAGGCCGGCGCGGCCGGGGTGGCAGGCGGCATGCTGCTGCCCGCCACGGCCCGGGTTGCGATGGCGGAAGACAAGAAGCCCCTGGGCGCCTGGCCGGCGGGCGCCAATGGCGACTCCGTGTTCGTGGGCCTGACGGTTGACCTGACCGGTCCGTATTCTGCCCAGGGTGCCGAACAGAAGAACGGCTACGAGCTGGCCGCCGAACAGATCAACGCGGGAGCCCCGCAGGTCCAGAAGCTCTCTCCCCTGATCAAGAAAGGCATCCTGGGCAAGAAACTGGTATTGGGCTCGGCCGACGCCGAAACCAAGCCCAATACCGGCGTGCAGGCCGCCACGCGCTTCATTCATGACAACAAGGCGCTGATGATCGCCGGCAGCACCAGCAGCGCGGTGGCCATCGCCCTGCAGAAGGTCTGCAACCGCGAACACACGCCTTATTTCACGGCCATTTCGGGTTCCAACGAAACCACCGGTGTGGACTGCCAGCGTTACGGCTTTCGTCTGTGCTATTTCGCCTATATGGCCTGCAAGGCCATCGCGCCGGTCGTCGCGAAGGAACTCGGCAAGAATCGCAAGGCCGCGTACCTGACGCCGGATTACACCTACGGCCACACGACCACCCAGTCGATGAAGGAATTCACCGAGAAGGAAGGCTGGAAGACCGTCACCAATCAGGTCCACCCGCTGGGCGCGAAGGATTACAGCTCGTACCTGATCAACATCGCCAACACGGATGCCGATGTGCTGGTCGTCGTGGCCTATGGGGCCGACGCCGCCAACGCCATCAAGCAGGCCAAGCAGTTCGGTCTGCTCGACAAGATGAAGATCGTGATCCCCTACATGTCCGCCTACCTCGAAAAAGAAGTCGGTGCCGACATCATGCAAGGCGTCTACGCCGCGCAGGGTTTCTGGTGGACGATGCAGGACAACAATCCGGTCGCCAAGGACTTCGTCGAGGCCTACGAGAAGAAGTTCGGCGGCAAGCCCCGGGATTCGGCCATGTATGCCTACCTGGCCCTGGTGTTGTGGGCCGACGCGGTGGAACGGGCCAAGAGCTTCTATCCGGTGGATGTCGTCAAGGCCCTGGAAGCCGGTGAGGTGCGTGACAGCCCGGTGGGCAAGGTCACTTTCCGCGCCGAGGACCACCAGGGGATCGTCGACTTCCCGATCCTGCGCGGCAAGAAACCGGCCGACATGAAGAATCCGGAAGACTTCTTCGAGATCGTCCAGGTCGTCAACGGCAAGGACGTCCTGCCGACAGTGGGCCTGCTGGGTTGCAAGATGGGTGGCTACGCCTAAGCGCCGGAGCCCGACCGCGCCCCGATCCCGAAGCGCGGCCGGGCGCGGTTTTCCGGAACTTTCACAGGAGGCAACTCGATGCCGAGCATGTCCTTGTTTCTGTCTCAGCTGTTCAACGGGCTGGCCACCGGCTTGTTGCTGGCGCTCATCAGTACCGGCCTGACCATCATCTACGGCACGCTCGGTGTCATCAATTTTGCCCACGGCGCCCTGTTCGTCGTAGGGGGCTATGCGGGCTATACCGTGTATGGCCTGACAGGTTCATTCGTCCTGGCTGTCGCTGGCGGGGCCGCCGTCGCGCTGGCGTGCGGGCTTGTCATGGAACGGGGCCTGATGCGCAAATACTACAGCCGTCCGCCGGAGGACCAGATCCTGGTCACATTCGGCATCAGCATCATTCTGGTCGAGATCGTGCGCGGCCTGTACGGCGGGGTCAGCCTGTCGGTCACTCCGCCTGACTGGGGCACGGGCATAGCCCGCATCGGGTCGCTGATCTACCCGCTGTATCGGCTGGAGACCCTGGGCATTGCCGCTGTCACCTTGCTGCTGCTGTACTTCGTGCTGTATCGCACCAGCCTGGGCCTGATCGTGCGCGCCGGGATCGAGGATGCGCAGATGGTCAACGCGCTGGGCATCAACGTCAAACGCACCTTCCTGCTGGTGTTCGGCATCGGGGCGATGGCAGCGGGCTTCGCCGGCGTCATCAACTCCCCGATCGTGGCGCTGACGCCTGACATGGGATTCCGCTATCTGGTCGAATCCTTTGTCGTGGTGGTGATCGGCGGGGTCGGGTCCTTCCCCGGCGCCGTGGTGGGCGGCATCATTGCCGGTGAAATTCTCAGCCTGACGGCCATGATCAATCCCCAGTATTCGGATGTGATGCTCTTTGTCGCCATGGCGCTGGTTCTGATCTTTCGTCCGCAAGGTCTCATGGGGCAGGAGGGACGGGAATGAATTCGATTCAAACAAGTACGGCGGACGGGGCCGGTGTGACCGCGAAGCCGGCCCGCGCGACCCGCTCGCGAGGCGGCATGACGCGCGGCCGGCTTCCGGAAATGCTGGTGGGTCTTGGCCTGATCGTGGCGCCCTTCGTCCTGCCGGCCGTGGGCATGAGCCCGGATCTGCTCACGCGGATCCTGATCTGGGGCTTGTTCGGTCTGGGCTTCGATCTGCTGTTCGGCTACACCGGGCTGTTGTCCTTCGGCCAGGCGGCTTTCTATGGCACGGGCGGTTTCGTCACGGCGTATCTGCTGACCGATGGCGTCGTGTCCAACATGTTGCTGGCGTTGCTGATCGGCACGGTCGTCGCGGCGATCGCCGGCCTGGTGATCGGCTACCTGACCCTGCGCCGCACCGGGATCTATTTCGCCATGAGCACCCTGGCCTTCGGCGAAATGTTCTATTTCCTGGAGAACTCGTCCTTCAAGGACTACACCGGGGGCGAGAACGGCATTGCGGGTGTGCCGCCACCCGAACTGTCGCTGGGGTTCATCAACATCCACATTTCCAGCGGTTGGCCGATGTACTGGTTCGTGGCGGTGATCTTCTTCCTGGGCTATCTGGTTGCCCGCCGCATCGTGCGATCGCCGTTCGGCGCGGTGCTCAAGGCGATTCAGGGCAACCCGAAGCGTGCGACCGCTCTGGGGCATTCCATCCAGACCTACAAGCTGATGGTGTTCGTGGTCGCGGCCGCCTATGGCGGGTTGGCAGGTGGCTTGCTGGGCTTGTTCCAGTCTTACATGCCGCCGGATGCCTTCTCCCTGGATACGTCCGCCCAGCTGGTCATCCAGACTGTGATGGGCGGGGCGGGGACCCTGCTGGGCCCGCTGCTGGGGGCCACCATCTGGCTGTATCTGTACGAAGGCCTGCAACAGGTTGGCAATCTGGGGCCGTACTGGAAACTGATTCTGGGCGTGGTGTTCGTCGTTCTGGTGACGGTGTTCCGTCATGGAGTGGCGGGTGGCATCCTGGAGTTCGTGCGTCGCCGCCAACGGCAACTGCCCGCCGATCTGGACCAGTCCGTCAGTCAGCATGTCGCGTCCTCCCTGGATATCGTGCCACCGCTGAAGTCCACCCGGCCCGGCGCGCCGGTGCTGGAAGCCCGCGGTGTCAGCAAGCATTATGGCGGTCTGAAGGCGAATACCGACATCGACTTCACGCTGCGTGAAGGCGAACTGCACGGCGTGATCGGGCCCAACGGGGCGGGCAAATCCACGTTCTTCGCGATGCTGGCCGGTGAACTGTCCACCACCACCGGCAAGGTCTTCTTCCGGGGTCAGGAGATCACCGGTATCGGCGTGACCTCGGTCTGCCAGCTGGGCATGAGCAAGAGCTATCAGATCAACCAGCTCTTCGAACACCTGACCGTGCGTCAGAATGTCATGATTCCGGTCCTGGCGCGGATGCGCGGGCGTTATCGCAACGACCTGCTCAGCAGCCTGCATTCCGAGCACCTGGATTCCCAGGTCAACGCGGCCATTGCCATGGTGGACCTCGGCCTCCATGCGGATACGCGGGTGTCCGACATGTCCTACGGCGAAAAGCGCCGCCTGGAAATCGGCCTGGCGCTGGCCACCGGCGCCAATGTCCTGCTGTTCGACGAACCGCTCGCCGGCCTGGGACCCGAGGAACGCGTGCTGGTTGTCTCGTTGCTGAAGTCCATCCGGGCGGGCCGCAGCATGGTGATCGTCGAACACGATATGGATGCCATGTTCGAACTGGCCGAACGCATTACCGTGCTCTATGAAGGCCGCAAGCTGGCCGAGGGCACGCCCGACGAAATCCGTCAGGACCCGGCGGTCCAGGCGGCCTACCTGGGAGGGATGGACGATGAGTCTGCTTGAAGTCGACAAGATCAACAGCTATTACGGGGATTCGCACATCCTGTTCGATGTCACGATGCGCATCGAGGAACACGAGGTCGTCGCCCTGCTGGGGCGCAACGGGGCCGGCAAGAGCACGACGCTGAAATCCCTGATGGGCATGGTCGAGGTCAAATCCGGCACGATCCGGCACCGGGGGGTGGAGATCCAGCATCTGCAGCCCTATGGCCGCGCCGCGCTGGGCATCCAGCTCGTGCCCGAGGAGCGCCGGGTGTTCGGTTCGATCTCCGTGCAGGAAAACCTGCAGCTGGCGGCCATGACGGCCGAAAAACCGCGCACGCTCGACGAGATCTACACGACCTTTCCGCGCCTGGCCGAGCGCAAGCGCAACCGGGGCAAGCAGCTATCGGGGGGCGAGCAGCAGATGCTGGCGATCGCCCGGGCGATGATCCGCAATGCGGACATCATCCTGCTCGACGAGCCGTTCGAGGGCCTGGCACCGATCATCGTGCGGGATCTGATGACCGTCTGCCGCCAGCTGGCCGATGCGGGACAGACGATCGTGATCGTCGAACAGAACGTGCGGGCGGCCCTGGCTCTGGCCGACCGCAGCTATATCGTCAACAATGGTCATGTGGTGTACGAGGGCACGCCCAAGGACCTGCACGAAAACGGCGAGATCATCGAGCGTTATCTCGGGGTCAAGGCCTGATTCGCGCCGGCCCGGACGGGCGATTTTCGGACCTCGCTTGTGCGGGGTCCTTTTTTCATCCGCAGGCCCGAAGTATGGCGCCGGTGCACAGTGTTAACCTATAGTCTGTTTCATTTTCATCGTTCGTTCCACATGCCCACCTCTCCTGGTGCCGCCCCCGCTGCGGACAGCGACCTGTTGCAGTATGTCGCCTCCAGCCAATTGCCCACGCCCTGGGCCATCTTCCGGATTCACGCCTTCGTCGAACCCGCAACGGGCAAGGAACACGTGGCCCTGACACTGGGCAACCCGGGCGCGGATGGCCCCGTGCTGGCTCGCATCCATTCCGAATGCCTGACGGGCGACGCGCTGTTCAGTCAGCGCTGCGACTGCGGCGCCCAGCTGGAAGCTGCCATGCAGCGCATCGCGGAAGAAGGCTGCGGCATCATCATGTATCTGCGCCAGGAAGGCCGGGGCATTGGCTTGCTGAACAAGATCCGGGCCTATCAGCTGCAGGACGAGGGGGCCGATACGGTCGAGGCCAATGAACGGTTGGGCTTTCCCGCCGACCTGCGCCGCTACGATCTGTGCCGTCCGATGTTGGCGCATTTCGGTATCCGCAGCGTGCGCCTGATGACCAATAATCCACGCAAGGAACGCGTGCTGGCGGACATGGGCATCACCATCGCCGAACACATTCCGCTGCAGGTCAATCGCAACCCCTATAATGAGCAATACCTGCGCACCAAGGCCCGCAAGCTCGGCCATCAGTTCAAGGAATACTTCGGCGAGGCGCCTTGAAGCCGCCCTGGGCCCGGCAAGGTCCCTAACGATATTACTGATGGTGACGGGCCTGACAATGTGTTAAAAGACTGGATGTCGCAGGGTCCTTTGGCGGTCTCATGATGGTCCACTCCTCGCATCCACCCGGTTCCGTGTGATGTTTCCCCCATCCGCGCCCATACGTCCGTTCGATGACCAGGATTCCGGCCCCGCCAGCGTGATGCCGCCCGTCGAATCTTCCGATCGTTCCCATATCCTTGCCTTGCTGCGCCTGGGTGATTTTTCCCAGGATGCGTTTTTCGCGACCGACACGCAGGGTGCCATCCTCTACATGAACCGCAGCGCCGAACGCCTGTTCGGCTATCGGCGCGGGGACGCGGTCGGCTTGCGCGTGGATGCGTTGTTGCCCGACGTGGCCGAGGTCAACGCGCGGCTCGACCAGGAAGGCGCGCGCAACGCCCTGCTGTGGCGGGGCCGCGGACAGCACCGGCAGCACCTGGCCCTCAATCTGGCCGGGGCGGCCACGCAGATTTGCTCGAAGACGGGGCACAGTCACCTGTACATCATGCGCCAGCGCCGTGGCGGCCTGAGCGACACCGACCGCCAGGCGGAACTCGCCTCGCTGGTCTATCGCAGCACCAGCGAGGGCATGCTGGTGCTCGATCCCAGGGGCGTCATCCTGGATGTCAACCCGGCTTTCGTCAGCCTGCGCGGGCGTGCCGAATCCGACGTGGTGGGCCGCCATGTGCGCTGCCTGAATTCGCCGTGCCATGACCGTGAGTTCTATCGGGCCATGTGGCGCACCGTGATGGAAACCGGCAACTGGCAAGGCGAACATTGGGGCCAGCACGTCAACGGCGAACTCTACCCCGAATGGCTCAGCATCAACACGTCGTTCAACGACCAGGGGGAAGTCCACCGCCGGGTGATGATCTTCTCCAACATCGCCGAGATCAAGCAGGCCGAAGCCATCATCTGGAAGCAGGCCAATTTCGACCGGCTCACCGATCTGCCCAACCGGCAGATGTTCCATGACCGGCTCGAACAGAGCATCCTCAAGGCGCGCCGCACGGGTGGGCGCATTGGCCTACTATTCCTGGACCTGGACCGCTTCAAGGAAATCAACGACACGCTGGGCCATGCCATGGGCGACGAGCTTCTGAAGGAAGCCTCGCGCCGCCTGAGCGCCTGCGTGCGGCAAAGCGACACGGTCGCCCGCCTGGGGGGCGACGAGTTCACGGTCCTGCTGGACGGCGTGCACGAACCCCGCGATGTCGAACGCCTGACCCGGGCGATCCTGCGATCGCTGGCCGAGCCCTTCCGGCTGGGTGTTGAAACCGTCTTCATTTCCACCAGCATTGGCATTACCTTCTATCCCGACGACGCCACCGATGCCGAGACCTTGCTGAACAACGCCGACCAGGCCATGTATTCGGCGAAGGCCGAAGGCCGCAACCGCAGCTGCTACTTCACCCTGTCCATGCAGGAACGGGCCCAGAAACGGATGCGTCTGGTCAACGATCTGCACCTGGCGCTCGACCAGAATCAGTTCTCGCTGGATTTCCAGCCGATCGTGGATCTGCGCAGCGGGCGCGTGGTCAAGGCCGAAACCCTGCTGCGTTGGCATCATCCGGTCCGCGGTCTGGTTTCACCCGCCGAATTCATCCCCCTGGCCGAGGAAACCGGCATCATCCGCCCCTTGGGCGACTGGGTTTTCTGCGAAGCCACGCGGCAGATTTCGGAATGGCGCAACCGGTTCGACCGGGACATCCAGGTCAGCGTCAATATCTCGCCGGCGCAGTTGCGTCACGAAGGCCTGGATCTGGCCTTCTGGAGCACGCACCTGAACACGCTGGGCCTGGCCTCCCGCCATGTCATCATCGAAATCACCGAGGGCCTGCTGATCGATTCGGGGGACGACCGCATCCGCCTTCAGCTCGAAGCCTTCCGCACGGCGGGCATGCAGGTGGCGCTCGATGATTTCGGGACGGGCTATTCGTCCCTGTCCTATCTGCGTAAATTCGACATCGACTTCCTGAAGATCGATCAGTCCTTCGTCGCCAACCTCAGTCGCGGCAGTGCCGATCATGCCTTGTGCGAAGCCATCATCCTGCTGGCGCACAAACTGGGTCTGAGCGTGGTGGCCGAGGGCATCGAGACACCCCGGCAATACGATCTGCTGGCGGCGGCCGGCTGCGATTTCGGCCAAGGCTACCTGTTCGCCCGCCCCATGGCGGCGCATATGTTCGAAGGGCTGCTGGCCGTTGGCGCCGACGTGCGGCCGGCGCATGCCCGGCAGGGCGGGGCGGCGGAACATACCGCGTCGGACCGCTGACCCGTCAGGCGATCAGCGCGGATTCTTCAGGCAATCGGGTGTGGCCGGCAGGACAGCCCAGTGCAGATCGATGCGCGGGCCCTTCGGGCCGGACCACGGCACTTCATCCACGCCCTTCCAGGGGGCCGCGTCATACAGAGCCTGTACTGCGGCGGACGGTGCCGCCCGGCCAACGTCGCTGAAAGCGACGACGGCGCCGCACCACAGGGCGGTCCCGGGGGCGAACCAGGGCGACTGTTCGTCGCTGGCGTCGATGTAGACCTGGGTTTTCGGGCTGACGTGAACGGCGATGTTGCCGCCCATCCAGGTATTGGACACGATCACCCGCAAAGGCCGTCCCGGCTGATATTGCTGCCAGTGCCGCACGGCCAGCTCCGCGAGCGTGGATCCGGGGTAGGTCGAACGGGCGGCTCTGCCGGCCGCCTCGGCCAGCGGCCCGCGGGCAATGGCGTAACCCAGGGCCATCACGAGGTGCAGTCCGGCGACCAGGATCAGGATACGCCGCAGCTGGACACCATCCTGCCCACGCAGCCACCACAGGCCATAGAAGCCGAACAGCACAAAGAAGGTGCTGGCCCACGATGCTTCCAGCCGGGACCCCAGCAAGGCGGAGACCAGAACCGTCGCGACGAAGGGCGTCAGGCCCACCCAAAGCAGGAACCGGCGGTCGTGGGCGGAAAAATCGTGCAGGTACCGGGGCATCCGGCGGCCGGGATCGAAGGATTCGTCATTGGCGGCATACCCCGGGGCGCGGTCCCCCGCGCGCCGGCGCCAAAAGGCCCAGGCCACCAGCACCAGCACCATCGGGGCGACGCGCCCGATCTGATCCAGGACGAACGAGAGCAGCTCGCCCAGGGCGACCAGGCGGCCACCCGCCTGCAGCGAGGCGTCGGCGTAGAACAGGGGTTCGAAACGGTGCTGGGCCAGCCACCACAGGTGGGGGCTCAGGATCAGCAGAAAGGCGCCGGTGGCCCATAGCACGCCCCGCCAGGTACGGCCGCTGCGCAGGGCTCCGGTGCGCAGCAGATACAGGAAGAACGCGGCGAACTGGATCAGCGCGCTGTACTTGGTCATCATCGCCAGGCCGCAGACGGCGCCCAGCAGCACCCAATCGCGGGCCCGCTGGCTGCGCGTGGCCCGGTAAAAGAGCCAGATCGACGCGGTGATGGACCACAGTTGCGCCGTGTTGTGGTTGTAGATGGTGCCGCGCAGGGAAAAGTAGGCCGTCACCGATACCAGCAGGGTGGCGATCAGGGCGCGGTGCGGGGTCGTCAGCTCGCATCCCAGCTTCCAGACGAACCACAGCCCCAGCGCGGAAAAAACCTGGCCCATCAGAAACGGCAGCCAGACCGGACGGCCGAACAGGTCGATGGCGAAATGCATGAACCAGGACGGCAGGGGCGGGTGCTTGGTGTAGCCCAGTTCCAGGCTGGCGCCCCAGACCAGTTCCTCCATGCCGTCCAGATCGGGCGCCGAATGGCTGATTGCGCAGAGCACCGTCCACAGCGCCACCATGCCCAGCAGACAGAGCAGCACCAGCGCAGTGCCAGGGGGGCGCGCCAACAGAGGAATCTTGGGGGGGGAGGCCAGCATGGCCGCCAGTATACAGAGCCCGATGCGGGTAGGGGAATCGGCAGGGTGCCCGGGCACCCCATGGTACTATCGCCCCCAGGCGAGCGCCGGGGCTGACGCACGCCCGTTCCCATTTTGCACAGGTTTCCCATGACGACCGAAGTCCCTATCATCCGCGCCCGTTCGGGATCGAAATTCACCAGCCCGCAGGGCACCCGCGCCGTCAAGGACGGCATGCGGCCCAGCGAGCTGTCCGAAATCCCCGACTCCGCCCCCAAGCCCTCCTGGCTGCGGGTGCGCATCCCGTCGGGCGAACGCTACCAGGAAGTCCGCGAGATCGTCGAGACGCACAAGCTCAATACCGTCTGCGCGGAATCCAAATGCCCGAACATCGCCGAATGCTGGGGGCGGGGGACCGCCACCCTGATGCTGATGGGATCGGTCTGTACGCGGGCCTGTAAATTCTGCGCTGTCAGCACGGGCAACCCGCATGGCTGGCTGGATCACAATGAGCCGGCCAGCGTGGCCGACGCCGTGGCCCTGATGCAGCTGAAGTACGTGGTGCTGACCTCGGTGGACCGCGACGATCTGATCGACGGCGGGGCGGGCCATTACGCGGCCTGCATTCGCGCCATCCACGAGCGGTCGCCGCACACCGCCGTCGAGGCGCTGACGCCGGATTTCCAGGGCAACCACGGCTGCGTGGAAACCATCCTGGATGCCGGCTTGACGACGTTCGCCCAGAATCTGGAAACAGTTGAGCGGCTGACCCACGTCGTGCGCGATGTGCGCGCCGGTTATCAGCAGACGCTGGACGTCCTGGCGCACGCCAAGTCCTACGCACCCCACACGCTGACCAAGACCAGCATGATGCTCGGGCTGGGCGAAACCGACGACGAAATCGAGCAGGCCATGGACGACATCCGGGCGGCCAACGTCGATATCCTGACCTTTGGCCAGTACATGCGGCCCACCGCCAATCACCTGCCGGTGCGCCGCTTTGTCACGCCTGAACAGTTCCGCGCGTTTCGCGACCTGGGCCTGTCCAAGGGCTTCCGCGAGGTCGTCTCCGGCGCCCTGGTCCGTTCCAGCTATCGGGCCGAACAGGTACTGCAAAAGGAAAACGTGGGTCTTTGACCCCTCAGATCGCGGGCCTGCCGTGTGCGGGCTCGCTTGTCCGTGAATCTTCGGGCGGCGTATCGCCCTCGATCGACAGCCCCGACTTCCTGACCTGGCGTTCCAGTTCGTCGGCCAGGTCACGGCACGCCGGGCCGGGGAATTCGGGCCGGGCAAACACCCGGTACAGCATGGCGTAGCGGTGCCGCCCCTCGATCAGCGGCAGGGGCAGCAGCCGGCCGTCCGCCAGTTCATCCCGGATGCTCAGTTCCGGGTACCAGGCAAAGCCCAGTCCCGAGCAGGCGGCGCGGATCGAACTGGATGGATGGCTGAAGGTCCAGCGCTGTTCGGCATCCAGCCAGCCGGCGCTTTGGCGCTGTGATCCCGAGTCCCGGATCACCAGTTGCCGGTGCTGCCGCAGATCCGCCCATTCCAGCGGGCGCCCCAGGGCGTGTAGCGCATGGGAAGGCGCGGCCGCGGCCACAAAGCGGATCTGCAGCAACGGCTCGCCACTGAACCCCTGGGGAATTCGGGGTGTGATCACCAGATCGGCCTCGCGGCGCAGCAGAGCCTCGTCCGTGCCACTGAGCACGGTCTCCAGGATCTCGATGCGGGTGGTGGCGCAGTCCGGACTGAAGGCCTCCAGCGCCTGCAACAGCAGCCATTCCGGGAACAATGCGTCCACCGCCAGCCGCAACAGGGGTTCGCGGCCGATCGCCAGCTGGCGGGCGGCGGACTCCAGGCCCCGGGCATGTTCCACCAGCAGGCGCGCGCGCTGCAGCAGGATCTGGCCGGCTGATGTCGGGACGGCGCGCCGGCCTTCCTGGCGAAACACGCGCAGCCCCAGCTGGTCTTCCAGGCGCTGGACGGCGTAGCTGACCGACGACTGGCTTTTCCCCAGGGCCTCGGCAGCCTGGGCATATCCACCGTGATCGACGACCGCGAGGAGCGCCTGCCAGTGGGCGATAGGGACAATATCGTTCATATCTAAATATTCGATAAAAAAGCGCTTGTTCTTTCAGTTGTTTATCGAATTATATGATTCATAATAGATGTCATCTGAATACGGAGCTGACCATGTCGACTCGACCAATCACACGCATACTGCCGGCCCAGGCCACCCAGGACGGGGCCGGTGTGCGTCTGTTGCGCGCCCTGGGATACCAGCCGCAGGTTAGGATGGATCCCTTCCTGATGCTGGATGCTTTTTCCTCGGACGATCCGGATGACTACATCGCGGGATTCCCGGCGCATCCGCATCGGGGCTTCGAAACCATCACCTACATCGTCGACGGCCACATGCGCCATCGCGATCATCTGGGCAACGAAGGCGACCTGAAGGCCGGCGGGGTGCAGTGGATGACGGCCGGACACGGCATCATCCACGAGGAAATGCCGCAACAGGAAAACGGCTTGCTGCGCGGGTTCCAGATCTGGCTGAACCTGCCCGCCGCCGAAAAGATGCAGCCTGCCCATTACCGGGACATTCCCGCCGATGCCATCACGACGGCGGAATTGCCCGAGGGCGGCTTCATCAAACTGATCGCCGGCATCATTCCCTGGGCGACCTGTCCACTGAAGGGGCCGGGCCAGGGGGCCGTGGCGTCGGTGACGCAGCCGCTGATCGCGGACATCCGCGTCATGGCGGGGCAGTCGGCGGACATTCCCGTGCCGGCCACTCATCAGGCCCTGTCGTATGTCTTCGAAGGGCGGCTGGAAGCCGGGGATCAGGTCGTCCCGTCGGGCCATACCGTCTGGTACGGGCAGGACGGCGACGTGATCCATATCGCTGCCGCGCCCGACGGGGCCGATGGCGTGCGGGTGCTGCTGCTGGCCGGCAAGCCGCTGAACGAACCCATCGCTCAGTACGGACCCTTCGTCATGAATACGCCCGCCGAGATCGAACAGGCGTTGCGTGATTATCGGGACGGCGTGCTGGCCCAGTAACCTTCGCCAAAGTCCGGGTGGTGTGCGTCCCCACGCACCGCTCGGACTGGTGTTTCCATTTTTCCGTGCCCGGAGCACGGATTTTTTGATATTTTTCAGGAGTCAATATGTCCATTCGTGTCCTAGCCATTGGCGGCAGCCTGCGCAAGGGGTCCTACAACCATCTGTTGCTGGAACAGGCCCGGCGCCAGGCCCCCGAGGGCATGTCCATCGAGATCGCCAATCTGTCGGACGTGCCGCTGTACAACAGCGACATGCAGGCGCAGGGTTTTCCGGCATCCGTGCAGCGGATCGCCGAACAGGCGGCCCAGGCCGATGCGTTTCTGATCGCCACGCCCGAATACAACTACTCGATTCCCGGTGTGCTGAAGAACACGATTGACTGGCTGTCGCGGGTGCCCGGCACGCCCTTCCAGGGCAAGCCGGTGGCGATCGCCAGTGCGTCGATGGGCGGTCTGGGCGGCGCGCGCGCGCAGTATCACCTGCGCCAGGTCCTGATCTATCTGGATGTGCACCCGCTGAACAAGCCGGAACTGTTCATCCCTGTGGCGCACGAGAAGTTTTCCGCCGACGGCGTGCTGACGGACGCGATGTCCCGCGATGGGCTGGATGCCTTGCTGGCAGCCCTGGCGGCGAAGACTCGTCAGCTGCAGGTGCGTGAACCGGCAGCGCAAGCCGCCTGAGGATAATGCCCCGCGCGCCGGGCCCGTGTGTTCGTGAATGAATGCGGGGCCCGTCGCGGTGGATGTCGATCAATCGCCCCAGCCGCGGCCTCGATGGCCGCGGTCATGATCCCAGTGCTTCTTCCAGTACCTGCGCTGGTAGCGGTCATAGTGGCCGCGATCGACCCAGCCCTGGCGATAATAGCCGGGCCCCGGCACGTAGACCGGCTCGGGCACTACGACCACGGGCGGGCGACGGTAGTAGCGCGGAGGTGGCGGATAGTAGGCAGGGCCTCCCCAGACGACGCCCGGGATGCCGATCGAAATCCCGACGTCCACATCGCCCGCCTGGGCGGCCGGCCCGGCAGCCAGTGCGCCAGCCAGCAGAACCGCTGCGATGATGCTTTTTTTCATGGTTTCCTCGCAAGGGAGCCTGCGACTTCCTCCGCAGGCCAGGATTGACGGGTTCATTCCGTATAGTCACTGGTCCGGATTGTGGCTGAAGGAAGGCCGCCAATGGTGAATTTCCGGTGCGGAGTCGCTTCAAAAGGCTACCTGTGCGGCCGTTGCACCGACGTCGGGAACAAGTCCTCACATTTGTTGCTCTCGATGGCGAATCCCGGCCTGCCGATGGCGGGCGCCGATCAGATGTGGCGTGCGAAGAACGCCAGGGAGCGATCCCAGGCCAAGGCTGCCGATTCCGCGTGATACGCCGGTGTGGCATCCCGCCCGAAGGAATGCCCGGCACCGGGGTACACGTGGATTTCGACTTTGGGTTGAGCCGCGCGGATTTCTTCCACATCCGACAGGGGGATCGAGCTGTCCTGCCCTCCGAAGTGCATCTGCACCGGAATGCGGGCCGTATCATGGCAGTGCCGGGCAATCCCGCCCCCATGCCAGCAGGATGCCGCGGAGAAGGTATTGCTCAGGCAGGCCATGCGCCAGGACAGGTAACCCCCCCAGCAATAGCCTGTCAGCAGCCGCACGGACTGCCCTTCGAGCGCGGCGGCGGCCGCCTCGATGTCCAGACGGGCGGTCTCGTCGGCGATGCCTTTTTTGTAGCCCAGGCCGCGCTGGACTTCCTCCGGGGTGTAGCCCAGCTGCAGGCCCCGTTCGGGGGCCGTCATCCGGTCGAACAGGGAGGGGCAGATCGCCCGATAGCCCTGCGCGGCGTAACGGTCCACTGTCTTGCGGATATAGCCGTTGATGCCGAAAATTTCCGGCAGGACCACGATCCCGGCACGGGCGTTTTCGGGCCCGTTGATGTATGCGGCAAACGTGTGGCCATCGCTGGCCTTCAGGGTGATTTCCATGGTCGAGTTTCCAAAAACGGCAAGGGTCCTAGCCCGCTGGTGATGGCGACCTGGACCAGAACCTGGGTGTTGTCCGTAGTACTCATACGGGGCTCATTGTAATTTCATTATCTGAAAAAGACCGGTACAATAGAGGTTCCTGGGGCCGATTTGGCTTCGACGTGGGTCGCGAAACAGGATAGTGCATACCGAGCCCCAGTACGCTCGTAAATCCACTGGAAAACTACAAACGCCAACGACGAGCGTTTCGCTCTGGCCGCTTAAGCGGTGAGCCGCTGCACCGATCTGTCCCTGGGTCGGGTGGGGTCAAACCCACAGCAGCGTCATCTACAGGGAATCGGATTCGATCAGGTCACTGGGCCGGATCTTAAATCAGTGTGAATCGCCGCGGAAGGGCCTGTCGTCCGGCATGCACCAAGGCTAAAACTTAAAATAGGCCGACTAAGTATGTAGAGCTACTTGCAGAGGGCTTGCGGACGGGGGTTCAATTCCCCCCGGCTCCACCAGTCATCAGAATCCCACCCTTTACTGGTTGGGATTTTTTTTGGGTGCGCCGGGCTGGGCGCACCCCCTAGAGACAGACCTCAACACCGAGCCCTTCATGAAAAAAACCGATCTAGAAAAGCAAAAAGCCCTGAAACTCATGGGCAAGCTCAATGCCGCCATCCCGCCGGGTCGCTACGCTGGCGCCGCGCCTGCCCTGGATCGCCGTGAGCAGCGGCGCCTGGACCAGGCCGCCGGTCTGGTGTCCTTCCCCGTCAAGCTGCACCAGCCGCTGATTTCGGCCTTGAACGCCAAGGCACAGGCCGATCACATCAGCGTCAACGAATTGGTGAACACACTGCTGGCCGAAGCGCTGAAGGGCTAGCTCGTGAATATATGGGTCGATGCCGACGCCTGTCCGGCCGTCATCAAGGACATCCTGTATCGGGCGGCGCAACGGTTGCAGCAGCCGCTGACGCTAGTGGCCAATCAAATGCTGCGCACGCCGCCATCGTCTTTGATCCGGGCTGTCCAGGTGTCGCAAGGATTCGATGTGGCGGACAACTACATCGTTGAACATGCGTCCACCGGTGATCTGGTCATTACTGCGGATATCCCTTTGGCAAGCGAGGCTCTGGGCAAAGGGGCGTTGGTGCTCAGCCCTCGCGGCGAGTGCTATACCGCCGGCAGCATCAGCGAACGGCTGACGATGCGGGACATGATGGAGGAATTGCGCAGCGCTGGCGTCGATACGGGCGGTCCAGCCGCTTTCAGCCAAGCGGACAGGCGTGCATTTGCCAATGCGCTGGACCAACTGTTGCAGAAGACGCGACGGATGCCGTATGCGCCACTTGCGGGTCACACTGGGGCTGGGACTGAGTGACAACGTGACGGACGTGATCGCCTTTCGCATCTGATACCATTCCTGGCTCTGGCTCAAGCAGAACGGATCGGCCTGGTTGCTGTTGCCCGCAGCTGCGAGCTTCGCCGCGTTTGCCTGGCTGCTGACGCTGCACGCAGCGGCATCCGGCCGCGTGTATGCGGCCTACGGCGGGGTCTACATTTGCGTGGCCATCTTCTGGCTGTGGGCCGTGGATGGACTATGGACTTCGTCCTTCGACATGGGACGTGGCGGGAGTCTTGGTCGCGCTGGCGGGCATGGGGCTGATCGCGTTCCGGCCACATTAAAAGGATCCGGCGGCTCTTGATGTTGTGAAGCAACGATTCGGGATTCAGTCGATGACCACCCTGTAAGTAGCCCAGGCGGCCATGCACCAGAGTGCGAGAATGATGGCAAAACCGGCGATGCTCCGCGGCTTTCCCTTTTGTTCCTGAAACCATTGTTCAGATTGTGCCCGGCTGTCGACGAGTACCTGTTCGGGGACGATCCGCAGCAGCAGCCAAACGCCTGCGGGAACGATGATCAAGTCGTCCAGGTACCCGAGAACCGGGATGAAGTCAGGGATCAGATCGATCGGGCTGAGCGCGTAGGCCGTGATGACGGCCGCCAAGGCCCGTGCGTACCATGGCGTTTCAGGGTGCTTCAGCGCGAACCACAGCGTCATCACGTCGCGCTTCAAGGCCCGCGCCCATGTTTTGATGCGTTGCATCAGGTGGTTTCCCTTGCGTTTCCGATATCCGCATTTTCTCATGCCCCCGGTGTCTGTGAGCGCATCCTCGCAGTTGGTTAAACCATGAGTCAGACGGTAGGCGTAAACTCGGCATGGTGGCACCGGAACGACGGACGGTCGTCGTCGGCCGATAGCGTTTTTTGAGCGCGTCTACCTCTATTACGGGGTGGTGCGGGCGCTCTAGGGAGCGGTATGGGTACCAATCCTCAAGCCGGGCAGGCATACAAAGGCAATGACCGGTTGCTTTTCGGCATCATCCTGGGCGTCGTGGCATTCTGGCTTTTCGCCCAGACCACGCTCAACATAGCGCCCGATATGGGCCGCACCCTGGGGGTGGATGCGAGCGTCATGAACGTCGCAGTCGCCATCACGTCGCTGTTCTCGGGTATTTTCATCGTGGTCGTGGGCGGCTTGGCCGACCGCGTGGGTCGGCTGAAGATCACTCGTATCGGCTTTTATCTGAGTATCGTCGGGTCGTTGCTCGTGGCAATCACGCCGCAGGGCCATCTGGCGGCGCCGGTCATTCTGTTGGGTCGCGCGCTGCAAGGTCTTTCGGCGGCTTGCATCATGCCTGCCAGTCTGGCATTGGTGAAGGCCTTTTGGGACGAAGGCCCCGATCGTCAGCGTGCCATCAGCATGTGGTCGATCGGCTCCTGGGGCGGCTCGGGCCTGTGTTCGCTCGTCGGTGGGCTGATGTCGCAGAATTTCGGCTGGCGCTCGATCTTCTGGGTGGACATCGTGATATGTCTGCTTGGCCTCTGGATGATGCGGGGCGCGCCCGAGAGCAAGGTCCAGACGCAGGGCGAATACAAGTTCGATCTGTCTGGCGTACTGACGTTCATGGTCACCATGGTGGCGCTGCAGGTTCTGGTGACGCAGGGCAACAAGCTGGGGTGGACGAGCCCCATCGGGCTCGTATTGTGGGTCGTGTTGATCGTGTTCGGCTGGATGTTTCTGCGGATTGAAAGCAAGAAGTCGACCGCATTCTTCGACTTCAAGCTGTTCAAGAACGCAACCTACACAGGGGCGACCATCTCCAATTTTTTGATCAATGGCACCGCTGGCACACTGATTGTGTCGCTGCAGCTGGTGCAGATCGGGGGCGGTATGAACGCGGAACAGGCGGGTTTCCTGACGCTGGGCTACGCCGTTGCCATCATTGCGTTCATCCGTGTAGGTGAAAAGCTTCTGCAGCGTTTTGGACCGCGCAAGCCGATGATCTGGGGCTGCCTGATCACGGGCCTGGCGATCATCCTGGTGTCGCCCGCCAATCTGATGCTGTCGGACTATAAGGTGTTCGCAAGCGTCGGCTATGCGCTCTTCGGGGTCGGTCTGGCGTTTTATGCAACGCCTTCGACGGATGCCGCGTTGTCCAATCTGCCGGCGGCCCAGACGGGGTCTGGATCCGGTATTTACAAGATGGCCTCGTCGCTGGGCGCCGCTTTTGGTGTGGCGATCTCCGCCGCCATCTTCACCGCGCTGAACGGCAATGGCGCGGATTGGCTTGCGGGCACGATTACCTTTGTCGGGCGCCAGGATAATCTGGCGGTTCGGGAAGCCGCCATGATCGCGTTGGGATTCAACGTATTGATGGTTGCGGTGGCCATCCTGTCAATCATGCTCACGATTCCGAAGGGGACGAAGACGCGGGCCTGAATTGAATTGAAACGTATCCGAGACGTGCTCGGGTGGGTGGTATTGGCCGGCGTATGGTTGGATCGGCGCCGTGGTGACCGATGATCTTGCAACTTGAGGTTGATTGCGATGAGTAAGACTCAAAAACCTGGAAATGATGCCCTGCTGGGGCCGTTGAACGGATTGCTCCCCGATCTTGAAAAGGTCTATACCGACATTCATGCTCATCCTGAACTTTCCATGCAGGAAACGCGCACCGCCGGCCTGGTCGCCGACCGTCTGCGTCAGGCGGGGTTTGAAGTCACTCCAGGCGTGGGCAAAACCGGTGTTGTCGGCCTGCTGAAAAATGGCGACGGTCCGGTCGTGATGTTGCGTGCGGATATGGATGCGCTACCCATCCAGGAAGCGACGGGGGTGCCGTATGCCAGCAAGGTGACCGCAACGGGCTCCGATGGTCATGTCGTCCCGGTCATGCACGCCTGCGGCCACGACATGCACGTCACGTGGCTGCTGGGCGCTGCCGCGGTGCTGGCGGAAACGCGCGCGGCCTGGAAAGGAACGGTCATGGCTGTTTTCCAGCCCGCCGAAGAGACGGCGGCCGGGGCGCGGGCGATGATAGGCGATGGCCTCTTCAAGCGCTTTCCCAAGCCCCAGGTGGTGCTGGGTCAGCACGTGATGGTGGGGCCCGCGGGCGCCCTGGGTGGGCGCGTGGGCACGATCACGTCGGCGGCCGACAGCTTTCAGATCCGGCTCTTTGGGCGGGGGGCGCATGGATCCATGCCGCAGGCGAGCATCGATCCGGTCGTCATGGCGGCCTCGGTGGTGCTGCGACTCCAGACCATCGTGTCCCGGGAACTCGCACCATCGGAGGCGGCCGTGGTCACAGTGGGTGCCCTGCAGGCGGGTACCAAAGAAAACGTCATCCCGGACGAAGCCATCATCAAGCTCAACGTGCGTACCTTCGACGAAGGGGTTCGCGCGCGGGTGCTGGCCGCCATCACCCGCATCGTCAACGCAGAGGCCGCAGCCTCGGGCGCGCCCAAGCCGCCCGAGATCACGCCGCTCGATCGCTACCCCCTGGCAAGCAACGATCAAGAGGCCACCGAGCGGGTGGCGGCTGTCTTCCGCGACCACTTCTCCGTGGATCGCGTGCGCGAAGTGGGGCCCGCTTCGGCGAGCGAAGACTTCGGTTCATTCGGCACACAGTGGGGCGTTCCCTCGGTCTTCTGGTTCGTGGGCGGCACGGATCCAGACCTCTACGCGAAGGCGAAGGCGGAGAACCGCGTCAACGAGATCCCAAGCAATCACAGTCCCCACTTCCTGCCGGTCCTGCATCCAACGCTGGAAACCGGCGTGGAGGCGATGGTGGTGGCCGCACGCGCGTGGCTGGCGGCGCGCTGACGCGTCCATGGGCCGCGCTGTGATGCTGGTCAGACGGCTCACTGAGGTTTATCGACAACAGAGATATTGTGATGGCACAACGTGTTCTGATCACAGCCGGCGCAGCCGGCATCGGCAAAGAAATCGCACGGGCGTTCACCGCTGGCGGCGCCAAAGTCTGTGTGTGCGACATCAATGAGCAGGCGCTGGAGACAGCCGCCAAGGACATTCCAGGTCTGAAGACCATCGTGTGCGATATTTCCCGGCGACAAGACATCGAGCGGATGGTGGCCGCCGCCGCCGACGCGCTGGGCGGTCTCGATGTGCTGGTGAACAACGCCGGCATCGCGGGGCCCACGGCGCCGGTCGAGACAGCCGACCCCGATCAATGGGAAGCCGTCATGACGGTCGATGTCATCGGCACCTTCCACGTCACGCGCTTGGCTATCCCTTACCTGAAAAAATCCGCAGCGGGAAGCATCATCGTGATGTCCTCGGTGGGCGGGCGCTTTGGCTATCCGAATCGCAGCGCGTACTGCACGGCAAAGATGGGCTTGATTGGCTTTGCGAAAACCTTGTCCCGTGAGCTTGGCCAGTACAACATCCGCTGCAATGCGATTGCGCCGGGCGCCGTTGGCGGAGATCGCATCGAGCGTGTTCTTCAGGGCCGGGCCGATGCGGAGCACAAGACGCTGGATGAAGTGCGGCAGGCTGCAATGAGCATCCAGTCGCTCAAGCGCTTTGTCGATCCGAAGGACATCGCTGCCCTGGCCGTATTTCTGGCGTCGGAGGCGGGGAAATCGATTTCCGGGCAGGTCATTCCCATCGACAACGATGCACAGACTTCGTCTTGAGCGTAAGACGAAGCAGTAGTCTACAAGAGCCAGTCAATCGGCAGCAGGGCCGCGACCGCGACACCGGCCCGGCGCCAGAAGGTGGCGCCGGGTTCGTGATGGCGCACGACTGTTGCGGAATCGACCTGTTCGACCCATTCCAGTTTTCCGTTACCACCGATCCGCACCTCATAGGCATGGGATGCAAGAAACCTGTCCAGGTTGTCGGCGATCTGGCCCGCCAGATTCGGGCTTTCGATGACGAACCCCATTTCAGTGTTCAGCTTCCGGGAACGCGGGTCGAAGTTGAAAGAGCCAATGAAGACACGCTGGCGGTCGATGGAAAACACCTTGGCGTGCAGGCTGGAGCCCGACCCTCCCGTCAGCCCTCTGTCGCGGATCTTCGGAATGGACGCCATCCTTTTCAGTTCAAACAGGGTGGCGCCCGCCGCGAGCAGCGGCCTGCGCCGCTTGGCGTAGCCGGCATGGACTGCGACCACGTCGGTGGCCTCCAGCGAGTTGGTCAGCAGTGTGACCTTCACGCCTTTTTTAACGAGCGCCGCAAACGCATCGACCCCCGCCCCCGCGGGCACGAGATAGGGCGAGACCAATTCCAGCTCTGTGGTGGGGCCGCCCAGAATCGCCTGCAGCCTGGGCCAGAGCAAGGTGTGGCGCGGCGCTTTGTCCAGGCCCTTGTCCGGGTTGTCGCTCACGAGCGACACGTTGGCCCATTCGAAGCGCAGTCGGCCAGTCAGCAGATCGTGCACGAACGCTTCCTGGAAGATCGCCTCGGTATAGGCACTGGCATGAGGCTTGCCGGCCTCCTGGTCGCCGATCGACGAGAGCGCGGCGATTGCCTCGGCGTGCGGCCTGCGGACGACCTGCTCCGCAGGCCGGGATGAGTCGCTTGTCCAATAGCGTTCGAAGTCGTCCGCAACGTCGCCCACCACCGGGCCGATTGCCAGGATGTCGAGATCGATGAAAAGGGCATTGTTCCCGGCTTCGAAATACTCGTCACCGATGTTGCGTCCCCCCACAATGGTGACCTGGCGGTCCGCTGTGAACGATTTGTTGTGCATGCGCCGGTTCAGGCGCGAGAAATCGGTCAGGTAGCCCAGCGCCCGCCAGCGGCGCGCGGTGAAGGCGTTGAACAGCCTTACCTCGATATTCGGGTGGGCATTCAGCCCGGCGATGATCGTGTCCAGGCCCACTGTGTTGTTGTCGTCGAGCAGCAGCCGCACCTGCACGCCGCGCTCGGCTGCGCGACGCAGGGCGTCAAAGAGCAACAGGCCCGTCATGTCATCATGCCAGATGTAGTACTGCACATCCAGGGAACATTCAGCCGCATCGGCCAGCGCGACGCGTGCCGCAAAGGCGGCCCGCCCATTGGAGAGCGGAACGAATCCGGATTGCGCGGCGTGCGACAGGTGCAGCGGCTTGACGGACCGCGCGAGCTGGGTTGCATCCGTCGTGTCTGGAACTGTGGCGCGGCGGGTGGGCTCTTCGGTGTTTCGGTCCACCGCGTGGTGGCGGCCATGCAGGAGCGCCTGACCCGCTGCTTTCATCATGGCCCGGAAGCGGGTCCTGGAAAGACGCATGGGCTGGGTTTCTCCTCAGGGTATGGCGGTTGTCCGGCGAGAATCAGGTTCAGTCATTCGCATCAGGATCCGGGCGCTGCGGTGGACAGCGCCTGAATTCTGCCCGAGGTTCAGGCGCGCCGCGTCGGGCGCGCCTGGCGCCGCCGCCGGAAGATCGCGTACAGGATGAGCAGCACGATGATCCCCACGACTGCCACGCCGATCCGCGCGGCCAGCAGCAGCCGCGCCCCGGCATCGGACCCGGCGGGGGTACCGCTTCTCAAGGCCGTGACCTGTTCGACCGTGACCTTGCCGGCCGGGTTGCCATAGGCCTTCATCAACCAATCCTGATAACCCTACGACCGACTAGATCATACCGCTGAATCTTCAGGGCGTAGATTGATTTCTGTCCGGTTCACCGCCCCCTGTCCCGCACGCTCGCGTGAACGTGACGGGAGGGGGTAGATGCGCAGTGGCGGCCCGCATGGCTGAAGCGTAAGCCGGTGCCGATCATGTAAGAACCCATTGCCATGCTTGCCCTGCCGGGGGCCGGGCAGTTAAATGAAATCGGTGGACAGGAGGGCGGCCCGAGATTTTCAGGGGATGCGCGATGAAAGACCAACCCTATTCCGATCCGGTGGCTTATGGCAATGGTCCGGATGATTCCGTGACGGATGCGACGGAACGCGCCGCGGTGACGCATCATGCGCTGTGTCTGAACGGCCGGACGTTGGCCTATACGGCCCGGGCGGGCCACCTGATCGCCGTGGACGCCAGCAGTTCGCGCCCCAGCGCGAAGATCTTCTATGTAGCCTTCACCCTGGACGGCGATCCGGCGCACGAGCGGCCAGTCACGTTCTTCTATAAGGAGCACGACATGACTCGCAAGAACACGATCTGCCTCTGGTACGACGGCGCCGCCCTCGATGCGGCCCGCTTTTATGCCAGGACCTTTCCGGATAGCGCCGTGGGTTCCATCGTCCGGAACGGCGGCCAGGAAAGCGTCCGCGGCGCTTGATTGCGCACGGCGGCGACCCGACGTCCGCGACGCATCCCGATGCGCGGGTCGGCTCCAGGGAATGCGTTTGGCCGCAAGAAACGGAGTTCTTGGCGCCGGATTCCAGCCTATGCTGACATCCACCGCGAACTGGAGATGACGCCATGGACACTCGCACCACGATGATGGATGCCCGCGAAACCGCCGAGGCGCAGACCGCCGCCGACCGGCTCGGCCATCGCGCAGAGGGCCACCGGACGGCCGCCGCGATGGCGCACTCGGCGCTGGTCGCGCGGGCCTGCCGCCTGATCGAATCGTCGGAAATCCCGCCTACGCTCGATGCGCTGGCTGCCCGGGCAGGCATGAGCCCCTTTCATTTTCATCGGGTCTTCAAGGCCGAAACCGGGCTGACGCCCAAGGCCTACGCCGTGGCGTACCGTGCGCGCAGGCTGCGCGAGGCCCTGAGCGCGGGCGGCACGGTCACCGACGCGATCTACGGCGCGGGCTTCAATTCCAGCAGCCGTTTCTATGAAACGTCCGGGTGTGTGCTGGGGATGCGCGCCGGGGAATACCGTGCCGGCGGCATCGGGACAGTGATCCGGTTTGCCGTCGGCCAATGTTCGCTGGGCGCGATCCTGGTCGCGCAGAGCCAGCGCGGCGTGTGCGCCATCCTGCTGGGCGACGACCCGGACTGTCTGGTGCGTGATCTGCAGGACCAGTTTCCCAGGGCCGGGCTGATCGGCGGTGACGGCGGTTTCGAACAGTTGGTCGCCCAGGTGGTGGGGTTCGTCGAGGCGCCGGCCATCGGGCTGAATCTGCCGCTGGACGTGCGCGGCACGGCGTTTCAGCAGCGGGTCTGGCAGGCGCTGCGTCGGATTCCGCCGGGCGCCACGGTGAGTTATGCTGAGATCGCCGAGCGGATCGGCGCCCCGAAGGCGGCACGCGCGGTCGCCCGTGCCTGCGCGGCTAATCATCTTGCCGTCGCCATCCCCTGCCATCGTGTCGTGCGGCAGGACGGCGGCATCTCGGGCTACCGTTGGGGCGTGGATCGCAAGCGTGAGTTGCTGCGGCGCGAAGCACACGCCTGATTCGGGGCGCGGCGCTGTCGCGGGCCTGTTTCCCGATGCCGGATGACCCCCAAGGAGAATACCGATGGTTGACCCGCTGCTGTTCAAAACGTTTCCCGATGACCTGCCCCGTCCCGTGGACGATGGCGAGGCGGATCATTTGACCGGGTCGCCGATGCCCGACGTCGTACTGCCGTCCACGATGGGACAGCGTGTTGCGCTGAACCAGATCCCCGGCCGCGTGATCATTTATGCCTATCCCATGACGGGGCAACCGGATGTTCCGTTGCCGGCCGGCTGGAACGATATTCCGGGTGCGCGCGGCTGCACGCCCGAGTCCTTGGGGTTCAAGGTCGCTGAATCCAGGTTCTCCGCACTTGGAATCGCGGTATTCGGCCTGAGCACACAGAAGACCGATTATCAGCGGGAAATGGCGCAGCGCCTTGGGCTGCCGTTCCCGGTGCTTAGCGATGCGGGACTGGCGTTGACGCACGCGCTACGGCTGCCCACGATGAAGGTTGCGGGGATGACCCTGCTCAAGCGCCTGACGCTGGTCGTGCGCGATGGCGTGATCGAACAGGTGTTCTATCCGGTGTTCCCGCCCGACGAAGCTGCGGCCACGGTGCTGGCCTGGCTGGAGTCGCGGGCGCCCTGAGTCTCCCAGTGTCCGGCCAGGCCCCACAGGCGCAGGGCGATGTGCACGTCCAGGACCCGGGGATGGTCGCGCCAGTCCGGCAGGAGTGCGTCCACGGTCGCCAGTCTTTGATGCACGGTATTGGGATGGATGCCCAATGTTCGGGCGGTGCCCGCAGGACGGCGGGCTGAATCCAGCCAGGCCAGGGCTGTACGCCCCAGGCGGCATTTTCGGCGGTCCCTTGGGCCGTAAAGAGTACCCAGCGTGGCGCGCAAATAGGTGTCCAGATCCAGTTCCCGGTCCAGCAACAGGGCATACAGCGCAAGCTCCGCTTCCTGGAACAGCCGTTGTGGGTAGTCGAGTGCCTGAACGATGCGCAGGCACTGCAGCACCCGGTGGTATGCCGCACTGACCTGACTGAAAGCGGGCACCGGATCCGAGATCACGCCTGTCAGGGCCTGATGCCAGGTATCCCCCAGAAACCCCGGTAGCTGGCGCACGATGCCGGGTACGTGCCTGGAATTGGCGAGAATCACCAGAGAGCCTCGGACCACGCCGAAAATGGCATGTTCCAGCCCCGCCGTGGTCCTGGGTGTCCATTCCGTCGGTAGCCCTGCGCCGGCGTTGGTGCCTGCCAGCAGGATGAGCTGGATCGGCAGAGCCGGATCCAGCCCGTGGCGCATCGCCAGCCGCCCGGACTTGATCATGAGATCCTGCGGCAATCCGATCAGTTCATGCACCAGGGCCGATAGGGCCTGTCGCCCGGCCGATTCCCGCTGCTCGCGCGACAGCAGGACGACGCTGGCCAACACGGCGGTACGCTCGAACGTCCGGATATCCGCATCGCGCAACGGAGCGGCCGTCCGAATGGTCAGTCCGCCCAGCAGGCTCGAGCCGCTGGTGGCTGCCGCGACCCGGTATCGGATCCGGCCATCCAGCCGCACCTCGATCGATCGGCCCGCAATCCGGCTTTCGTGCAGCGCCCGATGCAGCGCGCCTTCGTCCGGGTCGATCGCCTCGGTATCGGTGGTGGGATTTTGCGGTGGCTCTCCAGCGCAGGCGATTTCTCGTTCCCCGCCGTCATAGGCCGTCACCCGGCCGCCCAGCATGGAGGCCGCCATGTCGCAAATATCGGACAGATTGCCTCCGCGCGCAGCCAGTGCCGTCAGCCGTTCGTGTGCCTGGGCCGCGCGGTCGGCGTCCGCGGTGCGCCGGGCCAGTTCCAGGTTGGTGTCGCTGGCCTGGCGCAGCGCGGTTTGTGTCTGCTCGAATAAGCGGGCGTTGTTCAACGCGACGGATGCATGGGCTGCCAGGATCGACAGGATGTGCTTTTCCCAGGGGGTGTAACTGCGTACATAGCGATCGCCGACGAACAGGACGCCGATGACGGATGCCCCGGCCAGCAGCGGTACGCCCAGGATGGAGACGATGTGTTCCTCGACGACAGCGGAGTCGATGCCGATGTCATGCGGGAAGCGGCCATCGACACCGTAATCGGATGAGGCATAGGGCATCCGGTGCCGGGCGACGAAGTTGCAGATGCCGACATCCCGTGGTACCCGGATGTGGGTGAAATTCTCCGAGAACGCCCCATCGGTGGCGCGAACGTAAAAATCGTTCCGCTCCGTGTCATGGATCGACAGGTATCCGACGTCGCTGCCCAGCAGTTTGCGGGCGCGTTGGACGATGGCCTCCAGAATATGGTCGGGGTCAGTGATGGCGGTCAGATCCTGGGCGGTTTCCAGGACGGCTAGCAGGCCGCGCTCGCGCTCTTGATGCAGTTCGAGCCGTTCCTTGACGGTCAGGGCAAGCTCGATACAGTGAATCAGATCCTCGCGATCGGAAACCTTGGCGGGGAGCTTGCGGGCGTGTTCCAGCAGCCGCGCGAATTCCTCCTTGCCCGCATCCACGTGGAGCAGGCCTACGATACGCCGCCAGAGCATCCGGGCGGCGCGGGCAGGCGACCGGCCCGCGGTACTTCCGAGGTCGTCGACATCGAAAAGGTAATTTTTATCCATAAATCTGATCAAAATTTGTGGAGTCGTCACATATCATCGCATCGTATGCCATTTCTATACTGAGGGCACTCCAACCATTTCGCGGGACGTGTTCGGCACGATCCCATGCCGACATCACCATGACGATTGATTCCACACTGCCCGGTTTCCGCTCCCTCGCTCCGTCGGAACGGCTCGCCTGTCTGGCCCGGAAAGCCGGGCTGAGCGATGACGAGCAGGCCTTGCTGGGAGACGGCACAGCCTTGCCGCTGGCGGTTGCCGACGGCATGATCGAGAACGTTCTGGGCCGGTTTGAGTTGCCCTATGGTGTGGCCGGATACTTCAAGATCAACGGGCGCGATGTCCTGGTGCCCATGGCGGTCGAGGAACCCTCTGTGGTGGCGGCCGCTTCGTTCATGGCCAAGCTGGCTCGCCAGGCGGGCGGCTTTCAGACGTCCAGCACGGGGCCGATCATGCGGGCGCAGATCCAGATCCTGGGGGTCACGGATCCCTACGGCGCCCGGCTGGCCATCCTGCGGCAGCGCCAGGACATTATCGATTCGGCCAATAGCCGCGATCAGCTGCTGGTGCAGCTGGGGGGCGGCTGCCGGGATGTCGAGGTGCATGTGTTTCCCGATACCCGGCGTGGTGCCATGGTGGTCGTGCATTTGATCGTCGATGTCCGGGACGCCATGGGGGCCAATACGGTCAATACGATGGCGGAGTTCGTGGCGGGGCGTCTGGAACAGATCACAGGCGGCAAGGTGCGGCTGCGCATACTGTCCAATCTGGCCGACTTGCGCTTGGCCCGGGCTCGCGTCCAGATCCCGGCCGACGCGCTGGCAACCGGAGAACATGCCGGGGCCGACGTGGTCTCGGGCATCGTCGATGCGTGCGAGTTTGCCGCCATCGACCCGTATCGGGCTGCAACTCACAATAAGGGCATCATGAACGGGATCGATCCGGTCATTGTGGCCACCGGCAACGACTGGCGGGCCATCGAGGCCGGCGCCCATGCGTATGCTTGTCGCGGCGGGCGCTATACGTCGTTGAGTACCTGGGAAACCTCGGTATCGGGGGATCTGGTCGGGACCCTGGAGATGCCGATGGCGGTGGGTCTGGTGGGCGGGGCGACCAAAACCCATCCGCTGGCGCGTTTGTCGTTGAAAATCCTGGGGGTGACAACCGCCCAGGAATTGGCGGAAATCGCGGTGGCGGTCGGGCTCGCGCAAAACCTGGGGGCGCTGCGCGCCTTGGCGACCGAGGGTATTCAACGGGGCCATATGGCACTGCATGCGCGCAATATTGCCATCAATGCGGGGGCCGCCGGAGCGGAGATCGACTGGCTTGCCCACGAACTCGCGGCCGCGCATGACGTGCGCATCGATTTTGCCAGGTCGCTGCTGCAGGAACGGCGGCGTTCGCAACAGGCCTGACAGCCCCGGGGGCTTCCAGGACACAACAACAGGACCGTTCAGGTCCCTTCATCCCAAGGAGACAATCCGTGAAATTTCGTATCTCGCGACTGGCGATTGCCGTGCTGGCGGCAACCGCATGCGTCGGGACCGCTTCCGCGGCCGACGATGTGATCCGCATCGGCTTCATTACCGACATGTCGGGGCCCTATGCGGATACGGATGGCCCGGGCGGGCTGGAAGCCATCCGGATGGCGGTGGCTGACGCCGGCGGTCAGGTGCTGGGCAAGAAAATCGAGGTGTTGTCGGCGGACCATCAGAACAAGGCCGATATCGCCGCCACGCAGGTCCGGTCGTGGATCGACCAGGACCATATCAAGTTGCTGATCGGGGGCGTGAATTCCGCTACGGCTCTGGCCATGAACAACATCGTGGCCGATAAAAAGGTCCCTTATATCAATATCGCTGCGGCGACCGCCCGCCTGACCAACGAAAACTGCACGCCTTACACGATCAGTTACGAGTACGACACTGTGGCGCTGGCGCGTGGCACCGGCTCAGCCGTGGTTGCGCAGGGCGGGAAATCCTGGTTCTTCCTGGTCGCCGATTATGCCTTCGGCCACTCGCTGTTCCAGGACACGTCGGCGGTGGTCAAGCAATACGGGGGCTCTGTTGTGGGGTCGGTCAAGCATCCGCCCAATTCGTCGGACATGTCGTCCTACATTCTGCAGGCCATGTCCTCGGGCGCGCAGATTCTCGGGCTTGCCAATGCGGGAGCGGACACCACCAATTCGATCAAAGCTGCCCACCAATTCGGTCTGACCGACAAGATGAAGCTCGTGGGGTTGCTCATGACCATCAACGATATTCATGGTCTGGGCTTGGGCACGGCGAAGAATCTGCTCATGACCGACAGCTGGTATTGGAATCTGACGGATGCTTCGCGCGCCTTTGCCAAGCGCTTCTACGTCAAGATGCACCAGATGCCCAGCACACATCAGGCTGCGGACTATTCGGCTGCATCGACCTACCTGAAGGCCGTCAAGGCTGTCGGCACCACCGACGCCGACAAGGTCATGGCGCAGCTCAAGACCATGAAGATCGATGATTTCTACAACAGTGGCCGGATCCGCCAGGATGGCCGCTACGTGCATGATATGTATCTGTTCCAGGTCAAAACGCCGGCCGAATCCAAGGAACCCTGGGACTATCTGAAGAAGGTCGCCACGATTCCGGGCGACGTTGCCTTCAACAGTTTGGCCGAGTCTACCTGCCCGTTGGTGAAGAAATAATCCGACGGGGCGGTTGACGAACGGGATGCCGCGAACGGCGCGTGCGGCTATTCGGGCTTCAGTGTCGACAGGAACGCGGCGATGTTGGCGATGTCCGAGTCGGTGAGGCCTTGCGCCATGGGCTGCATGATGTCGTTTTTGCGGGTCCCGTCGCGGAAGGCCTTTATCTGGGCGGTTAGATACTGATCTTTCTGGCCCGCCACATTGGGATAAATCGGGGCGATGGAGATGCCCTTGGCACCGTGGCACGCCATGCAGGTCGCCTCGTATCGGATCTTGCCGGCGGCTGGGTCGGCCGCGTTGGCTGTGACGCTTGACAGGGTCGCAGCCAGCGCGACGTTCAGGATGAGCAGGGTCTTGATCATGATCTTGGTCTCCGGCAATGGGCTTTCACGGTGTTTTCAGCGTGGCGGAGCGTCAGGAGGAGGGTGCCGGTTTGTAGATCGCGGCCCACAGTGCGATGGTCGGCACCAGGACACCGATCCACAGGCCGCTCCAGAATGTGAGTTCCGGCAGCGTCGGCAAGGGCAGCAGCGACAGCACGCCCAGTGCGATGGCCAGCACGACATTGACGTTGCTGAACCAGGGATGGCTGTCGCTGCGCCGGGCCCAGAGCGCCATGAGCAGCATCAGGATGGCGAAGGCCGCCAGCGGAAAATAGGGCTGTTCCACCCAGGTCGGATGCAACACCGTCGCGTAGACCAGCGCCAGCCCCAGGATCGTGTTGATGAGATTCGGAATCATCGCTCCAGCTCCTCGTGGGTATGCAGGCGTTCCAGATAGCGCCAGGTGAGTGGGGGGATCACCGCGTAGGCAATCGCGCTGGCCAGGATCAGCAGCTTCCATTCGATGTCCAGCGGTGTCATCGTGCCCACCGCGACCGCGCACAGAAAAGCGGCCGCATAGCACAGCCGTCCGATCCGGACCCAGCCGGGTCGCGCGCGCAGGCGCCCGATGCTGTAGAGACCGGCATAGGCCCCGCCTGCCAGGACGAACAGCCCCAGCAGCAGCGCCGTTTCAATGAGCGAGGCCGCCGTCATGCCGTCTGGACCTGGGCGTCCGGCTGGACCAGGTGCCTGGGTGCCGTGAGCAGGTTGTAGACCAGGACTGCGTAGCCCAACGCGAAGATGACGCCAAAGCCCAGTCTGGCGTACATGCCGGAGATGAACCAGGGATTTTCCGAGGCCACGGTGAAGGCCATGAGCGTGGACCCGCCTTCGGCGCGGCCGACCAGTGCCTGCGTCATGCCGGACACCAGAAGCGCCATGACCATGCCCACCATGCCGAAGTTCAGCAGCCCGTAGCCCCATTTCCAGGCGGGGCCATCCATGAAGGCGATGCCGGAGACCTTCTGTTTGACGACGTAGAGCACGGCGATGATGCCGCAGACGTAGGCGCCGTAGAACGCGAAGTGCCCATGAGACACCGTCCATTGAGTGCCGTGCGAGTACAGGTTGATTTGCGGCAGCGTCATCATGAAGCCCCAGATGCCGGCGCCGATGAAATTCAGGAAGGCTTCGGTCGTGATCCAGTAGAAGGCCGGCCGGTTGGCCGTCTTCAGGCGGTGCATGCCGGCGTCATAGACGGCGTGCACGACCATCCCGAGCAGAGGCAGGGGTTCGAGCGCGGAGAAGAATCCGCCGATGCCGAGCCAGTACTTCGGGGTCCCGATCCAGAAGTAATGGTGTCCGAGCCCGAGGATGCCGGCTCCCAGCACCAGCATGACTTCGATGTACAGCCAGGTCTCGACGATGCGGCGCGAGGTGCCCATCACGTCCATCAGCACCAGCGCCATCACGCAGCCGATGAGCACTTCCCAGGTGCTTTCCACCCACATGTGCACGAGCCACCACCACCAGTACAGATCCCGGGACATGTTCGGGTCAGACGGGAAGGCGTCGAGATAGACCAGCAGCAAGGGAATCAGGTCGAGCACCAGCACCCACATGATGCCCGTCATGCGGTGGGCCTTCATGCAGGTGGCGATCACGTTGTAGGCGAACACGCCCATGACGGCCACCACGCCGATCGACGCCCACCGGGGAGCCTCGACGTATTTGCGCCCCTGGTTGATGAGCCAGAGGGTGGATTCCGTGGCGGGTCCGTACTGCACGAAGATGAAGACGAGGGCGACGATGGCGACGACCGCGCAGAACACCCAGAAGGTGAGTTCGGCCAGCCATATGCCTTCGACTTCGCGGCCGAGTTCCTTGGGCAGATACCAGTACACCGCGCCCAGGAAGCCCATGAGCAGCCAGATCACCAGAACGTCGATGTGCAGGATCTTCGAGTTGTTGAAGTTGAAGACGTTGTAGAGCAGCGATGGCTGGATGTAATAGGCCGCCGTCAGCAGTCCGAAGACGATCATCACGCCAAAGAGCGTGACAGCCGCGATCAGGTATCGGACGGCCAGTTTCTGCGAGCGGGACAGTGCGGAATAGTCCATGAGCGTGTCCTTTCGTCAGTTCTTGGTGATCTTCCCGAAATTCGCAGGGAACCCGTTGGTGTTGATGGACGCCAGCCACTTCAGGTAGGCGACTGTGGCTGTGGCCTCGTCCTGGGTGATCTGCAGATTGGGCATGCGGCGCGCCCAGGTCGGGTAGCGATCCGGGTGCATAAGGAACATGACCATCGCGTCCTCGCGGGTCTTGGCGCCGGTCATGGGAACCCAGATCTGATCCCAGGCCGGGTCGAGCCATGCCTTTGTCAGGTCGGGGCCGTAGTAGGCGCCGTTGCCGAAGATCGTGTGGCAGTCCATGCAGGCTCGGCTCTGGATGACGAGCTTGCCTTTGACGATCAGGGATTCCGCCTCGGCGGGGGTGACCTGTTTGCCAAAGAGAGGCTCGGGCCCACCGATGACGGGAACGTCCATGCCTTGCGACCAGTCGCGCTGGTAGCCGATGTGCTGGTTGATGACATCGTATGAGGGGACGTTTTTGCCGCCTGCGGTGATGACCTGCAGGCTGTCGGCTGACAGAAAGGCAAGCACGACGAGCATCACGAGCGTGGTGCTGATCGCCCCGGCTCGCCAGAAGATGGGGTCTTGTATGTCCAAACTGCCTTTTACCGACCTGACACCTGAGTTCCTGGTCTTCATCGTCCGTTCCTTTCCGGTTTGAAGGCGGCGGCTGCGTCTGGAGACCCTACGCTAATCCTGTGCGATTGTGGTTGTATTTGATTTGCATCAAGGATTTTGATATTTATCAATCCATCTGCCCGCAATCGGGGGATTTCCCCTACCCGATGTGCTCATGAACCTGCAGCAGCGGGGGCCGTGTGTGGCCTGATATGCCGGGCGATGACCAGCGCGAGCAGCAGCAGGCCGCCGCCCGCGCTGGCGAAGATCAGGGTGTCGGACAGGTGGTCCGCAGTCCATGCAGCCGCCATGATGCCGACTGACTGACCCAGAAACAGGCTGCACGCGAATAGCGACATGGATGCCCCGCGCATTGCGGGCGCCATCTGGGTGGCGTTCGTCTGCAGGGTGTTGTGCAGGCAATAGAACCCGAAACCCGCCAGTGTGCAGGCTGCCGGGGTCCATATCAGCATCGGTGCGTACGCGAAGGACACCAGGCCCACGCACAGCGACAAGCCGCCCAAAAGGGCCAGGCCCGGTTCCCCGATCCGGGGCAGCAAGTGTGCGGCCATGCGCGTGTAGATGAACCCGCCGACCGCATAGAATGCGGCGATTCCCCCCGCTGTCGCCAGCGATACCTCGTGATGTGCCTGCAGAAGGCTGGGGATGAAGGCAAGAGGGCCCGCTGAGAGCGCGCCTTCGATGGCGGTTACGGTCAGGATCCAGCGGGCCCTGGACAGGGCCAGGATATCCAGCAGCGCTCGCATGCCGCGGTGGGTTGCAGGGAGTTGCGGCGGCTGGCTTAGCGCGGCGCGCAGCAGCAAGGTCCCGGAAACCAGGAAAGCGGCTGCCAGCAAGGCAAAGACCGGCCGCCAACCGATCCATTGGGCAATCATCCCACTGATCCATTGCCCGACCAGCATGCCGGTGACGCCCGCGCTGACCAGTCTGGCCAGCGAGACCTGCCGGGCCGTGTAAGGCACGTTATCGCCGATCCAGGCCATCGCCAGCGGGAAGATCCCGGCAGCGGCGGCACCCGACACGATCCGGGCCGTCACGAGCCAATCCAGGTCTGGCGCCATCACGGCGATGCTGTTCCCGATGACGCAGGCCAGAGTGCACAGGGCAATGATCCGCAGTTTGCCGTAACGGTCGCCCAGCGGGCCGAAACACAGCTGGCAGACACCGTAGGCGATGGCAAAGACGAAAATCACCCGGGCGGCGTGACCGACCGTGACCGAGAACTCGTCGGACAGCAGCGGCAGGAGCGTGTCGCATGCCCGCATCGAGGCGAGGCTGGCAAAGCAGCACGCATTCAGCAGCCAGGCGACCTGGGCGCGGGACGGGGGGCTGGCGGTGGAAATGATGAATCCTCCGGAATGAGGTCACGTCGGCCGTGTGGATCGGCCGAACAGCATATTAGTCCGCTGTTGCATTCAGCGACGTTTTTTTGCTGAGTCGCTCGTAGTTGCCCTTGAGCAACAGTCCGGCGAAATAGACATGTTCCCGCATCAGCTGTTCGGCGCGCGTGCCGTCGCGTTCGATGACGGCCGTCACGATGCGATGGTGATCGTTGTGCGACCGGTTGATGACGCCGTAGTCGTCCCACAGCATGATCCGGTCGGACGCGAAGGGCGCCGCCTGCGCCTGCGTCGCGAACCGGGTGACCCAGGGGTTTTCCGCGGCGGCCAGCAAGGTCTCATGCAGCGTGATGTTCATTTGCTGGTAGGGGTGGTGGTCCTCGGGCAGCAGTGTGCCCTTGCCCAGGATCGCATCGCCTTGCGCCAGGCAGGCCTTGAGTTTGCTGATGGCCAGCCCCGACAGCCCTTTCTGCGCGGCACGCCTGCAGGCCAGTCCCTCCAGCACCGCGCGGACTTCATAGGCTCCGATGATGTCCTCGGACTGGTAGACGCGGACGGAATAGCCGCGCTTAGGCAGATGTTCCAGCAGACCTTCGTTTCCCAAGCTGGCCAGGGCGGCGCGGATCGGCGTGCGCGAGACGCCCAGCTTTTCCGCCAACGGGATTTCCTCGAGGCGCTCTCCTGGCGACAGGATGCCGTGCAGCACCCAGTCCCGCAGAGTCTGGGTTACATGATCAGCTAATGTATTCATCAGACTTATGTATACATGAAAAGAACGAACTCATGATCCAACAGAAGCGTCCCCTTCGTCATCAGGGGAAATACCAATGACCGATGGATATTCATGTATGCATAATTGATCCCCATCAAGGATTTCTAGCTAAAACAGTCGTGTTTTCGTGAATAAATCCAGAAACATTATGGACATGTATACATGAGTGGCGGTGGAGTCGCGGCGGGAAAGGGTTCTGAACGAGTGCGCGTGGCCCTGGTGACAGGGGCGGGCGGGGGGATCGGCACCCGGATCTGCCATCAGCTGGCGCGTGATGGCTACCGGGTGGTCGCTTGCGACGTGAGTCTGGAAAAAGCCCGGGCGGCTGTCGAAGGCCTGGGCGAAGCGCATCGGTGGCGCGCTTTCGACGTCAGCGACGAAACTCAGGTCGATCAGGCGTTCGGCGCCATCGAGGCAGAGGTCGCACCGATCGTGACAGTCGTGTGCGCGGCGGGATTGCTGCTGTTCCAGCCGGATGGCCAGCGGCCGCTCATCAAGGCGACGTCCCTGGACCTCTGGGAACGCAGCTTCGCCGTGAACACCCGGGGGGTCTTTCTGTGCGCGCGGGCCTACATCCGCCTGCGCGAGCGGCTGGCCGTGAAGGCCGGGCGATTCATCACCTTCAGTTCGGTGGCGGCCCAGCTGGGCGGCTACCGGTCGAGTTCCTCGTATATCGCGGCCAAGGCGGCCGTGCTGGGCTTCACCAAGGCGATGGCGCGCGAAGTCTCGCACATGGGCATCACGGTCAACAACGTGGCGCCCGGCCTGATCGATACGGAGATGCTGCGCAGCACGGTCAGCAGCAGCGGGGCGCTGCGGGACGCGGCCGGCGCTATTCCCCTGGGGCGGATCGGCACGGTCGAAGACGTGGCGTCGGCCGTCGGCTTTCTGGCTTCCGAGGCGGCAGGCTACATCACCGGCAGCGTGATCGACGTCAATGGAGGCTATCGCATGCAATGACCCCGCGCGGGGTCGCAGGCGAGGGTTGGGTCAACGAGGAGTCAACAAGGAGTCATCATGAAATTCAGCGCAATCAAACAGGCGGCCCTGTGCGTGGCGGTCGCGGGCTTCGGGCTGAGCCAGGCCGCGCAGGCGGCCGATCCGGGCATCACCGATACGACGATCAGGATCGGTCTGTTTTCTCCGCTCTCCGGGGCAGGCATGGCGTACGGGTTCGACGTTGTCAACGCGGCCAAGATGTATTACGACAAGATCAACAAGGAAGGCGGGATCAACGGCCGCAAGGTCGAGCTCGTCGTCGAGGACACGCGCTGCAATGCCAACGACCTGGTGGCGGCGGTCAAGAAGCTGGTCGAGCAGGACCAGGTGTTCCTGCTGAACGGCGGTTCCTGCTCGTCGGCCGTGGTGGCCGCCAAGGAGTTCGTCGAGCGCGCCAAGGTGCCCTTCATCATGCTGAATGCCTCGGGTGACGGCGCACTGTATCCGTCCTCCAAATACATCTACGGCGCGTTCTCGATCTCCCAGCATGCGGTGGGGGGATCCATGGTCGAATTCGCGGTCGACCACCTCAAGGCCAAGAAGATCGGCTACATCAATCATGACGACGCCTACGGCGGCTGGAATCTCACCGCGGCCGAATATCAGGCCAAGCAGCACCCGGGCGTTTCCCTGACCGTGCAGTCCATCAGCCCGAACATCAATGACGTTACCGCGCCGCTGTTGAAGTTGCGCGCGGCCAATCCGGACTTGCTGCTGCTGACCACGTATGCGCGGCCCGCCGCCCTCATCATCAAGAAAGCGCATGAGCTCGGGTGGAACAAGCCGATCGTGCTGGCGGTCAATGGCACGGCGGATCTGGCCCAGCTGTCCGAGAACGTCGGCGGACCGGCCGCACTCAAGAACTTCTACATCCAGGACGTGGTGGCAGGGCTGCCGTCGGATCCCAAGATGAAATGGGTGTATGACATGTACAAGCAGTACTACCCGGAGCTGGCCGCCAAGCCTGGGTATCCGCAGAGCTACATGCCCTATGGGATCGCTTCGGCCATGACCGTGGTTCAGGCGTTGAAGGACGCGGGTCCCGACCTCTCCCGGGAAAAGGTCCTGTCCGCTCTCGAGCACATGAAGCTGGACACCGGCGTGATGGCCGGCCCGATCGTGTTCACGCCGACCGATCACGCTGGACAGAAGGCCGCCATCTACATGAAGTTCGACGGCACGGACAAGGACAAGGCGCTGATCCCGGGCGCGTTCAAGAGCGACTGGACCTATACCCTGGGCAAGTGATGTCCTGATCCGGCATCGAAGGACACCGCGGCCAGCCACCGGGGACGCGGTGTCCAGGAGTCATTCATGAGTTTTTCGGATATCTGGCTGTTCCTGCAGCAGGGCGTCCTTTCCGGGCTGGTGACGGGCAGCGTTTACTCCTTGCTGGCGGTGGCCGTGGTGATCGTGTTCAAGGCGACCGACGTGCCCAACTTCGCCCAGGGCGAGATCTTCATGACGGGCGGCTATGTGGCCCTGTTCATGATTCTGGTGCTGGGCTGGCACTATGCCATCGTCATTCCGGCGACGCTGGCGGTCGTCGCCCTCGTCTGCGCGCTGTTCCAGCGGGTGGTGATGGAGCGGGTCATCCGCGCCAAGGGGGTGGGCGTCCAGTTGGTGATCGCCACGCTGGGGCTCGCCTACGTGTTGAAAGGGGCGGTGCGCCAGACGGGACTGGGTGATACGCCCCGGTCGCTGCCGGCGCTGATCCAGCCCGATACGGTCTCGATCGGCGATGCGGTCCTGACGCATCTGGACCTGATGATCCTGTTCACCGCCGTCGCGGTGATGCTGGCGTTGTATGGACTGTTCAACCACACGCGCGTCGGCAAGGCCATGCGCGCCGTGGGCATGAATCCCAAAGCTGCGCAGATCGTCGGGATCAGCCTGGTGCGCATCCGCGTGAGCGTGTGGGCGCTGGCCGGGCTGATCTCGGCCATCTCGGCCATCCTGATCACCCCCAAGATCCTCATCACCCCGGACATCGGCCACATCGCCATCCTGGCGTTCGCCGCCGCGATCGTCGGGGGGATCACCAGCATCCCGGGGGCGATCGTGGGGGGCTTCATCATCGGCGTGGCGGAGAACCTGGTCGGCCTCTTCATTTCGACCAACGCGATCGTCGTGGCGCCTTTTCTGGCCATCCTGATCGTGCTTATCGTGCGTCCCCAGGGCATTCTGGGCGGCAAAGTGCAGGTCAAGAAAGTATGAAACCGGACTTCGACAAATGGGCGCTCGTGCTGGCTGCGGCGGTGCTGATGATCCTGCCGTTCGCGACCAGCGGCTATGTCCTGTACATCGTCAATCTGCTGATGATCTACATCGTGCTGGCCCTGGGTCTGCACCTCGTCATCGGGGAGACCGGCCAGTTCGCGCTATCCCATGCGGCGTTCTACGGCATCGGTATCTACGTGGCGGGCATCCTCAACAACACCTGGCACCTGAACTTCGTCATTTCCGTGGTGGCCGCGGGCGTGGTCACCGCCGTCATCGGCTATGCGCTGGGCGCGCTGGCGATCCGCATGCGGGACATCTACCTGGCCTTGTCCACCTTCGCGTTCGGCGAGGCCATGCAGTGGGTTTTCCTGAACTGGACGGACGTGACCAACGGCTCGAACGGCTACCAGATGTCGCCGGCCCAGTTCTTCGGTTTCGAGCTGACGTCGGATCTGCGCGCCTATCCCTTTGTGGTTCTGGGCGCGGCGGTCATGCTGGGGGCGACCGTGTGGCTGTCGCGTTCGCAGCTGGGTTCGGCTTTTCGGGCCGTGCGGGAAAGCGATGTCGCGGCCCGCGCCATGGGGGTGAATGCCAATGTGATCAAGCGCGTCGCCTTCATGTTGTCGGCCGCCTATGCCGGGGTGGCGGGCGGCCTGTACACGACGTTCTCGTCCTTCATCCACCCGGAGAGCCTGGGGTTCTGGACCACGATCCTCATTCTCATCATGATCGTGGTCGGGGGAATCGGCTCGGTGCGCGGTGCCGTGGTCGGCGCGCTGATCTTCGGCCTGATTTCCGAGCTGCTGCGTCAGGTGCTATCGTTCCAGGAGATCATCTACGGCCTGATCCTGATCGGGTTCATGATGTTCGCGCCGCGTGGCCTGTTCAGCAGCCGGCGGCGTGACCGCAAGCGGACGCCACCCGCAGGATCGGCGCTGGGGGATCGGTCATGAGCGGCCACAGCTTTCTATCGATCGACGGGCTGACCGTCCGCTTTGGCGGCCTGACCGCGGTGAACGACCTGTCGTTCCAGGTCGATCAGGGCCGGATCCATGCCCTGATCGGACCCAATGGCGCGGGCAAGTCCACCACCTTCAACTGCATTTCGCGCTATTACAACCCGACCGGCGGCGCCATCATGTTTTCCGGTTCCGACATCACGCGGCGCAAGGCATCGGACATGGCGGCGCTGGGGGTCGCGCGGACCTTTCAGAATCTGGAGCTTTTCAACGAGCTATCGGTCGAGGAGAACGTGCTGCTGGGCACGTATACCTATGGCGCCCGGAAGCTGCGTGATCTTCTGCGGCGCCCCGTGGCCGAGAACCGCGAGTTCGCCCATCACCTGCTGGAGCGGGTCGGCCTGATCGATTTCCTGGACGCCAAGGCGAGCAGCCTGGACTTCGGGCGCCAGAAGATGCTGGAGCTCGCCCGGGCTTTGGCCATCAAGCCACGGCTGCTGCTGCTGGACGAACCGGCGGCGGGGCTGCGGAACCGGGAGATCGACAAACTGGACGGCATCCTGACCGATCTCGCGGCCCGCGAGGGCGTGACGGTGTTGCTGGTCGAGCACGTCATGCAACTGGTGATGTCGATCTCGCATCGCATCACGGTCATGTCCTTCGGGCACAAGATCGCCGAGGGCACGCCCGCGGAAATCCGTTCCGACGAGCGCGTGATCGAAGCGTACCTGGGCAAAGGAACCGAAGATGAGTGAACCGTTCCTGTCGGTGCAGGCTATTTCCGCATCCTACGGAAACATCGCGGCCCTGCATGAGGTGTCGCTCGACGTCCCGCAGGGCGGAATCGTCGCCCTGCTGGGCGCGAACGGCGCAGGGAAATCGACCACCCTGAACGTGGTGTCGGGCCTAGTGCGCGCCACACACGGGTCGGTGCGCTTCGACGGCGAGCCGATCCACCGCCTGTCCGCCGATCACGTCGTGCGGCGGGGCATCATCCAGGTGCCCGAGGGCCGCGAGATCTTCCGCGACATGAGCGTGCGCGAGAACCTGGAAATGGGGGCCTATACGCGCAAGGACCGCGCCGCCGTGGCCAGGGACCTGGATGCGATGTGCGACATTTTTCCCCGTCTGCGCGAGCGCATCCAGCAGAAGGCGGCGACGTTGTCGGGCGGCGAGCAGCAGATGCTGGCGACGGCCCGCGCCATGATGGCCCGGCCGCGCATGATCCTGATGGACGAACCGTCGATGGGGCTGGCGCCGCTGGTGGTGGAGCAGATTTTCGAAACGGTCAGAGCGCTGAATCGCGAGCAGGGCATCACCATCCTGCTGGTCGAACAGAACGCCAAGCTGGCGCTGTCGGTGTCCAGCCATGCCTATATTCTGGAGAACGGCGAGGTCGTGCTGCAGGGGCCGTCCGCGGATCTGCGCAACGATGCGGCCGTGCAGCGTGCGTATCTCGGCGCATGAGAATTCAACTTGAGGAATCCTGGATGAGTGAAGTGGCAGTGGTTACCGGCGCGGCCGGCGGCATGGGGCAGGCCATCGTCCGGCGCCTGGCCCGGGACGGTTTTTCCGTGGTTGCGGTGGATCGCAGCGAGGTGCCGCTGCGTGAGCTGGCCGGGCGCCTGAAAGGCGAGGGGCTCGAGATCCTGCCGCGCGTGGTCGACCTGACCAGCGAGGCCCAGATCGACGCGCTGATCGACAGCCTGCCGCCGCTGGCAGCCCTGGTCAACAGCGCCGGCCTGTTCGACGAGCGGCAGTACTTCGAATTGAGCCAGGATGATTTCCGGCGCATGTACGAGCTGAACCTGATCGCGGCCGTCACCCTGACGCAACGCGCGTCGCGGACGATGGCCCCCGGGACCAAGGTCGTGAACATCGCCTCGCGCGCCTATCTGGGCGCCCGGCACCATGCCCACTACGTGGCGTCCAAGGCGGCATTGGTCGGCTACACGCGGGCCAGCGCCATGGAGCTGGCATCTCGGGGCATCCTGGTCAATGCCATCGCACCCGGCCTGATCGACACGCCGATGCTGCGTGCCCTGACTCCGGAGCGCCTGGCCGCGCAGCTGGCCCTGCAACCTACCGGGCAGGCGGGCACGCCCGAAGACGTCGCCCATGCCGTGTCCTTTCTGGTGGGTGCGCAGATGTCGTTCATCACGGGGCAGGTGCTGTTCGTGGATGGGGGAAAGTCTTTGGGAGGTTCTGGAGCTTGATGGAGATGGAGAACATGAAGTGGGATGCCACGGTGGATGTGGTGGTGGTGGGGTCGGGCGCAGGCGGGATGTCCGCCGCGCTCACCAGCCATTTCGAAGGATTGGATGTCCTGCTGGTCGAAAAGACGGATCGCATCGGCGGTTCGACCGCCGTGTCGGGAGGGGCCATCTGGATCCCCCTGAATTCCGGTTCGGCGGCGGCCGGCCATGCGGACGATACCTATGAGAAGGTCTGGGAATACCTCTCGCAGGTCGTGGGCAAGGCCGCGCCGGATCACATGAAAGAGGCCTTTCTGAAAAATGGCCCGGCCATGCTGAAGTACATGGCCGCCCATGGCGTGATGGACCTGGCAACGCGGGCGTACTCGCCGGACTACTACCCGGACCGGCCCGGCGCCGCGATGGGGGGGCGGGTGCTGGACCCTGCGGCCTTCGACGGCAGGCGCCTGGGGGCGCACTTCAAGGAATTGCGCGATCCTTTGAAAGAATTCGTCGTGCTCGGTGGCATGATGGTCAACGTCACCGATGTTTATCACTTGCTGAGGGCGTTGCGTTCGCCCCAGTCGTTCTGGCATGCCGGCAAGCTGGTGCTGCGGTACTGGTCCGACCGGCTGCGCGGCTATCGTCGCGGCACCCGGTTGTTGCTGGGCAATGCGCTGGCGGCGCAATTGTTCGAGGCGGTCCTGAAGAACGGGATTTCCTATCGGCTGGAGACCGCGGCGCGGCAGCTGCATCGCGATGCGGACGGACGGATCGTGGGCGTCATCATCGAGCAGAACGCGACCCGGCAGCATATCCGCGTGCGCAAGGGCGTGGTCGTGGCGACCGGCGGCTTTCCCTGGAATCCGGAACTGCGTGCGGAATACTACCCGCAGCCGACCGGGCCCTGGTCGATGTCGCCCGAGGGCAATCGTGGCGACGGTATTCTGATGGCGCGCGAGGCCGGCGCGGCGATGGGCACGGGGCATGTGTCGCCCGCCTTCTGGGCGCCGGTGTCGCTGCTGCGCAAGGCGGACGGCACGGTGACCCGCTATCCGCACCTGATCTGGGATCGCGCCAAACCGGGCCTGATCGCCGTGAATCGGCAGGGCGATCGCTTCGTCAACGAATCGACCTCGTATCATGAGTTCGTGGGTGCCATGTACCGGGCGGACGGGCAGCCGGCGATTCCCGCGTATCTGGTGTGCGACCGCCGGTTCATCGACACCTGGGGACTGGGGCTGGCCTTGCCGGGCGGACGCGCCCGCCAGCACCTCATCGACGCCGGCTATCTGATCCAGGCGCCGACGCTGCGCGAACTGGCGTCGCGGCTGAGCATTGATCCTGATCGCCTGCAGGCGACGGTGGAGCGCTACAACGTCCTGGCCGCCAGCGGTGTGGATTCGGATTTCGGCAAGGGCTCCACCGTGTACAACCAGAATTACGGAGATCCCCGCAACAAGCCCAATCCCTGCCTGCGGCCTCTCAAGACGGGGCCCTACTATGCCGTCGAGGTGGTCGCCGGGGACATCGGCACTGCCTGCGGCATCCAGGCCGACGCGCAGGCACGTGTCCTGGATGCGCGGGGGCGGGCGATCCCGGGGCTGTTCGTCGCGGGTAATGACATGCAGTCGGTCCTGGGGGGAACGTACCCGGGGTCGGGTATCACGCTGGGGCCCGCGCTGACCTTCGGCTGGCTTGCCGGTCGCGGACTGGCGCAGATGGACGATCAAAAGGAAATGCCATGAAACTGTACTATTCGCCGACTTCACCCTATGTGCGCAAATGCCTGGTCGCGGCCTACGAGCTGGGCCTGTCCGGCCAAATCGAGATCGTTCCAGTCACGACGCTGCCCACAGCCCACAGTCCGGAACTGATGCGCCACAATCCGCTGTGCAAGCTCCCCACGCTGGTGACGGAGGACGGCGCCGTCCTCTATGACAGCCGGGTCATCTGCGATTACCTGAATGACCTGGCCGGGGGATCGTTGATCCCCGCCGGTACCGGCAAATGGCCGGTTGCCGTGGGGCAGGCGCTGGCGGACGGAGTCCTGGATGCCGCGCTGTTGATGCGCTACGAGGCGGTGCTGCGGCCCGCCGAGCATCGATGGACCGCCTGGAGCGAGACCCAGGAGGGCAAGGTCCGCGGCGCCTTGGCCCGGTTCGAGGAAACGGCGGCGCAGTGGTCCGGCCGCATCGACATGCGGACCATCGCGCTGGCTTGCGCCCTGAGCTACCTGGATCTGCGCTTCCCCGACCTGGGCTGGCGCGTGGAATGCCCGCGTCTGGCGGATTGGTTCACGGTCTTCGCGGCGCGCCCCTCGATGCGGGCGACGGAACTCAAGGGCTGATGAGGCTCGCCTGGCGGTTCAATGCCAGTACTTGGTCTCGCTCCAGCCCCCATCGACCGCCAGAACCTGGCCGGTGATGAACGAGGCGTCGTCCGAGCACAGGAAGGCCACCGCGGCGGCGATGTCGCCGGGCGTGCCGGCCCGGCCCAGCGGCGTGCTGCCGATCATCGTGTCTTTGTACCAGAGGTTCTTTTCCAGCCGTGCCGCTGTCAGCGGAGTAGCGATCAGGCCGGGGGCGATGGCATTGACGCGCAATCCCTGCGCGCCGTAGTCCGCCGCCATTTGCCGGGTCAGTGCCATGACCGCGCCCTTGCTGGCGGAGTACGGTGCGCTATTGATGAAACCCCGCAGGCCGAAGATCGAGCCGATGTTCACGATCGAGCCCGCGCCCGGGCGCCGAGCGGCCAGGAAGGAGCGGCTCAGGCGCATCAGCGCCCGCACGTTGATGTCCAGGTAGCGGTCCAGGTCGGCATCGGTGCTTTGATCGAGCGCCTTGGCGTCGCCGACTCCGGCGTTGTTCACAAGCGTGTCCGGAGCGCCGAAGTGCCGGGTGGCGTGGGCGAGGATTTCGTCGGGGCTGTCTGCGGCCGCGAGGTCTGCATGACAGATGCTCAGGCGCGCCGCATCGCCACCGGCTTGCGTCCAGAGCTGCCGTGTGGCCTCCAGGCCGCTCGTGTCGCGGTCCACCATCGAAACCATGCTGCCCTCAGCCAGCAGCCTCAGGGCAATACCCTGGCCGATGCCGGAGCCCGCGCCCGTCACGATGGCGGCCCGGCCGAGCAGGCGCTGACCGGGGAGGGAGAGGGGAATCTTTGCGTCCATGGGTTTCAGGCTCCTGTGTATGAAGGCAGGTCGTTGGCGAACGCGGCGAGCTTTTCTGGGTCCACCGTCAGGCCGAGCCCCCCGTGCGCGCGCAGATGTTCGCGCAGGGCGAGCCCGGCGTAATAGACATGTTCTTCCATGATGTGCGCCGCGCGCATCGGGTTGCGCGACAGGATCGCATCGATGACGCGGTGGTGGTCGTCGTGGGATCGTTTCAGGATCTCCAGGTCCTGCCACAGGATGATGCGGTCCGAGGCCAGCGGCAGGGTGTGGGTGTGCTTGATGGCATTGGCCAGGCGGGCGCTGCCCGCCAGATGGATGACGCCTTCGTGGATGCCGATGTTCATCTGGCGGTACGGGGCCAGGTCTTCCGGCGCGAAGTAGCCCTTGTCCAGGATGCGGTCGCCTTGCGACAGGCATTCCCGAAGCTGGATCTCCTGGTCCTTGTTCATGCCGTTTTCCGCGGCCTTCCGGGCGGCGAGGCTTTCAAGTGCCGCGCGGATCTCGTAGGCCTGCATGATCTCCATGATGTTGAATTCGTGGATGTAGTACCCACGGTTCGGGTGGTAGATCAGGTATCCCTCGCTGGCCAGGGAACTCAGCGCCGCCCGGATGGGGGTTCTGGATACATTCAGGCGCTTGGCGAGCGGGATCTCCTGGACGCGCTCTCCCGGTTTGAGCTGTCCCTGGATGATGAGATCCCTCAGTTCATCGGTCACGGATTGCGTGCGGGTCTTGGCGGGTTCCATAGAGAGCGGGGCGTATGCGATCCCGGGGATCGCGGTCGGGCCTTTGATTTCGTTCCGGAAATCATACCGCGAAAAAACCAAAAATGAATACATATGAATTATAAGAAATACAGATGAATTCATAAGTTCTTGTTTTATGTGTTTTAAAACACACTTTTTAAGTGAAATCTTGCATGTTTTGCCGATATAGTGGAAGCATAAAATTCTTATGTATACATTCAATGATAAGTTGCATTTCAAACGGGTGAGGAGATGATGAGTAGGATGGATGGTGTAGCCTTGGTGACGGGCGGCGGGCGCGGGATCGGTCTGGCGGTGGCTCAGCGGCTGGCCGACGAGGGCATGCGGGTCGCGATCGCCGACCTGGAACAGGCCCAGGCGGAGCAGGGCTGCGCGGCGCTGCGGGGAGAGGGCCACCTGGCCCTGCAGCTGGATGTCAGCGACGAGGCTTCCGTGCAGGCCGGTTTTGCCCGGGCGGAAGCGGCGCTGGGACCGGTCCGCGTGCTGATCTGCAATGCCGGCGTGCTGCTGATGGGGGCCGATGGCCAGCGCCCGCAGCTCTGGCAGCTGGAGCTGGACAACTGGGAGCGCACGTTCTCGGTCAATACCCGCGGCACGTTCCTGTGCATCCGGGAATTCCTGCGCCAGCGCCGGCAGCAACCGGTTCCTCATGGCCGCGTGGTGACCCTCTCCTCGGTGGCCGCACAATTGGGCGGCTATCGCTCCAGCGCCGCCTACGTGTCCAGCAAATCGGCCATTCTGGGGCTGACGAAGATCGCCGCGCGCGAAAGCGCCGAGTACGGCATCACGGTGAACGCGATCGCGCCGGGCATCATCGACGCGCCGATGTTCCATCAGACCGTCCATGGTGGAATCTCCGCAGACGTGGCTCAGCAGATCCCGATGGGACGCCTGGGTCGAAGTGACGACATCGCCCAGGCGGCCGCCTTCCTCAGTTCCGCGGATGCTTCGTACATCACCGGCACCGTCATGGACGTCAACGGCGGCTACAGGATGCAATGACATGACCACTTCCGACATGAAGTCCGCGTCCGCGCTGGCAGGCGTGACCGGAGAACTCTTTTTCGTGACTGGCGGCGCCCAGGGAATCGGACTGGCGGTCGCCCGCGCCATCGGCGCCGTCGGCGGCCGTCTGGCGCTGGCCGATCTGCCCTCGCCGACGCTGGACGCGGCGGTGGCCAGCCTGGCGGCCGATGGTATCGAGGCCAACGGCTATCCGCTGGACGTCCGGGATCGGGCGGCGACCCACGCGGTGATCCAGCAGGTCGAATCGCGGCAGGGCGAGTTGGCCGGCGCCGTGCCGTGCGCGGGCATCACCCGCAGCCGTCCCGCCGAGACGATGGAGGAAGCTGCCTGGCGCGACGTGATGGATGTCAATGTCAGCGGCACGTTCTACACCTGCCAGGCCGTGGCCGGTCCGTTGCTGCGGCGCGGCCGCGGGGCCATCGTGAACATCGCTTCGATCACCAGCTTCGGCGGGCAGTCGGGCCGCGTGAATTACGCTGCCTCGAAATGGGCGATTTCGGGGATGACCCGCACCCTGGCGATCGAATGGGGCAGCCGTGGCGTGCGCGTCAATGCGGTCGGCCCCAATGCCGTGGATACGCCGATGCTGCGTCAGGGCGTGCCGCAGCGTTTCATCGACGTGATGTGCGACCGCACGCCGCTTGGCCGGGTGGCGCAAGCCTCCGAGATTGCCTCGGTGATTGTGTTCCTGCTGTCGGATCAGGCGTCGTACGTGAATGGCGTCGTGATCCCCGTGGATGGCGGCCTGACCGCCGGATTTCTGACGCATCGACAGGGGCGCGACTACGCGAGTACCGCCCTTGAATCCCAATCTTGATCAGCACCTTGCTGGAGGAGCATCCCATGAATACATTCAAACGATCCATTCTGTGTGCGAGCCTCGGCCTGGCGGCAAGTCAGGCAGCCGTGGCCGAGCCCCTCAAGATCGCGATGATCGAGGCGCTGTCGGGCCCCGCCGCTCAGACAGGCGTGGCCTTCGTGGAAGGCATGCGCTACGGCGTCGAGCGCATCAACGATGCGGGCGGGTTCAATGGCGAGCCGGTCAAGCTGATGGAGTACGACAATCTGGGCGGGCCGACCGGCGCCGCCGACAAGCTCAAGACGGCGATCGCCGATGGCGCGCGCATCATCTCCTCGGCGTCGTCTTCGGCCGTCGCGGCGCAACTGAGCGAGGACGTCCGCAAGTACAACCTGCGCCATCCAGGCAAGGAACTGATCTATTACAACGTAGGTTCCGAGGCCGCCGAACTGACGGGCGAGAAGTGCCATTTCTGGTTCTACCGGATGTCCACCAACCCCTATATCCGCATGACGGCCCTGACCCAGGTCATGCATGACACCGGCGTGCTGGGCAACAAGCTCTACCTGATCAACCAGAACTATTCCTATGGCCGGGACATGCAGCAGGCGCAGACGGATGCCGCCAAGCGTTGGGGGGCGACGGTGGTCGGCTCGACGCTGCACGACACCAACAAGATCCAGGACTTCTCGCCCTACGTCGCCAAGATTCAGGCTTCCGGCGCGCAGACCGTGCTGACCGGCGACTGGGGCAACGACATCATCCTGCTGCTCAAGGCCATCGGGGCCGCCGGGCTGAAGGTCCAGATCGGCAACACCTCGCTGGACACCCCGGGCGTGCTGGGCAATGCCGGGGATTCGGCGCTGGGTGCGTACCTCGTCAAGATCTACAACCTGGAAGCCGGCGGCGACAAGGGGGCCCAGTTCATCGAGGACTTCAAGAAGCGGATCGGCCATTACCCGTATTCCGAGGAGCCGACCTCCGCCTTCGGCATGATGTTCCTCGGCCAGGCGCTCAAGAGCCTGAACTTCAAGGGTGGCCCCATCGATGCCAAGGCCATCGCCCTGGCGCTGGAGAACACGACCTGGGAATCCCCGATCGGCGCCTGGTCGATGCGTAAGGACGACCACCAGGTGCTGCTGCCCATCACGGTTTCCGAAGTTTCCAAGGACGCGAAGTTCAAGGTCGACGGGACGAATATGGGCTTCCATCTGCTGAAGGTGGTCGGCGCCCAGGATGCTGCGGTGCCGGTGATGCCGGAATGCAAGATGAAGCGGCCTGACTGAGCCGCGCGGGATCGAAAATGGAATTTCTCGCGGTTTCCACGTTGAATGGCTTGATCTACGGCCTGCTCCTGTTCACGGTGTCGGCCGGCCTGACCCTGATCTTCGGCATGATGGGGGTGCTGAACTTCGCTCATGCGTCGTTTTACATGGTGGGGGCCTATCTGGCCTACTCCCTGACGCCGCTGGTCGGGTTCGGGTGGGCGATCCTGATCTCGCCGTGCCTGGTGGCGGTGGTCGGCGTCTTCGTCGAGCGCTACATGCTGCGGCGCGTGCATGCGCATGGGCACGCGCATGAATTGCTGCTCACCTTCGGCCTGGCCTTCGTGTTCGAAGAGCTGATGAAGATGTTCTATGGCAACTACGCCGTCAACTATCGTCAGCCGGAGGCCCTGCATTTCGCGGCATTTTCCATTTTCGGCACGGACTACCCCTTCTACCGGATCTTCGTCGGCCTGACCGCCCTGGTGCTGTTCGGGATCCTGTTTGCCCTGTTGCGCTGGACACGCGTGGGGATCATCGTGCGCGCCGCCGTCCATCTGCCGGGGATGGTGGGCGCCCTCGGGCATAACGTGCCCATGATCTTCATGGGGGTCTTCGGCCTGGGTGCGTGGATGGCGGGCCTGGCGGGCGCGGTCGGAGGTGCCCTGCTGACGACCAATCCTAACATGGCTCAGGAGCTGGGGGTCATCGTGTTCGTGGTGGTCGTCGTAGGGGGGCTGGGGTCCGTGGGGGGAGCCTTGCTGGCGTCGCTGCTGATCGGTCTGCTGACCTCCTTTTCCGTCGGCATGGATTTTTCGTTGGCCGACATCGCCAGGCTGGTCGGCCTGGGCGACGCGGTGTCGCATTGGGGGGGGATCGCCACCATGAATTTTTCGATTTTCTCGGCGGCCATGCCGGTGCTGGTGATGCTCCTGGTGCTGCTGCTGCGCCCGGCGGGTCTGATGGGGGAGCGGCACTGACATGAAACGCCATCTGTTTTCGGGAACGACGCTCGTGGCCGCCGTGGTGCTGGGACTGGTTCTGGTGCCCTTGCTGTTGAGCAATGCCGGGGTCGGCGTGCTGTCGCAGATGCTGATCTTTGCCTTGTTCGCCTTGGCCTTCAGCCTGCTGGCGGGGCAGGGCGGAATGCTCTCGTTCGGCCACGCCGCGTTTTTCGCCATGGGCTGTTTCGCGACGATCCACGTCATGAAACTGATCGAGGACGGCGCCCTGTGGCTGCCCACGCCGCTGCTGCCGCTGGCCGGCGGGCTGGCGGGTCTGCTGCTGGCGGCCGTCGCGGGATACTTCGCCACCCTGCGCACCGGCGTGTATTTCGCGATGATCACCCTGGCCGTCGCTGAACTGCTCTACGTCGTGGCACCCAGCCTGGAGTTCCTGTTCGGCGGCGAATCGGGGCTGTCCTCGATGCGCATGCCCTGGGCGGGGATCACGTTCGGCAGTCCGGTCGAGGTCTATTACCTGGTGCTGGCCTGGGTGCTGCTGGGGACCATCGCCCTCTATGCGTATACACGGACCTCTTTCGGGCGCCTGACCGTGGCCTTGCGCGAAAGCGAGCGGCGGGTGGCGTTCCTTGGTTACAACATGCACAAGACCAAGCTCATGGTGTTCATCGTCTCCGGGCTCTTTTCCGGTGTGGCGGGTGGACTGCTGGCAGTCACCAACGAAAGCGCCAACTATCTGCTCTTCGGCATGGGGTATTCGGCGGACGTGGTGCTCTACAGTTACATCGGAGGCGTCAATCTGTTTCTGGGACCCGCGGTGGGCGCCGCCGCCATGGTGCTTTTCGGCCATGCGCTGTCCGATCTGACCCGGCTGTGGCTGTTGTATCAGGGATTGGTGTTTGTGCTGGTGATGATGTACGCCCCGATGGGAATCGTCGGCACCATGCACGGCCTGAGTCAGCAGTGGCGGCAGGGATTGCCAGGCTTTCGCCTCCGCTTGTGCGCGCGGCTGGTGGCGATCTCCGTCGCCGGGGCGGCGGTGGTGTTTCTCTGTGAAATGCTCTCGTCGATTCTGTCCCGTGACTATCAGGCAGCGCTGACGCGTTCCGGGATCTGGGAGCCCGTTCAGGTCTTCATGATGTCCTGGGCGCCGGATCGCGCGATGACCTGGGGAGTTCCGGTCGTCCTGATGGCGCTGGCGCTGTGGGCGTTGCTCCGGTCCGGCCAGGGACGGCCATCCGTTGCACGGTCCATGGAGGCACAGGCATGAGCGCGGTATTGTCCATCGACCGATTGGTCAAGAAGTTCGGGGCGACGGAGATCATCCGCAGCCTGTCCCTGGAAGTCCGCGAAGGAGAGCGCCACGCCATCATCGGCCCGAACGGCGCGGGCAAATCCACGCTGTTCCATCTGATCACCGGCCTGCTGCCGCCCAGCGGCGGCTCGATCCGGCTCAAGGATTGCGAGATCGGAGGGCTTGCGCCCCACGTGATCAACCGGCTGGGGATGTCGCGCTCCTTTCAGATCACGACGATCTTTCCCAAGCTGAGTGTTTTCGAGAACCTGCGCCTCAGCGTGATGGCGCGCCACGGAATGCGGTTCGACCTCTTTCACCTGATCGACCGGCAGCGCGGGATCGCGCGCGAGACCGAGGGCCTGCTGGAGCTCGTGCGCCTGACCGCGCAGCGCGGCAAGATGGCCGGCGACCTGACCTATTCGGAGCAACGGGCGCTGGAGATCGGCATGGCGCTGGGCCCCGGGGGGGACGTGATCCTGCTGGACGAACCCACGGCGGGCATGTCCGGCGACGAGACGCAGTACATCGTCGAGCTGGTGCGCGACGTGACCCGGAACAAGACGCTGCTGATCGTCGAACACGACATGGGCGTGGTGTTCTCGCTGGCGGACCGGATCTCGGTGTTGGTGTATGGGCAGATCATCGCCACCGACGAGCCCGACGCGATCCGGGCCAACCGGAAGGTGCAGGAAGCCTATCTGGGCGAGGAGGTGCTTTGATGTTGCTGGAAATCAATGATCTGCATGCCCATTACGGCAAGAGCCACATCGTCAACGGTCTGCGCATGACGGTAGCGTCCAGCGAGATCGTCAGCCTGATGGGACGCAATGGATCGGGGCGCTCGACCCTGCTCAAGACGGTCGTGGGGTTGGTGCCATCCACGCGCGGGGAAATCCGGTTCGAGGGTGAGAGTCTGGCCCGCCAGCCGTCGTTTCACGTGGTGCGCTCGGGGATCGGCTACGTGCCGGAGGAGCGTCTGGTGTTTCCCAATCTGACGGTCGAGGAGAACCTGACGGTGGGCCGGCAGCGCGGCAGGCCCGGCACGACGAGCTGGTCGGTCGATGACATGTACGAATACTTTCCGCGGCTGAGGGAGCGAAAGGACACGCATGCCGGCAATCTGTCGGGCGGGGAACAGCAGATGCTGACCCTGTGCCGCTCCTTGATGGGGTGCCCCAAGCTGCTGATGATCGATGAGCCGACCGAGGGGCTGGCGCCCAAGATCGTCGAGCACCTGGTCGAGGTCATCCTGGACATTCACCGCAGGGGCGTCGCGATATTGCTGGTCGAACAGAAAATGACCATCGCGCTCAGGATCTCGCACCGCTGCCTGATCATGGGGCACGGTCGGATCGTGTTCGAAGGCTCGCCGGACGCCTTGCGTGAAGACGCCGAGGTGCGTCGAAACTGGTTGGAAGTGTCTTGAGGAAAAACCAATGAAGCTGTTTTATTCCCCCGCGTCCCCATTCATCCGCAAGGTGCTGGTCGTGGCTCACGAACTCGGGATCGCCGATCAGCTGACCCATCTGCCCAGCGCGGCCCATCCCGTCAGGCGCGATCCGCGCGTCGTCGCCGTGAACCCCTCGGGACGCGTGCCCGCCTTGATCCTGGACGATGGCGAAGTCCTGTATGACTCGCGGGTGATCTGTGAATATCTGGAGGCCCGGGCGGGCGGTGCGGGGGTCTTTCCGCCTCCCGGCCTTGAGCGCTGGCGGGCGCTGCGTCAGCAGTCTCTGGGTGACGGGTTGATGGAAGCCGCGGTGGGTGCACGCTATGAGCGTTACGTGCGGCCGGAAAATCTGCGGTGGGAGGATTGGTGGCAGGGCTGCATGGCGAAGGTCACGTCCAGCCTGGACGCGATCGAGGTCGAATTGAAGTCGGCCCGGGATGGTTTCGATATCGGGCACGTCACGCTGGCCTGCGCCCTGGCCTACTTGGATTTCCGCTATTCCGATTTCGGCTGGCGCCAAGGCCGTCCGGTGAGCGCCGCCTGGTTCGACGCGATCAATCAGCGCGCTTCCATGCGCGCGACCCGGCATGGCGAGATGCCCGCCTGAACTCTGGAGCCTCCATGAAATTCGCAACTTTGAAAAACGCGACGCGCGACGGCCAGCTGGTCGTGGTGTCCCGCGGCCTGGCGCATTGCGTGGCGGTGCCCGGGATCGCGCCGACCCTGCAGGCGGCGCTCGACGACTGGGACGCTTGCGGGCCGGCGCTGCGCGCGGCCTACGACCGGCTCAATGGCGGCCACGATGCGGCGGCCCGCCCCTTTGATCCGGCGGCCTGCCATTCGCCGCTGCCGCGTGCCTATCAGTGGGCCGACGGCTCGGCCTATCTGAACCAT